>NZ_JOCF01000031.1 GCF_000720635.1 Streptomyces sp. NRRL WC-3742 | reverse complement strand
GCCCCGCCCCACTCCCCGCCCAACCCCACGCCCTGACACACCCGCAGCACCACCAGCGCCCCCGGCGCCCACCACCCCCACGCCCCGAACCCCGGCAACACCCCCACCAGCGCCGTCGCCACCCCCATCAACAGCAGCGACACCACCAACACCGCCCACCGCCCCACCCTGTCCCCGAAATGCCCGAACACCACCGCCCCCAACGGCCGCGCCAGAAACGCCACCGCGTACACCGAGAACGCCGCCAACAACGCCCCCACCGCGCCGAGCCCGGGAAAGAACACCGGCCCGAAAACCAGCGCCGCCGCCGTCCCGTAGATGAAGAAGTCGTAGAACTCGATCGCCGTCCCGACCAACGCGGCCACCGCCGCCCGCCGCACCTGCCCATCCTCCGCACTCATACCGCCACCCTCCCGACCCCGCCGCACCGCCCACCAGCCCCCACCCGGGTGACCCCGGTGCGAACGCCCGGGCCCGCGCCCCCACGCGCGACCACCCGGGCGGGGCTGTGCTGATGCTGCGCTACTGCGCGGCGGTCGACCCACGCCTCCGCCGCAGCACGGCGAACACCACGGCCGCGACCACGGCCAGGGCCGCCACCGCGCCTGCGGCGATCGGCAGGATGCTCCCGCCGGGACCCGACGACGCATCGGCCTTCGGCGCGCTGCCGGGGGTCGCGGCCGCCACCGAACTCGGCGCGGTGGAGGGTGTGGTGGAAGGTGCGGCCTCAGCGATCGGGAGGGGCGGAAGATCCGCCGGGCCGGGATCGCCCGGAGCCGCCAAGGCGATCCACGGCCGCACGGAGCCATATCCGAGGCGGTCCGTACGGGCGGACCCGCCCTTCGGCCCGTCGGCCGTGTTGATCAGCACCCGCAGAACCTGGTTCGCCGACCAGTCCGGATGCGCCGACCACAGCAGCGCGGCCGAAGCGGACACCAGGGCCGTCGCATCCGAGGTGCCGTGACTCCTGCAGTAGCCGGAGGACGCGGTGCAGGCAGCGATCAGATCCTTCCCCGGGGCCACGAAGACCACCTGCGGCCCGTACCCGGACTCGTCCGTCACCGCTCCGTCCCGATCGGTCGCCCCGACGCCGACGACACCTGGCAGAGCTGCCGGGATCTCGACCGGATTGCCCTTCCGAGCGTCGTTGCCGACACTCGCGACCACGAGCACGCCCTTCGCCCGTGCGGCGGCGACGGCGCCCCGCAACGTGGCCACATCCTCCGGTGACGGAACCGCCTCACTCATCGCCTGCGAGATGCTCACGACCTTGGCGCCCCGGTCTGCCGCGTAGGTGATGGCTGCGGAGAGCTGTCCCGTGAAGTCGGAGGGGACGAGTGACTCGACCGCCCCGTTGTTGATCTTGAGGGGGAGGAGCTTCACACCCGGCGCCAGACCGTGGGCCCCCGTCCCGCCCAGACCCTTGCCCGTCCCCGCGATCAGGCCGGCCATCCCGGTGCCGTGCCCGTCCGGGTCGGACCCGACCCCGCCTGGGCTGCCGCCGAAGTCCCTGCCCGGGAGGAACTGGCCTGCCAGGTCCGGATGTTGCAGATCGAACCCGCCGTCGATCACGGCGACGGTGACGCCCTGCCCCTCGGTGGTCCTCCACATCTCCGGCGCGTGCATCGCCTCCAGGTGCCACTGCTGCTGCCGAATCGTGTCGGCGAAGGCCGGGCCGACGGCCGGACCGACCGCGACTGTCGCCGCCGCCAGCGCTCCGACCGCAGCCCGCCAACGCTTCACGACTCCCCGTTCCCGGTCTACGGGTTCGGCGGGTAAACGGCAGCCTTCCGCCGCCGCACCACGACGAAGACCACACCCGCGACCACCACCAGGCCCGCCACCACACCACCGACGATAGGCAGCGCGCTCCCGCCCGAACCCGACGATGCATCAGCCTTCGGCGGCGCCACCGGCGTGCCACTGGAGCCCTGCGACGGCACACTCGCCGTCGCCGACCCGCTCGGCGAAGGTGCGGGGGCCGTCGGCTTGGCCGTCTCATTCGGGAGCGGCGACACATCCGCCGGGCCGGGGTCTCCAGGAGTCGTCAGCGCGATCCGCGGACGCACCGCGCCCCAACCCGCGTCATCCGTTCGGTTCGAACCGTCCTTCGGCTTGCCAGCGGTGTTGATCAACACCCGCAGGACCTGATTCCCCGTCCAGTCCGGATGCACCGACCAGACCAGCGCCGCGGACGCCGAGGCCAGCGCGGTCGCGTCGGAGGTGCCGTGGCTCTTGCAGTAGCCGGTGGGCGAGGTGCAAGCAGCGATCATGTCCTTGCCCGGGGCCACCAAACTCACCTGCGGCCCGTGCGTGGACTCCTCCGTCACCGTTCCGTTCTGGTCGAATGCCCCGATCCCGACCACGCCCGGGAGACCGCCTGGGTACTCGACCGGATTGCCATCCTTCGCATCGTTCCCGACACTCGCGAAGACGAGGGCGCCCTTCGCCTTCGCTGCAGCGATGACACCGTTCAGCTTGGCCACTTCTTCGGGCAGCGGAACAACCGCGTTCATACCCTGCGAGATGCTGACAACCCTGGCTCCCTGATCCACCGCATAGGTGATGGCCTCACCCATCTGCCCGAGGAACGCGGAGGAGACCAACGCCCCTTGTCCGACGGAACCGTTGTCGATTTTCAGGGGGAGGATCTTCACGCCAGGAGCCAGCCCCTGCGCGCCCGTTCCCCCCTTGCCCTTGCCTGTCCCGGCAATCAGGCTGGCCATCCCCGTACCGTGCCCGGTGGCGTCTGTGCCCACTCCGCCCGCACTGCCGCTGAAGTCCTTACCTGGGAGGAACTGCCCTGCCAGATCCGGGTGTTCCATGCTGAAGCCGCCATCGATCACCGCAACGGTGACACCCTGCCCCGTGGAGGTCTTCCACATCTCCGGCGCATGCATCGCCTCCAGATACCACTGCTGCTGACGGATCGTGTCCTCAGCGACGGCCGGCCCGGCAACCGGACCGACCACCACCGCCGCTGCCACCAACGCCCCAGCGACTGCCCGTCGACGCACCCGCCCGCTTTTCCGCCCCATCACCAGCTCTTCGCCTATCTCTCCATCGGCCGGAAACCCGCCCAAACGGGTCTGCCCGGTCGCTGGGCGAGCCCAGCGACCGGGCAGACGGTGCCGTCCTACTCAATCACGTCCGGGTTGCTGTACGGCGTACCGTTGGTCCAGGTCTCCTCGTCCTCGTGCAGGTAGTCGGCACGCTTGCGACGCTCGCGCTCGCTGTGGCCGCCATGGCCGGCCATGCCCGGGGCCATCATTCCGCCCTGTCCCCGTGCAGCGCCCTCGCCCACTCCCGCGCCCGCACGGTTGCGCAGGCCCGTACCTCCCGGCGTGAACTCACCACCGGCGGCAGGACCCTTGCGGCCGCCGACCACACCGCCTGGGGTGGAGGTCAACCCCCTGCCGCCGGAGCGACCGCCACCACCACCGCCTCCGTGACCGCCCATCATGCCGGGGTGCATCCCGCCCATGGGCATGCCGCCCCGGCTGCCGCCAACGGGCCCGGCCTCGTTGAGACCGAACACTCTTCCGGCGGGAAGCGGAGGTGTCACAGGGTTCCCTGTCCCCCGACCACCACCGAACGGACCCGGCCGTACGGAGCCCGAACCGCTGTTCTTCACCGGGATGGCCCCACCGCCGCCCCCGACCGGGAACGCCAGGCCGCCCTGCCCACCCGTCGGAATTCCCGGCATCCCCGGCCCGCTGCCGGGGGTGTTGGGCCCGCCCGGGTAGACGGGGGTGGAACCGCCCGGACCGTCCGAAACGAACGGACCGTTGCCCGGAATCGTCGGGTTGGGCAAGGTCGACGAGGGCGGCAGGCTGTCGAGGCCCGTGCCGGTGGGGTCGATCGGGACGGACGGCGAGGACGACGATCCCCCCGTGCCCGCGTCCTGCGGCGCCGACGGCAGCTGCCCGCCACCGTGCGACGGGATCGACCCCGCGCCCCCCGAGGTCGGCTCCCAGGCAGTCGTCCCCGGTTCGCGGTAGGAGGCGGAGCCGCCACCGTAGTTGGCGGCGGACGCGTGGTAGCTGCCGCCCGTACTGCCACCACTTGATCGCGGGTAGCGAAGGGCTCCTCCCGAACCCGCATAGCCACCACCACCGCCTGAGTACGTGTCCGCGCCGTGCCTGTCAGCGTCCGCGCCAGGCGTCCCCGGCAGCACCACGTTGTCGCCGAGCCCATTCAGCGTCGTCGTCGCCGCCGAGTACGCCTGACTCAGCTTCTCCATCTGGTGGATGGCTTCCTGGCGCGCCATGTAGAGCTCGCGCGTTCCGGCCATGGCCTGCGACTCAGTGACCCACTTGTCACCGACGGAACGGCGCATGGCCGCGTCGATCTCACTGGTGGTGGCTGGGCCCGGCGTGCGCTGCTGCTTCGGGCTGAACATCAGGTAGTCCTTGACCGCTTGCGCGTCGACCGTCTGCTTGCCGCGCTGTGTCACCCAATTCTGGGCATCCGACGGTACCGGCGGCATACCCGCCTTGACACTGCTGAGCACCTCGCCGGCCTGGTGCATGGCGTTGCCGGCATTCGCCGCGTAGGCGCTCAGTTTCTCGGCGGACTGCTGGAGGTTGCCGGCCCAGGTTTTGAAGTGCTCCCCGGCCTGACCGTCCCAATTAACGTTTCCCAGATGCGACTTGAGCGCTGCACTCAGCTCATTCAGCACGCGTCCGGCCGCTTGGAGCTGCTGACTACGGGCCAGCACTGTCGCGGGATCCGTTCCCGAGACCATGGCGAAGAGCTCCTGGTGGGAGTTCTTCTCGAAGTTCGTTGCGCCTGACAAATGCCTACTCCCCGTCTCCCCGTACCTCGCCGGCCCTGGCCACCATCAGAGGTCGACCTCAGTCGGCTTCGACGCACTCCCACCTGTGTTCGCCGCGACCGCCTTCTGTGCCGCCGTCGTATGGTCCTCGTTGGCCGCATAACGCCCCGCCGACTTCGAGACCGATTCCTTCATCGCCTGGATCTGCGACGCGAAGTCCTTATGCAGCCTGGCGAGTTCCTTGTGCACCTTGTCGTAGGCCCCCGTCAGAGCCGTCGCCTCGGTGAAGCCCTCGCCGAGGTGCACCCCCTCCACCTTCTGCTGCTGCACCTTGTACGGCGCAGCCGGGGACCCCTCCATGGCCAGCAGCAGGGCCTCGATCTTCTTCGCGAACGTCGTCAGCGTGTCGATCTCGACCTTGACGTCGTGCTTGCCGAAGGCGTCCACCAACTGCTTGGCGCTGGTGTCCGTCTGCCCCGTGCTGACGACCGGAGCGACGTTGACCTTGGTCCCGCCGTAGATGGGCACCCCCATGGGGATGACGATCTGACTCTCCAGCAGGTACGGCGCATCGTCTGCCGAGCCCCCCGGCTCCGACGGAGCCACCGGCTTCGGCGGCTTGCTCTCCCAGTCCCCGAGCACCTTGTCCGGATCTGCCACAGCGGTTCACCCCTCCCCCGTGCGGACCGCCGCTCCGGGACACCCCGGGGGCCGCGCTCCGCAACACACCGTCTACGCATCACTCGTCCAGCAAAACGGCGAACCCGCCCGCCCTGTGGGCAAATTGCGCCTCCGTCATCGTAGCCATCACCCCCGTCGTCCCGGCAGGGGCCTCGGCCCGCCGTGCACGATCGGTACGAACTTGACACGAACACCGGCCCCAGCCACCCCCGGCCACCCCCGGCCACCCCCGGCTAGAATGGCCGGGTACGCCCCATCTGCCGCGCAATGTCGCACAGCAGCGACCCGAGGCCGCAGAACGGACGTGACTCGTTGCTTCCTCCGCACTCCCCCTGGTGGGCCCGCGCCGCACGCCCCGCCCGGCCGCCCCTCCCCCTGGCCCTGATGCTGCGCGCGGCCGTCGGCATGGCGGTGCCCCTCGCCGTCGGTCTGCTGACCCACCGGCTGGATCTCGGGGTGTTCGCGGGTCTCGGGGCGATGCACGCGACGATGAACGACCGGGTCGAGCCGCTGCGCCTCCGTACTGCCCGGATCGGCACCGCCGTCTGTGCCTCCGCGCTGGGCATGCTGGTCGGCACGGCGCTCCAGCACGCCGGGGTCTCGGTTCTCGTTCTCGGTGCCGCGCTGACGCTGACCGCGTTCGTCTCGGGCGCGCTGAGCGCGACGGGCCCGCGCGGGTCGGCGGCCGGGATGCTGCTGCTGGTGTCGGCGGCGCTGGGCAGCGGCATGCCGTTGCCGCATCCGTGGTGGGCGGCGGCGCCGATGATGCCGGTGGGCGCCGTCCTGGTCCTCGTGCTCGGTCTGCCCGCCGGCGCCCGGCAGCGGCCGGAGGCCGACCCGCGGCTCCGCGCGCTGGCCACCGCGTACGAGGCGCTGGGCCGCACCCTCGCCGACCTGGGAACGCCGCAGGCGGCGGCTTCCCGGCAGGTGCTGACGGCCCGTCTGAACCAGTTGCAGGACCTCCTCCCGAGACACGGCCACGGCCACGGCCGCCTGCAGCGGATGTACGAGGCGGCCCTCGCCGCCACCGAGGCGGCCACCGGGCTGCTGTGGGCCTCCCGTCCGGTCCCGCCCGAGGTCGCCGCCGTCCCCGTACGGTTGGCGCAGACCCTGCGCCACGGCACCGCCGACGTCACCGTGCCCGACTGGCAGCCGGACACCCCGGCCCGGCAGGCCCTGGACGCGGCCCTGCGCGCCGCTGCCGACACGGTGGCCGGACGCGAGGCGCACCTGGACACCGCCCCCGTTCCCCCGCCGGACCCGTGGCGGCTACGGGCGCGCCCGCTGTCCGGGGCCTCCTCCCGGTACGGGCTGCGCGTGGCGCTGTGCATCGCGGTCGGCGAGGCGGTGACCGCCAACTACCCGCTGAGCAAGAGCTACTGGGTTCCGATGACGATCGCCTTCGTCCTCAAGCCGGACCTCGGCTCGGTGTTCCTGCGCGCGGTGAGCCGCTCGGTCGGCACGGTGCTCGGCGTGGCGGTGACGGCCGCGCTGCTCTCCCTCACCACGGACGAGTGGGCGCTGACGGTGATCGCCGCCGGGTGCGTCGCCCTGCTCCCGTACGCGACGGCCGCGCACTACGGGCTGAACACCGTGGTGATGACCCCGATGGCGCTGGTCCTGCTGCAGTTGGGCGGCCAGAGCGGCGCCGCCGAGTTCTGGCCCCGGGTGCTGGACACGGCGCTCGCCAGCGCGATCGTGCTGGTCTTCGGGTACCTGCTGTGGCCGGAGCGCCCGCGTCACCGGATCGAGCCCCGGCTGGTGGCGGCCGCGACCGCGCTGCGCGCCTATCTGGACGCGGCGACGGGCGGTGCCGGGGAGGCCCAGGTGTGGCTGCGCCGTACGGCGTACCGGGCGCTCGCGGACGCCCGTCAGGAGGTGAGCCAGGGCCTGTCCGAGCCGCCGCCCACGGGGCGCCTGGCCGAACAGTGGCTGCCGGCGACGGCCGCGCTGGAGCGGCTGGGCGGCGCGGTGGCGGCGTACACGGCGCAGATCCGCTACGGGGGCCGCACGCCGGACCCGGCCGAGATCGACCGGGTCCGCGGGGCGCTGGACGAGCTGACGGCCGCCGCCCGCGCGCACCGCCCGCCGCTGCACGCCGCGGCCCGTCCGACGGCGCCCCACGACCCGGACCGCAGTGTGCTGGCCCGGGCCGCCGAGGAGCTCGAAACGCTCCTCGCCGAGAACGACCGTCGCCCGGACAGGGCTTAGGTCGTCAGACCTGCCCGGCCAGGCTCTCAGAACTACTCGGCCCGGCCCTCAGACCTGCTCGGCCAGCTCCAGCCAGCTCATCTCGAGCTCCTCCTTCTCCTCCCGCACGCCCCGCAGCTGGGCGTCCAGCTCCGCGACCTTGGAGAAGTCGGCGGCGTGCTCGGCGAGTTGGGCGTGCAGCTTGGACTCCTTCTCGTCCAGCTTGGCGATCTGCCGCTCGATCTTCTGCATCTCCTTCTTCGCCGCCCGCAGGTCCCCGCCGGAGAGTCCGGGCTCGGCGCCCGAGGCGCCCGAGGCGGAGGAAGCGGTCGGAGCGGCAGCGGCGGCGGCCGAGGCCGCCTCGGCGGCCATCCGCGCCCGGCGCTCCAGGTACTCGTCGACGCCGCCCGGCAGCATCCGCATCCGCTTGTCGCCGAGCAGCGCGTGCACCACGTCGGTGGTCCGCTCGATGAAGAACCGGTCGTGGCTGATGACGATCATCGAGCCGGGCCACCCGTCGAGCAGGTCCTCCAGCTGGTTGAGCGTCTCGATGTCGAGGTCGTTGGTCGGCTCGTCGAGGAACAGCACGTTGGGCTCGTCCATCAGCAGCCGCAGCAGCTGCAGCCGGCGCCGCTCGCCACCGGACAGGTCGCCGACGGGCGTCCACTGCTTGTCCTTGCCGAAGCCGAACTGCTCGCACAGCTGCCCGGCGCTCATCTCCCGGCCCTTGCCGAGATCGACGCGCGAGCGGACCTGCTCGACGGCCTGGAGCACCCGGATCGCCGGGTCCAGCTCCGCGACCTCCTGGGACAGGTACGCCAGCCGCACCGTCTTGCCGACCTTGACCACACCGGAGTCCGGCTGGACGTCGCCCTCCGAGGTGTACGCGTCCCGCAGCGCCCGCAGCAGCGAGGTCTTGCCGGCGCCGTTGACGCCGAGCAGGCCGATCCGGTCGCCGGGGCCGAGCTGCCAGGTGAGGTTCTCCAGCAGCAGCTTGGGCCCGGCCTTGACGGTGACGTTCTCCAGGTCGAAGACCGTCTTGCCGAGCCGCGCGTTGGCGAAGTTCATCAGCTCGCTCTTGTCGCGCGGCTCCGGCACGTCCGCGATGAGCGCGTTGGCGGCCTCGATGCGGTAGCGCGGCTTCGAGGTACGGGCGGGGGCGCCGCGCCGCAGCCAGGCGAGCTCCTTGCGGGCCAGGTTCTGGCGCTTCTGCTCCTCGACGGCCTCGATGCGGGAGCGCTCGGCGCGGGCGAAGACGTAGTCGGAGTAGCCGCCCTCGTACTCGTGCACCTCGCCGTTCTGGACGTCCCACATCCGGGTGCAGACCTGGTCGAGGAACCAGCGGTCGTGGGTGACGCAGACGAGCGCGGAGCGGCGCTTCTGGAGGTGCTGGGCGAGCCAGTTGATGCCCTCGACGTCGAGGTGGTTGGTGGGCTCGTCGAGGATGATCAGCTCGGGCGAGCCGAGCAGCAGCTTGGCGAGGGCGATCCGGCGGCGCTCGCCACCGGAGAGCGGGCCGATGACGGTGTCCAGGCCGTCCGCGAAGCCGGGCAGGTCGAGGCCACCGAAGAGGCCCTCGATGATGTCGCGGATGCGGGCGTCGCCGAGCCACTCGTGGTCGGCGCGGCCGGCGATGACCTCGTGCCGGATGGTGGCCTTCGGGTCGAGGGAGTCGTGCTGGGTGAGGACGGACGGTTCGAGGCCGCCGTTCCAGGTGATCCGGCCGCCGTCCGGCTCCTCGAGCTTGGCGAGCATCCGGATGAGGGTGGTCTTGCCGTCGCCGTTGCGCCCGACCACGCCGATCCGGTCGCCCTCGCTGACTCCGAGGCTGACTCCGTCCAGCAGGGCGCGGGTGCCGTAGACCTTCGTGACGGACTCGATGGTGGCGAGGTTGACGGCCACGTGTGCTGCGCTCCTGGGTTCGGCGGTTGCGGGGCGGGCACGCGGCCCGCCCCTGCCTCGGGGACACCCCGATCCACCCCAGCCTAGTCGGCCCGGCGATCAGCCCTGCGCCACGACCGAGGCCCCCGGCACCGGCCCGTACGTGGCGTGCGCGGTCCGGCAGGTGCCGGAGGCCCGCAGCGCCTCGGCGACGGCGGTGGCCGCGTCCGCGTCCTTGGCGAGGAACGCGCAGGTCGGTCCGGAGCCGGAGACGAGCGCGCCCAGCGCACCGGCCTCGGTGCCGGCCCGCAGGGTGGCGGCCAGCGACGGGCGCAGCGAGAGCGCGGCGGGCTGCAGGTCGTTGGCGAGGGCGGCGGCCAGGGCGACGGCGTCGCCCTCGGCGAGCGCGGCGAGCAGCGCGGGATCGGCGTCGGGCGTGCGGACGTGCGCCTCGCCGGAGCCGGTGCCCGCCTCCTCCCGCAGCCGGTCGCACTCGCGGAAGACGGCGGGGGTGGACAGGCCGCCCTCGGCCACCGCGAACACCCAGTGGAAGGTGCCGGTGACGGGCAGCGGCTCCAGGATCTCGCCCCGGCCGCGGCCGAGGGCGACGCCGCCGAGCAGGGCGAACGGCACGTCGGAGCCGAGTTCGGCGGCCAGCTCCAGCAGCGTCTCGAAGGGGGTGTCCAGCTGCCACAGCGCGTCGCAGGCGACCAGCGCGGCGGCGCAGTCCGCGCTGCCCCCGGCCATGCCGCCGGCGACGGGGATGGCCTTGGCGATGTGCAGGTGCACGCCGGGGTCGGCGAGGCCGTGGTGGGCGGCGAGGAGCCGGGCGGCGCGGGCGGCGAGGTTGCTGTCGTCCAGCGGGACGGCGGCGGCGTCGGGCCCGGTGCAGGTCAGGGTGACGCCCTCGCCCGCACGAGCCGTGACCTCGTCGCCCAGCGCGACCGCGAAGAAGACGTTCGCCAGGTCGTGGAAGCCGTCGGCGCGCAGACCGCCGACCCCCAGCTGGACGTTGACCTTGGCCGGCACCCGTACGGTGATCACTCGGCGTCCTTCGCGGGCTTGTGCTCGGCGATCGCGGCGAACTGCTCCACCGTCAGCATCTCGCCGCGCAGCTTGTGGTCGATCCCGGCGGCCGCGAGCGCCTGCTCGGCACCGGCGGCGGAGCCGGCCCAGCCGGCCAGGGCGGCCCGCAGGGTCTTGCGCCGCTGGGCGAACGCGGCGTCGACCACCGCGAACACCTCCGTACGGCTGGCGGTGGTCCTCGGCGGCTCGCGGCGGATCAGCGAGACCAGCCCGGAGTCGACGTTGGGGGCGGGCCAGAACACGTTGCGCCCGATGGCGCCGGCCCGCTTCACGTCGGCGTACCAGTTGGCCTTCACGGACGGGACGCCGTACACCTTGTTGCCCGGCTTGGCGGCGAGCCGGTCGGCGACCTCGCTCTGCACCATCACCAGGGTCCGCTCGATGCTGGGGAAGGTCGCCAGCATGTGCAGCAGGACGGGCACGGCCACGTTGTACGGCAGGTTGGCCACCAGCGCGGTCGGCGCCGGCCCGGGCAGCTCGGTGACCTCCATGGCGTCGCTGAACACCAGGTCGAAGGCGTCCGCCTTGCCCGGCATCCGCCCGGCCACGGTGTCCGGCAGGTGGCGCGCCAGCACGGGGTCGATCTCGACCGCCGTCACGTGCCGCGCGACGTCCAGCAGCGCCAGCGTCAGCGACCCGAGCCCCGGCCCGACCTCCACCACCGCGTCCTGCTCCGTCACCTCGGCGGCACGGACGATCCGCCGCACGGTGTTGCCGTCGATGACGAAGTTCTGCCCGCGCTGCTTGGTCGGCTTCACGCCGAACGCGGCCGCCAGCTCCCGAATGTCGGCGGCGCCCAGCAGGTGGCTGTCAGGGGTGGGTTCGGTGGTGCTCACCCGCCAAGGATATCGGCGCGGAGGGTGTCGGCCCGACCGGAAGGCCCCGGCTCAGTAGCCGAAGGCCCGGGCCGTGTTCTCCGCGATGGCGGCGGACAGCTCGTCCTCGTGCAGCCCCAGGGTGGCAGCCATGGAGCGGACCGTCACCGGGATGAGGTACGGGGCGTTGGGGCGGCCGCGGTAGGGGTGGGGGGTGAGGAAGGGGGCGTCGGTCTCGACGAGGACGCGGTCGAGGGGGGTGGCGGTGAGGGCGTCGCGCAGGGGCTGGTTGGCCTTGAAGGTGACGGGGCCGGCGAAGGAGAGGTACCAGCCGTGTTCCGCGCAGGTCTTGGCCATCTCGGCGTCGCCGGAGTAGCAGTGGAAGACGGTGCGCTCGGGGGCGCCCTCCTCCAGCAGGAGGGCGATGACGTCCTCGTGGGCGTCGCGGTCGTGGATGACCAGGGCCTTGCCGTGCCGCTTGGCCATCTCGATGTGCCGGCGGAAGGACTCCTTCTGGATCTCCACGCCCTCGGGCCCGGTGCGGAAGTAGTCCAGGCCCGTCTCGCCCACGGCGCGGACGTGCGGCAGGGCGGCCAGCGCGTCGATCTCGGCGAGGGCGGCGTCCAGCGCGGCCGCGCCCCCGGCCTGGCGCTTCTGCCCGGACCAGCCGTCCGGATCCCCCAGGTGGATCCGCGGGGCCTCGTTGGGGTGGAGGGCGACGGCCGCGTGCACCTGCTCGAACCGGGCCGCCAGTTCGGCGGCCCAGTGCGAGCCGGGCACGTCGCACCCCACCTGGACGACGGTGGCGACGCCGACGGAGGCGGCGCGGGCCAGCCCCTCCTCCGGGGTGCCGGACTGCATGTCCAGGTGGGTGTGCGAGTCGGCCACCGCCACGGCCAGGGGTTCCGGCAGCGGCGGCGGGGTCGACCGGTCGTCGTCCTTCTTGGCCATGTCAGGCGGCCGGCTTCTCTTCGAGGCGGGGGAAGAGGATCTCGCCCTTGGTGACGGTGGCCCCGGCGGGCAGCCGGCCCCAGTCACCGGTGGTGGCGACGGTCTGCGAGGCGAGCGTGCCGAGGCCCTCGGCGGCGCCCAGCGAGTCCCACAGCTTCTCGGCGGTGGAGGGCATCACCGGGTTGAGCAGGACGGCGGTGCCGCGCAGCGCCTCGGCGGCGGTGTAGAGGATGGTGGCCAGGCGGGCCTGCCCCTCGGGCGACTCGTCCTTGGCGACCTTCCACGGCTCCTGCTCGGTGAGGTAGCCGTTGACCTGCTTGACGAAGTCGAAGATCGCCGCGATGCCGCCCGCGAAGTCCAGCTCCTCGCCGATCTTCACGTCGGCGATCGAGACGGCCTTGGCGAGCCCGTCCGCGATGGCCTGCTCGGCGTCACCGGCCGAAACGGAGGCCGGCAGCTTCCCGCCGAAGTACTTGCCGACCATCGCGGCGACCCGGGAGGCCAGGTTGCCGAAGTCGTTGGCGAGCTCGGAGGTGTACCGGGCGGTGAAGTCCTCCCAGGAGAACGAGCCGTCGGTGCCGAACGGGATCGCCCGCAGGAAGTAGTAGCGGTACGCGTCCACGCCGAAGTGCGAGGTGAGGTCGGTGGGCGCGATGCCGGTCAGGTTGGACTTGGACATCTTCTCGCCGCCGACCATCAGCCAGCCGTTGGCGACGACCCGCTTGGGCAGCGGCAGCCCGGCGGCCATCAGCATGGCGGGCCAGATGACGGCGTGGAAGCGCAGGATGTCCTTGCCGACCAGGTGGACGGAGGCGGGCCACAGCTCGGCGAAGCGCTCCGGGTCGCTGCCGTAGCCGGCGGCGGTGATGTAGTTCTGCAGCGCGTCGACCCACACGTACAGGACGTGCTTCTCGTCCCAGGGCAGCGGGACGCCCCAGTTGAAGGTGGAGCGGGAGATCGACAGGTCCTTGAGGTCCTGCTCGACGAAGCGCAGCACCTCGTTGCGGGCCGAGGCGGGCTGGATGAAGTCGGGGTTGGCCGCGTAGAACTCCAGCAGCTTCTCGGCGTAGGCGGAGAGGCGGAAGAAGTAGTTCTCCTCCTCCAGCCACTCGACGGGCCGCTTGTGCACGGCGCAGAGCTTCTCGTCCTCGGTGGCGCCGTCGAGCAGCTCGGAGGGGAGCTTGAACTCCTCGCAGCCGACGCAGTACGGGCCGGAGTAGCCGCCCTTGTAGATCTCGCCCTTGTCGAAGAGGTCCTGGACGAACTCCTGCACCCGGGCGGTGTGCCGATCCTCGGTGGTGCGGATGAAGTCGTCGTTGGCGATCTCCAGGTGCTGCCAGAGCGGCTTCCAAGCCTCCTCGACCAGCTTGTCGCACCACTCCTGCGGGCTGACGCCGTTGGCCTCGGCCGTGCGCATGATCTTCTGACCGTGCTCGTCGGTGCCGGTCAGGTACCACACCTTCTCGCCGCGCTGGCGGTGCCAGCGGGTGAGGACGTCGCCCGCCACGGTGGTGTACGCGTGGCCGAGGTGCGGGCGATCGTTGACGTAGTAGATCGGGGTGGAAACGTAGTACGTCGGGGCGTTCGCCCCGGTGGTGCTGTGGTCTGCTGTGGCCGCCATGGTCGGAAATCTTAGTCGCGTACGGGGGCCGTCCTCGACCGCGTTTCGCCCGCGGGAGGACGGCCCGCCTGCGCGCCCCGGCGTCAGCCGATCAGCCGCGACCAGAACCGGGCCCAGCGTCCGGCCGGCCTGACGGTTCCCTCCGCCGGGGGCGCCCCGGCCGGCTCGGCGTGCGCCGGGTAGCCGGGGGCGTGCTGCCAGGGCTGGTCGGCGACGGCGACCCGGCCCTCGCGCATGATGCGGACGGTGTGGCCGCCGCACCCCGGGCAGGTCGGCTTGAGCAGCGGGGACGGCACCCGGACACCGTTGGCGTGGTACTCGAACACGACGTGGCCGTCCTTGGACACGTGGTGCTCGATGTCGTACGCCTGCTCCCATCCGTACCCGCAGCGCAGGCACGCGAAGGAGTACGCCTCCCGCACGGTCTCGACGGGGGTGTGCGGTCGGCCGGCCAGGCCGGCGGTGCTCAGCGCGTTGCCCCCGAGGGGGCTGCCCACCATCTCGCTCATAGCCGTCTCCCAGCGCCCGCCGGACGCTCGCCCGGCTGGGTCTTTCCCTTCCAGGAAATGCCCGGACCGCCGCGGTGGACGCCCGTCTTGTGAAGTCTTGGAAGCGGATTGGAAGGCCCTATACAAAGGACGCGTTCCGAAGCGGAATCCGGTACCGAAACTTCAACTCAGTGGGCGTTTACCGGGGCCTTCCCTCCAAGGTACGACTCCCCTCGCGCCACGCAACCCCCGGAATTCACTGCTTTCCCGCGGCGTCCTTCTTCGCTGCCACGACGGCGTCGAACACCTCCCGCTTGGGCAGCCCCAGCTCCACGGCGACGGCCGCGATGGCCTCCTTGCGCCGCTCCCCGGCCTCCTCCCGCAGGGCCACCAGCCGGGCCAGGTCGGCCGGGGTGTGCTCCTGCGGCGCGGCGGGCGGGGCTCCGGCGACGACGACGGTGATCTCGCCCTTGACGCCGTCCGCCGCCCAGGCGGCCAGTTCGCCGATCGGGCCGCGCTTGACCTCCTCGTAGGTCTTGGTCAGCTCCCGGCAGACGGCGGCGGGGCGCTCGGGCCCGAAGGCTTCGGCCATCGCCGTCAGCGCCTCGGCGATGCGGTGCGGGGCCTCGAAGAAGACCATGGTGCGCGGCTCGGCGGCGACGGTGGCGAGCTGCCGGGCCCGGTCGCCGGTCTTGCGCGGCAGGAAGCCCTCGAAGGTGAAGCGGTCGACGGGCAGGCCGGAGAGGGCGAGCGCAGTGAGCACCGCGGAGGGCCCGGGCACGGCCGTGACCTTGACCTCGGCCTCGACGGCGGCCGCGACCAGCCGGTAGCCGGGGTCGGAGACGGAGGGCATCCCGGCGTCGGTGACCAGCAGCACCCGGGCCCCGCCGAGCAGTGCCTCGACCAGCTCCGGGGTGCGGCCCACCTCGTTGCCCTCGAAGTAGGAGACCACCCGCCCGGCCGGGGTCACCCCCAGCGCCTGGGTGAGGCGGCGCAGCCGCCGGGTGTCCTCGGCCGCGATCACGTCGGCCGTGGCCAGTTCGGTGAGCAGCCGGGGCGGGGCGTCCGAGACGTCGCCGATGGGGGTGCCTGCGAGAACGAGTACTCCTGTCACGGGCCCCATCCTTCCAGTTCCCGGACGGCGGGGCTTTTGGTGACGATTCGGTCAGCTTCCGAGGGAACGGACGCGCGTGCGAACCCCGCCCATACGATGTGGCGGATGAACGGAGACACGGCGGCTCGCACGCCCACTGGTACAGACCACACCGCGCAGGGCGGCGTCGGCCTGCCGGCCCCCCGTTCCCCGCAGGGTGCACCGGAGGACGGGCAGGCCCTCCAGGCCCCGCCGGGCGCCGGTACGGGCTGGACCGAACGGCTGGCCGCCTTCGGCTTCAGGGCCCGCCCGCAGGGCCCGGCCGCGCCCCTGACGGAGCGCCTGGTGCCGCCGATGCCGGACGGCCCCGGGGTGACGAAGCGCGACGTGGCGCAGTCCCCGCTGCTGCTGCGCCTGGGCCTGCGCCTGCCGCAGGGCCTCTGGTACTTCCTGTGCCGCTGGGCGGGCTGGCTGGGCCCGCTCGCGGTGGCGCTCTTCGCGGGCCTGCTGCGCTTCACCGACCTCGGCCAGCCGCACGCGATCATCTTCGACGAGACGTACTACGCCAAGGACGCCTACGCGCTCTGGCACGGCGGCTACGAGATCAACTGGCCCGAGGACGCCAACACCAAGATCATGACGCCGGGCGAGCCCGTGCCCTACCGCCCGATGGCCTCGTACGTGGTCCATCCGCCGGTGGGCAAGTGGATCATCGGCGTCGGCGAGCAGCTGTTCGGCATGAACCCCTTCGGCTGGCGCTTCTCGGTGGCCCTGCTGGGCACCCTGTCGGTGCTGATGCTGGCCCGGATCGCCCGCCGGATGTTCCGCTCCACCCTGCTGGGCTGCGTGGCGGGCCTGCTGCTCGCGGTGGACGGCCTGCACCTGGTGCTCAGCCGGGCGGCCCTGCTGGACCTGGTGGTGATGTTCTGGACCCTGGCCTCCTTCGGCTGCCTGGTGCTGGACCGCGACCACACCCGGGCCAGGCTGGCCGCGAAGCTCGGCGGCGTCGAGAACGCCGTCCTGGCGCAGCGGGTGAACCTGGGCTGGCGCCCGTGGCGGATCGCCGCCGGCGTCTGCATCGGCCTGACCTGCGCGACCAAGTGGAGCGGCCTGTACGTGGCGTTGTTCCTCGGCCTGATGGTGGTGCTCTGGGACGCGGGTGCCCGCCGGCTGGCCGGCGCCCCCCGCCCGTACGTGGCCGTGCTCACCCGGGACGTGCTGCCGGCCTTCGTCTCGATCATCCTGGTCGCGCTGGCCGTGTACATCACCTCGTGGTGGGGCTGGTTCGCCAGCAGCAACGCCCCCGGCCAGGGCGGCTGGGGCCGGGACTGGGCGGTCGGCCGCCCCACCGACTACCCGTGGATACCCGAGGGCCTGCGGGCCCTGTGGAACTACCACACGACGGTGTACCAGTTCCACACCAACCTGCACGACCCGCACACCTACCAGTCGAACCCGTGGTCCTGGCTGGTCCTGGGCCGGCCGGTGTCCTTCTACTACGGGTCCCCCAAGCTCGGCGAGGACGGCTGCACCGCCGCCAACTGCGCCCGCGAGGTGCTGGGCATCGGCACCCCGCTGCTGTGGTGGGCGGCCGTGGTGGCGCTGGTGTACTGCCTGTGGCGCTGGATCTTCCGCCGCGACTGGCGGGCCGGGGCGCTGCTGTGCGGCCTGGGCGCCGGCTACCTGCCCTGGTTCCTGTACCAGGAGCGGACGATCTTCCTCTTCTACGCGGTGGTGTTCGTCCCCTTCCTGGTGCTCGCGGTGACGATGCTGGTCGGCGCGCTGATCGGCCCGGCGACGGCCTCCCGGGACCGGCGGGCCATCGGTTCGGCGGCGGCCGGGCTGCTGGTGCTGATGATCGTCTGGAACTTCCTGTACTTCTATCCGCTCTTCACCGGGCAGACGATCCCGCTGGAGGACTGGCGCGCCCGGATGTGGTTCAACAGCTGGGTCTGACGGGGAATCCCGCACCCCAGCATCGTCCGTATGCGGTGCACGACACGTACCAGATCCGTCACAAGTCCCCGGCATTTCGTCGGCGCACCGACGGGCGCTGCCTAGGGTGGGGGGATAA
The DNA here is from genome assembly GCF_000720635.1 of Streptomyces sp. NRRL WC-3742. Classification (GTDB taxonomy): domain Bacteria; phylum Actinomycetota; class Actinomycetes; order Streptomycetales; family Streptomycetaceae; genus Kitasatospora. Next base: position 163,819 of record NZ_JOCF01000031.1, on the reverse strand, counting down.
CCGCGTTTCCGGCCCGGCCGGCGGCGCCCGGCCGCGAGATCCCTGGGGGAGCTGCACCATGCGCAAAGGCGCCAAGATCGGCATCATCACCGGCGTTTCCGTCGCCGTCCTGGCGGGCGGGGGCTACGGCGCCTACAGCCTGATGGGCGGCTCGGACTCCACCTCCTCCGGCAAGAAGGCCCGTACGGTGGTCGCCGAGCCGCCCTCGGCCGAGCAGGCGGCCAGCGGCACCAAGGACTTCCTGGCGGCCTGGGCGGCCGGGGACCTCGCCAAGGCGGCCTCGCTGACGGACGACCCGGCCTCCGCCGAGAAGGCGCTGACGGCCTTCCGGGACGGGGTGAAGCCGAGCGCGCTGACCCTCTCCCCCGCGGGCCCGGCCACCCAGCAGGCGTTCGCCTCGGCCACCGGCTCCCCCTCCGCCGCGAAGCCCTCGGCCGGCGCCTCCGCCGGTGCCTCCGCAACGCCGTCCGCGGGTGCGACGCCCGCCGCCTCCGACTCGCCGTCCGCCGCCACCACGCCGGGGCCCACCGGCGTGCTGATGAGCTTCAAGGCGCGCGCCGAGTTCGCGGGCACCAGCCGGGTGTGGGACTACAACGGCTTCCTGAACGTCGTGAAGATGAGCGACGACACCCCGGCCGTGCACTGGGCGCCGACCGTGATCCACCCGCACCTGAACGCCACCGAGACCATCGCCGTCCAGCCGGTCTTCGCCCCGGCGGGCACCGTGGTGGACCGCAACGGCAAGCAGCTGCAGGGCGCCTCGCTCACCCCGGCGCTGCTCGGCGCCCTCCAGGACAACGCCCACAAGCTGCTGCCGCCGGACCCGGCCAAGGACCAGGACGCGGGCAGCGCGGTGGTGATCACCGACACCGCCGGCAAGGGCGCGACGGACAAGGTGTTCACCATCGTCGAGCCCAAGCCCGCCAAGCCGTTCAAGACGACCATCGACAACAACCTCCAGGCCGCGGCCGAGAAGGCGATGGCGGACCTGGGCGGCAAGCCCGGGTCGATCGTGGCGATCGAGCCCAGCACCGGCAACGTGCTGGCCTTCGCCAACTCCCCCTCCAGCGGCCAGAACCGGGCCTTCACGGGCCTGCTCGCGCCCGGCTCCACGATGAAGATCGTCACCTCGACGGCCCTGCTGGAGGCCGGGATCAACCCGGACACCGTGGTGGCCTGCCCGGAGAAGAGCAGCAACCCGGTCGCGATCCCGAACGACTTCCCGGGCGCTTTCCCGAACAACACCCTCCAGCAGGACTTCATGGTGTCCTGCAACACCGCCTTCATCAACCAGGGCCTGACCAGCCTGAAGCCCGAGTCGCTCTCCGGCACCGCCAAGGACGTCTACGGCATCGGCCTGGACTGGAAGACGGGCCTGGCGAGCGCCGACGGCAAGGTCCCGGCCACGCCGGGCAGCAAGGACGAGCAGGCCATGAACTACATCGGCCAGGGCAAGGTCCAGATGAACCCGCTGGCCATCGCCTCGATCACGGCGACCGTCCAGAGCGGCGCGTTCAAGCAGCCGATCCTGGTACCGGGCCTGCCGCAGCAGGCGGCGGCCCGGCCGATCTCGCCGGACGTCGCGGGCAAGCTGCGCGCGATGATGAACGCCACCGCCGTCAGCGGCACCGCCAGCCAGGTCATGGCCGGGATCACCGACAACGCGGGCGCCAAGACCGGCTCCGCCGAGGTCCAGGGCGCGTCCACCACCAACAGCTGGTTCACCGCCTTCCGCGGCAACCTCGCCGTCGCGGCCGAGGTCCAGGGCGGCGGCCACGGCGTCGACGCCGCCGGCCCGGCGGTGGCCTCGCTGCTCAAGGCGAACCGCTAGCAGTACGTACGACGGAGCCCGTCCCGCCTTCGAGAGGCGGGACGGGCTCCGTCGTATCCGTGGCCGGTCAGCCGATCAGCTGGTCAGCCGCTCAGACGCTCAGCCGCGCGGCAGGGCGGGCAGCGGGGCCTCCGCGGCCGCCCTGGGCGGCGGCACCGGGCGGCGGCTGCTCCAGCGCCGGGCGGCCAGCCGGGGCCAGATCAGCAGCACCGCGGGCAGCCCCAGGTACCCGAAGCGCCCGGCGGGGGCGAAGATGAACGCGATCGTGAGCCCGGCGGCGAGCAGGTCGGCGGCCGCGATCGCGGAGACCGGCGGACTGGCCAGCAGCCAGATGGCCACCCCGACGGCGCCCACGGTGACCAGCGCCAGCGAGATGCTGTGCCCGGTGGGCCCGAAGCCCGCCAGCACCTTGCCGGGCAGCGGGCTGCCGGCCGGAGTGCGGATCGCGGTGAGCCCGAGCGGGAAGCGGACGACCTGGTCGCGCAGCGCGTCCGACTGGCGCAGCCAGACGGGCACGATCACGGCGAGGCTGGCGCCGACCGCGATCAGGGTGGCCCGGGCGGCGGGCCTGCGGCCGTACAGGCGCCAGATCAGCAGGACGGCGACGGGCAGGGCGGGCCAGGCCGTCCACTTGAGGGTGCAGGCGAGGGCGAGCACCAGGCCCGCGCCGACCGGACGGTCCCGGTCGGCGAGTGCCATGGCCAGGCAGCAGACGCCGATCAGCGGCAGGTCGACCCCGCCGACGACCAGGGCCAGCGATATCAGCGGCGAGGCGGTGAGGACGGCCAGCGGCAGCAGCGGCGCACGGTCGCGCGAGGGGCGCAGCAGCCGCCAGGCGGCCAGCAGGCAGACGACGAAGGCGAGGGCGAACCAGATCCGGGCGTCCCCGGCGACCTGGGTGAAGGCGTTGGAGCTGCCGAGCAGTTGGCGCGGCATCCCGAACAGGGACATGGCCGGCAGGTACGGGTTGTAGTCGGTGACGACCGCCGTGTGCGGCAGGTAGGCGTCACCGGTGGTGAGCAGCAGGTGCGCGGAGCGTTCGACGACCATCACCTCGGACTGGTGGCGCCCGGTGAGGGCGAGCAGTGCGAGCGGGGCGAGGACGGCGCCGACGAGGGCCGCGGCGGCGGCCGCCCGGGATGCGACGCGGCGCGGCAGGGCGAGGCAGAGGAGCCCGGCGAGGAGGTAGGAGGGGGCGGCGATCAGGCCCCACAGCCGCTGGTTCTCCAGGTCGGAGACGAGCGGGAAGGCTGCCGCCCAGCCGGCCGCGACGAGGCAGCCGAGCAGTTGGACGGAGCGCATGGAGGCCAGGCGCGCGGGATTCAGCCGATCGGGCGTGGGCGGAAAGGTGCTCTCGCCACGCTGCCGGGGGAAGGGCCGGCCGGAGGAGCCGCGCGCGGGACGTCCGGGCCCGGTCGGCGCCTCGGGGTGGAGGATCTGGGCCGGCGTTCTGGCGCGGCCGGTGAAGCGGCCGCGCGGGCGGGAGTAGCCGGACGGGCGGGTGCTCACCATGGTGGAAGGTTAGGGCTGCCGGATGGGCCCTGTCGCCACTGCGCCGGGCACGGTTCGTGTCGTGACACGCGAAGGGCCGCCTGGTGTCGCCCAGTTCGGCGACGTTCGGCGACCCTTCACGATCGGGTAACGGCCGGGTCAACGCGCGTCGACCTCGACCGGCTCGCTCCGGGTCGTCCGCTCCAGCCGCGAGTGCTTGATGCTGTAGCCGAAGTAGACGGCCACGGCGACGGCGAGGGCGATGCCGCCGGCCCGGAAGGTGTCGGCGTGCAGGCCCTTGATCAGGTAGGCGCAGAAGCCGATGCTGAGCAGCGGGACGACGGGGTAGCCGGGCACCTTGAAGCCGCGCGGGAGGTCGGGCTGGGTGCGGCGCAGGATGATCACTCCGACGGCGACCACCGAGAAGGCGATGAGCGTGCCCAGCGAGGTGATGTCGGCCAGGACGTCCAGGGGGACGAAGGCCGCCAGCGCGCCCACGCCGACACCGACCACGATGGTGTTCCAGACCGGCGTGCCGGTGCGCGGGGAGAGCTCGGCGAAGCGCTTCGGGAGCATGCCGTCGCGGCCCATCGAGTACAGGATGCGGGTCTGGCCGTAGATCACCACGAGGGTGACGCTGAAGATCGAGATGATCGCGCCGATCGCGAAGATCATCGCGGGCCAGCTCTGGCCGGTGATGTCCTGCATGATCTGGGCGAGGCCCGCCTCCTGGTCCTTGAACCGGCCCCAGGGCTGGGCGCCGATGCCGGCCAGCGCGACCAGGATGTAGGTCAGGGTCACCACGACCAGCGAGATGATGATCGCCAGGGGCATCGTGCGGCGCGGGTTCTTGACCTCCTCACCGGCGGTGGACACCGCGTCCAGGCCGATGAACGAGAAGAAGATGCTGGACGCGGCCATCTGCACCCCGCCGATGCCCAGCGGCATGAACGGGGTCAGGTTGCCGGAGTGGAAGCCGGTGAGGGCGACGCCGACGAACAGCACCAGGATCACGATCTTGGTCGCGACCATGGCCGCGTTGACCTTCACCGACTCGCTGACGCCGCGCACCAGCAGGAAGCAGATCATCGCGACCAGCAGCAGCGCCGGCAGGTTGAACCAGTGGCCGCCGCCGGGGGCGCCGGACAGCTGCTCGGGGATCCTGAAGCCGAAGGCCAGGTCGAGGAACTTGTTCAGGTACTCGGCCCAGCTGACCGCGATCGCGGAGGCCGAGACGCCGTACTCCATCAGCAGGCAGATGCCGACGCCGAAGGCCACGCCCTCGCCGAGGGTGGCGTAGGCGTAGGAGTACGAGGAGCCGGAGACCGGGATCGCGGAGGCCATCTCGGCGTAGCAGAGCGCGGTGAGTCCGGCGGTGATCGCGGCGATCACGAAGGACAGGATGACGGCCGGGCCGGCCTGCGGCACCGCACTGCCGAGGACGAAGAAGATGCCGGTGCCGATGGTGGCGCCGATGCCGATCGAGGACAGCTGCCAGAGGCCGACGGTGCGGCGCAGGTGGATGCCGGAGCGCCCGCCCTCCTCGGGCGCGCCCGCCGGAAGGCCGTGGCCCTCACTCTCCGCGATCAGGGACGAGACGGGCTTGCGTCGCAGCAGGCGCGAGCCGAGGGTGTTGCCAGCCAAAACCACGGTCCTTCTGGGCGGGGGGAGGGTGTCCTAGGGGTCGGTCACCCGTGACGCCGGGGGGTGTCATCGGGGATCAACCGAACAAACATGGGACAGTACCCCGCGAAAGCGCCAGTGTCGTAAACAAACAATACCGATCGGCGCATTGGACGAATCGTCGTATGAGACGTCACGAACCGGACACTTCGCACACTGCCTAGCCCTCGAATCCGGCCGGGGGCTCAGCCGGCCAGCACCGCGCGCATCACCGAGCGGGCGATCGGCGCGGCCAGGGCGCCACCGCTCACGTCCGTCGCGTCACTGTCCGCGACCACCACCGCCACCGCCACCGGCGGCACCGCCGTCGACCCGGCGGGCCTGGCCCAGGCGATGAACCAGGCGTACGGCGTCCCGCTGTTGTCCACCCCGTGCTGGGCGGTGCCGGTCTTGCCGCCCACCACCGCGCCCGGGATCCGGGCGTTCCCGCCGGTGCCGTTCTCCACCACGTCCGTCATGAGCCTCTGCAGCTGCCCGGCCACCGCCGGAGTCACCGCCCGCCGGTAGACGGCCGGCTTCGTCCGCTGGACCACGGTGCCGTCGCCCTTCGTCAGTCTGTCCACAAGCTGTGGACGCATCACCGTGCCGTCGTTGGCGATCCCGGCCGCGACCATCGCCATCACCAGCGGCGTGGCCGCCGTGTCGAACTGGCCGATGGAGGAGAGCGCCAGCTGGGAGTCGTCCATCCGGGTGTCGAAGTTCGAGCGGGCGGGGCGCACCGGCATGTCCAGCCTCGGGTCGTTGAAGCCGAAGTTCCCGGCCGTCTCCGCCATCCGGTCCAGCCCCGTGCGCACCCCCAGGTAGCCGAAGACGCTGTTGCAGCTGGCCGTCATCGCGGCCGCCAACGAGCGGCCCGGCTGATCGCAGACGGCGGTGTCGTTGACCAGCGGGGTGGTGGTGCCGGGCAGGACGTACGGGAAGGGCGCGGCGGTCGGCGCGTCCGGGTCGGTGACCACCCCGGCGCTCAGCGCGGCGGCGGCCGTGACCACCTTGAAGGTCGAGCCCGGCGGGTAGGTCTGGCGCAGCGCCCGGTTGAGCATCGGCTGGTCGGCGTCGGTCCGCAGCCTGTTCCACGCCTCCTGGTCGGAGGCGCCGTAGCCGGCGAAGCTCCCCGGGTCGTAGGAGGGCGTGCTGGCCAGCGCCAGGATCCGGCCGGTGGCGGGCTCGATCGCCGCCACCGCGCCCTGCTGGCGGCCCAGGCCCCGCATCGCGGCCTCCTGGGCGGCCCGGTTGAGCGTGGTGTACACGTCCCCGCCGGGGTTCTGCCTGCGGGTGACCGCGTCCCGGAGCGACCAGCCGGCCAGTCGGCCGTCCGTGCCGGTCAGCAGGGCGTCCTCGGTGCCCTCCAGCTGGGTGTTGCCGTACGCCTGGGAGGAGTAGCCGGTGACGGCCGCGAAGGTGGGGCCGTCCGTGTAGCCGCGCTTGTAGGCGTACCGGCCGTGGGTGGGCACCGAGGTGGTGACGGGGTCGGAGCCGACCAGGATGTCGCCGCGCGGCTGGGCGTACCGCTCCAGGACGGGCCGCTGGTTGGCGGAGTTGCCGTTGAGCCCCTTGGCCTCGAACACCTGCACCCGGGTGGCCTGGACGCACAGCGCCGCGACGAGCAGCAGGCAGAAGGTCGCGGCCCGGCGGCCGGTGATCGAGATCCCCGGCAGGCCCTGCGGGCCGTTGCCCTTCAGCGCCTTCCTCACGCGGGCCTCCGCGCGATGTCACTCATGCGCACCAGCAGCGCCACGATGATCCAGTTGGTGACCACCGAGGACCCGCCCTGGGCGACGAACGGCAGGGTCATCCCGGTCAGCGGGATCAGCGCGAGCACCCCGCCCGCCACCACGAACACCTGCAGCCCCACGATCGCGGCCAGCCCGATCGCCAGCAGCCGCCCGAACGGGTCGCGCAGGGCGATGCCCGTCCGGAAGCCCCGGGAGATCAGCAGCGCGTACAGCAGGAAGACGGCGAACAGCCCGGTCAGGCCCAGCTCCTCGCCGATGGTGGCGAGGATGAAGTCCGACTTGGCGGCGAAGCCGATCAACACCGAGTGGCCGTTGCCCAGCCCGGTGCCAAGCTCCCCGCCCCAGGCGAAGGCGAAGAGCGACTGGGCGATCTGGTTGGCACCCCTGCCCGCCGCGATCGAGCCCAGCGGGTCCAGCCAGTCCGTCACCCGACTGTGCACGTGCGGGGAGAGCCAGCCCACCGTCACCGCCCCGACCGCGGCCAGGCCCAGCCCGATCGCGATCCAGCCGGTACGGGCGGTGGCGACGTAGAGCATCACCACGAACAGGCCGAAGAACAGCAGCGAGGTGCCGAGGTCGGTCTCCAGCACCAGCACCCCGACGAACGCCGCCCAGATCAGCAGCACCGGCCCCAGCACCCGCCCGCGCGGCAGCTGCCAGCGCCACACCCGACGGCCGGTCAGCGCCAGCGCGTCCCGGTGCACCGCCAGGTAGGCGGCGAAGAAGACGGCCAGCAGGATCTTGGCGAACTCCCCCGGCTGGAAGGACAGCGGCCCGATCACGATCCAGATCCGGGAGCCGTACACCGGGGGGAAGAAGACCGGCAGCACCAGCAGGACCAGCGCCACCAGCGCCCCGAGGTAGGCGTAGCGCTGCAGCCGCCGGTGGTCGCGCACCAGCAGCACCACAGCGATGAACAGCGCCACCCCCAGGCTCGACCAGAGCAGTTGGGTGGAAGCGGCGGCGGACCGGCCGGGGCCGGCCCGGTCCAGCCGGTAGATGACCACCAGCCCGATCCCGTTGAGCAGGACGGCGATCGGCAGCAGCAGCGGGTCCGCGTACCGGGCCCGCCACCGGACGACGGCGTGCGCCGCCAGCGCCAGCACCCCGAGCGCCCCGCCGTACTGCGCCGCGTCGGCGGGCACCTCACCGTCCAGGTTGACGCCGACCTCGACGTAGCCGAACACGGCGGCCAGGACGGCGGCCACCGTCAGCACGAGTTCGGTGGTGCGCCCGGGCCGCGTCGGCCGACCGGGCCCGGCGGCGGACCTCGTCACGGCGGAGGGTGTCGCCATGAGGTCCCTCCAGGGTGTCGGACGGGTGTCGGACAGGCCGGCCGGGGCCGGGCCGCCCCAATTTCGCACCCTAACGAGGGTTATCCATGGTTATCGGCTCTTCGCCCCGGTGTGTCCGCCATTGACCGCCCCTCAGCCGACCGCTCAGGCCCACCGCTCGCGGCGACCAGTCGGGCGACTACGCGGGCCGGCGCCCCGCCAGTGGCGCCACCACCGCTCCCACCAGGGCCAACAGGGCCAGGGCGAGCAGCAGTTCCGGCCACGGCGCCGCGACCAGCCCCGTCCGGGCCGCCGTCACCAGATCGCGCACCGCCGCGTTCGCCGGGGAGCCGGGCACCACCAGCGCGGCGGCCGAGAGCCCCAGCGTCGCCAGGATGGCGTACGGCGAGCGGAGCAGCACCGGCCGGTTGCCCAGCGCCCCCGCCAGCACCCCCGTCAGCACACAGACCACCGAGGCCCCCAGACCGGCCGTCAGTGCCCCGCTGAGACCCGGGGCGTTCCCGGCCCCCTTGTTCACCACCGGCCCGCTCACCGCCCACAGCACCGCCACCCCGGCCGCCGCCAGCAGCAGACCAGCCGACAGCGCCGCCAGCAGCGCCCCCAGGTGCACCCGCACCGCGCCCGCCGCCGCGACCAGGCAGGCCCGCGAGGCCGGCGGCTCGGCGTTCAGCGCGGCCCGCACGAACCAGGCGCTCACCGGCACCAGCACCCCCGCGCCGAACCCCAGCCCGCCCAGCAGCGGATCGCCCGGCTGCACCCCGATCACCATCAGCAGTGCGAAGACCAGGAAGGGCGGCAGCCAGGCGTGCGAGCGCACCAGCAGCTCCAGGTGGTACCGCGTCAGCGCCCCGACCGTGCGCACCGATCCCGCCCCCGCCGTCCTCATCGCTCCCCCTCGCGCCGCCGCACCGCCAGCACCCGCACCGCCGGACGGCCCACCAGCAGGCTGCGCAGCAGCGCGTCCGAGTGCGCGGAGGCCACCGCCAGCCGCACCACCGTCCCGCCGAGGGCGGACCGCTCCGGCGCGCCGGGCAGCCGCTCGGGCAGCGGGGAGCCGTCCGGCACGTCCACCTCGATCTCCATCACCGGGCCGCCCACCGGCTCTGCCTCCTGCGCCTCCTGCGTCTCCGGGCGCAACGCGCCGTCCGCGTCGACCCGGTAGACAGCCCCGGTGCGTCCGGCCAGCCGGGTCGGGTCGTGGTCCACGAACAGCACGGTGCCGCCCTGCCCCGCCCGTTCGGCGGCCGCCTCGTCCAGCACCGCCCGCGCCTGCGGGTCCAGCCCCGTCCAGGCTTCGTCCAGCAGCAGCACCCTCGGCTCGGCGATCAGCGCCTGAGCCACCGCCACCTTCTGGCAGCTGCCCTTCGACAGTCGGCTCAGCGGCGTGCCCGCCCGGTCCGCGATGCCGAACCGGTCCAGCCACAGCCCGGCCCGCCGCCGCGCCTCCCCGGCCGACAGCCCGTGCACCCGGCCCACCCTCAGCAGGTACGAGGCGGCGTCGAACGGCAGCGCCGGCGGAAAGCGTTCGGGTACGTACGCCACCGGCCCCGGCCGTGCGACCCTGCCGGTGCTGGGCCGCTCGATCCCGGCCGCCAGCCGCAGCAGCGTCGACTTGCCGCTCCCGTTCGTCCCGGAGATCCGCACCAACTCCCCGGGCCCGACCGCCAGATCGACCCCGCGCAGGATCCACCGGCCGCCCCGCCCGTACCGCTTGCCGACCGCCGTCAGCTCCATCGCGCCCCCGCCTCTCGCCCGTGGCGTACGCAGGCTAGCGGGGCTGCTGTGAAAGCGGCGTGAACTCCGCGTCCCGCGGCAGGCTCGTTTGGCCTTGGCGAACTGATGATCCCTAGGATCGCCGCGTGAATACCGGACGACGACCTCAGACCAGGTTCGGCAGCCTGCTGGCCGCCCTGGCGATAACCGGCGCCTCGCTGCTGCTGGGCGTGCCCGCGCATGCCGACGAACCGACAGCCGGCGCCACCCCCGCCGCCCCGAAGGAGGCTCCCAGGGTCGACCTGGTCCTGGATGTCAGCGGCTCGATGACCGCCACCGACATCCAGGGCAAGAGCCGCATCTCGGTGGCCCAGCAGTCGCTGAACGAGGTGATCGACGCCCTGCCCGCCGAGACCGAGTTCGGCATCCGCACCCTGGGCGCGACCTACCCCGGCAACGACAAGAACGTCGGCTGCCAGGACACCAAGGTGCTGTTCCCGGTCGGCAGGACCAACAAGGTCGAGGCCAAGACCGCCGTCGCCACCCTGCGCCCCACCGGCTGGACCCCGATGGGCCTGGCGCTGCGCGGCGCCGCGCAGGACCTCGGCAAGGGCGAGACCACCCGCCGCGTGGTGCTGATCACCGACGGCGAGGACACCTGCACCCCGCCCGACCCCTGCGACGTCGCCCGCGAGCTCGCCGCCCAGGGCATCCACCTGGTGGTCGACACCCTGGGCCTGGCGCACGACGACAAGACCCGCCAGCAGCTGCTCTGCATCGCCAACGCGACCGGCGGCACCTACACCGACGTCCGCACCCCGCAGCAGCTCACCGACAAGGTGAAGCAGCTGGTCGACCGCACCAACGACACCTACACGGTGGCCCCGGTCAAGACCGCGGGCACCGACAAGTGCGAGAACGCCCCGGTGCTCGCCCCCGGCGTCTACAGCGACCGTGAGAAGTTCTCCGAGCACCGCGTCTACAAGGTCCCGGTCAAGTCCGGCCAGGAGCTGCGCGCCTCCGTCAGCGTCTCCCTCGACCGCGCGGTGAACCGCGACTACGGCGTCCTGCTGCAGGCCACCAGTGCCGCCGGCCAGGAGCTGGTCCGCGGCACCGACGCGGGAAGCAGCCGCACCGACGTGGTCTCCACGGGCCTGCGCTGGTCCACCGACGACTCCAAGGGCTACGTCACCGCGAGCCCGAGCACCTCGACCAAGGACAAGGAGAAGCCGGACACCACTGTCTGCCTGGTCGTCAGCAACTCGGCGTCCCCGCAGACCGGCGTCCAGGCCGACCCCGGCATGCCGCTGGAGCTGACCGTCGACCTGACCGCCGCCTCGCCCTCCCCCGAGGGCGCCGCGATGGGCCTCGGCCGCGGCTGGATCCTGTTGCTCACCCTCACCCTGGCCGGCCTGCTCTTCGGCCTGGTCTTCGGCTGGATCGCCCGCTGGCGCATCTCCGTCTGGCGGGAGAACTGATCATGCGTAGGACCTTCCGCGGCGCCCTCGCCGCCCTCGCCCTGCTGCCCGCCCTCGCCCTCGGCGCCCCGGCGGCCTCCGCCGACTCGCCCTCGCCCTCCGCGAGCGCGACCGGCGGCACCCCCGCCCCGGCCACCAAGGCGGGGACCACCTTCCTGACGGCGGTGAACCTCTCCCCCGGCCAGGACGCCAAGGTGGCCGCCTCCACCGGCGACTACCTGTACTGGGCCTTCGGCGCCGCCGAGGGCCAGACCCCGTCGATCACCCTGGGCGTCGACCTGGCCCCCACCGCGGACCGGCACGGCCCGCAGACCTGGTCGGTCGAGGTCTTCGACGGGCTGCGCCGCCGCCAGGCGTGCACCGCCGGCACCCAGAACGCCACGGGCGCGAAGGAGGCGACCAGCCTCCAGCTCAGCTGCACCCTGCGCGAGGTCCGCACCTGGGCCGAGCCGTGGTCCGGCGACCCGCTGCCCGGCACGTACTACGTCCGGCTGTCGGTCACCGACGCCCCGCAGCCCGACCTGGGCCTGGCCGCCTCCGTCCAGCTGCACGTCGCCGCCAAGGGCAACGCCGACAACGCCCAGCCGGAGGGCGGGGAGCTGAAGGCCCCGCTCGTCCCGCCGGTGGGCGGCGGCGCCTCCACCGCCAAGGCCGCCGCCCCGGTGGCCGAGGAGGAGCACTGGTACACCGGCTGGTTCTCCGGCTGGAACAGCCGCTGGTACTGGACGATCGGCGGCGGCTTCCTGGCCGCGCTGGCGGGCGTCCTGGGCTACAGCCTCACCCGGCACCCCCGCGGCCACCGCCCTGGCCGCTACGGCTCGGTGCCGCCGCAGTCGGGCGCGCACCACCACCACGAGGGCCACGCCGAGCGCTACTGAGCCCCGCACGGCCCCGCACGCAAGGAACGAGGGCCCGGCCGGAGTCATCCGGCCGGGCCCTCGGCGCGTGTTCGCTCGGCGCGTGTTCGGGAGGGTGCTCAGCCCCGGACGAGGAGCGCGCTCAGCCCCGGAACAGGTCGTGCCCCACGTCCGAGGGCACCTCGTCCTGCACCGGCTTGCTGCCCGGCCCGGGCACGTGCTCGCCCGGGACCGGCTCGGAGCCCTCCCGGTGCAGCAGCACCACCCCGTCCTCGGCCCACACCTGCCGGTACCCGTGCGCCAGCAGCAGCTCGATCCGGGCGGCCTGCTCCTTGTCCGTCTTGAACGGGAAGGACCGCTTGTCCGAGCGGGTCAGCACGTACTCGCGCCCGCGCGGCGTGCCGTCCACCAGCACCACGTCCGTACGGGCCGTCAGCCGCGGCGCGATCTGGTTGTCCGCCTCGACGGAGGCGCCGTCCGGGATCAGCGCGGCGGCCCGCACCAGCGCGGCCTCGCTCGCCCGGGGCGCCCAGGAGGAGGGCACGGCCAGCTGCGCCAGCCCGATCGGCACGGCGGCGACCAGCGCGATCCCGGCCACGCCCAGGCCCATGAGCCGCGCCCGGCGTACGAGCGGCTCCGGCCGGTCGGCGGCGCTGAGGCGGCCCAGCACCTCGACGGCCGACACCAGCAGGACGGGCCACAGCATCGAGTCGTAGTGCCGGGCGACCGACCAGTGGTTGGGGTTGCTGGACAGGATGCGCTCGGCCAGCAGCGGCACCAGGCACAGCACGGTGGCCGAGCGCAGCGGCAGCAGCAGCACGGACCCGAAGAGCCAGAGCAGCAGCAGCGGCTTGAGCGGCTGGTCGAAGGCGGTCTGCACCAGCAGGAACGGGTTGTGCAGCAGGTGGCGCAGCGCGTCCCCGCCGTCCGTGCCGAGCGCCGTGTAGTTCCAGTAGTAGCCCGGCTCGCCGCCCATCGCGGGGATCAGCCACTTGATCGCCACCGCCGCCGCAAGGGGCCCGCCGATCAGCAGCCCGAGCCCGGTGAAGCGGCCCGCGCGGTCCTGCGTACGGCGGGTGCGCAGCAGCAGCACCAGCCCGTACGCCCCGACCATCAGGCCGAGGTCCTCCTTGGTGCAGCACAGCAGCAGGGCCGCGAGCACCACCGTGCCGTAGCGGCGGGCGAGGCCCCGCTCCAGCATCAGCAGGATCAGCGGGACGGCGAAGGCCACCTCGTGGAAGCCGACCCGGGCGGCGACGAGCAGCGGCCAGCCGAGCGCGTGGACGAGCCCGGCCAGGTCGGCGGCGCGACGGGCGGTGCGCGGCTCGGCGGCGGCGAAGCAGTGCGCGGTGATCCGCCGGATCAGCGGCACCCCGAGGGCGAACAGCAGCGACTGGCCGATGATCAGCGAGCGCGGGTCGTCCCAGATCCAGTACAGCGGCGCGAGCAGCGCCAGGACGGGCGAGAAGTGGTCGCCCAGCAGCGAGAACCCGGGCGGGAACTCGTGGTGGAAGCTCTTGAGCGTGGAGACCGGCAGCCCGAAGTGCGCGTAGCCGCGCACGCCCTGGTCGAAGATGCCGAGGTCGAAGCCACCGAGCCCGACCGACACCCAGCCCTGCATGCCGACCGCGAGCATGGTGGCGAAGCAGAGGGCCGTGAGCAGCAGGGTGCGCCGGCGCGGGGTGAGGGCGGCCTCCAGCCGCCGGGCCCGCCCGCCCGGTGCGGCCGGTGCGGCGTCGGCCGTCGGCGTGGCACCGGTTCGGGTCTCGGTGGTCTCGGTGGTCACGTCAGCCCTGTTTCGTCAGTGCGTCGTGGTGGTCGAGTGCGGAGGCGGGCAGCGCCCAGGTGCCGTCCTCCCCGGCGGCCCGGCGCCGCACCCGGTACAGGCGCAGGCCGATGACCACCAGGATCGCGATGCCGATCGGCGGGTAGATCGAGCCGGGCAGCTGCCAGTTCCAGCCGACCTCCCGGCCCCACCGGTGCGGCACCAGCCACATGATGTGCGAGAGGAACACCGCCGCCGTCACACCGAGCAGCACCCGGCGGGCGGTCGTCCTGGCCTCGGCCGCCAGCAGGGCGAGCAGGGGCAGGCACCAGACCCAGTGGTGGGTCCAGCTGATCGGGGAGACCAGCAGTGCGGTGAGCGCGGTGCACACCCCGCCCCAGGCGTCGGCCCGGCGCAGCACCCGCACGGAGCGCCCGGCCAGGACGGCCACCCCGATCCCGAGGGAGGCGACGAGCGCCGAGGCGATCAGCCCGACCGTGCCGGGGTCGTTGACGTCGAGCAGCCGGCAGACCGCCCCGCGCAGCGACTGGTTGTCCACCAGGACGGTCACGCCGACCCGGCTCGGGTCCCACAGGTACTTCGTCCAGAAGCCGTACGAGGCGTCCGGCAGCGCGGCCCAGCCGATCAGCGTGGCCGCCAGGAAGGTGGCACCGGAGACCATAGCGGCGCGCACGCGGCCGGTCAGCAGCAGGTAGACGGCGAACAGGCCGGGGGTGATCTTGATCGCGGTGGCCAGGCCGATGCCCACGCCCTTGAGCGGGGAGCGGTCCGGGCGGGTGAGGTCCCACAGCACCAGGCAGAGGATGGCCAGGTTCACCTGGCCGTACTGGAAGGTGGTGTAGACCGGCTCCAGCCAGACCCCGATGCCCATGGCCACCAGCACGGCGGCCGGGCGGTTGCGCTCGGCGGGCCAGCCGGCGAGCCGGAAGGACAGGTACGCGGCCAGGGCCAGCAGCGCGTAGTTGAGGAGCATCACCAGGATGCGCAGGGTGCTCACGTCGAACCAGGTGCTCGGCACGAACAGCATCGCCGCGAACGGCGGGTAGGTGGCCGGCAGGTCCCATCCGGGCAGTCGCATCGCGTAGAGGTCGTCGCCGTTCACGACGGCCTGGCCCTCCGCCCGGTAGACCAGCATGTCGACCATGCTCGCCCCGTGCTGGTGCCGCTGGAACGCGAACACCGCGATCGACACCGCCGCGAGGACGGCCGCCCCGATGGTCCAGGCTTTCGAACCGAACTCGCGCACCGCGATGGCACCCCGTTGAGTTAGACCAGATCGTTCCGGCGTCAGCGTCTGGGCCCAACCACCATAACCGACCCCCCTGAGCCCCAAACCGCGTCAGAAACGCTCCCCTGACGCCGCTGTGACGCCCGCCACAGCATCCCCGCACGCACCGCCGGGCCCGGGCACCTCGCAGCCCCGGAAATGCGATGGCCCGGAAATGCGAAGTCCCGCCGGGAGTTACCTCCCGGCGGGACTTCGTTGGGTGGAGCTGAGGGGATTCGAACCCCTGACCCCCTCGATGCGAACGAGGTGCGCTACCGGACTGCGCCACAGCCCCAACGAGAAGAAACTCTAGCACCTTTCGGAGGGGGTCCGTGACCACCCCCCTGGTCGGGGGCGGTCACCCCTCTCATTCGTTGGCGGCGCGGGGGCGGGACTCCGGGGCGGGGGCCTCGGCGTACTGGTCGAACAGCGGGGTGTTGCGGGGCTCGGCCGGGCGCCCGGCGTTCCAGGTGCCGGGGGCGGAGAGGTCGAGGCCCCGGGAGACCCGGGGGGCGACCGGCGCGGTGACGTAGGTCGGTAGCGGGACGGGCACCGGCTCCCAGGAGTCCGGGCCAGCTGCGCCGCGCTCGCGCATGCCGTCGACCCACTCCTCGTGCTCGGTGACCTCCGCGACGGCGGAGGCGGTCGACCCCGAGGGGGTGGCCCGCTCCGGGTCGGCGGCCAGCCGCAGGTGCGGGCGGCGGGCGACGCGCTCCTCGACGGGCGCCGCCTGGGCGGCGGGCTCCTCGGCGGGCCGGTGCTCGGTGACGGCCTCCGTGCTCGCCGCGCGCCGCTGCTCGCGCTTGCGCAGCCGCTCGGCGGCCTGGACGGCCCGGTCGCGGTCCAGCTTCACCTCGTACCGCTGGCGCTCCAGTCGGCGCAGGTGGCCGATGTACAGGGTGAGGAGGGCCGCCGGCACGGCCGGGACCCAGAGGAAGGCGAGGCCGAAGACCGCGGCGAAGACGGCGCCGAGGGCGAAGACGAGGAAGAGGACGGTGACCATCCGGCGCCGGCGGGCCAGCAGCCGCGCCCTGCGCTCCGCACCGCCGGGGACCACCGGGGCAGGCGCCGGGGCCGCGGCCGGAACGTGCGCCGGGGCGGGCCACTCGGCCGGGGGTTCGGGCTCCCGCGCGTCGGGGTCGCCGGGGGCGGCCTCCTCCTGCACGGAGGGGCCGTCGGTGTTCTTCTCGTCACGCGATTCGTCGCCCAGGGCCCGGGCTGCCCGCCGCTCCAGCGCCGAACGCCCGGCCAGCAGGCGGATGGCGGTGCTGAAGCGTTCCGTCGGGCGCGCCTCGTTGAGTTCGTCCTGCCTGCGGAGCCACATCGGCACCAGATAGGCGGCCCAGGCCCCTACGATGACGGCGTAGATAAGGCCGCTACTGCTCACGATTCACACCGTACGGGCGGTGGCGAAGGCGCGGCAGCAATTTGGCGCGGCGTGTCGTGTGATCAAGCTGATTCTCCGACTATTTTGCCGGTATTTGTGCCGGTCCGGCGCGGCGTCGATGCCATATCGATATTTCTTTCGAACATATATTCAATTATTCGGCTCGTGGCCGGAACTGAGCGCACGCCAGCGCGCCAGCATCCCCTCCGGAACCTCCTCGGCGGTCAGTGCGTAGACCAGGTGGTCGCGCCAGTCGCCGTCGATGTGGAGATATCGCGGGCGGATTCCCTCCGAGCGGAAGCCGAGCTTTTCCACCACCCGGCGGCTCGGGCCGTTCTCCGGACGGATGCAGACCTCGATCCGGTGCAGCCCCATGGTGCGGAAACAGTGGTCCACCGAAAGCGCCACGGCGGTCGGCATGATGCCCCGGCCGGCCACCGCCTCGTCGATCCAGTAACCGACGTTCGCCGCGCACATCGAGCCCCAGGTGATCCCGCCGACCGTCAACTGCCCCACCATCTGGCCCTTGTGGACCACGACGAAGGGCAGCATCCGGCCGGCCGCCGCCTCGTTGCGCAGGAAGCGGACCATCTGCCGGTACGTCGGGCGGGGGCCGGCGGCCTGACCGGCCGGTCCCGGGGGGACGGTGGCCTCCCAGCGGCGCAGCCAGTCGCGGTTGCGGCGGCTGATGTCCTGCCACTCGCCCTGGTCGCGGCGCCGGATCGGGCGCAGCACGACCTCGCCCTCCTGGAGCTCCACCGGCCAGCCGGCGCCGGCGTTCAGTGCGCTCTCCCCGAGTCCGAGTCGGAGTCGGAGTCGGAGTCGGAGGCCGAGTCCGAGTCCGGGGCGTCGGGCCGGGGGTGGTCCCCGCCGCGCAGCTGGTCCACGGCGTGGGCGAGCAGCGGTTCCAGGACGGCCAGTCCGTCCCTGACGCCGCCGGTCGAGCCCGGCAGGTTGACGATCAGGGTGCGCCCGGCGAGCCCGGCGAGCCCGCGGGAGAGCGCCGAGGTGGGCACCCGGTCGCGGCCGTACGCGCGGACGGACTCGGCGATGCCGGGGACCTCGCGGTCGATCACCCGGGCGGTCATCTCGGGGGTGAGGTCCATCGGCGAGATGCCGGTGCCGCCGGTGGTCAGCACCACGTCGTAACCGGCCGCGACGGCCTCGCGCAGCACGGCCTCCACCGGTTCGCCGTCCGGGACGACGCGGGGGCCGTCGGCGGCGAAGCCCATCGCGGTCAGACCGGCGACCAGCAGCGGGCCGCCCTTGTCCTCGTACACCCCGGCCGAGGCGCGGTTGGAGACGGTGACCGCAAGTGCCTTCACGCCTCCACCTCCGGGGCGAACCAGTCGCCGCTCTTGCCGCCGGTCTTGCTCAGGACCCGGACGGACTCGATGGTGGCGCCCTTGTCCACGGCCTTGACCATGTCGATGACGGTCAGCGCGGCCACAGTCACCGAGGTCAGCGCCTCCATCTCGACGCCGGTGCGGTCGGCGGTCCTCACGGTGGCGGTGATCTCGACGGCGTCGTCGGCCACGGCGAGGTCGACCTTGACGCCGGAGACGGCGATCGGGTGGCAGAGCGGGATCAGGTCGGGGGTGCGCTTGGCGCCCATGATCCCAGCGATGCGGGCCACGGCGAGGGCGTCGCCCTTGGGCACGCCCTCGCCGCGCAACAGCTCGACCACCTTCGGGGAGACCCTGACCCGCCCGGCCGCGACGGCGGTGCGCGCGGTGGTGGCCTTCTCGGACACGTCGACCATCCGGGCCGCGCCCTGCTCGTCGACGTGGGTCAGGCGGTCGCCTGGGGGCGGTGTCGTCACGGAGAACTCCAGGGGCGCGCGGGCGGAATACCGCGCTACCGTACAGCGCCGTGACCGCCCGCTCGCCTCCGGGCGCTCAGGAGTCGAGCAACACCACGTCGACCTCGCTGCCGGCGGGCAGGTCGGTGACGGCCTCGGGGACGGTGATCAGGCAGTCGGCCCGGGCGAGGGCCCCGACCAGGTGGGAGTCGGCGCCGCCGACCGGACGGACGGTGCCCTCCGCGGGCGAGTAGGCGCCGCGCAGGAACTGGCGGCGGCCGGCCGGGGAGCGCAGCGCCACGGGGCACAGGGCGCGCACCACCGGGCGGTGCACGTCGGAGGCGCCGAGCATGGTGCGGATGACCGGGCGGACGAACAACTCGAAGGAGATGTACGCGCTCACCGGGTTGCCGGGCAGGGCGAGCAGCGGCACCCCGGTGCGCCCGCCGATCCGGCCGAAGCCCTGCGGCTTGCCGGGCTGCATCCGCAGGCGCCGGAAGTCCACTCCCCCGTAGGACTCGAAGACCTCCTTGACCACGTCGTACGCGCCGACGCTGACGCCGCCGCTGGTGACGATCAGGTCGGCGCGGCCGAGCTGGTCCTCCAGGACGGCGCGCAGCACCCCGGCGTCGTCGGGGACGGCGCCGACGCGGAAGGCGATGGCGCCGGCCTCCTGGGCGGCCGCGGTGAGGGTGAAGCTGTTGGAGTCGGTGATCCGGCCGGGGCCGAGGGGCTCGCCGGGCTGGACCAGCTCGCTGCCGGTGGACAGCACCACGACCCTCGGGCGCGGGCGGACCTTGACGG
This sequence comes from Streptomyces sp. NRRL WC-3742, assembly GCF_000720635.1. Lineage (GTDB taxonomy): Bacteria > Actinomycetota > Actinomycetes > Streptomycetales > Streptomycetaceae > Kitasatospora. Next base: position 144,693 of record NZ_JOCF01000031.1, on the reverse strand, counting down.
TGGCCCGGCCGATCGCGGCGAGCAGGCCGAGCTGGGCGGGGCCGAGCCGGGTACCGGCGCTCAGGACGGTCTCGCCGGCGGTGACGTCGCTGCCGCGGCGGCGGATGTGCGCGCCCTCGGCGACCGGGCGCAGCACCCGGACCTCCTCGCCTTCCACGGGGGCGGTCATCGCGGCGGCGGGCGTGCCGGTGCCGGTGCCGCCGTCCGTCCACTCGACGGGGGCGACGGCCTGGGCGCCGGGCGGCAGGGGGGCGCCGGTCATGATCCGGGCGGCCTGGCCGGGGCCGACCTTGGGCAGCTCGCCCGCCCCGGCGGCGATGTCGCCGACCACCGAGAGCACCGAGGGATAGGTGTCGGTGGCGCCGGTGGTGTCGGCGGTGCGCAGGGCGTAGCCGTCCATCGAGCTGTTGTCGAAGGGCGGCAGGTCCCCGCCCGCGCGGACGTCCTCCTCCAGGCGGCAGCCCTGGGCGTCCAGGAGCTGGAGCTCGATGGGCGGCAGGGGGCCGATCGCGGCGAGGACGTCGGTGAGGTGCTCGTCGACGCTCCACAGGCGAGGAGCCGCCGGTGCCCGGTCCCCGGAGGCGTCACAGCAGGCGGAAGGCGTGGTGTGGTGCTGCGGGGACCCGGTCATCGGCGGCTCACTCTTTCTGTCGGGGTGTCAGTCCTGCAGTTCGGTGGCGACGAAGCCGCGCAGCCAGGAGCGGAACTCCGGGCCGAGGTCCTCGCGCTCGGCGGCGAGGCGGACGATGGCGCGCAGGTAGTCGGCGCGGTCGCCGGTGTCGTAGCGGCGGCCCTTGAAGAGGACGCCGTGGACCTTGCCGCCCTCGGCGGCGTCGCGGGTGGTGAGCTCACGCAGGGCGTCGGTGAGCTGGATCTCGCCGCCGCGGCCGGGCTTGGTCTCGCGCAGCACGTCGAAGACCAGCGGGTCGAGGACGTAGCGGCCGATGACGGCGTAGTTGGAGGGGGCCTCGCCCGGCTCGGGCTTCTCGACCAGGTCGGTGACCTCGAAGACGTCCTCGCCGAAGCCGTTGGCCTTGACGGCGGCGCAGCCGTAGAGGTGGATCTGGGAGGGCTCGACCTCCATAAGGGCGACGACGGAGCCGCCGAACTCCTGCTGGACCTCGATCATGCGGGAGAGCAGCGGGTCGCGCGGGTCGATCAGGTCGTCGCCGAGCAGGACGGCGAAGGGCTGACCGGCGACGTGCTGCTCCGCGACGGAGACGGCGTGGCCGAGGCCCTTCGGGTCGCCCTGGCGGACGTAGTGCATGTTGGCCAGCTCGACGGACTCCCGGACGCGGCGCAGGCGGTCCTCGTCGCCCTTGCGGACGAGCAGCTCCTCCAGCTCGTAGGCGCGGTCGAAGTGGTCCTCCAGTGCGCGCTTGTTGCGGCCGGTGACCATGAGTATGTCGGACAGGCCCGCGGCGGAAGCCTCCTCGACCACGTACTGGATGGCCGGCTTGTCGACGACCGGCAGCATCTCCTTCGGCGTCGCTTTGGTGGCCGGGAGGAAGCGGGTGCCCAGGCCGGCCGCGGGGACCACGGCCTTGGTGACCGGAATTCGGGAGCTGGTCGTCGTCATGCGTTTACCTTACTCAGGCATGTTTTCACCCGGCCGGGCGCGGTCGCCCCACTAGGGCAGCAGGTCGCGGGGCCCGGCCACGGTGGCAGGCGAATGGGAGGCGACGGGCGGGGCGAGGGGCTCCCGTCCGGCACAGGCGGACAGACTACCCGCCTTTCCCGAACGGTTACGTTCGGGAGTCGGGCCGCCCTCCGCGGCGGGAGCGGCCCGGTCGGTCGTACTCCTCCAGCAGTCGCCCCCGGCGGCGCGGGCCGCGGCGAGGGCCCGGTCGGCGGCCCGCAGCAGGACGGCGGCGTGGGTGCCGTCCTCGGGCAGGACGGCGACGCCGACGGCGGCGGTCAGGCCGTTGCCGTGCGCGGGGCGGGGCTCGCGCGGGCCGGAGGACCAGTCGAGCAGCAGGTGGCGGCGCACGGACCAGACGAGCCGCTCGGCGACCTGGGCGGCGCCCTCGGCCCCGGTGTCCGGCAGGACGACCAGGAACTCCTCACCGCTGTAGCGGCCGAGGGTGTCGGCGCGGCGGATCTCCATCGCGAGGCGCTGGGCGAGGTCGCGCAGCACGGCGCCCGCCCGGGCGCGGCCGTGCTCGGCGACGACGGCGTCGAACCCGGCGATCTCCAGCAGCAGGACGGCCAACGGGCGCGGGCCCTCGCCCTGTTCGCTGTGCTCGGCGCGGCGGGAGCGTTCGATCTCGCGGTCCAGGGTGAGCTGCAGGTGGCGGTAGTTCCAGACGCCGGTGAGCGGGTCGCAGGAGGCGGTGCGTTCCAGTTCGGCGCAGCGGGCCTCCAGTTCGGCGGTCCGCTCGTTCAGCCGGGCCTCCCGGGCGGACGCCCCGGCGGTGCGGCGGCGCAGCCTGAGCCCGAGCACGGTGGTGCCGGCCAGGGAGGGGACGCTCAGGGCGGCCAGCGCCTGGACCAGCAGCGGCGTGGACAATCGCGGGGGCCTTTCCCGTGACAGGCTCGGCGGACGTGGAGGGTGCGTGACGTGGAGGATCTGATGCACAACGAGAAGAGCGGCCTGAGGACACGGCTCCTGGCCGAGCGTCGCGCCCTGTCGGCCGAGGAGCGGGAGGCGGCGGCCCGGGGGCTGGCCGGGCACGCCGGGGAGTTGGCGGAGCCGGGGGCCACCGTGGCGGCGTACGTCTCGGTGGGCGCGGAGCCGGGGACGCGGCCGCTGCTGGACGCGCTGCGCTCGCGCGGGGTGCGGGTGCTGCTGCCCGTCCTGCTGCCGGACAACGACCTGGACTGGGCCGAGTACGCGGGGCCGCAGGCACTGGAGCCGGCCGGGCGGGGGCTGCTGGAGCCGTCGGGGCCGAGGCTGGGACCGGAGGCGGTGACGGGGGCGTCGGTGGTGCTGCTGCCGGGGCTGGCGGTGGACCGGCAGGGGCTGCGGCTGGGGCGCGGCGGGGGCAGCTACGACCGGGTGCTGGCGCGGCTGGAGCGGGCGGGGGCGCGGCCGGTGCTGGCGGTGCTGCTGTACGGGTCGGAGCTGCTGGAGCGGGTGCCGGCGGAGGGGCACGACCGGGCGGTGGACCTGGCGGTGACGCCGGGCGGGGTGCACCGGCTGGGGTGAGAGGGCCGGGGTGAGAGGGCTGCGGTGAGAAAGCTGCGGTGAGAAGGCTGCGGCCCCGCTCCCCCGGAGGGGAGCGGGGCCGCGTCGGTCGGCGGGTCAGCCGTTGGTCAGCACCAGCTTGTGCTTGGTGGCCTTCTCGACCGCGTCCGGGCTGTACGCCCAGGTCAGCAGCTTGCCCTTGAGCCAGAGGTCGGTCTGGTCGTTGTAGTTGGCGTGGAAGGCGTGGCCGGAGGCGCCGCCGACGTTGATCCAGCGCGAGGAGTTGAGGTCGCCCAGGTCGACGACCATGCGCATCGAGGGGATCCAGTCGACCTGGTAGCCGGCCGCCGCGTTCCAGCCCGCCGCGTCGACGGCGGCCGAGCCGCCGGAGAGGCGGTACGGACCCCGGTTGAGCAGCTTGTGGACGACGCCGGAGGCGATCGAGGAGTCGTCGGTGCCCATGGTCTGCTCGCGCAGCTCCAGCTTGTGCAGCCGGCCCCAGCTCCAGGTGGAGACGTCCTTGCTCAGGCGGGTGGTGAGGTCCTGGCGGGCGTTCTTCATGGCCTCCTTGAGGAGGTTGTCCAGGCCCTTCTGCTCCTTGTGCTCGGAGTCGATGTACGTCCACCAGGTGCTGTCGGGCTTGTCGAGCTGCTGGCGCACGACCTCCGTCCAGCGGTCGCCGCCGTCCGGCTGGGCCTTGCCCGGGGCGCGGGTGCCGCACTCGGTGACGATCTTGGCGGGGCTGTCCGGCTTGGTCGGGTCGTCCTGGCGGCGGGCGAGCAGGCAGTTGTCCTTGGCGCGCAGGTCGGCCGGGAACTTCTGGCCGAAGGCGAGGCTGAGCAGGTTGCGCCAGACGCCGTTGTAGTAGGCGGCGGCGGCCGAGTCGGCGTCCTGGTGGTAGTTCCAGTCCTTGAGCAGGTCCTGGGCCTCGCGCACGTACGGGTCGTCGATCTGCTGCTTGAGCAGCATCGGGACGAGGGTCTTGGCCATGATGCTGGTGTTGTCCAGCTGGAGGGTCTGCAGGTCGTCCGGCGAGATCTTGCCGTTGTTCTTGAGCAGGCCCTCGATCTGGTCGGTGATCTCCTTGGCCCGCGTGCCGTACTCCCAGTCCTTGGTGAGGAGGGGCTTGTAACCCTGGTCCACCACGGCCTGGTTGGCGGTGACGATGTAGCCGGCGGCCGGATCGAGGCTGTACGGAAGGGCGTTGAAGGGGATCGAGCCCTTCCACTGGTAGGCGGAGTCCCAGCCGGGGGCGGGCATGGTGCCGTCGCCCTTGCCGCGGACCGGGATGTCGCCGGGGGCCTGGTAGCCGATGTGCTTGGCGTCGGCGTAGATCAGGTTCTGCGCGGGGACGGCGAAGTCCTTGGCGGCGTTGCGGAACTCGTCCCAGTTCTTGGCCCGGTCGAGCTCGAAGACGGCGTCCATGGTCCTGCCGGGGTTGAGCGCCGTCCACTGGAGGGCGACGCCGTAGCCGCTGGTGCCGCGGTCGGGGGCGGAGGGGCCGTTGGGGGCGTACTTGCCGACGTTCTGCTGCTCGGTGCTCTGGTCGGAGATGAGCGGGGCGCCGGTCCTGGTGGTGCGGACGGTGATGGTGCGGTCGTCCCCGCCGGCGACCTTGATGGTCTCCTTGCGGAGGTCGAACTTCTCGTCCTTGCCGTCGACCTGGTAGGTGTCCGGGCCGGTGACCTTCTCCAGGAAGAGGTCGGTGACGTCGGCGCCGAGGTTGGTGAAGCCCCAGGCGATGTCCTTGTTGTGACCGATCACCACGCCGGGCATGCCGGCGAACGTGAAGCCGGTGACGTCGTACTGGCAGGCCGGGGAGGCCGTGCGGCAGTGCAGGCCCATCTGGTACCAGACCGAGGGCAGGCCCGGGCCGAGGTGGGGGTCGTTGGCCAGCAGCGGCTTGCCGGTGGTGGTGCGGGAGCCCGCGACGACCCAGGAGTTGGAGCCGATGCCCTGGCCGGGGCGGCCGAGCAGCTGCGGCATCTTGTCCACGCGGTCGGTGACGCCCTGGAGCAGCGCCTTGGTGGTGGCGGCGCCCTGGGTGGTGGCACCGGTCTGCGGGGCGCCGGGCTGCGGGGCGCCGTCCGCGGGGCGGTAGGTGTCGCCGACGACGGTGCCGGTCTTCACGATGGTGCCGTTGCGGGCGTACGGGTACTCCGGGTACAGCTCGGCGATCTTGTCCGGGCCGAAGTCCTGGGCCAGCAGCGAGCGGTCGACCTCCTCCTGGAGGTTGCCGGAGAGGTTCCAGGCCATCGCCTTGAGCCAGGCGACGGAGTCCACCGGGGACCACTGCTCGGGCTTGTAGTCGCCGTTGACGACGCCGAGCAGCGAGTACTCCAGGGACGCCTTCTCGCCGCCGGGGTGCTCGGAGAGCCAGGCGTTGACGCCGTCCGCGTACGCCTGAAGGTTCTTCTTGGTGTCGGCGGACAGCTTGGTGTCGAACTCCTTCTGCGCCACCTGCCGCCAGCCCATGGTGCGGATGAACGAGTCGGTGTCGACCTGGGAGTCGCCGAACATCTCGGAGAGGCGGCCGGCGGTGATGTGCCGGCGCACGTCCATCTCCCAGAAGCGGTCCTGGGCCTGGACGTAGCCCTGGGCCCGGAAGAGGTCCTCGGAGGTGTCGGCGTACAGCTGCGGGATGCCGTTGGCGTCGCGCTTGACGTCGACCGGCGCGCTCAGGCCCCCGACCTTCACACTGCCGTCGACCTCCGGGAAGGAGGCACGGACCGCGGTGACCCCGCGGTAGCCGCCGTAGCCGACTCCGGCCACCAGCAGCACGACCAGCACGATCACGATCAGACGGGCGCGCCGGAACTTCTTCGAGCGGGGCATCTGGGTCCTTGCGGTCCTGACTTCGGGGCGGGCGGGCGTGTCCAGGGCCTGCGGCCGTGACAGGGCACCACATTAGGCCGAGTCGGCCGGGCTCCGTGAATGGGGGACCAAGCTAAAGATATGGCAAAATGTTAGACTGAGTAACGATCCGCAAGGGGAGCATTGACGACTTCTTAACGGGGCGCCCCGCGGCGACCTCGGCGGATCGCCCGCGGCCCCCTTCGACGGGCCGCACCACAGCACCACCAGACACCCCGTCCGCCCATGCCTGCCCGAGGTGCCACTGCGTGAACGTCTCCCATCTGAACCAGCTGCTCCTCGAGTCCTCCGTGATCCTGCTGTTCGCGGTGGTCGCCGTGCGGTTCTCCACCCGATCAGGACTGCCCAGTCTGCTGATCTACCTGGGGATCGGAGTCGCGCTGGGCCAGAACGGGATCGGCGTCACCTTCAACAACGCCGAGCTCACCCAGGTACTCGGCTACGCGGCCCTGGTCGTGATCCTGGCCGAGGGCGGCCTCAAGACGAACTGGCGCGAGGTCAAGCCGGTGATGCCGGCGGCCACCGTGCTCGCCACGCTCGGCGTCGGGGTCAGCGTGTTCGTCACCGCCGCAGGGGCGCACTGGCTGGTCGGCCTGGAGTGGCGGACCTCACTGCTGCTGGGCGCCATAGTCTCCTCCACCGACGCCGCGGCAGTGTTCTCCGTGCTGCGGATGGTCCCGCTGCCGCAGCGGCTCACCGGACTGCTCGAGGCCGAGTCCGGCTTCAACGACGCGCCCGTGGTCATCCTGGTCGTCGCCTTCGCCACCGCCGGGGAGATGGACTCCTGGTACCTCCTGCTCGGCACGATCTTCGCCGAGCTGGCGATCGGCGCCGTCGTCGGCCTCGCCGTCGGCAAGCTCGGCGCCTACGCCGTCAAGCACGTCGCCCTGCCCTCCTCCGGCCTGTACCCGATCGCCGTGATGGCGCTGACCGTGCTCGCGTACGCGGGCGGCGCGCTGCTGCACGGCTCCGGCTTCCTCGCCGTCTACATCTGCGCGGTGGTCCTCGGGAACTCCAAGCTGCCGCACGGCCCGGCCGTGCGCGGCTTCGCGGACGGGCTGGCCTGGATCGGGCAGATCGGGATGTTCGTGCTGCTCGGGCTGCTGTCCGTGCCCGAGAGCATGGGCTCGGCGATACTCCCGGCGCTGGTGATCGGCGCGGTGCTGGTCTTCCTGGCGCGGCCGCTGTCGGTGTTCCTCACACTCACCCCGTTCAAGGTGCCCGTCCGCGAGCAGGCGCTGCTGAGCTGGGCCGGGCTGCGCGGCGCGGTTCCCATCGTGCTGGCCACCATCCCGGTGGTCTCGGGCGCGCACCGGGCGGAGGACGTGTTCAACATCGTCTTCATCCTGGTCGTCGTCTTCACCCTGCTCCAGGGGCCGACCCTGCCGTGGGTGGCCAAGCGGCTGCGGATCGGCGAGGGCGCGATGGGCCAGGACCTCGACATCGAGTCCGCGCCGCTGGAGAAGCTGCACGGGCACCTGCTCTCCGTCACGCTCTCGCCGGACTCGAAGATGTCCGGGGTGGAGATCAGCGAGCTGCGGCTGCCCAAGGGGGCGGCGGTCACGCTGGTCGTGCGGGAGGGGAGCTCATTCGTGCCGGACAAGGCGACCATGCTGCGCGGCGGGGACGAGCTGCTGGTGGTCACCACCGACGAGGTCGGCGAGGCGGCGGAGCGGCGGCTGCGGGCCGTGGACAAGGGCGGCAAGCTCGCGGGGTGGCTGAACGGGCGGTGACGCCCAGGGCGTGAGCCGAAGGACACGCCCTGGCCCTCGGCCGGCCCGGCTCCTGTTCAGGTGTTCGTCGACGGGGCCGGGTCGCCCGACCTGGCAGGTCTACGCGCGTAACTGTATGCTGGGAGGGATCTTACGTACACGACAACCGCTAGACCACACCCAGCATCTGTCTGAAGCAGAGTTGGCGCGACCGCTCGGCGGCCGCGGTCCGGACCCCCGCCCACCAGGCCGGGCCGACCCGGTATCTACCCCGGTCGACGCGCGAGAGGACGACTCTCGGCGCCGTCGGGGCTCTTTCATGCCCTGCCGCGCTACCAGGCAGCAGGAAGGACCGACCGTGACGGCCACCCGAACGGTCGACGACCCCACCACCGCGCCCGCGGCTCCCCAGGCCACCTCGGCCCCCGCCGCGCCCGCCGCCCCGGCCCGCGTCGGGTACGGCGAGCTGCTGCGCACCCCGGGCGCCTGGAGGTTCCTGACCCCCGCGCTCGTCGCCCGGCTCCCCTACGCCATGCTCAGCATGGGCATCCTGCTGCTGGTCACGCAGACCCACGGCTCGTACGGCACCGCCGGTACCGTCACCGCCGTCGCCGCCGTGGCGCAGGCGCTGATCGGGCCGCAGACCGGGCGGCTGGCCGACCGGTACGGCCAGGCCGCGGTGCTGGTGCCGGCCGTCCTGGTGCACGCGGCCTCGGTGGGCCTGCTGATCGCGCTGGCGCTCGGCCACGCCCCGGCCTGGAGCCTGTTCCTGGCCGCCGTCCCGGCCGGCGGCAGCGTGCCGCAGGTCGGCGCGATGGTCCGGGCCCGGTGGGTTGCCACCTTCGGCGCGGAGGGCGCGACCGATGCCTCGGCCGCCAAGGTCTCCACCGCCTTCGCCTTCGAGTCCGTGACGGACGAGTTCACCTTCGTGATCGGCCCGATCCTGGCCTCCGGCATCGCGGCCTTCGCCAACCCGGCCGCCGCGCTGATCGCCGAAGCCTCGCTGACGCTGGTCGGCGGCCTGGCCTTCGCCGCCCAGCGGCGCACCGCCCCCGCCCGGATCGTCCCCGAGCCCGGGGTGCGGCGCGCCTCCGCGCTGGCCTCCCCGGGCGTGCGGCTGCTGGCCGGGGCCTTCCTCGGGGTCGGCACGGTGTTCGGCGGCATGCAGGTCTCGGTCAACGCCTTCGCCGACTCCGTCGGGCAGCACGACGCCGGCGGCACCGTGTACGGGATCTTCGCCGGCGGCTCGATGCTGGCCGGTGTGCTGTACGGCGTGATCGCCTGGCGGCAGCCGGTGGCACAGCGGATGGTCGCCAGCTACTCGATGCTGGTGCTGGGCGCCTCGGTGCTGTGGGCGATGCCCAACCTCGTCGCGCTGACCGTGGCCGGGCTGGTCTGCGGCCTGGCCATCGCCCCGACCCTGATCAGCGGCTACACCCTGGTCGAGTCACTGGTCCCGGACGGCGCGAAGACGGAAGCCTTCACCTGGCTGACCGGCGCGATCGGGCTGGGGCTGGCGGTCGGCTCGATGGTGGCCGGCAAGCTGATCGACGGGCACGGGCCCTCGGTCGGGTTCCTGGTGCCGGTGATCGGCGCCGGGCTGGGGCTGGCGGCGCTGGTGTCGATGCGGCACCTGCTGAGCCCGGGCTCCGCGCGGCCCCGCCGAATCCTTGTGCGGGCCCATCTCACACCGGAGTCGCTGGACTGATCCCGCGGAATACCGCATCATTGACCATCGTTAGCACTCATCAGGCGAGAGTGCCAGGAGGAAGACAAGTGCCCACGTACCAGTACCAGTGCACCGAGTGCGGCAACGGCCTGGAGGCGGTGCAGAAGTTCACCGACGAGGCGCTGACCACGTGCCCCGACTGCCAGGGACGGCTCCGCAAGGTCTTCTCCGCGGTGGGCGTCGTGTTCAAGGGCTCCGGTTTCTACCGGACCGACAGCCGCTCGTCCTCGAGCAGCTCGGTGGGGTCGTCGTCGTCGTCCGCTTCGACGCCGTCCACCTCGTCCTCGACCTCCACCTCGTCGACGAGCTCCTCGACCTCCGCGCCCTCCTCGCCGGCTCCGGCCGCGAGCTGAGGACTTCGGGAAGACTTCGAAAGGCCCGTTCACCCCGCTTCGTACGGGGTGGACGGGCCTTTTTGCGTATCGGGTTCATCCGGGTTCCATGCCTTCGGGGCGGCGGATTACCCCGTTCGGGGGGATGAGGTTTCGGGTGGGGGCGGGTTGTCCACAGGCGGTGGGAAAAGGCTGTCGCCGGACGGGATTCGCGCGCATCGTGTGGGCACCAGCGAGTCCCCGTACGAAGCCGTACGGGTTCGCACGAATCCGTCGAGTCCGGAGGTGCCCCCGTGACCGCCATGAGCTTCACCGTCCCCCTGCCCGCCCCCGCCGTGCCACCCCGGCGGGAGGTGCCGAGCTTTCCGCCGATCCGGCGGGGCTGCGGCGGCCGGCACCGCTGGCGCAGCGTCGTACGGACTCGGGGCTGCGTGCCCGCGCTGGTGCTGCTCGCGGTGGCGGCGGCGCTCGCCTCCGGGGCGGCGCGGGCCGGTCTGCCGCCGCCCGCGGGCGGTGAGGTGGGCCGAACGGGTTGTCAATCTGCGGCTTCCGAAGATCACCCGTGACGCGGGAACGACTTCGTCGTTCGAGGCGGCATGAAAGGCTTCAAGGAATTCCTGCTGCGTGGAAACGTCGTCGAGCTCGCCGTCGCCGTGGTCATCGGCGCCGCATTCACCAACATCGTCAACGCCTTCGTCAAGGGCGTGATCAATCCGATCGTCGGTGTGTTCGGGACGAAGGACCTCGCGTCCTACAGTTCCTGCCTCAAGGGGCCCTGCGAGATGAGCGCCACCGGGGAGGTCACGCACGGAATCCTCATCCTGTGGGGGTCGGTGCTCAGTGCCGCGCTGTCGTTCCTCATCACCGCGGCCGTCGTCTACTTCGCCCTGATCATTCCCATGAACCGCATGGCCGCCAAGCGCAAGAGCGTCGCCGAGGTGGCGGCCGAGGCCGAGGCCAAGGAGGTCCAACTGCTCACCGAGATCCGGGACGCGCTGGTCGCGCAGCGCTGACCGCTCCCCTGCTCCTCGCCTTCAGCCGCCGTGGTGGGGCGGGCGCTGGCTCAGGTACCAGTCCAGCCCCCGCCCGCTGCTCTCCCCCGCACCGGGGCGGCCGCCCCAGCCGGCGTCGGTGTCGTCCCGGGAGGGCTGGTCCAGCGGGTCGCCGAAGATCAGGCGGGCCTTGGCCTTGGCCTGCGCCTCCTGGTCCGTTTCCGGTTCCTGTCCCTGTTCGCTCACGCTGTTCTCCCCGTGGTCGTCCCTGCCTGCTGTCCTTCCAGCCTAAGAGTTCCGCGGCGTGCCGCGGCCCCGGTGCGGAGCGCTCCGTACCGGGGCCGGCGGGAAGGACCTGTCAGGCGGCTTCGAAGCCCGCGTGGTCGGCGATCTTCTTGAGCTCGGCCAGGGCGTGCTTCTCGATCTGGCGGATGCGCTCGCGCGTGAGGCCGTGCTGCTTGCCCACCTCGGTGAGGGTGCGCTCGCGGCCGTCCTCCATCCCGTAGCGGGAGCGGATGATCGAGGCGGTGCGGTCGTCCAGCCGGCCGATGAGGTCGTCCAGTTCCTCGCGGCGCAGCATGACCATCACGGCGTCCTCGGGAGAGGTGGCGCCGGTGTCCTCGACGAGGTCGCCGAACTGGGTCTCGCCCTCGTCGTCGACCGCCATGTTGAGGCTGACCGGGTCCCGGGCCCAGTCCAGCACGTCCTTGATCCGGGCCTCGGTGGTGTCCAGTTCGGCCGCGATCTCGGCCGGCTCGGCCTCGCGGCCCAGTTCCTTGGACTTCTCGCGCTGCACCCGGCGGATGCGGCCGAGCTCCTCGACCAGGTGGACGGGCAGGCGGATCGTGCGGGACTGGTCGGCGATCGAGCGGGTGATCGCCTGCCGGATCCACCACGTCGCGTAGGTGGAGAACTTGAAGCCCTTGGCGTAGTCGAACTTCTCGACCGCGCGGACCAGGCCCGCGTTGCCCTCCTGGATGAGGTCCAGCAGCGGGAGGCCGCTGCGCGGGTACCGGCGGGCGACCGCCACCACGAGACGGAGGTTGGAACGGATGAAGACGTCCTTGGCGCGCTCGGCGTCCGCGGCTATCGTCTCGAGCTCCTCGCGCGTGACGCCGCTGGGGAGTTCGCCCCCGTCCAGCAGGTGCTGGGCGTACACGCCGGCCTCGATCCGAAGCGAGAGCTCGACCTCCTCGGCGGCATCGAGCAGGGGCGTCCTGGCGATCTCGTCGAGGTACATGCCGACAAGGTCGCGGTCGGCTTCGAAGTTGGTCGGGCGGGCCGCGCGAGTCCGGTCGGCCCTGTCGCGAACGACGGCACGGGTGGCCATGCTTGCTCCCTTTGCTGGTGTTGCCGAGGTCTGCCTGCCTGCCCCGGGAGGACAAGAAGTGTGGGCCCTCGGGCCCTCACACGTAACGATCCAACGAACAGAATCCGGACAACATTCCCAAGTCACTCAGATTCTTCCGCGTCATGGAGTATCCTGCCGGTTTTCCCCGCATCCATGGCGTTCGGCGACCGAACAGGCACCCTCTGCGACCGTCGCCGCGGCGGGAGTTCGGCCCGCGCGACGGACGCGCGGCCCTCTTCCGGTGAACCCCGGCAGGGGCGCGTACGTTCCCGTGCGCCCCGGTTTCCGCCCGCGCCCACACCCCGGCGTCCGCAGGTCCTCCCCAGAACCGATGCCGAATCGCTATCACCCGGGCCCCTGTGGAGGTCAGGACACTGGGAAGGTGTCAGACATGCACCTGACCAACAGCTGGACGTCCGTCACCGCGCGTCACCGCCGCCTCCTGCGGGACGCGGCGCTCGCGCTGGGATGTACCGGGCTGTTCGGCCTCCTGGCGGCCCTGGTGACCGGGCACTGGCACCCGCTCGAGCGCTTCGACCAGGTCTGGTCCGGGGAGTTGCACGTCTACGCCCGGGACCACCGGATCTGGACGGCCGCGGTGCAGACGCTCTCCGACATCGGCGGCACGGTGACGATGCGCGTCCTGCTCGCCATCGCGGCGGGCTGGCTCTGGCTGGTCGGCGCCCGGGTGCTGGCGGGCTGGGTGGCCGCGTGCGCGCTGGCCGGCTGGGGCGCCCAGTGGGCGCTCAAGGCGGCCGTCGACCGGCGGCGGCCCTCCTTCAACGACCCGGTCTCGCACGCCGACGGCTCCTCCTTCCCGTCCGGGCACGCGATGGCCTCGGCGATCACCTGCGCGGTGCTGGTGGGCCTGCTCTGGTACCGGGTCCAGCGGCGGGGGCGGATCGCCGCGTGCTCCGTGGCCGGTGCGACGGTGCTGACCATCGGCTGGACCAGGATCGCGCTCGGGGTGCACTGGCCCAGCGACGTGGTGGCCGGCTGGCTGGCGGCGGGGATCGTGCTCGGCGCCGTCACCGCCCTCACCGAGCTCTGGCGGCCCCGGGCGCTGGCCCGGGACGTACGGAAGGTCAACTGGCTGACCAGGCCCAGGGTCCAGCGGGTCTTCGCACCGCCCGTCGGGCAACCGCTGGGCGAGGACGACCGGTTCGACGGGTCGGTGCGTTAGAAGGACTGCCGGGCGGGGTTGTTGCGCGGACACCTCTGACGCGGGAGCCCGGGAACGGCTGGAGCCCGGCGGGGTCCGCCGGGCTCCGGTGTGTCGTCGTCTTCTTCCCCCGTGACCGGGTGGGTCACCTGGGCGCCAACCCGTCCAGTACCGCGTCGACCAGTTCCGCCGGGTCCAGCTCCGAGTAGCTCGGATCGGTCGGGTCCGCCCCCGAGGACCGGAACGAGCGGATCAGCACCGGTCCGAGGAGCAGGTCCATCGCGAGGCGCAGGTTCGCGTCCTTGCGGATCGACCCCTCGGCCACTCCCTGCTGGAGGACCTGGAGGACGATGTCCCGCCGGGGGGCGATGGCCTGGTTGACGTACTGGCGGTAGAGCTCCGGATGGAGGTCGGCCACCCCGTACAGACGGGGCACCAGCCGGAGGTACCGCGGGTCGTCGTGCATCTGCTGCATGCCCTTGACGCATTCCAGCAGGGCCTCGCGCAGGTCCGTCGAGGTCGGGAGTCCGGGCATCTCGCCCCGGAGCGAACAGATCGCGGCGACCAGGAGTTCGTCCTTGGTCTTCCATCGCCGGTAGATGGTGGTCTTGGCGACGGCCGCACGAGTCGCTACGGTCTCCATCGAGAGGACTTCCGAGCCGACCTCGGCGAGCAGGGAGAGCGTGGCGTCGAGGATCGCCCGCTCGGCCTCCTCACTCCGAGGCCGGCCCGCACGGACCTTGGTGGTTCGCTGGGTTGACGCACTCGTGGTTGGGATGGTGGGGCCTCCTATTCGGTGCGAGGATTCCGACTGGGCATTGCCAGGAAGACCGCCACCGCGCCGAGGAGCGCGATCCCGCCGGCGACGATCGACGTGACGTGCATCGACGAGATGAAGGCGTCCTGGGCCTTGTCGAACAGCCCGTGCAGATTGGCGAGCGCGGACTGGGGAACGCTACCCGACTGTACCTGGGCGACCAGTCGTTCGGCCTCGGTTCCGGTTCCGACGATCGACTCGGCCGCGTTGTGCCGCATGGACTCCGGGAAGGCCGCGTCGACGGCGTCGGTGATCTCGTCGCGGTAGGCGGCCGAGAGGACCGAGCCGAGGGCCGCGATGCCGAGCGCGCCGGCCATCTGCCGGACGGTGTTGGTGACGGCCGAGCCGGCGCCGGCCTTGGTGACCGGGACGGCGGACATGGCGAGCGAGGTGGCCGGGGCGAACACGTTGCCCATGCCCAGGCCGAAGATCAGGCTGAAGAAGACCATGTACCAGACGGTGGTGTCCTGGTCGACGACCACCCAGGCGATCAGCGAGACGCCCATCAGGGCCAGACCGGAGGAGACCGGGCCGCGGTGGCCGAACTTGGCCGTCAGGCCGGAACTCTTGCCCGCGCCGATCATCATGCCGACGGCGACCGGCACCGCGAACAGGCCCGCCTTGAGGGCGTCGTAGCCGCGGGCGGCCTGCCAGTAGTAGGCCATGAAGACCAGGGCGCCCATCAGCGCGAACATGGTCACGGACAGGGCCAGGGTGCCGCTGGAGAAGAGCCGGTTGCGGAACAGGTTGACGTCCAGGGCCGGCGCGGAGCTGCGCGTCTGCATCCAGACGAAGAGCGCGAGGACGGCGACGCCCGCGGCCACGGGGGCCAGGACGCCCGCCGAGAACCAGTCGTTGGTCTCGCCGCCCTTGATGATCCCGTAGACCACGCCGATGACGCCCGCGGTGCTGAGGACGACGCCGAGCGGGTCGAGCCGGCTGGGCTTCGGGTCACGCGACTCGGGCACGACCATGAGCACCGCGACGGCGCCGACGATCACGACCGGGATGTTGACCAGGAAGAGCGAGCCCCACCAGAAGCCCTTGAGCAGCGCACCGCCGGTGACGGGGCCGATGGCGATGGCGATGCCGGAGAACGAGGACCAGATCGCGATCGCCTTGCCGCGCTCGCTCGGCGGGAAGACGTTCTGGATGATCGAGAGCGTCTGGGGCTGGACCATCGCGGCGCCCAGGCCCATCCCGGCGCGGGCCAGGATCAGCGGCACGGACTCGGAGGACATCGCGGCAACCACCGAGGTGACGCCGAACAGGACCAGACCGATGATCAGCAGCAGCTTGCGGCCGAAGCGGTCGCCGAGGACGCCGAAGGTGAACATCAGCCCGGCGAAGATCAGGATGTAGGAGTCGAGCACCCACTCCATCTCGCTCTGCGTGGCGTTCAGGTCGTGCTGGATGGTGCGAAGACCGACGTTGAGGATCGTGTTGTCGATGAGGATCACCAGCAGGCTGGTGACGAGAACGCCGAGGATCAGCCAACGGCGCGGATGCCCAGCCTGGGGCTGGACTTCGGGGATCGTGGTCTGTGTCATGGCCCTGGACTGTAGGGGATTTCGATACGCAACGGGAGCGTATCGCTATGATCCTGATTTGTGATCCGCGTCACACTCTTCGGTGCTGACGCGCGAGGGCGCGCGGGGGCCGCACGCGTGGCCGGTCGGGGCTGTCCGACAGCCCCGACCGGCCACTCGCGAAACGCCCGGAATTCACCGGCCGGGCGCGCCGGATTCACCTCACTCCGGCCAGTTCGCGATTCGCTCCGATGAATTCGGCGATCGTCGGGATGATCGCCAGCGCGTGGTCGTTCAGGAAGAAGTGACCGCCCGGGAAAACCCGCCGGGAGAAATCCCCGGAGGTGTGTTCCGACCAGGCCGCCGCCTCCGGATCCGTGACATGGGGATCGGCGTCACCGGTGAGCACCAGAATGGGCGCCTGAACGGAATCCGCGCCCGGCCGGGAACGGTAGAGTTCCGCCGCCTTGTAGTCGCTGCGGATGTACGGAAGGATCATCGCGAGAATTTCCGGATCGCGGAGCATCTTCGGATCCGTCCCGCTCAGCCGCTCCAGGTCCCGGATCAGCGCCCGGTCGTCCAGCAGGTGCACCCGCTCCTCGCGGTGGCGCGAGGGCGCCCGCCGGCCGGAGGCGACCACGCCCCGCACCTCGATGCCCGCCCGCTCCAGCCGCACGGCCGTCTCGAAGGCGAGGGAGGCGCCCAGGCTGTGGCCGAAGAGCGTGAACGGCCTGTCCGCCCAGGGCTCCAGCTCGCGCACCAGGAGGTCGGCGAGCTCGTGCACGTCCTCCACGCAGGGCTCGCCCGAGCGGTCCTGGCGGCCCGGGTACTGCACCGCCAGCACGTCCACCGAGGTCGGCATCGCCCGGGCGACCGGCAGGAAGTACCCCGCCGAGCCGCCCGCGTGCGACAGGCAGACCAGCTGCGAGGGCGCCGCCGGAGCCGGCTGGAAACGCCGGATCCACAGATTGCTCCGGTCGCGGGCCGTTGACTCGTACATTCTGATTCCCGTCCTCTCCGACGATTCCGGTCGTTAGCATTCAAGCGGCGGCGGCCCCCGGGCTGCCACCCGCAGAACCCCCCTCATGGCCACCCCGACACCCCTACCCGGCAATAGGGGTGCCCCCTGCCCGCAGGCCGCCCCGCCCGGCGCGCAAAGGGCCCGCGGGCGCCGCATTAGGGGGCCGTCGGGGGTTGAGCCGGAATTGCGCGAATGGCTAGGGTCGGCGCGTCCCGCCCGCTGCCCTGCGCGGGAATTCACCGGGCCGTCCGTTCTTCACGACGAGGAGAAAGACGTTCGCATGTCCACGAACGAGGAAAAGCTCCGGGAATACCTGAGGCGGACCACCACGGCCCTGCACCAGGCGCAGCAGCGGCTCACCGAACTGGCCGAGCGGGAACAGGAGCCGATCGCGATCGTCGGCATGGCCTGCCGCTACCCCGGGGACGTCTCCTCCCCCGAGGACCTGTGGCGCCTGGTCGCCGAAGGCACGGACGCCATCGGCGAGTTCCCCGAGGACCGCGGCTGGCCCGTGGCCGACCTGTACGACCCGGACCCGCGGGCCAGTGGCAGGACGTACTCGACGCTCGGCGGATTCCTGTACGGCGCGGGCGAGTTCGACGCCGGGTTCTTCGGCCTGCCGCCGCGCGAGGCCGTGGCGGTCGACCCGCAGCAGCGGCTGCTGCTGGAGACCTCCTGGGAGGCGTTCGAGCGGGCCGGGATCGTGCCCGACACCCTGCGCGGGGAGCGGGTCGGCGTCTTCACCGGCGTCATGTACCAGGACTACGCCTACAGTTGCACCCCCACACCGACCGAGGTCGAGGGCCTGATCGGGATCGGCAGCGCCGGTAGCGTCGCCTCCGGCCGCCTCTCCTACACCTTCGGCTTCGAGGGCCCGGCGATCACCGTGGACACCGCCTGCTCCTCCTCCCTCGTCACCCTCCACCTCGCCGCCCAGTCGCTGCGGCGCGGCGAGTGCACCCTGGCCCTCGCCGGCGGGGCCACGGTGATGGCCACTCCGGGCGTCTTCGTCGAGTTCAGCCGCCAGCGCGGCCTCGCCCCGGACGGGCGCTGCAAGGCGTTCGCGCAGTCCGCGGACGGCACCGGCTGGTCCGAGGGCGTCGGGCTGCTGGTGCTGGAGCGCCTCTCCGACGCCCGGGCCAACGGGCACCCCGTCCTCGCCCTGATCCGCGGCTCGGCCGTCAACCAGGACGGCGCCAGCAACGGCATGACCGCCCCCAACGGCCCCTCCCAGGAGCGCGTCATCCGCCAGGCCCTCGCCGAGGCGGGCCTCTCCCCCGCCGAGGTCGACGCCGTCGAGGCGCACGGCACCGGCACGGCGCTCGGCGACCCGATCGAGGCGCAGGCGCTGCTGGCCGTCTACGGGCAGGAGCGCGAGGAGCCGCTCTGGCTGGGCTCGCTGAAGTCCAACATCGGGCACGCGCAGGCCGCGGCCGGCGTCGGCGGGGTCATCAAGACCGTGCAGGCGCTCCGGCACGGCGTGCTGCCGCGGACCCTGCACGTGGACGAGCCCACCCGGCACGTGGACTGGACGGCGGGCTCGGTACGGCTGCTCACCGAGCAGCGGGAGTGGCCGGCTGTGGACCGGCCGCGCCGGGCGGCGGTGTCCTCCTTCGGGATCAGCGGCACCAACGCCCACGTCATCCTCGAACAGGCCGAACAGGCCGAACAGGCCGAACCGCGGGCCGGTGAGAGCGCCGAACTCCCCGGTGGACGGGCCGGGTTGGTGCCGCTGGCGCTGAGCGCCCGCAGCCCCCGGGCGCTGCGCGGGCAGGCCCAGCGGCTGCACGCCCACCTCGTCGCCCGTCCGGAGGCCGACCCGGGCGCGGTGGCCGCCGCCCTGCTCGCCGGCCGGACCGGCTTCGAGCACCGCGCCGTCGTCCTCGGCGCCGGCCGGGAGGCGACGGTGGCCGGGCTCGCCGCGCTGGCCTCCGGGGGCGGCGACCCCTCCGTGGTGCAGGGCCGCGCCGCCGCGCCGGGGCCGATCGCCGTCCTGTTCACCGGGCAGGGCGCCCAGCGGGTGGGCATGGGACGGGAGTTGTGCGAGCGCTTCCCGGTGTTCGCGGCCGCCTTCGAGGAGGTGTGCGCGGCCTTCGACCCGCTGCTGGGGCGCTCGCTGCGCGAACTGTGCTTCGAGGCTTCCGACTCGGACGACCTGGACCGGACGCAGTACACCCAGCCGGCGCTGTTCGCCGTCGAGGTGGCGCTCTACCGGCTGCTGGAGGACTTCGGCGTCCGCCCCGACTACCTGCTCGGGCACTCCATCGGCGAGCTGGCCGCCGCCCACGTCGCCGGAGTGTTCGACCTGGCGGACGCGGCCGTGCTGGTCACCGCCCGCGCCCGGCTGATGCAGAGCGTGCCCGCCGGCGGCGCCATGGTCGCCGTCCAGGCCGGGGAGGAGGAGGTGCTCGCCGCGCTGCGGCCGTACGGCGACCGGGTCTGTGTCGCCGCCGTCAACGGCCCCGCCGCCGTCGTCCTCTCGGGCGACGAGGACGCCGTCACCGAGGTGGCCGCCGCACTGGCCGCCACCGGCCGGCGCACCAAGCGCCTCCAGGTCGGCCACGCCTTCCACTCCGCCCACATGGACCCGGTGCTCGCCGAGTTCGCGGCCGTCGCCGAGCGGATCACCTACCGGGAGCCCGCCGTCCCCGTGGTCTCCGACGTCACCGGCGCGCTCGCCGAGCCCGGGCGGCTCACCGACCCCAAGTACTGGGTGGGCCAGATCCGCGAGGCCGTCCGCTTCGCCGACGGCGTCGCCGCGCTGCGGGCCGAGGGCGTCGGCGTCTTCGTCGAGGTCGGGCCGGACGCGATCCTCACCGCGATGGCCCGCGAGAGCCTCGCCGCCCACACCGCCGACGCCACCGTGCTCCCCGCGCTGCGCCGCGACCGGCCCGAGGCCACCGCCCTGCTCGGCGCGCTCGCCGGGCTGTACGTCGGCGGCCACCGCGTCGACCTGGCCCGCGCCGTCGCCGCCGACCCGGCCGCACCGGGCGAGCTGCCGACGTACGCGTTCCAGCGCAAGCGCTACTGGCTGGAGGCCACCGGGGAGGCGCCCGCGGCCGCCGCCCGGGTCGGCACCGTCGAGGGCCGGTTCTGGCAGGCCGTCGACACCGGGGACGGCGCCGAGCTGCTCGCCCTGCTCGGCGGCGCCACCGAGCACCAGGAGCCCCTGGACCGGCTGCTGCCGCTGCTCACCGCCTGGTGGCACGAGCAGCGCCCCGCCGGTACCGAGGACGTGGAGGAGGAGGCGGAGAGCGCGCCCACCCTCCTCGAGCGGCTGCGCGGACTGGACGAGGCCGCCCTCGTCGAGGAGCTGTGCCGCTTCGTGCGCGACGAGTGCGCCGGCGCCCTCGGCCACAGCTCCGGCGCGGAGATCGAGCCCGACGCCGACTTCCTCGACCTCGGCTTCACCTCGCTGTCCGCCGTCGACTTCGGAAACCGGCTGCGCGACGAGACCGGTCTGGAGCTGTCCCTCAGCGCCGTCTACGAGTACCCGACTCCCCTGGCTCTGGCCGAGTTCCTGGCCGCCGAGCTGCTGACCACCGCTCCCGAACTCTCCTGAAGCTGGATGGGGTTATGTCCAAGCGCGCCATGAACCACCACACCACCGACGAGCCGCTCGCCCAGGCGGTCAGCGAGCCGGTCAGCGAGCCGGTCGCGGTCATCGGCCTGGCCTGCCGGCTGCCGCAGGCCACCGGCCCGGACGCCTTCTGGCACCTGCTGCGCGAGGGCCGCGACGCCGTCACCGAGGCGCCCGCCGGCCGCTGGTCCGACGAGCACGGCCCCCGCACCTCCTGGCCGCGCGGCGCCTTCCTCGACTCCGTCGACGAGTTCGACGCCGCGTTCTTCGGCATCTCGCCCCGCGAGGCCGTCGCGATGGACCCGCACCAGCGGCTCGCCCTCGAACTCGGCTGGCACGCCCTGGAGGACGCCCGCCTCGCCGCCGACCGGCTCACCGGCCGGCCCGCCGGCGTCTTCCTCGGCGTCATCACCGACGACTACGCCGCCCTCACCGGGCAGCTCGGCCCCGAGGCCGTCACCCCGCACACCATGACCGGGCTGCACCGCAGCCTCATCGCCAACCGGCTCTCGTACGTGCTCGGGCTGCGCGGCCCCAGCCTCACCGTGGACACCGGGCAGTCCTCCTCCCTGGTCTCCGTCCACCTCGCCTGCGAGAGTCTGCGCCGCGGCGAGAGCGACCTCGCGCTGGCCGGCGGCGTCAACCTCAACCTGATCCCGGAGACCACCGAGCGCATCGGCGCCTTCGGCGCGCTCTCCCCGGACGGGCGCTGCCACACCTTCGACGCCCGCGCCAACGGGTACGTGCGCGGCGAGGGCGGCGCGGTCGTCGTCCTCAAGCTCCTCTCCAGGGCTGTCGCGGACGGCGACCCGATCCGGGGCCTGCTGCTCGGCAGCGCCGTCAACAACGACGGCGGCGGCGCCACCCTCACCTCCCCGGACCGCGAGGCCCAGGAGCAGGTCGTCCGGCTCGCCCACCGGCGGGCGGGGACGGACGCCGCCTACGTCCAGTACGTCGAGATGCACGGCACCGGCACGCCGGTCGGCGACCCGATCGAGGCGGCGGCCCTCGGCGGCGCGCTCGGCACGGCGGACGGGCGGATGCGCCCGCTGGTCGTCGGCTCGGTGAAGACCAACGTGGGGCACCTGGAGGGCGCGGCCGGGATCACGGGCCTGCTCAAGGTGCTGCTGAGCGTGCAGCACCGGGAGCTGCCCGGCACGCTCAACCACGAGACGCCCAACCCGGACATCCCGCTCGCCGAGCTGGGCCTGGAGGTCCGCACCGAGCTCGGGCCCTGGCCGCAGGCCGACCGGCCGCTGCTGGCGGGCGTGTCCGCGTTCGGCATGGGCGGCACCAACTGCCATGTGGTGGTGGCCGAGTGGACGGGCCGGACGGCGGGCGAGACCGCCGGGCCTACGGGCCCCGCGCTGCTGACCGGCGAGGTGCCGGTGCCGCTGCCGGTCTCCGGGGCCGACCGGGCCGGGCTGCGGGCGCAGGCCGCGCAGGTCGCCGTGGCGGCCGCCGCCTCGGGGCTCGGGCAGGGGCTGGCGGACCTCGGCCGCTCGCTGGCGCTGACGCGCTCGGCGCTCGAGGAGCGCGCGGTGGTCGTGGCCGCCGACCGCGTCGGGGCGCTGGCCGGGCTGGCCGCACTGGCCGACCGGCAGCCCGCGCCCGCGCTGGTGACCGGGCGGGCGGACGTGAGCGGCAAGGTCGCCTTCGTCTTCCCCGGCCAGGGTTCGCAGTGGGCCGGAATGGCCGCCGAACTCCTGGACTCCTCCCCCGTGTTCGCCGCCCGGCTGGCCGAGTGCGACGCGGCGCTGGGCGAGCACCTCGACTGGTCGGTGGTGGACGTCGTGCGCGGCGGCCCGGACGCGGCCCCGCTGGAGGACGTGGTCGTCGTCCAGTGCGCCCTGTGGGCGGTGATGGTCTCGCTGGCCGCCGTCTGGCGGGCCGCCGGGGTCGAGCCGGACGCCGTGGTCGGCCACAGCCAGGGCGAGATCGCCGCGGCGACCGTCGCCGGGGCGCTGAGCGTGCGCGACGGCGCCCGGGTGGTCGCGCTGCGCGCCCGGGCCATCAAGGAGCGGCTGTCGGGCCTGGGCGGCATGGTCTCGCTGGCCCTGCCCGCCGAGCGGACGGTGGAGCTGCTGGCCCGCTGGGGCGAGCGGATCTCCCTGGCCTCCGTCAACGGCGCCGCCTCCAGCGTCGTCTCCGGGGAGCCGGAGGCGCTGGAGGAACTGCTCGCCGCCTGCGAGGCGGACGGCGTGCGGGCCCGCCGGATCGCCGTGGACTACGCCTCGCACGGCGCGCAGGTGGAGCTCATCGAGCGCGAGGTGATCGAGGCGCTGACCGGCATCGAGCCGCGCGGCAGCGAGATCCCGTTCTACTCCTCCGTCACCGGCGCCCCCTTCGACACCGCCGGGCTGGACGCCACGTACTGGTACACCAACCTGCGCCGCACCGTCCGCTTCGCCGACGCCGTACGGGCGCTGCTCGACGACGGGCACGCCTTCTTCGTCGAGTCCAGCGCGCACCCGGTGCTCGCCGTCTCCGTGCAGGAGAGCGCCGAGGCCGCCGGGGCGAACGCGCTGGCGCTCGGCACGCTGCGCCGCGAGGAGGGCGGCGCCGAGCGCTTCCTGACCTCGCTCGCCGAGGGGCACGTACGGGGCCTGCCGGTGGACTGGTCGGCGGTGTTCGCGCCGCTGGGCGGCGAGCGGATCGCCCTGCCCGGGTACCCGTTCCAGCGGCAGCGGTACTGGCTGGACGGCGAGGTCGCCGCGGCCCGCCCGGCGCTGCGGACGGTCGGTGTCGAGGAGCCCGAACAGGCCCCCGCCTCGGCGCTGCGGCGGGAGCTGGAGCCGCTGTCCGAGGAGGGCCGGCGGGCCGCGCTGCTGCGCCTGGTGGTCGCGCACACGGCCGCCGCGCTGGGGCACTCCGATCCGCAGGCAGTCCAGGAGGACCGGACGTTCAAGGACCTCGGGGTGGACTCGCACCTGTCGGTGCAGATCCGCAACACCCTCGGCGGCGAGTGCGAACTCACCCTGCCCGCCACGGTGTTGTTCGAGCACCCGACCCCGGCGGCGCTGGCCCGGCACCTGCGGGAGGCCGTCCTCGGTACGGCGGACGGCTCCCCTGAGGCCGTCACCGCGTTCACCGCCGTGGACGAGGACCCGATCGCCATCGTCGGCATGGCCTGCCGCTACCCCGGCGGGGTCGCCTCCCCCGAGGACCTGTGGCGCCTCGTCGCCGAGGGCCGCGACGGCATCACCGGCTTCCCCGAGGACCGCGGCTGGGACCTGGAGGGCCTCTACCACCCGGACCCGGAGCACTCCGGCACCAGCTACGTCACCCAGGGCGGCTTCCTGCACGACGCGGGCCGCTTCGACGCCGCGTTCTTCGGCATCTCCCCGCGCGAGGCCGCCGCCACCGACCCGCAGCAGCGGCTGCTGCTGGAGACCTCCTGGGAGGCCGTCGAGCAGGCGGGCATCGACCCGACCGCGCTGCGCGGCTCCCGCACCGGCGTCTTCGCCGGTGTCATGGCCCCCGACTACGGGCCCCGGCTGCACGAGGCGCCCGAGGGCGCCGAGGGCTACCTGCTGACCGGCATGGCGGGCAGCGTGGTGTCCGGCCGGATCGCCTACTCCTTCGGCTTCGAGGGCCCAGCGGTGACGGTGGACACCGCCTGTTCCTCCTCGCTGGTCGCCCTGCACCTGGCCGCGCAGTCGCTGCGGCTCGGCGAGTGCGACCTCGCCCTCGCGGGCGGTGTGACGGTCATGGCCACCCCGGGCATGTTCCTGGAGTTCAGCCGCCAGCGCGGACTGGCGACGGACGGGCGCTGCAAGTCCTTCTCCTCCTCCGCCGACGGCACCTCCTGGGCCGAGGGCGTGGGCGTCCTGGTGCTGGAGCGGCTCTCCGTCGCCCAGGCCGAGGGGCACCGGGTACTGGCGGTCGTCCGGGGTTCGGCGATCAACCAGGACGGGGCCAGCAACGGGCTGACCGCCCCCAACGGGCTCTCCCAGGAGCGCGTCATCCGCCAGGCCCTCGGCCGGGCCGGACTGTCCGGTTCCGACGTGGACGCCGTGGAGGCGCACGGCACCGGCACCGCGCTCGGCGACCCGATCGAGGCGCGGGCGCTGCTGGCTACGTACGGGCAGGAGCGCGAAGAGCCGCTCTGGCTGGGCTCGTTGAAGTCCAACCTGGGGCACACCCAGGCGGCGGCGGGCGTGGGCGGCGTCATCAAGATGGTGATGGCGATGCGGCACGGCGTGCTGCCGCGCACGCTCAACGTGGACGAGCCGACTCCGCACGTGGACTGGACGGCGGGCTCGATGGAGCTGCTGACCGAGCAGCGGGACTGGCCGGCGGTGGACCGTCCGCGCCGGGCGGCCGTCTCGTCCTTCGGGATCAGCGGGACCAACGCGCACGTGGTGCTGGAACAGGCCGAGCCTTCGCCGGAGGAGTCGGAGACCGGGGAGCAGGCCGGGGAGCAGGCCGGGCCGGTGGCGTGGCCGCTCTCCGCCCGGACGGCGGACGGGCTGCGCGGGCAGGCAGCGCGGCTGGCCGCGTTCGTGGCGCAGCGGGGCGAGTTGAGCCCGGCTGCCGTCGCCGCAGCGCTGAGCGGGCGGACGGCGTTCGAGCACCGGGCCGTGGTCGTCGGCGCCTCC
The DNA here is from genome assembly GCF_000720635.1 of Streptomyces sp. NRRL WC-3742. Classification (GTDB taxonomy): domain Bacteria; phylum Actinomycetota; class Actinomycetes; order Streptomycetales; family Streptomycetaceae; genus Kitasatospora. The sequence continues at coordinate 119,866 of NZ_JOCF01000031.1, read as the reverse complement.
TCGGAGGAGCTGGCGGGCGCCCTGGCCGATCCGGCCGTGACCGGGGTGGCGCACGGACTGCCCGGCGTGGGCGTGCTGTTCACCGGGCAGGGCGCCCAGCGGGCAGGGATGGGACGGGAGTTGAGCGAGCGCTTCCCGGTGTTCGCGGCCGCCTTCGAGGAGGTGTGCGCGGCCTTCGACCCGCTGCTCGGGCGGTCGCTGCGCGACCTGTGCTTCGAGGCTTCCGATGCGGAGGAGTTGGACCGGACGCGGTACACCCAGCCGGCCCTGTTCGCCTTCGAGGTGGCCTCCTTCCGGCTGCTGGAGGCGTTCGGCGTCCAGCCCTCGGTGCTGGTCGGGCACTCCATCGGTGAGCTGGCCGCCGCCCACGTCGCCGGGGTGTTCTCGCTGACGGACGCGGCCCGGCTGGTCGAGGCGCGCGGGCGGCTGATGCAGGAACTGCCCGAGGGCGGCGCGATGATCGCCGTCCGGGCGGGCGAGGCGGAGGTGCTGCCGCTGCTCGTCGGGTACGAGGACAGGGCGGCCGTCGCCGCCGTCAACGCGCCGACCTCGGTGGTGGTTTCGGGCGAGGAGGAGGTCGTCGAGGCCATCGCCGAGCAGCTGGCCGCCGAGGGGCGCAAGACGCAGCGGCTGCGCGTCAGCCACGCCTTCCACTCGCCGCTGATGGACGCGATGCTGGAGGAGTTCCGCACGGTCGCCGCCTCCGTCGCCTACGGTGAGCCGACGATCCCCGTCGTCTCCAACGTGACCGGGGAGATGGCGACTTCGGGCCAGCTCACCGACCCCGAGTACTGGGTGCGCCACGTCCGCGAGGCCGTCCGCTTCGCCGACGGCCTCACCGCCGCCCGAGAGCAGGGCGTCACCGTCTTCGTCGAGACCGGCCCGGACGGGATCCTCACGGCGCTGACCAGGCAGATCCTCGCCGAGGACGCGCAGGTCACCGCCGTCCCCGTCGCCCGGAGGAACCGCGACGAGGCCCGCACCGCCGTCGAGGCGCTGGCCGCGCTGTGGACGCGCGGCGCGGCGATCGACTGGCCCACGCTGCTCCCCGCCGCCGCCCCGGTGGACCTGCCCACGTACGCCTTCGAGCGGCAGCACTACTGGATGCAGGCCCGGCCCGCCGCCTCCGGGGACCTGAGCGCCACGGGCCTGGCCGCCGTCGGGCACCCGCTGCTCGCCGCCGCCACCGAACTGGCGGGCAGCGACCAGCTGGTGCTCTCCGGCCGCCTCTCCCTGGCCACCCACCCGTGGCTGGCCGACCACGCCGTGCACGGCACGGTGGTCGTCCCGGGCACGGCCTTCGTGGAGCTGGCGCTCCAGGCCGCCGCCCGTACCGGGACCACGGGCCTGGGCGAACTCACCCTCCAGGCGCCGCTGGTGCTCACCGAGCAGGGCGCCCGGCTGCTCCAGGTGACCGTCGCCGCCCCGGACGAGGAGGACGGCTCGCGGGCCGTCACCGTCCACTCCCGCCCGGAGGACGCGGACCTCGGCGCCTGGACCCTGCACGCCGCCGGGCGCCTCTCCGCCCAGCCCGCCGCCCCGGACCCCTCCCCCGCCTCCTCCCCCGCAGCCGACCTGACGGCCTGGCCTCCGCCGGGCGCCCGGCCGGCCGCGCTGGAGGAGGCGTACCGGCTGCTGGCCGAGCGCGGGTACGACTACGGCCCGGCGTTCCAGGGCCTGCGCGCCGCCTGGCGCTCGGGCGACAGCGTGTACGCCGAGGTCGAACTGCCCGAGGAGGCCAGGGCCGACGCCACGGCGTTCGCCCTGCACCCGGCGCTGTTCGACGCCGCCCTGCACATGGTGCTGGAGCCCGACCGCGCGGACACCGCCGAGGCGCCGGTGCTGCTGCCCTTCGCCTGGTCGGGTGTCGCGCTGCACGCCTCCGCCGCCACCGCGCTGCGGGTGCGGATCACCGTCCGGAGCCCGCAGGAGGTCGCGCTGCACCTGGCGGACGCGGCCGGGGCACCCGTGCTGACCGTGGACGCGCTGGACCTGCGCCCGGCCTCCGCCGAACAGCTGACGGCCGCGCTCGCCGGGGCCTCGGCGGGCTCGCTGCTGGCCGTGGAGTGGAGCGAGGTGCCCGCGCCCAGCGCCCCTGCGGCAGTGGCCGCGCTGGGTGCCGGGCTGCCGTCCGGCTGGACGGGCTTCGCCGACCTGGCGGCGCTGCGGGCCGCGAAGCCCGTACCGGACACCGTGGCGACACTGTTCACCCCCACCGGGAGCGAGGCTCGGGAAACCGTCCACCGGGCGCTGGAGCTGGTACGGGAGTGGCTGGCCGAGCCCGCCTTCGAGGGCGCGCGGCTGGCCCTGGTGACCAGGGGCGCGGTGGCCGCCGAGGCGGGGGCCACCCCCGATCCGGCGCTGGCCGCCGCCTGGGGCCTGGTCCGCTCGGCGCGGGCCGAGCACCCCGGCCGGTTCGTCCTGGTCGACCTGGACGGGGCGCCGGAGAGCGTCGAGGCCCTGCCCGCCGCCCTCGCGACGGACGAGCCCGAACTGGCCGTCCGGCAGGGCCGCCTGCTGGCACCCCGGCTCGAACGGGCCACGGCCTCCGGCACCACGGCGAGCGCCTGGGACCCGGACGGCACGGTGCTGGTCACCGGCGGCACCGGGGGCCTCGGTGCGCTGGTCGCCCGCCGGCTGGTCGCCGAACACGGCGTCCGCCGCCTGGTGCTGGCCGGACGCCGGGGCGCGGACGCGCCGGGCGCCGAGAAGCTCGCCGCCGAACTCGCCGAGCTGGGCGCCGAGACCGTCCTCGCCGCCTGCGACGTCACCGACCGGTCGGCCCTCGCCGCGCTGGTCGCCGCGCACCCCCCGACCGCCGTCGTCCACCTGGCCGGGGTGCTGGCGGACGGCCCGGTCACCGCGCTGACCGAGGACCGCCTCGACCGGGTGTTCCGGCCCAAGGCGGACGCCGCCCGGCACCTGCACGAGCTGACCCGCGAGCTGCCGCTGACGGCCTTCGTCACCTACTCCTCGATCGCCGGCACCCTCGGCACCGCCGGCCAGGCCAACTACGCCGCCGCCAACGCCTACCTCGACGCGCTCGCCGAGCTGCGCCGCTCGCAGGGCCTTCCGGCCGCCTCGCTGGCCTGGGGCCTGTGGGACCTGGGAACGGCGGCGGGCGGCGGCATGGGTGACGGGCTCGGCCAGGCGGACCTGGCCCGGTTCCGCCGCCTGGGCGTCGCCCCGCTCACCGAGGCGGACGGCATGCCGCTGTTCGACCTGGCGCTCGGCCTCGGCCGGGCCGTGACCGTGCCCGCCCGCCTCGACCTGGCCGCGCTGCGCGAGCGCGACGAGGTGCCCGCGCTGCTGCGCCGGCTCGTCCGGCCGAGGGCCCGGCAGGCGGCGCAGGCGGCCGCCGTGCCGGAGCAGAACGGGCAGCCCGCCCTGTCGGCCTTCGCGGCGCGCCTGGTCGGTCTGCCGACGCCGGAGCAGGAGCGGGAGCTGCTGGAGGTCATCCGCGACACCATCGCGGACGTCCTGGACTACCCGTCGCCCGACGAGGTGGACACCGACTACACCTTCAAGGAGCTGGGCTTCGACTCGCTGAGCGGCGTCGAGTTCCGCAACCGGCTCAACAAGGTGGTCGGCGTGCAGGTCCCGACGACGGTGGTCTTCGACTACCCGACGCCGGGCGCCCTCTCCGGTCACGTCCGGGACCTGCTGTTCCCCGAGGAGGAGGCCCCCGAGGAGGACCGGGGCCCCTGCGACGAGGAGGTGCGCCGGATGCTCGCCGCCGTGCCCGTCCAGCAGCTGCGCGAGGCCGGGCTGCTGGACGCCCTGCTGCGGCTCACCGAGGGCGGCGGCCCCGCGGCGGAGGACGAGGACCGTCCGGACGACCAGGACATCGACAGCATGCAGGTCGACGACCTCATCCAGCTCGCGATGCAGACCGACGCGTGACCCTCTCGACGTCTGCCCTCTCGACGTCTGCCCGCTCGACGCGTACCCCCTCGACGCGTACCCCCTCGACGCCTGCCCCGCCCGTACCGACACCCAGATACCGAGAAAGAGGAGCACCGCATGGTGGCGCCCGACCTCAGGAAAGCCGTCCGCGGCTTCGTCGCCCAGGAGTTGAAGGACCGGCACGCCCAGCTCGACACCCGGGACGAGATGCCGCTGCCGCTGTACGGAAGGTTCGCGGAGACCGGGCTCGCCAACTGGTGGCTGCCCAAGGAGAGCGGGGGCCGGGGCCTGCCGCTGGCCGACGGCGTGGACCTGGTCAACGAACTCTCCTACGGCGACGCCGGGGTGGCGTTCACCCTGTTCATCTCCGTGCTCGGCACCAGCATCGTGTCGTTGTACGGCTCGGAGGAGCTCAAGGAGCGCTACCTGCGCCCGATGGCCGAGCGCGGCGGCTACTGCGCCACGCTCGGCAGCGAGCGCGAGGCGGGCAGCGAGCTGGGCCGCACCGCGACCACCGCGGCCCGCGAGGGCGACGAACTCGTGCTGACCGGCGAGAAGTTCTTCTCCACCAACTCCGGCTTCGCCGACTTCCTGGTGGTCGTCGCCCGCTCCGCCGAGGACCCGAGCGACCACATGGCCGTCGTCGTGCCCCGGGACACCCCCGGGCTGACGGTCGTGCGCCGCTGGGAGATGATCGGGCTGCGCACCTCCGGCACGTACGAGGTGCACTTCGACGGCTGCCGGGTGCCCGCCGCCAACCGGCTGGAGGGCAACGGCCTTCGGCTGCTGGAGATCGGCCTCAACGCCAGCCGCATCCTGATCGCCACCACCGCCCTCGGCATCGCCCGGCGCATCCGCGACCTGTGCATGGAGTACGCGAGGACCAAGCGCTTCCGGGACGGCACGCTGACCGACAGCCCGGTGTTCGCGGCCAAGCTCGGGCAGATGGAGATGCTGATCGACGTCATGAAGAGCCAGTGCCGCCAGGCGGCGCGGGACTACGACGAGATCATGGAGGGCGCGGACCCGGCCGCCGTCTTCAACCGGCAGGGCACCCTCAAGTCCGCGCTGACGGCCAAGATGTTCTGCGGCCAGGCCGGCTGGGAGGTGGCCACGGTCGGCTCCGAGATGTTCGGCGGCCTCGGCTACACCGACGACCTGCCCATCGGAAAGCTGATGCGCGACATGCGCTACGTGTCGATCGTCGAGGGCGGGGACGACGTGCTGCGCGACCTCGTCTTCAGCCGGTACGTGATCCCCGTGCCGAGGCGCTCCTGACACCCCCGGGCGCCTCATGAGGACCCCGTACGGCACACCCCCTGCCGTACGGGGTCCGCGTCGTACCCGAACCGGGACAGGGCCCCCCACCTCGCGCTTTAGGGGTCCTTAGGGGTGGGTCGGGGTGGTCCGGGGCGACTAGCGTCACCGGCGACCAGTCACCACGCCCGTCATCACACCCGTCATCACACCTGTGCCCGCGTGACATTTCCGAGGGGGAACCATGAGCGTCCCGACGCCCAGCTGGACGAGGATCACCGAGGGGACGACCGGAGAGGTCCTCCTCGCCGTCGACTTCCCGGCCACCGGTCGCCTCCAGGCGGACTTCTCCGAGCTCGCCGCCCGCCTCACCGGCGGCCACGCGTTCTGGCGCAGCATCGTCGCCCCCGCCGAGATCGGCATCACCGACCACGACGCCTACCTCCAGCCCTGGCTGGACGACGTGCGCGCGGCCGGGCTGCCGGTGCGGGCCGTGTTCGGCTTCTGCGTCGGCGGCGTGCACGCGGCCCTGCTGGCCGAGAAGATCGGCGAACTCCAGGGCAGCAAGCCAGCGTTGATCCTCTTCGACCCGGAGCTGGTCGACGCCGGCACGGTGTACTGGCAGTTCGCGATGTTCGTGGAGAGCCTGCACCAGTTCCTCGCCGCCGAGGAGATCGAGGAGCTGCGCGAGGCCGGACGCGAGGCCCACGAGCGGATCACCGACCCGGGCGAGCTCGCCCTGGTGCTGATCGAGCGCTTCCGCGCCGCGATCGCCCTCGCCTGCGAACGTACCGGGCTGGACGAGGAGTTCGTGGTCGAGGTGGTCGAGGCGTTCACCTCCTTCATGGCCTACCTGGCGATCGCCGACGCCGCCGAGCCGCTGCCGCGCTGGGCCGCCGCGACCGCACTGTCCTCCTCCAGCGCGGAGAACGGCCTCAGCCGGGTGCGCAACGACATCCTGCACCGCGACGGGCCGTTCGTCGCCGAGGAGATCGCCTTCCCCGGCCTCGTCCACGCCGACCTGCTGCGCGGCGACGAGGTGGCCAAGACCGTCGACGGGCTGCTGGCCGCCGAGTAGGCGCGAGGGGCGAGGGACGAGGGACGACCCGATGACGATGACGACCGGAGGCACCGAGATGGAGCACACCAGCGGGGCCGTCGCCGACGGCACGTCCGCGAGAACGCCCGCCGGCACCGCGGGGACGCCCGCCAGCAGCAAGGAGCGGGCGCTCTGGCTGCTGGAGGACCTCGTCCCCGGCGCCGGGGTGAACAACCTGACCTTCACCTTCCAGGCGGACGGCGCGCTCGACCACGAGGTGCTGCGCCAGGCGCTGACCGCGCTGGTGCGCCGCCACGAGGTGCTCCGGACCGTCTTCCGGGCCACCGAGGGCGAGGGCGGCTCCGAGCTTCTGCGCGGGACCGTCCCCGCCGAGCGGGCCGCCGTCCCGCTCTCGCACAGCCGACCTGGGCCGGGCACCGACGTGTTGGCGGAGCTGATGGCGTTCACCGCCACCCCGTTCCGCGCCGACGGCAGCCCGCTGCTGCGCGCCCGCCACGTCCAACTTCCGCCCGGCTCCGGGCCGGTGGGCGACCAGAGCGACGGCGGGCAGGTCGGCGGCGACGTTTTCTGCCTGGTGCTGCACCACAGCGTCTACGACGGCATGTCGACCGGCGTGGTGGTGGAGGAGTTCCGCGACCTCTACGACGCCTTCGACTCCGGGGAGCCCACCCCGGAGCAGCTGACCGGCGAGGCGCCGCGCTGGACGGAGCCCCAACCTGACGACCGCAGCCGGGAGTTCTGGCAGCGGCAGGTGGCGGGCCTGACCACCTCCGGGCTCGACCTCGGCAACGACCGCCCGCTACCCGCCCGCACCACCCTGGAGGGCGACTGGGTCACCCGCCGGCTCGACCCGGCCGCGGCCGCGGTCGCCAAGCGCCTCCAGCGCGAGCTGCGCGCCCCCGAGGTGGTCGTCCTGCTGGCCGGCTACTTCGCCCTGCTGACCTCCCACGGCGCGGGCCCCGACCTCACCGTGGGCTCGCCGATCAGCGTGCGCGGACGCGAGCAGAGCAGGACCGTCGGCTACCACATCAACGTCCTGACGCTGCGTCAGTCCGTCGCACCCGAACGGACGTTCCGCGATCTGGCCACGGGACTGCGGACTACCTTCCTGGACGCCGTCGGCCACGCCGGCTTCCCCGTCGACGAGTTGCTGGAGATCGTCCCCCGGGCCGACGCCTCCTGGCGCAACACGCTCTTCCGCCACGTCTTCAACTACGTGCCGCAGAGCGACCCGCGCTTCACCATCGGCGGCGGCAAGGCCCGGCTGGTGACCGTGGAGAACGGCTACAGCAAGTTCGACCTGGAGTTCTTCGTCACCGAGTCCGGCGACACGCTGCAGATCCGGGCCGCGTTCTACCGCGACGCCTACGACCGGGCCGACGTCGAGCTGATGATCGACCGCTACGAGGCGCTGCTGCTCGCCGTCGGCGAGGACCCGGACGTCACCCTCGGCGAGCTCAACGCCTGGTCCCGGTGCGACCGGACGGTGATCGACGGCGCCAACGCCACCGAGCAGGAGGTGCCGTACCCGTCCGTGCTGCACGCCGTCGCCGAGCAGGCCGCCGCCGCCCCCGAGGCCCCCGCCGTCCGCACGGACGAGGCCACCCTGAGCTACGGCGAGCTGTGGGCCGACGCGCAGGCCGTCGCCGCCCGGCTGCGGGAGGCCGGCGCCGGTCCGGGCGCCGTGGTCGCACTGCTCGGCCGCCGCGGCGCCGAGCTGGCCGCCGCCGTCCTGGGCGTCTGGCTGGCCGGCGGCGTCTACCTGCCGCTCGACCCGGAGCACCCGCACCAGCGGATCGCCTACCAGCTCGACGACGCCGATGCCCGGTTCGTCCTCGCCGCCGAGGGCGTGGCCGTGCCCGAGGGCGGCGAGCGGACGGTGCTGCCGCTGGGCGGGCCCGGGCCCGAGCAGTCGCTCGATCAGGCGCTCGATCAGGACCCCGAGCGGGCCCTCGAGCGGGCCCTCGAGCTGCCTCTGCCCGAGATCGACCCGGACGCCTGCGCGTACCTGATCTACACCTCCGGCTCCACCGGCCGCCCCAAGGGCACCCTGATCAGCCACCGCAACCTGGCCAACCTCGTCTCCCACTTCGCCGAGGAGCTGGCCTGCACGCCGGACACCTCGACGCTGTGGATGACCACCTTCAGCTTCGACATCTCCGCCCTGGAGCTGTTCGTCCCGCTCGCCACCGGCGGCCTGGTCGTCGTCGCCCCCGACGACGCCCGGGTGGACGGCGGCCGGCTGCTGGAGGTGCTCGACCGGCACTCCGTCGACCTCGTCCAGGCCACGCCGACCACCTGGCGCCTCGTCGTCCAGCAGGCCGGCGCCCGGCTGGAGGGCCGGAAGCTGCTCTCCGGCGGCGAGCCGCTGCCGCCCGCGCTGGCCCGCCAACTGCTCGCCACCGGCGGCGAGTTGCGCAATGTCTATGGGCCGACGGAGACGACCGTCTGGTCCGCCTCCGGCAGGCTGGACGACCTGGAGGAGGGCGGCCGGCTGCACGTCGGCGGCCCGATCGCCAACACCCGGATCTTCGTGGCCGACCCCTGTGGCCGCGAACTGCCCGTCGGTCTCCGCGGTGAGCTCTGCATCGCGGGGACCGGGGTGGGCATCGGCTACCACGAGCGGCCCGACATGACCGCCGAGCGCTTCGCCGACCACCCCCGCTACGGGCGCCACTACCGCACGGGCGACCTCGCCCGCTGGCTGCCGGACGGCACCCTGGAGGTGCTGGGCCGCATGGACCGGCAGGTGAAGCTGCGCGGCAACCGGATCGAGCTGAGCGAGGTCGAGTCGGTGCTGCTGGAGCACCCGGCCGTACGGGCGGCGGCCGTCGTCCCGGTCGGGGACCCGACCACGGACGGGGCCCTGGTGGCCTTCGTCGTCCCGGCCTCCGAGGCTTCGGACGGCGCGGTTTCGGCCGCGGAGGCTTCGGACGGCGAGGCTTCGGACGCCGGTCTCGCGGACGGGCTCTGGGCGCACAGCCGGGCGCTGCTCCAGGGGGCGGCCGTGCCACAGGACTTCATCGTGGTCGAGGCGTTTCCGATGACCGGCAACGACAAGGTCGACTACCCCGCGCTGGTGCGCGCCGCGATAGCCCGCCGGGCCGAGCGGGCGCGCGGCGAGGAGGGCACGGCGGCCGGCGGCACCGGGGACGAGGTGGTCGACGCCCTCACCGCGATGTGGAACGACCTGCTGGAGACCACGGGCCTCGACGCCGACACCCACTTCTTCACCAGCGGCGGCCACTCGCTGCTGGGGGCGAAGCTGCTCCAGCGCATCAGCAAGGAGATCGGGGTCCGGCTGAAGCTGGCCGACCTCTTCGCCAACCCGACCCCGAGGACGCTGGCTGACCAGGTCAGGGCCCACCAGGGCTGACCCTCCGAGGTCCCCCCGCCGTCCGGGCCCGCCCTCACCGGCCCGGACGGCCCCGGTACTCCGTCCGTGCCCGCGCCCGCCCTGGTGGTCGCGCTCCGGTGCCGTGGGCACGGGCGGTCCGCTTTGCCCTGTCCCACTCCCTTCACCCCTCCACCCCCTTCACCGTCCTTCCGCCAGGCCGCGAGGAGCGAGTAGCAGAGATGGCTGCCAACGACACCAAGCTGATCGATGCGTTGCGCGCGTCGCTGAAGGAGACCGAACGGCTGCGCGAGCAGAACCGCCAGCTGGCCTCCGCCGCGCGCGAACCGATCGCGATCGTCGGCATGGCCTGCCGCTACCCCGGCGGGGTCACCTCGCCCGAGGAGCTGTGGCAGCTGGTCGCCGAAGGGCGGGACGCCATCGGCGAGTTCCCGCAGGACCGGGGCTGGCCGCTCGACCGGCTCTTCGACGAGGACCCGGACCACCACGGCACCAGCTACACCCGCACCGGCGGATTCCTGTACGACGCCGCCGAGTTCGACCCGGCGTTCTTCGGCATCTCGCCCCGCGAGGCGATGGTCGTCGACCCGCAGCAGCGGCTGCTGCTGGAGGTCTCCTGGGAGGCCCTGGAGCGCGCGGGCCTCGACCCCCGTGGGCTGCGCGGCTCCCGCACCGGCGTCTACACCGGCCTGATGCACCACGACTACGCGACGCCGTTCCCCGCCGTGCCCGGCGACCTGGAGGGCATGGCCAGCACCGGCAAGGCGGCGAGCGTCGCCTCCGGCCGGGTCTCGTACGAACTCGGCTTCGAGGGACCGGCGGTGACGGTCGACACCGCCTGCTCCTCCTCCCTGGTCGCCCTGCACTTCGCCGCGCACGCTCTGCGCCAGGGCGAGTGCGAGCTGGCGCTGGCGGGCGGGGTCACGGTCATGGCGACGCCGGCCTCCTTCGTGGAGTTCAGCCGCCAGCGCGGACTGGCCCCGGACGGGCGCTGCAAGTCCTTCTCCACGACGGCGGACGGCACCTCCTGGGGCGAGGGCGTCGGGGTCCTGGTGCTGGAGCGGCTCTCCGTCGCCCAGGCCAGGGGCCACCGGGTGCTGGCGCTGCTGCGCGGCTCGGCGATCAACCAGGACGGCGCCAGCAACGGGCTCACCGCGCCCAACGGGCCCTCGCAGGAGCGCGTCATCCGCCAGGCGCTCGCCCAGGCGGGCCTGGCGTCGGCGGAGGTCGACGCGGTGGACGCCCACGGGACGGGCACGGCCCTCGGGGACCCGATCGAGGCGCAGGCACTGCTGGCCGCGTACGGGCAGGGGCGTGAGGAACCGCTCTGGCTGGGCTCGTTGAAGTCCAACATCGGGCACGCGCAGGCGGCCGCGGGCGTCGGCAGCGTGATCAAGATGGTGATGGCGATGCGCCACGGCGTGCTGCCGCAGACCCTGCACGTGGAGGAGCCGACCCACCACGTCGACTGGTCGCCGGGTGCGGTGCGGCTGCTCACCGAGCGGCGGGAGTGGCCCGCGCTGGACCGGCCGCGCCGGGCCGGGGTGTCCTCCTTCGGGATCAGCGGCACCAACGCGCACGTGGTGCTGGAGCAGGCGGAGCCCGTCGAGGCGCCGGAGGCTGATCCGCGGACCGGTCCGCGGGCCGGTGCGCAGGCCGGTGCGCAGGCCGGGCCGCACGCCTGGCTGCTGTCGGGGGCGAGCCCCGAGGCGCTGCGGGCGCAGGCCGCGCGGCTGGCGGCGTTCGTGTCGCAGCCGGGCGAGCCGGGCCCGGCGGCCGTCGCCTCGGCACTGCGGGGGCGGACGGCGTTCGAGCGCCGGGGTGTGGCCGTCGGGTCCTCCACGGCCGAACTGGCGGCCGGGCTGGCGGAGTTCTCCGTGACGGGTGTGGCGCACGGCCTGCCGAAGGCGGGCGTGCTGTTCACCGGGCAGGGGGCCCAGCGGTCCGGCATGGGACGGGAGTTGTACGCGGCCTTCCCGGTGTTCGCCACGGCCTTCGAGGAGGTGTGCGCGGCCTTCGACCCGCTGCTCGGGCGGTCGCTGCGTGAACTGTGCTTCTCCTCTGACGAGTTGGACGAGACGCGGTACACGCAGCCCGCGTTGTTCGCGTTCGAAGTCGCCGCGTACCGACTGCTGGAGGCATTCGGGGTGCGGCCGGCCGTGCTGGTCGGGCACTCGATCGGTGAGCTGGCCGCTGCGCACGTCGCCGGGGTGTTCTCGCTGGCGGACGCGGCCCGGCTGGTCGAGGCGCGCGGGCGGCTGATGCAGGAACTGCCCGGGGGCGGCGCGATGATCGCCGTCCGGGCGAGTGAGGCGGAGGTGCTGCCGCTGCTCGCGGGGCTGGAGCACCGGGCTGCCGTGGCGGCGGTGAACTCGCCCACGTCGGTGGTGGTTTCGGGCGAGGAGGAGGCCGTCACTGCGGTCGCCGAGAAGCTGGCCGCCGAGGGGCGCAAGACCCAGCGGCTGCGGGTGAGCCACGCCTTCCACTCGCCGCTGATGGACGGGATGCTGGCGGAGTTCCGCGCGGTCGCCGCCACCGTCGCGTACAGCGAGCCGGTGATCCCCGTCGTCTCCAACGTGACGGGCACGCTGGCGACTTCGGGGCAGCTCACCGACCCCGAGTACTGGGTACGCCACGTCCGCGAGGCCGTCCGCTTCGCCGACGGACTCGCCGCCGCACACGCCGCCGGGGCCCGCGCCCTGGTGGAGACCGGCCCGGACGCGATCCTCACCGCGCTGGCCCGGCAGATCTTCGCCGAGGACGAGCGGGTGGTCGCCGTTCCCGTCGCCCGGCGCGAGCACGAGGAGGCGACCACGCTGGTCACGGCCCTCGGCGGGCTCTGGGCGCGCGGGGTCGACGTCGACTGGTCGCCGCTGGAGCCGGGCGCCCCCGGTCCGGTGGACCTGCCCACGTACGCCTTCGACCACCAGCACTACTGGCTGCGCACCCACGTCACGGCCGGGGATCCGACCACCGTCGGCCTCGACGCCGTCGCGCACCCGCTGCTCGGCGCCGCCACCGAACTCGCCACCGGGGACCGGCTCGTCCTCTCGGGGCGGGTCTCCTTCGGCAGTCACCCGTGGCTGGCCGACCACGCCGTCCACGGATCCGTCATCCTCCCCGGCGCGGCCTTCGTCGAGCTGGCGCTCCAGGCCGGTGCCCGGACGGGGGCGCCCGGACTGCACGAACTCGCCCTCCAGTCACCGCTGGTGATCGCCGAGGGCGAGGCCGTCCGGCTGCAGGTCGTGGTGGAGGCTCCCGGCGAGGACGGGCGGCGCGAGGTCGGCGTGTACTCCTGCGCCGAGGGGGACGCCGAGGACGGCGGGTGGGTCGCGCACGCCACCGGGCTGCTGGGCGACGCCTCGCCGGCGGAGTCCGCTTCCGCCGAGTGGCCGCCCGCCGGCGCCGAGCCCGTCGAACTGGACGACGCCTACGGGCGGTTGGCGTCCATCGGGCTGGAGTACGGCCCGGCGTTCCGTGGTCTGCGCGCCGTGTGGCGGACGGAGGACGCGCTGTACGCCGAGGTCGCACTGCCGGAGGAGGCGCGGGCGGAGACGGACGGCTTCGCGCTGCACCCCGCGCTGCTGGACGCCGCCCTGCACTCCATCGCGCTGCGCTCCACGGCGCTGGACTCCACCGCGCTGCACTCCACCGCGCTGCACTCCGCCGCACCGCACGCCGCCGCCTCGGGCCGGTCGGACACCCTGCTGCCGTTCACCTGGTCGGGCGTCACCCTGCACGCCTCGGCCGCGACCGTGCTGCGGGTGCGCCTGGCCGCGCGGGGCCCGCAGGAGTACGCGCTGCACCTGGCGGACCCGTCCGGCGCGCCCGTGCTGAGCGTGGACGCCCTCACCCTGCGCCCGCTGGCCGCCGGGCAGTTGGGCGCCGCGACCGACGCCCTGTTGCGGGTCGAGTGGGAGCCGGTCACCGCCACCGGGGAGGGCGAGCCCGAACCGTACGCGCTGGCGGAGATCGTCACCGACCCCGCCGACGACCCGCTCACCCGGCTGCGCAGCGCCACCCGGCAGACCCTCGCCCATGTGCAGCTGCACCTGGCGCAGAGCGAGGAGTCCCGGCTGGTGGTGGTCACCCGCAGCGAATCGCCCGACCCGGCGCTCGCCGCCGCCCGGGGCCTGCTGCGGGCCGCGCAGGCCGAGCACCCCGACCGCTTCGTCGTCGTCGACGCCGACGGGGAGAGCCTGCCGCTGCTCCCCGCCGCCCTGGCCACGGGCGAGCCCGAACTCGCCCTGCGCGGTGGGACGATGAGCGCTCCGCGCCTGGTCCGACTGCGGGAGGCGAAGGGCGCCGCCGTGGCGCTCGACGGCACCGTGCTGATCACCGGCGGGACGGGCGGGATCGGCGCGCTGGCCGCCCGGCACCTGGTCGCCGTCCACGGCGTGCGCAGCCTGGTGCTGGCCGGCCGGCGCGGCCCCGAGGCCCCCGGCGCCGCCGAACTGCGGGACGAGCTGGTCGCGGCGGGCGCGGAGGTCGTGATCGCCGCGTGCGACGTCTCCGACCGCGAGGCGCTCGCCGCGCTGATCGCCTCGGTTCCGGCCGCGCACCCGCTCACCGCCGTCCTCCACACGGCCGGCGTCCTGAACGACGGCCTGGTCGAGGGGCTGACGGCGGAGGCTCTCGACAGCGTCCTCCGGCCGAAGGCCGACGCCGCCCGGCACCTGCACGAGCTGACCCGGGAGCTGCCGCTCACGGCCTTCGTCGTCCTCTCCTCGCTCGCCGGGGCCTGGGGCAACCCCGGACAGGCCAACTACGGCGCCGCGAACGCCTACCTGGATGCCCTGATCGCCGAGCGGCGGGACGCCGGCCTGCCGGGTTCGGCGCTCGCGTACGGGCTCTGGAACGCGGGCGGGATGGCCGGGGAGCTGGACGACGCGCAGGTGCGCCGCCTCGCGACCTCCGGCGTCCTGCCGCTGACCGACGCCCAGGGGCTCGCCGCCCTCGACCTCGCGCTCGGGGACGCCGGGCTGCTCGTCCCCGCGCGGCTCGACCTGCGGGGGCTGGCCGAGCGGGCGCCCGTACGGCCGCTGCTGCGTCGTCTGATCACCGCGCGGCCGCAGCGGGCCGCCGTCCTGGCCTCCGCTTCCGGCGGCGCCGACGCCTCGGGTCGGGAGGCGCTCACCGAGCGGCTCACCGGGCTGGACGCCGCCGGGCGGCTGGACCTGCTACTGGACGTCGTCCGTCGCCGGATCGCCGCCGTGCTCGGGTTCGCCGGGCCGGAGGCCGTCCACGTGGACCGGCTCTTCCAGGACCTCGGGCTCGACTCGCTCACCGCCCTCGAACTGCGCAACCAGCTCAACCAGGCCACCGGCCTGCGCCTGCCCGCCACGCTCGTGTTCGACCACCCCACCCCCACCGCCCTCGCCCGGCACCTGCTCGCCGAGCTGGCCCCGGCCGAGGCGCCCAACCCGCTGCTCGCCGACCTCGACCGGATCGAGGCGGCGATGGCGGCGCTCTCCCCCGACGACGAGTTGCGCCAGGAGGTGGCCGCGAGGCTGCGCGAGCTGGCGCGGTCGACGGCGGACGCCGAGCTGGCGGAGGCGTCCGAGGACGACCTGCTGGCGGCGCTGGAGAGCGAACTGCACAACTTCTGATCCTGACCGGGTTCGGAATCTTCCCTGGTTCCGAACCTGACCGAGTCAGAGTTGCGACCTTCTGATCTTCCGACCTTCTGAATCTCTGAGCTAGGGCTAGGGGACTGGCGATGTCGAACAACGAGAGCGGTCTGCGCGAGTATCTGCGTCGCGCCACGGCAGAGCTGCGGGACGTCAACCGCCGGATGCGGGAGATGGAGGAGCGGCAGCAGGAGCCGATCGCGATCGTGGGCATGGCCTGCCGGTTCCCGGGCGGGGTCGCCTCGCCCGAGGACCTGTGGCGGCTCGTCGCGGACGGCCGGGACGGCGTCAGCCCGTTCCCGACCGACCGTGGCTGGGACCTCGACACCCTCTTCGACGACGACCTGGAGAAGGCCGGCACCTCCTACTGCCGGGAGGCCGGATTCCTGCACGACGCCGGACAGTTCGACCCGGCGTTCTTCGGCATCTCCCCGCGCGAGGCCGTGGCCGTCGACCCGCAGCAGCGGCTGCTCCTGGAGACCTCCTGGGAGGCGATCGAGCACGCGGGCCTCGACCCCCGCGCCCTGCACGGCTCCCGCACCGGCGTCTTCGCGGGCGTGATGTACCACGACTACCAGCCGCCCGTGGCCGCCGTCCCGGAGGAACTGGAGGGCATGGTCGGCACCGGCAGCGCGGGCAGCATCGCCTCCGGCCGCATCGCCTACACCCTGGGACTGGAAGGCCCGGCGGTGACGGTGGACACCGCCTGCTCCTCCTCCCTGGTCGCCCTGCACCTCGCCGCGCACGCCCTGCGCCAGGGCGAGTGCGAGCTGGCACTGGCGGGCGGCGTGACGGTGATGGCCACACCCTCGTCGTTCGTCGAGTTCAGCCGCCAGCGCGGGCTGGCCCCGGACGGGCGCTGCAAGTCCTTCTCCTCCTCCGCCGACGGCACCTCCTGGGCCGAGGGCGTCGGCGTCCTCGTGCTGGAGCGGCTGTCGGTCGCTCAGGCCAAGGGGCACCGCGTGCTGGCCGTCGTGCGCGGCTCGGCGATCAACCAGGACGGCGCCAGCAACGGGCTCACCGCACCCAACGGGCCCTCGCAGGAGCGCGTCATCCGGCAGGCGCTCGCCCAGGCCGGGCTGGTGTCGGCCGACGTCGACGCGGTCGAGGCGCACGGGACGGGCACGGCGCTCGGTGACCCGATCGAGGCGCAGGCGCTGCTGGCCACGTACGGGCAGGAGCGCGAGGAGCCACTCTGGCTCGGGTCGCTGAAGTCCAACATCGGGCACTCCCAGGCGGCTGCCGGTGTCGGTGGCGTCATCAAGATGGTGATGGCGATGCGGCACGGTGTGCTGCCGCAGACGCTCAACGTGGACGAGCCGACCCGGCACGTGGACTGGTCGGCGGGTGCGGTGGAGCTGCTCACCGAGCGGCGGGACTGGCCGGCGGTGGACCGTCCGCGCCGGGCAGCCGTCTCCTCCTTCGGGATCAGCGGCACCAACGCCCACGTCATCCTCGAACAGGCCGAGGCGACCGAGCCCGCCGAGGTGGAGGCGGCGACGGAGACGCCTGCTGGGGTCGTCCCGCTGCTGATCTCGGCGGCGAGCCCGGAAGCGCTGCGGGGGCAGGCGGCGCGGCTGGCCGCGTTCCTGGAGCAGCGGCCGGAGGCCGAACCGGCGGCGGTCGCTGCCGCGCTCCTGCGGCGGACGGCGTTCGGGCACCGGGCGATGGTCGTTGGGTCGGAGACCGGCGAACTGGTCGACGGGCTCGGGTCGTTGGTCGTCGGCGAGGCCGTGTCGGACGCGCCGAAGGTGGGCGTGCTGTTCACCGGGCAGGGGGCTCAGCGGGCCGGGATGGGGCGGGAGTTGTGCGCCGCGTTCCCGGTCTTCGAGGCGGCCTTCGAGGAGGTGTGCGCAGCGTTCGACCCGCTGCTCGGGCGGTCACTGCGCGACCTGTGCTTCGAGGCTTCCGACTCGGACGAGTTGGACCGGACGCAGTACACGCAGCCTGCGCTGTTCGCGTTCGAGGTCGCCGCGTACCGGCTGTTGGAGAGCCACGGGCTGCGGGCCGCCGCCTTGATCGGGCACTCCATCGGCGAGCTGGCCGCCGCGCACGTCGCCGGGGTGTTCTCACTGGCGGACGCGGCCCGGCTCGTCGCCGCACGCGGGCGGCTGATGCAGGAACTCCCCACCGGTGGCGCGATGATCGCCGTCCAGGCCACCGAAGCGGACGTGCTCCCGCTCCTGGTCGGGCACGGCGACAAGGCAGCCGTCGCCGCCGTCAACGCGCCCACCTCCGTGGTGATCTCGGGCGAGGACGCCACGGTCACCGCCGTCGCCGAGCGGCTCGCCGCCTCGGGACGTAAATCCCAGCGGCTACGCGTCAGCCACGCCTTCCACTCCCCGCTGATGGACCCGATGCTCGACGAGTTCCGCACGGTCGCCGCCTCCGTCACCTACCACGAGCCGACGATCCCCGTCGTCTCCAACGTCACCGGCACCATGGCAACTTCGGCCCAGCTCACCGACCCCGAATACTGGGTACGCCACGTCCGCGAGGCCGTCCGCTTCACCGACGGCCTCACCACCGCCCACGCCCAGGGCATCACCACCTACGTCGAGACCGGCCCCGACGCCATCCTCACCGCGCTGACCCGCCAGATCCTCGCCGACCACCCCCAGGCCACCGCCACACCCCTCGCCCGCCGCAACCGCGACGAAGCCCGTACCGCCCTCGAAGCCCTGGGCACCCTCTGGACCCGTGGCGCCCGCATCGACTGGACCCCGCTGCTCCCCGCCCAGGCCGCCCCCGTCGACCTGCCCACCTACGCCTTCGACCACCAGCACTACTGGATCAAGCCCCAGGCCACGACCGGCGGCCTCACCACCGCCGGCCGCCTCTCCCTCACCACCCACCCCTGGCTCGCCGACCACACCGTCCACGGCACCCCCCTCCTCCCCGGCACCGCCTTCGTCGAACTCGCCCTCCAAGCCGCCCACCGCACCGACACCACCCACCTCCACGAACTCACCCTCCAAGCCCCGCTGGTGCTCACCGAGCAGGGCGCCCGCCAGCTCCAGGTGACCGTCTCCGAACCGGAAGGGACCGGCCACCGCGCCGTCACCATCCACTCGCGCCCCGCCGACGGCGAGTCCGAGGAGCCGTGGACCCTCCACGCGGACGGTCTGCTCGCCGGCCGGGACGTCCCGCCCGCCCAGGAGTTCACGGCCTGGCCCCCGGCCGGTGCTCAGCCGATCGCCGTCGACGGCCTCTACGACCGCCTCGCCGACCTCGGGCTCGGCTACGGCCCGCTGTTCCAGGGCGTCACCGCCGCCTGGTCCCTCGACGGCGAGATCCTCGCCGCCATCGAGCTGCCCGAGCAGACGCACGCCGACGCCGCCCGTTTCGGCCTCCACCCGGCGCTGCTCGACTCCGCCCTCCACACCCTCGCGCTGAGCGGCGGCGAGGAGGACTCCGAGACCCGGCTGCCCTTCTCCTGGTCGGGTGTGACCCTGTGGTCGGCGGGCGCGACCGCGCTGCGGGTGCGGGTCGCCGGTACGGACGGCCCGTCCGTCCGCCTCCAGGTCGCGGACGGCGCCGGTACGCCCGTACTCTCCGTGGACGCGCTGGTCCTGCGGCCGGTCACCGCAGGGCAGTTGAGCGGCGGCGCATCCGGCGCGCTGCTCGGCGTGGAGTGGGTCGAGCTGCCCGTCCCGGCCGCCGACCAGGCCCCGCGCCTGGCCGCCCTCCGCACGTCCACGCTCGGCGTCGACGCTTACGAGGACCTCGACGCGCTGGCCGCCTCCGGGCCGCTGCCCGAGGTCGTGCTGACCGAAGTCCGTAAGGGCGAAGGCCCGGAGGCCGTCCGGACCGTCGCCCGGGAGGTGCTGGCCCTCGCGCAGGAGTGGCTGGCCGAGGAGCGGTTCGCCGGTTGCCGCCTGGCCGTGGTCACCCGGGGTGCCGCCGCCACCGACTCGCCCGACCCGGCGCTCGCCGCCGCCCGGGGCCTGATCCGGGCCGCGCAGGTGGAGCACCCGGACCGGTTCGTCCTCCTCGACACCGACGAGGAGAGCCTGCCGCTGCTCCCCGCCGCCCTCGCCACCGACGAGACCGAACTCGCCCTCCACTCAGGCACGCTGAGCGCACCGCGCCTCGTCCGCCTGCGGGAGACGGCCGCCGCCGTGGCGCTCGACGGCACCGTGCTGATCACCGGCGGCACCAGCGGCCTCGGTGCTCTCGCCGCCCGCCACCTGGTCGCGACGCACGGCGTGCGCCACCTGGTGCTCGCCAGCCGACGCGGTATCGACGCGCCCGGCGTCGCCGAACTCCGCGACGAGCTGGCTGCGTTGGGCGCGAGCGTCACCGTCGCCGCGTGCGACGTCTCCGACCGCGACGCCCTCGCCGCGCTGCTCGCCACCGTCCCGGCCGAGCACCCCCTCACCGCCGTCGTCCACGCCGCCGGGACCCTCGCGGACGCCCCCGTCACCGCGCTCACCGAGGCACAGCTCGACCACGTCCTCGCGCCGAAGGCCGAAGCCGCCCGGCACCTCCACGAGTTGACCCGCGAGCTGCCTCTCACCGCCTTCGTCCTCCTCTCCTCCCTCGCCGGCACCTGGGGCAACGCGGGCCAGGCCAACTACGCCGCCGCCAACGCCTACCTCGACGCCCTCGCCGCCGCCCGCCGCGCCGAGGGGCTGCCCGGCACGGCCGTCGCCTACGGTCTCTGGGACACCCGCACCGGCCTGAGCGAGGCCCTCACCGACGCGGACCTGGAGCGCATGCGCCGCCAGGGCCTGCGCCCGCTCACCGTCGAGCAGGGCCTCGCCGCCCTCGACGCCGCCCTCGGCACGGACCGCCCGCTCATCGTCTCGACGGGCCTCGCCCTGCGCGCCCTCGCCGACCAGGACCGGGTGCGGCCGCTGCTGCGCCGCCTGGTCACCAACCGCGTGACCGGCGGCCCGCTGCGCCGTGCCTCCGCCGGGGGCGCCCGCACCGGTTCGCCGCTGTACGAGCAGCTGATCGGGCTGGACGAGCCCGGCCGCCAGGCGTTCCTGGTGGACGTGGTGCGCGGGCAGGTCGCGGCGGTTCTGGGCTTCGCCGGGCCGGAGGCCGTCCACGCCGACCGGCTGTTCCAGGAGCTGGGCTTCGACTCGCTCACCGCCCTCGAACTGCGCAACCTCCTCAACCAGGCCACCGGGCTGGTCCTGCCCGCGACGCTCGTCTTCGACTACCCGACGCCCACCGCCCTCGCCCGCCACCTGGCCACCGCGCTCCTCGGCACGGCGGCCGCCGTGAGCGTCGCCCGTACGGTCGGCGCGGACGAAGACCCGATCGCGATCGTCGGCATGGCCTGCCGATTCCCCGGCGGGGTCGGCTCGCCCGAGGACCTGTGGCGCCTGGTCGCGAACGGGCGGGACGGCATCACCGGGTTCCCGACCGACCGTAGCTGGGACCTCGACGGACTCTTCGACGACGACCCCGAGCGCGCGGGCACCTCGTACTGCCGGGAGGCCGGATTCCTGCACGGGGCCGGGGAGTTCGACGCCCCCTTCTTCGGCATCTCGCCCCGCGAAGCCGTGGCGATCGACCCGCAGCAGCGGCTGCTGCTGGAGACCTCCTGGGAGGCGATCGAGCGCGCCGGGCTGGACCCGCGCGGGCTGCACGGCTCGCGGACCGGCGTCTTCGCGGGCGTGATGTACCACGACTACCAGCCGGCGGTCGGGGCCGTGCCCGAGGAACTGGAGGGCATGGTCGGGACGGGCAGCCTCGGCAGCGTCGCCTCCGGGCGCATCGCGTACACCCTCGGGCTGGAGGGCCCGGCGCTCACCGTCGACACGGCCTGCTCCTCCTCGCTGGTCGCCCTGCACCTGGCCGCGCAGGCGCTCCGGCAGGGCGAGTGCGACCTCGCGCTGGCGGGCGGCGTCACCGTGATGGCGACCCCGGCAGCCTTCGTCGAGTTCAGCCGCCAGCGGGGCCTCGCGCCGGACGGGCGCTGCAAGTCCTTCTCCACCGGGGCGGACGGCACCTCCTGGGCGGAGGGTGTCGGCATGCTGGTGCTGGAGCGGCTCTCGGACGCGCAGCGCAACGGGCACCGGGTGCTGGCGGTCGTGCGCGGCTCGGCGATCAACCAGGACGGGGCCAGCAACGGGCTCACCGCACCCAACGGGCCCTCGCAGGAGCGGGTGATCCGCCAGGCGCTCGCCCAGGCCGGGCTGGTGTCGGCCGACGTCGATGCGGTCGAGGCGCACGGGACGGGCACGGCGCTCGGTGACCCGATCGAGGCGCAGGCGCTGCTGGCGACGTACGGGCAGGAGCGCGAGGAGCCGCTCTGGCTGGGCTCGTTGAAGTCCAACATCGGGCACTCCCAGGCGGCGGCCGGTGTCGGTGGCGTCATCAAGATGGTCATGGCGATGCGCCACGGCGTCCTGCCGCAGACCCTCAACGTGGACGAGCCCACCACCCACGTCGACTGGTCGGCGGGCGCGGTGGAACTGCTCACCTCGCGGCGGGACTGGCCGGAGGTCGACCGTCCGCGCCGGGCTGCCGTCTCCTCCTTCGGGATCAGCGGCACCAACGCCCACGTCATCCTCGAACAGCCCGAGAGCGTCGAAGAGCCGGAGACGTCCACCGGGCTGGTCCCGCTGCTGGTCTCGGCGGCGAGCCCCGACGCGCTGCGCGCCCAGGCCGCGCGCCTCGCGGCTCACCTGGAGGAGCAGCAGGGCGAGTTGGGCGCGGGTGCCGTCGCGGCCGCGCTCCTGCGGCGAACGGTCTTCGATCACCGGGCGGTGGTCGTCGGCGGCGAGACGGACGAACTCGCCGCCGGGCTCGCCTCGTTGGCGAACGAGCCCGGCGGTGTGGGCGGGGCCTTCGCGCCGCCGAAGGTGGGCGTGCTGTTCACCGGGCAGGGGGCTCAGCGGGCCGGGATGGGGCGGGAGTTGTGTGCCGCTTTCCCGGTGTTCGAGGCGGCCTTCGAGGAGGTGTGCGCAGCGTTCGACCCGCTGCTCGGGCGGTCGCTGCGCGAACTGTGCTTCGAGGCTTCCGACTCTGACGAGTTGGACCGGACGCAGTACACGCAGCCCGCGCTGTTCGCCTTCGAGGTCGCCGCGTACCGGCTGCTGGAGAGCCACGGGCTGCGGGCCGCCGCCCTGATCGGGCACTCCATCGGCGAGCTGGCCGCCGCGCACATCGCCGGGGTGTTCTCCCTCGCCGACGCGGCCCGGCTCGTCGCCGCACGCGGGCGCCTCATGCAGGAACTGCCCGAGGGCGGCGCGATGATCGCCGTCCAGGCCACCGAAGCCGACGTCCTCCCGCTCCTCGCCGGACACGAGCACACCGCCGCCATCGCCGCCGTCAACGCGCCCACCTCCGTCGTCATCTCCGGCCAGGACGCCACGGTCACCGCCGTCGCCGAGCAGCTCGCCGCCTCGGGACGTAGATCCCAGCGGCTACGCGTCAGCCACGCCTTCCACTCGCCGCTCATGGACCCGATGCTCGACGAGTTCCGCGAGATCGCCGAGAGCATCGCCTACCAGGAGCCGACGATCCCCGTCGTCTCCAACGTCACCGGAACGATGGCGACTTCGGGCCAGCTCACCGACCCCGAGTACTGGGTGAGCCACGTCCGCGAAGCCGTCCGCTTCACCGACGGCCTCACCACCGCCCACGCCCAGGGCATCACCACCTACGTCGAAACCGGCCCCGACGCCACCCTCACCGCCCTCACCCGCCAGACCCTCGCCGACGAGGAACAGCTCACCGTCGCGCCCGTCACCCGCCGCAACCGCGACGAAGCCCGTACCACCCTCGAAGCCCTCGGCACCCTCTGGTCACGCGGCGCCGCGATCGACTGGTCCCCCCTCGTCCCGGCCACCGCCACCCCGGCGGTGGACCTCCCCACCTACGCCTTCGACCACCAGCACTACTGGATCAAGCCCCTCCCCGCCCCCGGCGGCCTCACCACCGCCGGTCTGCACACCCTCGACCACCCCCTCCTCGGGGCCGTCACCCGTGTCGCGGGCACCGAGCAGCTGATCCTCTCCGGCCGCCTCTCCCTCACCACCCACCCCTGGCTCGCCGACCACACCGTCCACGGCGCCACCGTCGTGCCGGGCGCGGCGCTCGTCGAGCTGGTCCTGCAGGCGGCTCTCCGTACCGGCAGCGGCCGGGTCGGCGAGCTGGTCCTCCAGGCCCCGCTGGTGCTCGCCGAACAGGGCGCCCGCCAGCTCCAGGTGACCGTCTCCGAACCGGACGAGACCGGCCACCGCGCCGTCGCCGTCCACTCCCGCCCCGAGGAGTCGGCCGACTCGACCGAGCCGTGGACCCTGCACGCCGAGGGCCACCTCTCCCCCACCGCCGACCGGGCGCCCGGCGATCTCACCGCCTGGCCCCCCGCCGGCGCCGAGGCGGCCGACCCCGGCGAGCTCTACGCCCGGCTGGCCGCCCTCGGTCTCGACTACGGCCCGGCCTTCCAGGGTCTGCGCGCCGCCTGGCAGACCGAGGACGCCCTGTACGCCGAGGTCGAACTGCCCGAGGACGTACGGGCGGAGGCCGACCGCTACGCCCTGCACCCGGCGCTGCTGGACGCCGCCCTTCACACCCTCGCCGTCGACCAGCACACCCGGACCTCCGACGGGCAGGCGCAGACCCTGCTCCCCTTCACCTGGTCCGGCCTGACCCTGCACGCGCACGCCGCGACCGCCCTGCGCGTCCGGATCACCACCGAGGGCCCGCACGAGGCTTCGCTCCACCTCGCCGACACGACCGGCGCGCCCGTCCTCACCCTCGACGCGCTCGCCCTGCGCCCGCTGGCCGCCGACCGGCTCACGGCCGCCACCGCCTCCACCGCCGACGTCTCCTTCCACGTCGAGTGGACCCCGGTGGCCATCGGTGAGGCCGAGCCCGGCCCGTACACCGTCGTCGAGATCACCGCCGCGCCCGCCGAGGCCGAGGACCCGCTGCGGGACACCCTGCGCCGGGCGCTGGCCGCCGTCCAGGAGCACCTGGCCGACCCCGAGGCCCCCCGGCTCGTCCTCCTCACCCGGGGCGCGGTGGCGACGGCCGCCCCCGATCCGGTGCAGGCGGCCGTCCGGGGCCTGGTCCGCAGCGCGCAGGCGGAGCACCCGGACCGGTTCGTCCTGGTCGACGCCGACGAGAAGAGCCTGCCGCTGCTGCCCGCCGCGCTGGCCACCGGCGAGCCCGCGCTCGCCCTCCACGAGGGCGCGGTGAGCGCCCCGCGCCTCGTCCGCCACACGCCCGCGCCCACGTCCACGTCCACGCCATCCTCGGAACTCCCCTCCCCGGAACTCCCCTCCCTCGACGGCACCGTCCTCATCACCGGCGGCACCACGGGCCTCGGCGCCCTCATCGCCCGCCACCTGGTCACCGCGCACGGCGCCCGCAGCCTCCTGCTCACCAGCCGGCGCGGCTCCGAGGCGCCCGGAGCCTCCGAACTCGCCCTGGACCTCACCGAGTTGGGTGCCGAGGTGACCGTCGCCGCCTGCGACGTCTCCGACCGCGACGCCCTGGCCGCGCTGCTCGCCTCCGTCCCGGCCGACCACCCGCTCACCGCCGTCGTCCACGCCGCCGGGACCCTCGCGGACGCCCCCGTGAGCGCGCTGACCGAGGAGGGCCTCGACCACGTCCTCGCCCCCAAGGCCGATGCCGCCCGCCACCTGCACGAGCTCACCCGTGACCTTCCCCTCACCGCCTTCGTCCTCCTCTCCTCCCTCGCCGGCACCTGGGGCAACCCCGGCCAGGCCAACTACGGCGCCGCCAACGCCTACCTCGACGCCCTCGCCGCCGCTCGCCGCGCCGAGGGCCTGCCCGGCACCGCCCTCGCCTACGGCCTGTGGAACGCGGGCGGCATGACCGCCCACCTCACCGAGGCCGACCTGCGCCGCATGGGCCGGTCCGGCGTGCTGCCGCTGACCGACGCCCAGGGCCTCGCCGCCTTCGACGCCGCGCTCACCGCCGACCGCCCGGCCGTCCTCTCCGCCCGCCTCGACCTGCGGGCGCTCGCCGACGGCGACCAGGTGCACCCGCTGCTGCGCCGCCTCGCCACCGCACGCCCGGCAGGCCGTCTGCGCCGCGCCGCCGCCCGGCCCGGCGCCCAGGGCGCCCTCGCCGAGCGGCTCGCCGGACTCGACGGGCCCGCCCGGCAGGAGCTGCTGCTGGGGATCGTCCGGGGCCAGGTCGCTGCCGTGCTGGGCTTCGCCGGGCCGGAGGCCGTCCACAGCGACCGGCTGTTCCAGGAGCTGGGCTTCGACTCGCTCACCGCCCTCGAACTGCGCAACCAGCTGAACGCCGCCACGGGCCTCCAGCTGCCCGCGACCCTGATCTTCGACCACCCCACCCCCGTCGCGCTCGCCCGCCACCTCGCCACCGCGCTCCTCGGCACGGCCACCGCCGTGACCGTCACCCGCACCGGCGGCACCGACGCGGACGACCCGATCGCGATCGTCGGCATGGCCTGCCGCTTCCCCGGCGGGGTCGCCTCGCCCGAGGACCTGTGGCGGCTCGTCGCCGAGGGCCGGGACGGCATCACGCCGTTCCCCACCGACCGAGGCTGGAACCTCGACACCCTCTTCGACGACGACCCGCACCGCACCGGCACCTCCTACTGCCGGGAGGCCGGATTCCTGCACGAGGCCGGGGAGTTCGACGCCGCCTTCTTCGGCATCTCCCCGCGCGAGGCCCTCGCCACCGACCCGCAGCAGCGCCTCCTGCTGGAGACCTCCTGGGAGGCCGTCGAGCGCGCCGGGCTCGACCCGCGCGGCCTGCACGGCTCCCGCACCGGCGTCTTCGCGGGCGTGATGTACCACGACTACCTGCCTGCGGTGGGCACCACACCCGGCGAGCTGGAGGGCCTGATCGGCACCGGCGTCGCGGGCAGCGTCGCCTCCGGCCGCATCGCCTACACCCTCGGCCTGGAGGGCCCCGCCCTCACCGTCGACACCGCCTGCTCCTCCTCGCTCGTCGCCCTGCACCTCGCCGCGCAGGCGCTCCACCAGGGCGAATGCGACCTCGCGCTGGCGGGCGGCGTGACCGTCATGGCCACCCCGGGCGCCTTCATCGACTTCAGCCGCCAGCAGGGCCTGGCCCCGGACGGGCGCTGCAAGTCCTTCTCCACCGGCGCGGACGGCACCTCCTGGGCGGAGGGCGTCGGCATGCTGGTGCTGGAGCGGCTCTCCGACGCGCAGCGCAACGGACACCGGGTGCTGGCCGTCGTACGCGGCTCGGCGATCAACCAGGACGGGGCCAGCAACGGGCTCACCGCGCCCAACGGGCCCTCGCAGGAGCGGGTCATCCGGCAGGCGCTCGCCCAGGCCGGGCTGTCCCCCGCCGAGGTCGACACCGTCGAGGCCCACGGCACCGGGACCAGCCTCGGCGACCCCATCGAGGCGCAGGCGCTGCTCGCCACCTACGGGCAGGAGCGCGAAGAGCCGCTCTGGCTCGGCTCGTTGAAGTCCAACATCGGCCACGCACAGGCCGCGGCCGGTGTCGGCGGGATCATCAAGATGGTCATGGCGATGCGCCACGGCGTCCTGCCGAGGACCCTGCACGTCGAGGAGCCGACCACCCACGTGGACTGGACGGCGGGCGGGGTGCGGCTGCTCACCGAGCAGCGGGACTGGCCGGAGGTGGACCGGCCGCGCCGCGCGGGCGTCTCCTCCTTCGGAATCAGCGGCACCAACGCCCACGTCATCCTCGAACAGCCTCTTCGGGAAGCCGAGTTCACTCCGACTGATCCTTCCGATCCGGCCCCCTGGCTCGTCTCGGCCCGCAGCCCGCAGGCCCTGCGCGGCCAGGCGGCGCGGCTGACCGCGTTCCTGGAGCAGCAGCCGGAGGCCGAACCGGAGGCGGTCGCGGCGGCGCTGGCCGCCCGTACGGCCTTCGAGTACCGCGCGGTGGTGCTCGGCGGCGAGGAACTGCCCACCGCGCTGGGCGCGTTGGCACAGGAGGCGTCGACACAGGGCGGCACGGCTCCCGGCCTGGTCCAGGGCGCGGCGCTCACCGACTCCCCCCGGGTCGGCGTCCTCTTCACCGGCCAGGGCGCCCAACGAGCCGGGATGGGCCGGGAGTTGTCCGAGCGGTTCCCGGTGTTCGCCGCCGCGTTCGACGAGGTGTGCGCCGAACTCGACCAGCACCTCGGCCGCTCGCTGCGCGAACTGTGCTTCGATGCCTCCTCCGACTCGGGCGAGTTGGACCGGACGCAGTACACCCAGCCCGCACTGTTCGCCTTCGAGGTCGCCGCGTACCGGCTGCTGGAGAGCCACGGACTGCGGCCCGCCGTCCTGGTCGGCCACTCGATCGGCGAGCTGGCGGCCGCCCATGTCGCGGGCGTCCTCGACCTGTCCGACGCCTCCCACCTGGTCGCCGCGCGCGGCCGGCTGATGCAGCAACTCCCGGCCGGTGGCGCGATGATCGCCGTCCAGGCCGCCGAGGCCGACGTCCTGCCGCTCCTCGCCGGACACGAGGGCAGGGCGGCCGTCGCCGCCGTGAACGCCCCCAGGTCCACCGTGATCTCGGGCGAGGAGGAGACCGTCACGGCGATCGCCGGGCAGCTGGCCGCCGCCGGTCGCAAGACGCAGCGGCTGCGCGTCAGCCACGCCTTCCACTCCCCGCTCATGGACCCGATGCTCGACGAGTTCCGCGAGATCGCCGCCTCCCTCCACTACCACGAGCCGACGATCCCGATCGTCTCCAACCTGACCGGGGAGATGGCGACTTCGGCCCAGCTCACCGACCCCGAGTACTGGGTGCGCCACGTCCGCGAGGCCGTCCGCTTCACCGACGGACTCACCGCCGCCCACGCGCTGGGCATCACCACCTACGTCGAGACCGGCCCCGACGCCGTCCTCACCGCCCTCACCCGCCAGATCCTCGCCGACGAGGAGCAGCTCACCGCCGCACCGCTGGCCCGCCGCAACCACCCGGAGGGCCGTACCGCCCTCGAGGCGCTCGCCACCCTCTGGACGCGCGGCGCCCGCATCGACTGGGCCCCGCTCGTCCCGGCCGCCGGCCCGGTGGAGCTGCCCACCTACGCCTTCGACCACCAGCACTTCTGGATCAAGCCGCAGGCCGCCACCGGAGACCTGAGCACCGCCGGGCTGAACGCCCTCGACCACCCCTTCCTCACCGCCGTCACCGAACTCGCCACCGGCGAGCAGCTCGCGCTCTCCGGCCGCCTCTCCCTCACCACCCACCCCTGGCTCGCCGACCACACCGTCCACGGCACCACCCTCGTCCCGGGCACGGGCCTGGCCGAGCTGGCGATCCGGGCCGGGGACGAGGCCGGCTGCCCGGTGCTGGAGGACCTGACGCTGCAGGCGCCGCTGGTCCTGCCCGAGCAGGGCGGGCTCCAGGTGCAGGTGACGGTCGGCGCCCCGGACGCCCAGGGGCTGCGGCCGGTCGCGATCCACTCGCGGCCCGAGTCACGCGCCGAGGGCGAGCCCCAGGAGCCGTGGACCGTCCACGCGGACGGACTGCTCGCCCCGGCCACCCGTCCCGCCGCCGACACCGACACCGGGGCTGACCTGGCCGCCTGGCCGCCCGCCGGTGCCCAGTCCGTCGACACCGCCGACGCCTACCCCTACCTGGTCGGCCGGGGCTACGGCTACGGCCCGGTGTTCCAGGGTATGAAGGCGGTCTGGCGGCGCGGCGAGGAGGTGTTCGCCGAGGTCGAGCTGCCCGAGCAGGCACACGCCGACGCCGCCCGCTTCGGCCTCCACCCGGCGCTGTTCGACGCGGCGATGCACATGATGCTGCTGATCGGTCGCGAGGACGGCACCGAGCAGACGCTGCTGCCGTTCTCCTGGTCCGGGGTCACCCTGCACTCGGCGGGCGCCACCACCGTCCGCGTCCGGATCGCGCCCCGGGGCAGCGGCGGCGTGAGCATCGCCATGGCGGACGCCACCGGCGCGCCCGTCCTCACCGTCGGGACGCTCGGCATCCGGCCGGTCTCCGCCGAGCAACTGGCGGGCGCCGGGCAGGCGTCCGGGGTGCTGTACGCGCTGGACTGGATGCCTGCCGCCCTCGCGGCCGCCGAACCCGCCGCCAACGTCGCGGTGCTGGGCACGGGCCTCGCCGACCTCTCCGGCGTCGTCCGCCACGCCGACTGGACGGCGCTCACCGGCCCCGCCCCCGAGCACCTGCTGGCCGAACTCCCCGCGCCTGCACCCGGCGAGGCGCCGCAGCGGCTGCGCGAGGCTTCCCGCCACGCGCTCGGCCTGGTGCGGGGCTTCCTCGCCCAGGACGCCCTGGCGGACACCCGCCTGACCCTGGTCGTCCGAACCGACGCCGCCGCACCCTCCGCCGAACTCGCCGCCACCCCGGACCTCGCGCTCGCCCCCGTCCGGGGCCTGATCCGGGCCGCCCAGGCCGAGCACCCCGGCCGCTTCGCGCTCCTGTCCACCGACGAGGAGAGCGTGCCGCTCATCCCGGCCGCCCTCGCCACCGAGGAGCCCGAACTCGCCCTCCGGCAGGGCGCGATGACCGTCCCGCGGCTCGTCCGCCACACGCCCGCCCCCGCCGCGGAGCTCCCCTCCCTGGGGGGCACCGTCCTGATCACCGGCGGCACCGGGGGCCTCGGCGCGCTCGTCGCCCGCCACCTGGCCTCCGTCCACGGCGTCCGGCACCTCGTCCTCACCAGCCGGCGCGGCTCCCGGGCGCCCGGTGCGGCCGAACTCGCGCTTGACCTCGCCAAGTTGGGGGTCGAGGTCACCATCGCCGCCTGTGACGTGTCCGACCGCTCCGCGCTCGCCGCACTCATCGCCGAGCACCCGCCGACGGCCGTCGTCCACACCGCCGGAGTCGCCGACAACGGGCTCGTGGATGCCCTCACCGAGGCGCAGTTCGACCGCGTCCTCGCGCCCAAGGCCGACGCGGCCTGGCACCTGCACGAACTGACCCGCGACCTCCCGCTCACCGCCTTCGTCCTCTTCTCCTCCGCCGGCGGCATGGTCCTCGCCGCCGGCCAGGCCAACTACGCCACCGCCAACCTGTTCCTCGACACCCTCGCCGAGCACCGCCGCGCCGAGGGCCTCCCGGCCACCTCCCTCGCCTACGGCCTCTGGGACACCCGCACCGGCCTGAGCGAGGGCCTGACCGAAGCCGACCTGGAACGCATGCGCCGCCAGGGCCTGCCGCCGCTCACCGAGGCCCAGGGCCTCGCCGCCCTCGACGCCGCGCTCACCGCCGAACGGCCCGTCCTCGTCCCCCTCAGGGTCGACCCGGCAGCCCTGCGCCACCGCACCGACGACCTGCCCGCCCTGCTGCGCGGCCTGCGCCCCGCAGGCGCCCGCCGTACGGCCCGGGGCGGCGCGGGCACCGGCCCGGTGGAGCTGGAGCGCCGGCTCCTCGGCCTCGCCGGGGCCGAGCGGGAGGCGGCCGTCCTGCGGTTCGTCCAGGAGAAGGCGGCCGGCGTCCTCGGCCACGCCTCGGCCGACGCGGTGGAACCCGAACGGGCCTTCCAGGACCTCGGGTTCGACTCGCTGACGGCCGTCGAGCTGCGCAACCAGCTGAACGCCGCGACCGGTCTGCGCCTGCCCGCCACCCTGGTCTTCGACTACCCGAGCCCCGTCGCCCTCTGCGCCCACCTGCTCGGCGCCCTCGCCCCGGCTCCCGCGACCGCTCCCGGACGCGGACTGAACGCCGAACTCGACGCCGTCGAAGCCTCGTTGGCCGCCCGGAGCGCCGCCCCGGACACCGACCGCGAGGCGATCACCGTCCGCCTCGAGCAGCTGCTCGCCGACTGGAGGAAGGCGACCAGGCCCGCCGAGACCGAGGACCTGGCCGAACGGTTGGAGGCCGCCAGCGCCGCCGACCTGCTCAGTTTCATCGACAACGAACTCGGGCTCTCCTGAGCCGGTCCCAGCTGAGGAAGGACACAACCGTGCCCAGTGAAGAGCAGTTGGTCGAGTACCTCAAGCGCGTCACCGCCGAGCTGCACAGCACCCGGCAGCGCCTCCAGGAGGTCCGCGACAAGGACCGCGAGCCGATCGCCGTCGTCGGCATGGCCTGCCGCTACCCCGGCGGCGTCACCACCCCCGAACAGCTCTGGGACCTGGTGATCGAGGGCCGCGACGCCGTCTCCGAGCTGCCCGAGGACCGGGGCTGGGACATCGAGGGCCTCTTCCACGACGACCCCGAGAACCCCGGCACCTCCTACTGCCGCCGCGCCGGATTCCTGTACGACGCCGCCGAGTTCGACCCGAAGTTCTTCGGCATCTCCCCTCGCGAGGCCGTCGGTATCGACCCGCAGCAGCGCCTCCTGCTCGAAGCCTCCTGGGAGGCGATCGAGCGGATCGGCCTCGACCCGCGCACCCTGCGCGGCTCCCGCACCGGCGTCTTCGCGGGCGTGATGTACCACGACTACGGCATGAACGCCCTGCTCGCCTCCACCAGCGGCGGCAGCCTGATCTCCGGCCGCGTCGCCTACGCCCTCGGCCTGGAGGGCCCGGCCGTCACCCTCGACACCGCCTGCTCCTCCTCCCTCGTCGCCCTGCACCTCGCCGCCCAGGCCCTGCGCAACGGCGACTGCGAACTGGCGCTCGCCGGCGGCGTCACCGTGATGGCCACGCCCGGCATGTTCCTGGAGTTCAGCCGCCAACGGGGCCTCGCCCCCGACGGGCGCTGCAAGTCCTTCTCCTCCTCCGCCGACGGCACCTCCTGGGCCGAGGGCGTCGGCGTCCTCGCACTGGAGCGGCTCTCCGTCGCCCGGGCCAAGGGCCACCGCGTGCTCGCCGTCGTGCGCGGGTCGGCGGTCAACCAGGACGGCGCCAGCAACGGCATCACGGCGCCCAACGGCCCCTCCCAGGAGCGCGTCATCCGCCAGGCCCTCGACAACGCCGGGCTGACGCCCGCCGACGTCGACGCCGTCGAGGCGCACGGCACCGGCACCACCCTCGGCGACCCGATCGAGGCACAGGCGCTGCTCGCCACGTACGGGCAGGAGCGCCCGGGGGGCCGGCCGCTGCTGCTGGGCTCCTTCAAGTCCAACATCGGGCACGCGCAGGCGGCCGCCGGGGTCGGCGGCGTCATCAAGATGGTGATGGCGCTGCGGCACGGCGTCCTGCCGAGAACACTCCACGTGGAGGAGCCGAGCCCGCACGTCGAGTGGGACACGGGCGCGGTGGAACTGCTCACCTCGCAGCGCGACTGGCCCGAGCTCGACCGCCCGCGCCGGGCGGCCGTCTCCTCCTTCGGCATCAGCGGGACGAACGCGCACGTGGTGCTGGAGCAGGCCGAGCCCTCGGAGGGGACGGAAACCGAGGAGCAGGCCCGGCCGCACGCCTGGCTGCTGTCGGCCGCCGGCCCCGAGGCGCTGCGCGGGCAGGCGGGCAAGCTCGCCGAACTCGTCGAGCGGCAGCCGGAGTTGCACCCGGGCGCCGTCGCCAAGGCGCTGCACGGGCGGACGGTCTTCGAGCACCGGGCCGTGGTGGTCGGCGCGAAGCTGGACGAACTCCGGGGCGAGCTCGGGCGGTTGGCGGTCACCGGGGCGGCGCAGGGGGCGCCGAAGGTGGGCGTGCTGTTCACCGGGCAGGGCGCTCAGCGGGCCGGGATGGGGCGGGAGTTGTCCGCCGCGTTCCCGGTCTTCGAGGCGGCCTTCGAGGAGGTGTGTGCGGCCTTCGACCCGCTGCTCGGGCGGTCGCTGCGCGACCTGTGCTTCGAGGCTTCCGACTCTGACGAGTTGGACCGGACGCAGTACACGCAGCCTGCGCTGTTCGCCTTCGAGGTCGCCGCGTACCGGCTGTTGGAGAGCCACGGGCTGCGGGCCGCCGCCCTGATCGGGCACTCCATCGGCGAACTGGCCGCCGCGCACGTCGCCGGGGTGTTCTCACTGGCGGACGCGGCCCGGCTCGTCGCCGCACGCGGGCGGCTGATGCAGGAACTGCCCACCGGCGGCGCGATGATCGCCGTCCAGGCCACCGAGGCCGACGTCCTCCCGCTCCTCGCCGGACACGAGCACACCGCCGCCATCGCCGCCGTCAACGCGCCCACCTCCGTGGTGATCTCCGGCGAGGACGCCACCGTCACCGCCGTCGCCGAGCAGCTCGCCGCCTCGGGCCGCAAGTCCCAGCGCCTGCGCGTCAGCCACGCCTTCCACTCCCCGCTCATGGACCCGATGCTCGACGAGTTCCGCACGGTCGCCGAGAGCATCGCCTACCACGAGCCGACGATCCCCGTCGTCTCCAACGTCACCGGAACAATGGCGACTTCAGCCCAGCTCACCGACCCCGAGTACTGGGTGCGCCACGTCCGCGAAGCCGTCCGATTCGCGGACGGCCTGGGCGCCGCCCACGCCCAGGGCATCACCACCTACATCGAAACCGGCCCCGACGCCATCCTCACCGCCCTCACCCGCCAGATCCTCGCCGACGAGGAACAGCTCACCGTCGCGCCCGTCACCCGCCGCAGGCACCCCGAGGACCGGATCGCCCTCGAAGCCCTCGGCACCCTCTGGACGCGCGGCGCCCGCATCGACTGGACCCCGCTGCTCCCCGCCCAGGCCGCCCCCGTCGACCTGCCCACCTACGCCTTCGACCGGCAGCCCGCCTCTCCCTCACCACCCACCCCTGGCTCGCCGACCACACCGTCCACGGCACCCCCCTCCTCCCCGGCACCGCCTTCGTCGAACTCGCCCTCCAAGCTGCTCACCGCACCGACACCACCCACCTCCACGAACTCACCCTCCAAGCCCCGCTGCCGCTGGCCACGCCCGTCCAGCTCCAGGTCGCGGTCGGCGCCCCGGCCGAGGACGGCCACCGCGCGGTCACTGTCCACTCGCGCCCGGCCGACACCGAGGCGCCCTGGACCCTCCACGCCGAGGGCCATCTCTCCCCCACCCCCGACGAGGAGCCCGCCTCGCCGAGCACCTGGCCCCCGACCGGCGCGCAGCCCGTCGCCGTCGAGGACCTGTACGACCGCATGGCGGAGCTCGGCCTCGACTACGGCCCGCTGTTCCAGGGCGTCACCGCCGCCTGGTCCCTCGACGGCGAGGTCCACGCCGAGGTCGAACTCCCCGAGCCCGCCCACCCGGAGGCCGCCCTCTTCGGCCTCCACCCGGCGCTGCTCGACGCCACCCTCCACACCCTCGCCCTCGGCGACTTCCTGCAGGACGTCGAGCCGGGCCTCCCCGCCCTCCCCTTCGCCTGGCAGGGCGTGAGCCTGCACGCCACGGGCGCCACGACGGTCCGCGTCCGGGTCCGCTCCGAGGGCGCCAACGGCGTCCGGCTGGAGATCGCCGACGCGGACGGCTCGCCCGTCCTCACCGTGGGCGCGCTGCGGCTGCGCCCCCTCTCGGTGGAGCAACTGGCCACCGCCGACCGTTCCTCCGAGGTCCTCTTCGACGTCGAGTGGACGACCGTACGGGCCACGGGCCCCGCGCCCACCGGCCTCGCCGTCCTCGGTGACGACCTGCCCGGCCTCACCGGCGTCGACCGCCACCCCGACTGGGCCGCGCTCGCCGAAGCCCGTCCGGCCTGGATTCTGGCCGAGATCCCCGCCCCCGCCTTCGGGGATACGCCCGAGCGGCTGCGCGAGGCCACCTACCGGGCGCTCGATGTCGTCCAGGCGTTCCTCGCCCAGGACGGCCTGGCCGACGCCCGCCTCGCCCTCGTCACCCGGGGCGCTGTCGCCACCGCCGACCCTGACCTCGCCGTCGCCCCGGTCTGGGGCCTGGTGCGCGCTGCCCAGGCCGAGCACCCGGGCCGCTTCGCTCTCCTCGACACCGACGAGGAGAGCCTGCCCCTGCTGCCCGCCGCCCTCGCCACCGAGGAACCCGAACTCGCTCTCCACGCAGGTACGGTGGCCGCGCCGCGATTCATCCGCCACCCCGGCGCCGCTCCTGCCGCCTCGCCGCTCGACCCGAACGGCACCGTCCTGATCACCGGCGGCACCGGCGGCCTCGGCGCGCTCGCGGCCCGCCACCTGGTCGGGACGCACGGCGTCCGGCACCTGCTCCTCACCAGCCGACGCGGCCTCGCCGCCCCCGGTGCCGCCGAACTCCGCGACGAGCTGGCCGCGTTGGGCGCGAGCGTCACCGTCGCCGCCTGCGACGTCGCCCACCGCGAGGCGCTCGCCGCGCTGCTCGCCACCGTGCCGGCCGAGCACCCGCTCACCGCCGTCGTCCACGCCGCCGGCGTCGGCGACAACGGGCTCGTCGACGCCCTCACCCGCAAGCAGTTCGACGGCGTCCTCGGCGCCAAGGCCGACGCGGCCTGGCACCTGCACGAGCTCACCCGCGACCTCCCGCTCACCGCCTTCGTCCTGTACTCCTCCGCCGGCGGCATGGTCCTCGCCGCCGGGCAGGCCAACTACGCCACCGCGAACGCCTTCCTCGACACCCTCGCCACCCACCGCCGCGCCGCCGGACTGCCCGGCACGGCCGTCGTCTACGGCCTGTGGGACACCCGGACGGGCCTCAGCGAATGGCTCGCCGAGTCCGACCTCGAGCGCATGCGCCGCCAGGGCCTGCCCCCGCTCACCGAAGCCCAGGGCCTCGCCGCCCTCGACACCGCACTCACCGCCGAACGGCCGGTCCTGGTCGCCCTCAAGGTCGACCAGCCCGCCCTGCGCCACCGCACCGACGACCTCCCCGCCCTCCTGCGCGGCCTCCGCCCGGCGGGCGCCCGGCGGGCGGCCACCCGGGACACCCGGTCCTCCACCGGCCTGGCCTCCCGACTCGCCGGCCTCTCCGCCACCGAACGGCAGGAGCACCTGCTCAAGCTCGTCCGGGGCCAGGTCGCGACCATCCTCGGCTTCACGGACGCCTCCGAGATCAACCCGGAGAAGCCCTTCCAGGACTTCGGCTTCGACTCCCTGACCGCCCTGGAGTTCCGCAACCAGCTCACCGCCGCCACCGCGCTGCGCCTACCCGCCACCCTCGTCTTCGACTACCCCACCGCCGCCACCCTGGCCGCCCACCTCGCCACCCGCTTCGGCGACCCGGCCGACCGCCCGGCGGACGGCCTGCGCCTCTTCGCCGACCTCGACCAGATCCAGCGCTCCCTGGCCGACCTCCCCACTGACCCGGTCATCCGCACCCGCCTCACCACCCGCCTGCGCGAACTCCTCACGACCCTCGACACCCAGCCCACCACAACGGCCGACGTCTCCACGGCCACTGACGACGAGCTGTTCAGCTTCATCGAAGACCTAGGCGTCTGACCTCCTCACGCCCGGCGCCGGAAGTCGGTCCCCCCGACTTCCGGCGCCGCCCTGCTTGCGCAACAGCCACACCACGCCCCACCCACCACAACGCCCACACCCGCGCAGGAAGTCGGCCCCACCGACTTCCTGCGCGGCACCCCGCATCCCCTGCGCGAGAGTCCCTCTCCTGCTCGGCCTCGGCGACCGGCCTCACCCCGAACCACCCCACGCGCTGCAGCCGAGAGCCCGCGCCCCGCACTCCCACCCAAACCTCGTCCGGCCAGTCAGCGCGCGCCTGGAGTCGGCCAGAATCTGCGGAGGTGGTTCCGACGAAGGCAGCCTCCTCGCCATCCGGGTTACCTCTCAGAGTGGTTGGGATCCCAGGATGGCGTGTGCCAGTACCTGAGGAGGCCGTTCCGTGGAAGCTCAGAGCACGTGACCCGGAGTTACGGCGGCAACGGCCTCCGGACCGTTCGGCCAGCTTGAGCATCCCCGCCTCGAAGAGGTAGCCCGCCGTGCCCCTTGGCCTGTTCGTCAGTCACCATTGCTGGCTTCCCCGCCCCTCGATTGCATCACCGGCCGGAGCAGGTCGAGGACGCTGATCCAGTTGTAGGCGTTCCGGCCACCACCGGACTTGGGCTTGTGGGGAACGTAGTCGCCGATGAATACATCCATTGCCCGGAGGCGGGTCAAGCTCTCGACATATGCGGGGTGAGCGGCCTGGGCGGAGTTGAGGTAGGGCTGTACGGCCACGGGGATACCGAGCCCGTAAGCCTCGCACAGGATGCCGAGTGCGAGCGTGTCGGCGATGCCCGCCGCCCACTTGTTGATGGTGTTGAACGTGGCTGGAGCAACCGCAATGGCGTCGGCCCGGGGCACCGATGGCGATCCGCTCGGCGTGGACCACGCCGAGCGGATCGGGTAGCCACTCTGAGACTCGATGGCTTCCTGGTCTATGA
The DNA here is from genome assembly GCF_000720635.1 of Streptomyces sp. NRRL WC-3742. GTDB lineage: Bacteria > Actinomycetota > Actinomycetes > Streptomycetales > Streptomycetaceae > Kitasatospora. The sequence continues at coordinate 82,609 of NZ_JOCF01000031.1, read as the reverse complement.
ACCCGAGAGCGCTGGGGGTGGCGACCACGACAACTGCCCAGCCTTCCGCATGGGCAGCCGCGATCAGCTCGCCAACGCCGTCGGCGATTCCCGCCGCGCAGACGATGATGTAGAGGATCGGCCCTCGGCGCGCCATCAAATCGGAACCCCCAACTCCTGGCAGAGGCGGCGAAGTTCCGGAACACTACCGCGCCGGTCTCGTGCAGCCATATCTCCGACCAGATCCAACACACTGGGGCGACGACGGACGTCCTCCGATGCGCAGCCATCAGCGATCCTCAACGCCTGGACCGCCTCGGCCAGTTTGCCCTGTTGGCTGTGGGCCCGGGCAGCATCCACCCAGAGTGCGGCACGCCGCTCTGGGACCGGGATACGGCGACGCATCAGAGGCTGGGCATCCGCCAGCGCCACCCCGGCATCACCGAGCGCCACGGCGGAGCTGACTCCATGGAGCGCAACGTTCGTGGGGCTGAAGTTCGCCCAGGATTCCGGCCCGTCGAGATCCACGTATCGCGCGACGTCTCGGGCCTCGGCGAGGAATTCACCCGCCTTCGCGCGGTCTCCGCCCGCGCTCGCGGCAGTCACACCACGGAGAAGCATCAGACCGAACGCCGCAAGGTAGCCGGGCGATCGTTTGTCGTAGCGGCCGGCGAGCTGGTCGGCGGTGTGACGGATCAGGTTGATGGCAGGTGCGGTGTGCCGATCGCGGGCAAGGACATGTGCCTGAACCCGGACACTGGACGCCAGCACCACCGGGTCGCAACTCCGCTCCGCCTCGGTCATGGCCCGGCCGACAGCGAGCCAGGCGTTTCCATGGTCACCGAGTTTGAGCAGCAGGCTCACGGCAGTCTGGTAGGCCGTAGCGAGCATCCCGGAGAGCGCGTGATCATCGGCTCGATCTGCGTGCTGCGCACTGCGCAGATCGGCGATCAACTGCGGTAGCTTCGCCTCGAGTTCGGCATAACGGCAGCTGTAGAAGCACCTCCGGGCCTGGGACAGTCGGGCCGAAAGCACAGCCGTCGAAAGAGGGGCCTGATCCAGCCGCACCGGTCCGGGCAGGAGCTCCCGCACGAGATCCTTCGCCACTCGCGGATGGCTCACGGGGGCCGCGAGCGCAGCGGCACTCGCGGCCAGGAAGTTTCGGCGGTGCATATCGTCCATCCTGCTGTCCGTGTGAGCCGGGGGCGCGAGGCCGAAGCTCGCCAGCGGAATGCCGAGCACGGCCGCGACGGCACGCAGGACCTCGATGTCCTGCGTGCCCTTCCCGCTCTCCAAGCGACTGATCTTCGACTGGTGATACCCCAGCTCCGAGGCCACATCCGTCTGCGAGCGACCACTGAGCACCCGCGCCCGGCGGATCACCTCACCGGGCGAGAGAACAGCGGTGTCTCTGCTGGTCGTCCGTGACATGGCTTCTCCTGCTTGCACTGATCACACCCGATATGCCGAGCGTATCCGCACCGGAACTGTCTGTGATGCGGAATCTGCATAGGCCATGCCCGGCATGCTTCGGACCCAGCTCCACGTCCCTGAGGTGCAGTTGTCTGTTCGTCGGCAGCTTTGCCCCAGCCGCTAAGGAGAAGCGCTGATGAACCTCCTCTCGAACACTGTGAGAGGCGCTGTCGCGCGGCGGCCCGACTTGGGTGTCCAGATCCATCAGCACTCGGAGCCGGCGACCATCTGCCTGCCCTACCTGCCGGAGTCGGTGGGGGCGTCTCGGCGGCTGGTGCGGGCGAAGCTCCAGGAATGGGATCTGGACGAGCTGGTGGACGATGCCACCCTGATCGTCAGCGAGTTGGCGACCAACGCCATCAGGACCGGCTGCCAGACCCGCATGGTCGTCGCGATCCGGCGCCCCTCCTCCCGGGTCGTCCGCATCCTCGTCGGTGACGGCTCCCGCGCGATGCCCGTGATGATCCGGGCCGGGGACGGTGCCACCTCGGGGCGTGGCCTCTCCATGGTTCACCAACTCACCCGTGGGCGTTGGGGCGTCACGCCCCTCGCACTCGGGAAGATCGTCCACGCCGACCTTCCGACCCCGCGGTGAAGCCCGTCCCACCAGAAGATCCCGAGGACGCATCACCCACCCCCGATCCCGTCCACATCTGGACCGCCTACGGGGTGTCCGCAGCTGCCGCGTTGCACGTGGTCACCGCCGCTCTCGTCCTGATCCACCGCGCCCACTGAACAGTTAGGGACGGCAACACGAAGTGAGTTCCTTGTATCGACCGGAGCACGCCGCATCGCGCAGCCTGCTCCGGGCCGTCGAGGCAGCGCTCGACGGCCCGGTCCCCCGCGAATGGGTGGAGGCGCTCACGGCGGTGCCGCGTCATCACTTCCTCCCCGAACGCATCTGGCTGGAGAACGGGCTCGGCGGCTACGAGCCGTGTGACCTCTCCGCCGACCATCAACGCTGGTTCGCGGAGGCGTACTTCGACGTCCCGATCGTCACCCAGGTGAACGACGGGGAGCAGCCGGGTGAGGATGTCTGGCCGTCGTCCTCGGCCTCCGCGCCCTCGATCGTCGTCCGGATGCTGCGCGACCTCGATGTGCAGCCCGGCATGAAGGTGCTGGAGATCGGCACCGGCACCGGCTGGAACGCCGCCCTGCTGGCCCACCGGCTCGGGCCCGGCCGGGTCGCCTCGGTAGAGGTTAACGAGAACGTCGCCCGGCAGGCGTGGGCGAACCTGAACGCGGCCGGCCTGAGCGTCGAACTGCTCTGCGGCGACGGCTCGCTGGGCTGGCCCCACCAAGCGCCGTACGACCGCGTCGTCTCGACCTGCGCCGTCCGGCGAGTCCCCTGGGCCTGGATCGAGCAGACCGAGCCCGGCGGGGTCATCCTCACGCCCTGGGACAGCCCGATGATCCCCTGGGGCCTGCTCAGGCTGACCGTCGCGGAGGATCACGCCGAAGGGCGGTTCAGCCCCCACTCCGCGTCCGTACTCATGCGCAACCAGTGCCGCGACCTGCGCATCTTCCGGGACATCGTCCGGGACGACCACCGCACCGACGAGAGCACCAGCACCTTCTCCCCGCACAAGGTCACCGGCAACAGCCGGGAGGCCCGCTTCGCCCTCGGCCTCCTCGTCCCCGACATCTGGACGGCCTGGGACTCCGACACCGACCGCCTCTGGGACGAGGTCGAGACCGCCTACGGCTGGTGGCAGGACCAGGGCAGCCCCGGCCCCGAACGCTTCGGCCTCACCGTCACCGAGTACACCCACCATGCCTGGCTCGACAGCCCCGACAACACACTGTGAACCAGAGCCTCGGCAAAACGCGGTGCACAGGAAGTCGGCCCCGCCGACTTCCTGTGCAGAGGTCACCGCCCCGCGCCCACCGCCCCGCTCCGATTCCAGTTCGTCCTCGCTCGATGATCAAGGTTCGGAGGGAATCCCCTACGATCACGGTCAACATCTTGCTGATCAACGGGGGAGCACCACCATGCGCAAATTCCTGGCCAAGTTCGCCGCAGTCGCCGCGACGCCTCTGCTCGCCGCCACGCTCGGCACCGGCACCGCTCACGCCGATACCCGCTCGGTCTGGGGTGAGGTCCGGTTCGCCAACGGGTACTGCCTCGACGTCTCCGGCGGCAGCTTCGACACCGGTGCCACGGTCCAGATCTGGGGCTGCAACGGCACCGAGGCTCAGCAGTTCTCGCTGTACCCGGCTGACGCGACCCACTTCGAGATCCACGCGTCCGGGAGCAACAACGGGCACGTCCTGTGCGTGAACAACTGGGAGGGGGGCGACACCACGGGCAACCACATGCGCCTCTACCCCTGCACCCAGGGCTCGGCGAACGACACCTGGTTCAACTGGGTCTACAAGGGCAACGGCAGGCAGATCCAGCCGAAGGTCGCCTCCGCCAACTGCCTCAACTCCTGGGGCGGCCTCTACCAGGGCGCCCAGGTCCGCCTGTTCGGCTGCTACGACAGTGCCGAGGAGAACGTCGTCTCCGCCCCGATCTTCCCGTCCTGATCTTCCTGTCCTGACTCCCGCCCTGGTTCCCGCGCGCACGACGGCCCCGCACCCCCGACACCTGGGGTGCGGGGCCTCGCCGTTGTCAGCGGACCTGGCCCCCTCCCCGCGCGGGTCCCTGTGGCCATCGCCTGCCGGATGCGGGCGGCGTGGTGGTGGACGGCGGCAGGAGAGAGGCCGGTGGGCGGGGGCGGTGTCGGGGTGCTGCGGCAGGGGCGGCAGAGGCCGCCGAGGAGGGCGGGTTGGCGGCAGGGGGCTCGGCAGGCGGTGCACTCGGTGATGCGGACAGCCGACACCGGGCGTTCCGGCGGCAGCTTGTCGACCAGGCGGCGGCGGGTGAAGGCCGCCGGGCTGTGGATCTCCGGCGGGAGTCCGGAGGCGAGGGCGGCCGTGAAGAGGGCCGGGGTGGTGCCCCGGGCGAACCATTCGGCGGCGAGCGGTTCGAGGGCGGTGCAGTCGGCGGCGGAGAGGGAGAGCCGGGCGTCGGCGAGGCCGAGGTCGGCGAGGGCCGCGTAGGCGGGGGTCTGGGCCGGCGCCTGGGCCGGAGTGGCCGGTCGCTCTTTCGGGGGATCGGGATCGGCGGGTGTTGACGCCTCGCCGGTGGCGATGAAGCGGTCCCACCAGGCATCGCTGCGCGGGGTCCGGGAGAAGTAGGTGCGGTGCACCCACCGGCAGTCCTTGGAGTCGATGCGCTCCCGGATGCGACGCAGGTGACCTGCGGCGGAGAGCCTGTTGAGCGCCGTACGGACGGCCATCTGCCCGAAGAGGGGCTGGTACGCGGCGAGGGTTTTGACGTCCATCGCCGCGCCGTCAGGGAGCCGGTCGATGAGCGAGGCGAGGTACGCCTCGCGGGCGGGGAGATGGGAGAAGTCAGTGGCGCCGCGAGGGAACTGGTCCGGAGCGGAGCGCTTTCCGTATCCGGAGGCGGCCATGGCGGTAGAGTCGTGGATAGCCACAGATCGAGTCCCATCGATCGAAGCGGTCAGACCCCCGTCCGGTGCTGGTAACACCGACGGGGGTTGTTTCGTTGGTGCGCACGCTACACGGCGCGACCAGTGGTAGTGAAGTCGTGACGATAAGTCATATCGACTGCGCACAGGGGTGGTTGGTAGGTGGTTACCCACCCGTTCAACTAAGGGATCACTCGACCCACGCCGCTTGAGCTTCGGCCACTTTCGGTTCGCGGCGAGCTGACGCCATTGCGGCGTGATCAGCAGTTTTCCGCCCTACGATCATGGTTGTTTTCAGTTCATACGGCGATCGTTCGGATGGGTGATGTTGAGATGACCGCAGAGGCACTGGCGATCCTGCAGGCGGCCGGAGCCGACAGGATCGAGCATCCCGGCGGAACGCTGCTGGCGCACCTTCAGCGAGTCAGCGACCTTCTCGCCTCGTGGGGCGCTCGCCCGGCGCTGGTGTCGGCTGGGCTGTGTCACGCGTTCTACGGGACCGACGGGTTCCCGGTCGCGCTGCTGGACCTGGAACGCCGCGCGGAACTGGTCGAGGCGATCGGCGTCGAGGCCGAAGCACTCGTCTACTTCTACGCCTCCTGCGACCGCGAGTCCTCCTACCGCGAACTGGCCGACAACCACGGCACATTCGTCGATCGGTTCACCGGCGCACCGATGAACCCGAGCCTCGAAGCACGTCGGGACTTCGCTGAAATCACCGCCGCCAACGAGCTGGACATCGCCGCAATCAGCCCAGAGGTCCGCGCCCGCTACGGCGCCGACCTGCTTGACCTTTTCACCCGCTGGAGGCCCCTGCTGTCCGAGCCCGCCTGGGCACACTGCCGCAGCGTGCTGGACCAGCCGATCCACGGGAACTGACCGTTCCCCCAAGGAAGCAGTCAAGCGCACCCCCGCCGACACTGGCGGGATCAGGGGTTGTCGGGGGTGGGGCGGGGGCCGAGCAGCAGCAGGGCGGCGATGGCGGCTACGGCGCAGGCAGCGGCGCCGGCGGTGTAGGCGAGGTGGGTGCCGTCCATGAAGAGGGTGCCGACCCTGGGGAGGACGAGCGGCCGTAGCTCGGCGGGGAGTTTGGCGGCGTCGGAGAGGTCGCCGGCTGCCAACTTGTCGACGGCGGAGGGCGGCAGCGGCAGCCCGGCCAGGGCGGTGCTCGCGGAGGTGGCGAGGTGGTGGGAGACGATGGTGCCGCAGGCGGCGACCCCGAACACCGAGCCGACCTGGCGGGCGGTGTAGCCGACGCCCGACCCCGTACCGGCACGTTCCTCGGGGACGGCCCGTAGGAGGGCGGCGGTGACGGGCGGTCCGGCGAGGCCGGCGCCGAGGCCGAGGAGGAGGAACTGCCACCAGTAGGCGTCGAAGCCGTCCCGGTACTCGAGCAGGCGCAGGCCGAGCAGGCCGCCGCCCATGGAGAGGGCTCCGGCCAGGGCCGTGATGCGGACGCCGATGCGTTCGGCGACGACGACGCCGACGATGGAGGCGATCGTCACCATGGCGGTCATGACGACCGTCCGCACGCCCGCCTGGACGGGGCTGAGGCCGTCGACCTCCTGGAGGGTGAGCATCAGCAGGAACACCGCGCCGAACATGGCCCCGAACACGGTGAAGTTGATGACCGCCCCGGCGCCCACGTGCGGGTGGCGGAAGAAGTCGAGGGGCAGCATGGGGTGTTGGTGACGCGCCTCCCAGACCCCGAAGAGGATCAGGAGCGCTGCGGCGGCCGCGAAGCAGCCGACGATCCGCGCCGAGCCCCAGCCCGCCGAGTTGCCCTCGATGAGCGCGTACGTCAGCAGCCCGACGCCCGCGACGAACAGCAGCTGCCCGAGCAGGTCGACGGCCTGCCCCCGGTCGGGCCGGGTGGCCGGCAGCAGCCGGGCGAGGACGGCGACGGCGAGGACGCCGACGGGCAGGTTGACCCAGAAGACGCTCTGCCAGCCGTACGCCTCGACGAGCGCGCCGCCGACCAACGGGCCTGCGGTGAGGGCGAGTCCGGCGACGGCGGACTGGATGCCGACCATCCGGCCGCGAGCCTTCGGGTCGGGGTAGAGCTGGGTGATGATCACCATGGAGACGGGCATCAGCGCGGCCCCGGTGACGCCCTGGGCGGCGCGGGCGGCGAGCAGCATGCCGACCGAGCCGCTGAGCGCGCACCACACCGAGGTGAGGACGAACCCCGCCAGCGCGCCGACGAACAGCTTCTTGGCGCCGACCCGGTCGGCGAGCGCGCCCGCACCGAGCAGCAGGCAGGAGAAGGTGAGGAGGTAGGAGTCGACGACCCACTGCAGCCCGCTGACGTCGGCGCCGAGGTCGTCCCGCAGGTCGGGCAGCGCGACGTTGACCACCGTCGTGTCGAGGAAGACCAGGAACAGCCCGCTGAACAGGGCGATCAGCAGCAGCGGACTCACACGCCCCTGCGCGGACCTCTCAGACATGCTCCTTCGCCCGCTTCCGGTACTCGGTGACGTCGTGGGCGCTGAACACCTCGGCCTTGCCGCTGCGCCGCAGTTCGCGCAGCCGGGCGACGTTCGGTGTCCGGTCGGGAACGGTCTCGACCTTCTGCTGGAAGGCTCGCAGCCCCGGGGTGCACCAGGGCCGGTCGGCCGTCTCGCCGTGGAACATGTACGCGTCCCCGGCGTGCAGCAGCCAGCGGTCTCCGGTGTCGACGGCGACGCCGATGTGGCCGCGGGTGTGGCCGGCGAGCGGGACGAGCAGGATCTCGGGCGGCAGGCCGGGGATGTCCCGTACCGCCTCGAAGCCGAACCACCGTTCCCCGTCGGTGAGTTCGTGCAGCACCCAGTTGGGGCGGTGGGCCCACTGGCTCTGCCGGTAGCGGTTGCGTTCGAGCTTGGTGGGCGGGTTCATGGCGGCCCGGTGTTCGGGGCCGAAGGCATGCACCTGGGCCTCGGGGAAGTCGGCGAGGCCGCCGGTGTGGTCGCGGTCGAGGTGGGTGAGCACGATGTGCCGTACGTCGCGCGGGTCGTACCCGAGCGCCTTGACCTGGTGCAGGGCGGTCTCCTCGGCGCGCAGGACCGGGCGGGAGCGCAGGAGGAAGGCGCGGCCGAGGCGGCCGACGGGGTCGGCTATGTCACGGGTGCCGAAGCCGCTGTCGATCATCACCAGGCCCTGGTCGGTCTCCAGCAGCAGGCAGTGGCAGAGCATGTGCGCGGCCTGGAAGTAGCCACCCTCGCCGTTCACCAGCCGGCGCGAAGGCGGCCGGTAGGTGCCGAAGTTGAGGTGCCGGACGAGCATCTGTCACTTTCCTTTCGCTGAAACGACTCGCTGAACGACTCGCTGAGACAGCTCGCTGAAACGACGTCAGTACGGTTGCTTCCCCGCCTGGTTGGCGAGCACGCGCAGGTATCCGCGGATCAGGGTTCCGGCCGGTCCGTCGACGGGCAGCCAGGGAGCGCGGTCGCGGTGCCAGGGTCGTGGGGTCGGCGCGTCGCCGGTGAGGGCGGCGGCGAGGTGGGCGCCGGTGGCGGTGGCCAGGGCGAGTCCGTGGCCGCAGCAGCCGCCGGCGAACCAGGTGCTCTCGTCGGTGCGGCCGACGACGGGCAGGGCGTCCCCGGTGTAGCCGACGCGTCCGGTCCAGCGGTGGGTGACGCGGGCCTGGACGGGCAGTCGGCGGGCGAGCCAGTCCCAGGCGCGCCGGTGGGAGGCGGGCCTGCTGGTGGGCGGGATGCGGACGGGGCCGCCGCCCATGACGAGCCGGCCGTCGGGGGTGAGCCGGTGGTAGGGCGCCAGCGTGGTGGCGTCGATGACGGCCTCGCGCCCCAGAGCGGCGCGGTCGGCGGCGGAGAGCGGTTCGGTGGCGACGGCGTGCAGTTGCAGCGCGGCGACGGTGCCGACGGGCAGGCGCAGGGTGCGGGCCCAGCCGTTGACGGCGAGCACGGTGCGCCGGGCCCGTACGGTGCCGCCGGGGCACTCCAGCAGGCCCCCGCCGGCGCGCAGCACGGGGCTGCGGTCGTGGCGGCGCACGCCGCGCCGGGCGAGGTCGGCGGCGAGGGCGGTGGTGAGCGCGGCCGGGTCGAGGGTGGCGGCGACGGGGTAGCGCAGGGCGGCGCGGTAGCCGTCGGGGCGGGGCAGGGCCCGGACGTCGAGGTCGAGGCGGCGGTAGGCGTCGGCGCGGCGGGCGAGGTCGGCGGCGGCGCGGTCGGTGCGGGCGACGACGAGCTGTCCGGCGACGTCGAGGCCGCAGTCGACGCCGGGTTCGGCCTCCAGCTCGCGGGCCAGGGCGACGGTCTGGCGCACCCAGTCCTCGCTGGCGAGGTGGCAGGCGCGGGCGGTGTCGTCGCCGAAGCGCTGGCGGGCGCGGTCGATGGGCGGGCCGATGCGGGGGCCGACGAGGCCCGTGCCGCGTCCGCTGGCGCCTCCGGCGGGGGCGGTCGCGTCGAGGACGACGATGTCGAGCGACGGGTCGCGGCGCAGCAGGTGGTGGGCGGTGGCCAGGCCCGTCAGTCCGGCGCCGACGATCGCCACGTCCGCCCGGACCTGCCCGCGTACGGGCGGCGCCGGCGGCAGGTCGAGGGGCCGCCAGGGCGGGGCCGTCACCGGTTCCCCGACCAGTTCCCCGGCGCTCACCGACTCCTCAGCGCCCACCCGATCCGCCCTACGCACCGAACCCGCCCTACGCACCGAACCCGCCCTCCGTACCGGCCAGCGCCCGGAAGCGCCGGTCGACCCAGAGCAGCGGCGAGGGCCCGTCGTCCGGGGAGTCGCCGGCCCGCACCGAGACCACCCGCCCCACCACCACGCTGTGGTCCCCGTACACCCGCTCCTCCACGAGCGTGCACACCGCCCGCCCGAGGGTCCCGTCCAGGACGGGCACCCCCAGCTCCCAGCCGAACACCACCCGCGCGAACTTGCCGCTGCCCCCGGGCCCGGCGAAGGTCGTGGCGAGCGCCTCCTGGCCGCTGCGCAGCAGGTGGACGGCGAAGGTCCGGCGGGTGCGGAGCGCGGCGAGCGTCCCGGACCCGCCGGACAGGCAGGCCAGCAGCATCGGCGGCCGCAGCGACACGGTGGTGACGGCGGAGGCGGTGAGGCCGAGCGGTTCGCCGTCCGGCCCGCAGGTGGTGACCACGGTGACCGGCCCGGCGAGGCGCCGGTAGAGGTCGAGGCAGTCCTGCGGGTCGGGTTCGGCGGTGCCGGTGCGGGCGAGCGTCAGCTTCACGGGCGCGCGGCTCCGGCGGTCTCGTCGGCGACGATCTCCTGGGCGTCGCCGAGGAGGCCCTCGAGGATCTTGAGGATGTTGGTGCGCAGGGCGCTCTCGGCGACGGGGTCGAGGATCGCGGCGAGGGTGGGGATGCCGAGGTCGAAGTCGGCGATGAAGCGCACCAGGGTGCCCTCGCCGTCGGGCTCGATGCGCCAGTCGCCGCCGAACTCGGCGAAGTCGCCCTTGACCTGCTCGAAGGAGATGGCGAGGTCCTCGGGGTGGAAGGTGTCCCGCTCGGACCACTTGAGCAGGCCGTTGCGGAAGTGGACGGTCCACTCGGAGAGCACCGTGCCGTCGGCCTCGGGCTCGTGGACCTCGACGCTCTGGACGGTCTCGGTGAGCTCCGGGTAGCGGGCGAAGTCGCTGATCCGGCGGTACGCCTCGGCGGGCGCCACGGCCGGGGCGAGCACGTGGATGGTCACGTTGGGCATGGGGTGGTTCCTTCCGGAAGAAGAGGGCTCAGGCCCGCTCGGCGACGGCGGTCAGCGCCTCGCCGAGGACGGTCAGGAACAGCTGGACCTCGTCCTCGGTGAGGGTGGCGGGCGGGGTGAAGCGCAGGACCTCGGAGGCGTTCAGCGAGTGGTTGAGCAGCACTCCGCGGTCCATCAGTTCCAACAGCAGCTCACCGACGAAGCGCTGTTCGGCGGGCTGGAGGGCGATCAGCAGGCCCCGTCCGCGCACCTCGGCGATCAGCCAGGGCGCCCGGTCGGCGACGGTGCGCCGGATGCCGTCGAGGAGCCGTTCGCCGAGGGCGGCGGCGCGCTCGACGACGTTCTCGTCGCGGATGGTCTCGACGGCCGCGAGGGCCGCCGCGCAGGCGAGCGGGGAGGCCCCGAAGGTGGAGGTGTGCAGGATCGGGTCCCGGCCGAAGGGCTGGTAGACCTCGGGACGGGCGAGCATGGCGGCGGCCGGCACGACCCCGCCGGACAGGCCCTTGCCGACGAGCATGATGTCGGGGACGATGCCCTCGGCCTCGCAGCCCCACCAGGTGCCGAGCCGGCCAAGGCCCGTCTGGATCTCGTCGACGATCAGCAGCGCGCCGAACTCCTGGCAGGCGTCCGCGACTTCGCGCAGGTAGCCGGGCGGCGGGATGCGCACCCCGCCCTCGCCCTGCACCGGTTCGAGGATGACGCAGCCGCGCCCGGGCCGGGCGGCGAGCGCCCGGCGCAGGGTGACGGCGTCGCCGTACGGCACCTGGCTGGTGTCGGGCAGCAGTGGCTTGAACGGCTGCTGGTACTGCCGGTTGGCGGTGACGCTCAGCGCGCCGAGGGTCTTGCCGTGGTAGCCGCGCTCGGTGGTGATCAGCGCGGTGCGCCCGTGCGCCCGTGCGAGCTTGATGCCCGCCTCGGTGGCCTCGGCGCCGGAGTTGACGAAGTGCACGCAGTCCAGGTCGCCGGGGCTGACGGAGGCCAGCGCCTCGGCGGCGGCGGCCGTCACCGGCTCCAGGAAGACCCGGGTGGCCAGCGGGTGGCGGTCGATCTGCCGCTTGACGGCCTCGACGACCCGGGGGTGGCGGTGGCCGAGGATGAACACCCCGTACCCGCCGAAGTCCAGGTAGCGCTTGCCGTCCGCGGCGGTGACCCAGGCGCCCTCGGAGTGGGTCTCGACGACGGCGCCGAGCATCCGCGCCAGGGACGCCTTGCCGTGGCCGAAGTGCCGCTCGTACCGCCGGCCGATCAGCTCGGCGTCGACCTCGGCCCGGGGTACGACGTCGGCCCCGGCGTCGGCCTCGACCCCGGGAACGACCTCGGCCCCGGCGTCGACGTCCGTACTCACGCCGCCTCCCGGGCCGTCATCTTCTCGCGCACCCAGTAGTCCGAGCACTTGCCGAAGGCGTCCTTGAGCTTGGCGTGGGTGACGTCCTCGGCCATGCCCAGGTCCCCGAAGGAGGAGTCCATCTTCGCGGAGACCTGGAAGAGCATCATCAGCTCGGCGAAGACCCGGAAGTTGTGGCGCACCGAGCGCGGCAGGGTGTCCTCCAGCAGCGGCAGAAGCAGCCGGTCGAGGGCCTCGGTGGGCATCAGCCGCGGCGCGTGCGCGGGCGGGTAGCCGGCCCGCTCGGCGGCCAGCATGGCCTGCTCCACGCACTCGAAGAGGGTGAGCGACTGCCGGCCGGCGGTGAGCCAGAACTCGCCGGTGGTGGTGCCGCGCCGGATCAGATTGCCGACGGCGCGGGCCGCGACGTCCGAGGGCACGGTGTCGATCGGCGCGTCCGGGCCGGCCGGCAGCACCGGGATGATGCCCATGGCCACCCCGCCGATGACCCTGTGCAGGCCCTGGAAGGCGGCGATGTAGCCGGTGCGGGAGTGCCCGCAGACCACCGAGGGGCGCACGATCACGGCGGGCACGCCGCTGTCGCGCACCAGCTGTTCGGCGGCGGCCTTGGAGTCCACGTACGCGGCCGGGCCGATCTCCTTGTGCTCCTCGCCCTGCGGGCGGGCCACGAAGGCGGTGGAGACGAAGGTGAACGGCACCTCCGCCCGCCGGACCAGGCCGAGCATGTTCTCGGTACCGGTGACGTTGGCGGCGAACAGCTCGTCCCGGGTGGCCTTCCAGCCGGTGTGGGCGGCGGAGTGCAACACCCCGTCGATCCGGCCGGCCAGCTGCCGCAGGCCGTCCGGCCCGAGGCCGAGGTGCTCGTCGGCCAGGGTGCCCGGCAGTTCCTCGATCCGCGGGTCGTCGACGGGGGTGCGGTGCCGCAGGCACACCAGGTGGTGGTCGTCGGCGAGTTCGTCGATGAAGGCGCGGCCCAGCACACCGGTTGCACCGGTGAGCAGCAGCGTCGGCTTGCTCACGTTCTTCTCTCCCTAGACGATCTGGACCAGCCGGATGAGCCGGACGAACTGGATGATCTGAACGAACTGGACGATCTAGACGATGGCCAGCGCGCGGCCGGCGAGGTGGTCGGCGAGCGGTTCGGCCATCCGGCCGCGTGCCGGCGGGTGCAGGCCGAGCCCGTTGACGGCGGCGGCCAGGTAGGCGACGTCGTCGGAGCTCATGAAGTTGAGGCCGCCGAGGAGTTCGACGGCGCGCGGCACGACCCGGGCGATGGCGTCCTGGGCGGCGTAGCGCACGTGCAGGGAGTCGACCAGCAGGTCGGGCTCGCAGCGCTCGGCGCCGGTCTGGCGGGCGACGTTCTCCACACCGGCCATTGCCGCCTCCAGCTCGGTGACCAGCCGCATCCGGTCCCCGACGGGGACCTTGGGGCTGGCGAGCAGCCGCTCCACCAGGGCGCTCGCCGCGCCCAGGTAGCTGGCGGTCATCAGCAGTTCGAACCAGACGAAGCCGGTGGTCTGGATGTCGTCCAGCAGCTCGCCCTCGGGCACGTCGGTGCGCACCACCAGGTCCTCGGGGACGAGCACGTCGGTGACGGTGACCTGGTCGCTCTCGGCGCCGGCCAGCGCGAAGCTGCCCCAGAACGGGCTCACGCTCAGGCCCGGGTCGCCGGCCGGGACCAGCACCACGGCGAGCTGCTCGCCGGTGCCGTCGGTGCGGGGCACCATGACGCTGGCGGTCAGCAGGTCCATCGAACGGGCCAGGCTGCAGGGGCGCTTGGCACCGCTGACCCGCAGGCCCTGCTCGGTGACCTCGGCGGTCATGCTGGGCCGCAGGATGCTGCCGCCGGGCTGGCCCTCGGCGAAGCCGGAGGCGAGCAGCAACCTGCCGTCGACGATGCCGGTCAGCAGCATCCACTCGAAGCCGTTGCCGGTCCGGCTGAGCACCACCAGGCTGGCCAGCGAGAAGTGGTGCATGGTGGTGGCCACGGCCAGCGAGGGCGAGCGGGAGCCGATGGCCCGCTGGACCCGGACGGCGCTGAGCGCGTCGGCGCCCTTGCCGCCGTGCTCGGCGGGGATCAGCAGTCCGGCGCCGCCGGCCTCCCGGAACAGCTTGACGCCCGGGTTGCCCTGGGCCTCCAGCGCGCCGAGCGGCAGCGCGGCCAACTCGGCGTCCAGACCTGGCAGCAGCGCTTCCAGGGCGGCCCGTTCCCGGTCCAGGAATCCCATCTGTCCAACCCTTCGGTGCGGTTCGTTGCTGGTGGAGGAGCCGACTCAGATCGCGTTGGTCAGCCGCATCAGGGCGAGGATCGCGCCCAGGCTCGCCCCGCCGTCGAAGGCGAGGTACTCGGGCAGCACGGCGTGCGGGTCCCACTTCTCCTTGTAGGCGACCTGCGTCGCGGAGGGGTACACCTTCTCCCCGTGCTCGGCCAGGAAGCGGACGACCTTGCCGACCATCGGGCTCGCCGAGGCCACCTCGTGCTCCCCGTCCAGCCCGGTGAACGGGGTGAAGCCGAGGTGCAGCCAGGCGGCGCCGTCCTCGCAGAAGGTCTGCACGGCCTGGGCGTTGATCGCCTCCATGACCCCGGGCGGGGCCTCGCGGCGGCGCCGGGTGAGGTCGTGCAGCCAGCCGGGCCGGGTGCCGTAGACCGGCGAGTAGGAGATGTAGCCGATCACCTCGCCCTCGATCCGCCCGACGAACAGCCGCCGCAGCGGGGCGGCCTCGCCGGTGCGCTCGCCGATGAGGAAGGCCAGCTCCTTGGCGAAGCGGCCCTTGCCGCGCAGCCAGTCCCGGTCGAGTTCGGTGAGTTCGGCGTCGACCTCGAGCGGGTCGGCCTCGGTGACGACCAGTCCGCTGCGCCTGGCGCGGGAGATCTTGTTGCGCAGCCGGACGAACTTGGAGCCGCGCAGGGTGAACCGCTCCAGGTCGATCGCGTAGGAGGCGCCGATCTGGTTCACCGTGAAGCCCTGACGGGCGTACAGTTCGGCGTCATCGCGCTGGAGTTGGACGGCCATCAGCTTGCGCCGGGTGCTGCGGGCGTGTGCCTGGAAGGCGGCGAGCAGTGGCGCGCGGTCCTCCGCTGCGGCGAAGGGGCCGCCGAACTGGACGAGCCGGCGACCGGCCGTCCGGTAGGCAATGACCCCGTCGAGGCCCTCCTCGCGGAAGTACTCGGTGCGGGTGTTGAGGGCCAGGAAGGCGCTCGGGTTGTCGGCGTGCCGCTCCAGGGCGGTGCGGACGTCCTCAAGCCGAGGCGGGGCTGACGGCATCGGCGGCGTTCCTTTCGGCAGCGGCAGCGGCAGCGGCGACGGCGGGGCTGGGCGAGGCGGCCGAGGCGTACGCGCCCTCGAAGTCGGCGAAGGCCGGGTGCCGGATCGGCTCGAAGGAAGTGCCCAGCGGCTTCAGCGAGTTGCCGAACAGGCCCCGGTCGCCGAAGAGGTGGACGGGCAGTGCGAGCAGCGCCCACTCGGGTTCGACCAGCCAGGCCCACAGACCGGCCAGGACCATCGAGGTCAGCAGGCTGTGCATGACGTTGTAGGCGACGTAGTAGCCCTTGGCGATGTCGCCGCCGCCCGCCCGCCGGTAGGCGATCGCGCCGGGAACGTATCCGACGAGATCGATCACCAGGAACAGGGCGATGAAGACCGGCCAGCGGATGTCACCCAGGTGCGTCAGGGTGAGGAATACCGCGATGCCGAGCCCCGCCAGCCATTCCAGGCGGGTCCAGAGGAACGTTTTCTTCGTTTCGAAACGATTCAGTGCATCCATTTCAACCCCACCTCGGTGCCCGTCCGGGCGATGTACCGGGAAAAGTCTGCGTCAAGTACGCGCTTCCGGCGGGGGTCGGCGCCCCCCTATCGCTCCCCTGTCTTTGCGGCCCTCGCGTCCCGATGGAGTAGGGGTGGGTGCGGGCGTCGGAGTGCTTTTCCATCCCCGTCAACCGGAATGCCACGCTCCCGCCGACCGGTCGACACCTCGCCATCCGGAAGGCGCCCTCGCACCGTTCGGGGGGCGCCCGAACACCGTTCGACGGGTGTCCGAAAATCACCGAGAGTCGCCGACCGGCCGTTCGGACGGACCCCCGGCGGCCGACACGCCCGCCCGCCCGCCACCCCGAGCGCGACCGAATCGTGACCTTCTACTACTCCGTGCAAGTGCGAATTCCCTTAAGTAGGGGGGCATTTCACCCTCCACCCCTGCTCAGCGACCCGGAACCGACGGCTCCACCCCGGCTCCGAGCCGCCGCCACCCCTGTCGGCTACACGCGGGTAACGAGAGGTCCGTCACATAAGCGGCACCTAAGCACTCAGATACGCTCCCGTAGCGTATGGAAATCCTCTAAAGTCCGGCTCAGTGCTCGGACCACCCGCCGCACGCGCCCCCGCGGGCGACGGGTGCCCGAGGGGTCCCGACCCGGGGGAGCAGTAGGGGCCGGGGCCGTCACTGGGTGGCCTGCACCGCAAATCGGGGACACGAGTCGACACCGGAAATCGCTGGCTGCGGTCAAAATGGGGGAAGAGCGCAATGGCGCTGATTGAAATGGGTGACGCGCTGGTCACCCTGAGCGATATATTTTCCGAGATCAAAGACAGACGAGGACGAACTGTCGTGGTCAGCGGTTCACTGGCCAGTGGCGGAACGGAACTCCTCCATTCATTCTGCGAACAGGTCCAGGAGTCCGAGGCGCTCCTGCTCACGGCCACCGGCTCCTACTCCGAGCGCATGGTCAGGCTCGGCGCCCTCAGCCAACTCGTCCACCACGCACCCCTACCCGCCGAGGTCCTGCGCCGGCTCGCCGAGGCCGTGGCCGAACAGCCGCGCGGTGAGGCCGACACCCCTTCGGACGTCGCCCCCCGCCGGGAGACCGGCATCATCCAGGAGGTCTGCGACGCCGTCCTGAAGCTGGCCGAGCAACGCCGCGTCGTCCTCGCCGTCGAGGACCTGCACTTCGTCGACCAGGCGTCCCTGCGCGCCCTCCTCTACCTACGGCTGCGCATGCGCGCCACCTGCAGCCTGCTCGTCCTCACCGAGTGGACCGAGTCCTTCACCACCCCGCTGTCCCTGCGCGTCGAGCTGACCCGGATGCCCCACCAGCGGATCACCCTCGACTCGCTCTCCACCAGCGGCGTCGCCCGCCACCTCTCCGGCGCGCTCGGCGCCCGCACCGCCGCCCGCATGGCCGGCACCTACCACCGGCTCACCGCCGGGAACCCGATGCTCGTCGACGCCCTCCTGGAGGACAACTCCACCGCCGACGAGAACGCCACCGCCCTGCCCGTCGTCGGCCCCGCCTTCGAACGGGCCGTCCTCACCTGCCTGCACCGCTGGGAGCTGGGCCTGGTCGACATCGCCCGCGGCGTCGCCGTCCTCGGCTCCCACGCCTCCCCGCACCTGATCGGACGCCTCCTCAACTCTCCCCCGGACGGCGTCGCCAGGGGCCTGACCGTCCTCGCCGAGGCCGGCCTGCTGGAGGAAGGGCGCTTCCGGCACCCGGCCGTGGCCGCCCTCGTCCTCAAGAACGTCCCGCCCGAGGAGGCCGGGGGCCTGCACTCGCGCGCCGCCGAACTGCTCTACGAGAACGGCGCCGCCGCCGGCGACGTCGCCCACCACCTGATCGCCCTCGACGACGTCCCCGGGCCGTGGGCGGTCACCCTGCTGCGCGAGGTCGCCAAGGAGGCCCTGGTCGTCGCCGACGACGCCCGCCTCGCGACCCAGTGCCTGGGCCTGGCCCTGCGGCACTGTGCCGACGGGCCCCAGCGGATCTCCGTCGCCGCCGAGCTCGCCATGGCCCGCTGGCGGACCAACCCCTCCGCCGCCATCCGCCTGACGCCACTCCAGAACGTCCTGGGCGAACGGGAGTTGACGGACCGCGACGCCGCCATGGTCGTACGCAACCTGCTCTGGCGCGGCGACCACGACCAGGCCGTCAACGCCCTCGACCGCCTCCACGGCAGCACCACGGCCCCCGACCCCCAGGCCGCCGCCGAACTCGACCTCACCTACCTCTGGATCTACGGCCCCCGGCTCGTCCGCCCCGGCCGCCTCGACGCCGAAGCCGTCCGCAGCGCCGCGGCGGCCGACAGCGACCCGTGGAGCCGCGCCGCCGCCCTGCTCTACGCCTCCCTCCACGACTGGCAGCGCGACGACCTCGTCGAGAGCTCCTGGCACCTGCTCAGCAGTTCCCGCCTCAGCGAGACCTCCCTCGGAGTGCTCGCCAGCACCCTGCTCTGCCTCACCTACGCCGACGAACTGGAGTGCGCCGCCTCCTGGTGCGACAGCCTCATGGCCGAGGCCGGCCGCCGCCGCGCCCCCGCCTGGCAGGCCATGCTCGGCTGCGTCCGCGCGGACCTCGCCCTGCGCCGCGGCAAGCCCGCCCTGGCCAGCAGCTGCGCCCGCGACGCCCTCGAGCAGGCCACCACCCAGAGCTGGGGCCTGCTCGCCGGCTACGCGATCTCCACCCTCGTCCTGTCCGCCACCGCCACCGGCGCCTACGAGGAGGCCGAGGTCCTCCTCCAGACCACCTCGCCCGGCAACCTGTACGAGACCGTCTTCGGCCTGCGCTACCTGCATGCCCGCGGACACTTCTACCTGGAGACCAACCGGGTGCTCGCCGCCTTCAGCGACTTCCAGAAGTGCGGCAACCTCACCCGGCAGTGGGGCATCGACATCCCCGCGATCGTGCCCTGGCGCGCCGACCTCGCCCAGGCCCACCTGCGGCTCGGCCACCAGGACAAGGCCCGCGAACTGGTCAACGAGCAGTTGGAGCGCCCAGGCGCGATCGGCACCCGGCTGCGCGGCACGTCCCTGCGCGTCCTGGCGGCGAGCAGTCCCCAACCGGACAAAGTGCCCCTCCTGCGCGATGCTGTCCGTCTTCTACGCGCGTCCGGCGATCTCCTCGAGGCCGCCAGGGCCACCGCGGACCTGGCCAACGCCTATCTCGCCGCAGGTGAGACGGGTCGCGCCCGCCGCGTCGCCCAGCGCGCCCAGGAGGAGGCCGAGTCCTGCCAGATCCCGGCCCTGGTCACCGACCTCCTGGACTACGGCCCCGAACGCCCCGCCGAACCGGAGCCGCCCCGCCCCGCCGCCGAACCCGCCCACCCGACCGTCGACACCCGCTTCTCCGACCTCAGCGACGCCGAACTCCGCGTCGCCGCCCAGGCCGCCCTCGGCTACACCAACCGCGAGATCGGCATGCGGCTGTTCATCACCCCCAGCACCGTCGAGCAGCACCTCACCCGCGTCTACCGCAAGCTGCGCGTCAACGGCCGCCGGAACCTCCCCCTCGAACTCCTCCGGACCGCCGCCGACGACACCCCCCGCACCCCCGTCCCCGCCGTGGCCGGCGCCACCCCCGCCCAGCGCCAGGCCGTGTAGGAACGCCCGGTGCACGACGAAGGCCCAGGTCAGCTGACCTGGGCCTTCGTCGTCGTGCGTGCGGTGCCCCAGGCAGGATTCGAACCTGCGACACCAGCTTTAGGAGAGCTGTGCTCTATCCCCTGAGCTACTGAGGCCCCGGTGGTCGGCCTGCGAGAGGCTCGGCCACCGAGGGCTCAGTGTAGCGGGTCGGGGATGGGCGGCGTGGGTCAGTCCTGGCTGTCGTCGTCCTCGGCGAGGCCGCGCGGGTTGATCGACCAGATGCCGCGTCCGAAGGTGGCGGCGTAGAGGCGGCCGTCGGGGCCGCTCCTCAGCTGCTGGACCGAGGTGGTGGGCAGGCCGTTGCCGAGGACGGAGAAGGTGCTCTCGCCCGGCGCGCGGTAGAAGGCGGCGAGGTCGCTGCCGAGGGCCAGGCCCCCGTCGGCGAGCAGCTTGACGGAGGTGGTGGGGACGTCGGGCAGGTTCGCCGAGACGTCCTTCCAGGTGGCTCCGCCGTCACGGGTCTCGAAGAGGTGGCCGATGCCCGCGCCGGGGCCCTCCGTCCAGGTCCGCGAGAAGCCGTTGAAGGCGACGAAGACGTGCTTCGCGTCCTTCTCGTCCACCGCGAAGGAGGAGATGTAGCGGTTGGGCAGGGCGCCGTCCACGGGCAGGTTCAGCTGGTGCCAGCCGGTGCCGTCGGTGTTGCCGACCGCGATGCCGCGGCTGAAGCCCTGGTTGTTGCACGGGCCGCACCAGCCCGCGTACACCGTGCCGTTGACCGTGGCCACGGCGGTGGCGACGTGGCCCGCGCCCAGGTCGTAGGCCGAGGTCCACTCGGAGCCGCTGCGGATCGCGAAGCCCTTGTGCTGCACCCAGACGTGCCGGCCGCCGGCGATCCAGGTGTTGCCGTCCTTCGGGTCGGCGGTGATGGGCGCGATGAAGCGGGCGGAGCTGGTGTCCTTGTCCGGCGGGGCGATCTCGTACGAGGTGGCCTTGCTCGGGTCCTTCGTCCAACTGCCGTCGTTGACCGCGCAGTTCTGGGTGACCCACATGTCGAGGTAGACGTACTCCTCGGCGGTGTTGCAGCCGTTGGCCGGGTCGACGATGGTGTCCGCCCCGTCGCCGCCGAAGTTGGAGCCCATCACCTTGTCGTGGGCGCGCAGGATCGACTGGCCGTTGTCCTGCAGGCCGCCGCTGACGATGACGCCCCGGCCGGACTTGTCGGCGAGGTCCTTGCCGACGCCGACCGAGTAGTACTGCAGGGTGTCGATGGTGCCGTCGGCGAGGGACTTCCAGTCCTTGCCGTGGCCCCACTGGTCCAGCTGCCCGTTGGCCGGGCGGGTGTAGATGCCGCCGTCGTTGCCGACGTAGACGTTCGGCTTGCCCTGGTAGCTGCCGAAGGCCACGGCGTGCTGGTCGGAGTGGGTGGTCGGCGAGCAGTCGCCGGTCTGCTTGGAGGGGTCGATGCTCCAGCAGGAGAAGCCGTTGTTCCAGTACGGGCCGACGGTGTTCCAGTCGGCGCCCGCGTTCTTGGTCTCGAAGACCTCCTCCAGCCCCATGTACACGTGGTCGGGGTTGGCCGGGTCCACCTGCAGCGACTGATTGTACCAAGCCTGGATGCCGGGCTGGTAGCCCGCGTCCTGGAGCGCCGAGCCGGAGCCCTTCAGCTTGTCCTTGTCCGCGATGAGCGTCCACGGGCCGAACGGGGAGCCGGACTTGGAGACGTACACGCCCTTCAGCCCGGTGTCCGGGTTGTGGGCCATGACGTCCGGGGACTGGTCGATCGCGTAGTAGCGCGAGCCGTCCGCCGAGCGGGCGAAGGTCACGTTGCCGACGTTCGCGGAGTCGGTCGGCAGGTCGCCCAGCGAGGAGACGCGCTGCCAACTGCCGTCCGCTGCCTTGCTGAAGAAGCCGTTGTAGGTGTCGCCGCCGCGCCAGCCGACCGCGACGACGACCTTGGACGG
This sequence comes from Streptomyces sp. NRRL WC-3742, assembly GCF_000720635.1. GTDB lineage: Bacteria > Actinomycetota > Actinomycetes > Streptomycetales > Streptomycetaceae > Kitasatospora. The sequence goes on along the minus strand of NZ_JOCF01000031.1, from coordinate 61,361 downwards.
GTCCTTGGGGTCGATCGCGATGTCGTTGGCGATGTTCTTGTACGGCGCGCTCGGGTCGCCCGCCTTCGAACCACCGGGCAGGTACTCCGGGTTGGGCGCGTACTCCAGCTTCCACGGGCCGGTCAGGTCGGTGGTGGAGTGGCTCCACACGCCGCGGCTGGTCGCCGCCCACGCCTTGCCGCCGCCGAAGCGCAGCGCGTGGATGATGGTGGACTCCAGCTCCTTGCCGCCGATGCGGTCGCCCGGCTTGAAGATGCCGGACTTCGGGTCGGCCAGCACGTACACGCCGGTGCCCACGTAGGAGGTGGCGCCGGTGTTGGACTCGCCGGTGGCGTACCAGAGCTTGCCGCCCTCGTCGAGGTTCAGCGTGCCGGTGGACAGGGTGGGCAGCCGGTCCGCGATCGGCTGCCAGTTGCCGCCGCCGGTGCGGGAGCGGAACACGCCGCCGTTGGCGCCGCCCGCGTAGACGTAGCCGTCCTGGTCGGCCGCGATGCCGGTGATGCGGCCGGTGACGAAGCCGGAGCCGCCGCTGGAGTTGGAGTTGACGTCGCGGTAGCGCGGGTCGTCGGAGTTGTACGGCTTCTTGGTGACGTGCCGCCAGGAGCCGTCGGTGTGCGGCATCGACTGGAGCTGCGCCCAGGCCGCACCGTAGGCGCCGGGGGCGATGACACCCGGAGCGGTACGGGCCTCGGTGTACTGGGCGACACCCTCGGCGGAGTTCTCCGCCTCGCCCGAGCCGTCGTCGCCGGCCGTCTCGGCCTTGGCGGCGAAGGTGTGCGGGGCGGCCGCGCCGGCCCCGAGGACCTTCTTGGCGTGCTTCTGACCGACCTGGGCCAGGTGCTGCGCCTGCTTGTTGCCGGCAGCCGGCGACGCCGGGGCGGCGAGGGCCTGGGTGGTGGTCAGGCCGAGGACGGTCAGGGTGACGGCGGGAAGCAGCAGCCGTCGGCGTTGCCTGGTGGGCACGGTGGTGGGTCCTCCCCATGGGATCGGGCGGCGCGGTCGCGCGGCCCGGCGGAAAGCCGACCGAAGCCTGACGTGTCGCAGGGCCCGGCGGAAGGGGGAATCGGGTAACGAATGTTCAAAACCAAATCAGTTAAGAGTGTGAAAGCAGAACTGAAAAAGCCCTCCCTTCCACACACGTGGAAGGGAGGGCTTTCGCCCGAAGGGCTCAGAGCGTACGAAGCAGCCGGGACTGGATGGACGGCGGGTCGAGGTCGCCCTGCAGGGCCACCGGCACCTCGGTCTTCGCCTCGCCCGCGCCGACGCGCAGGACGCCGATCTCCTTGCCCCCCGTCATCCGGTGGTCGATCTTCGACGGGTCCAGGGTGACGGTGCCGGTGACGCCGGGGAAGCCCGCCACCACGAGATCCTTGGTCGCCACGACCGGGACCTTCCCGCCGAGGCCGTCCTCGACGCTGCCGACCACATCGCCCTTCCTGACCACCGTCTGGCCGGTCACCCCGTTCTGCGCGGCCTGGATCTGCTTGCCGCTCACCTTGAGGACGGTGGGCAGGATGCCGTCATTGGGCCCGGAACCGGTGGCCTGCTGGCCCAGCGTCACGCCGAGGATCAGCCGCCGCACGCCGCCGACCTCCTTGTACGCGGCCCACATCAGGCAGCCGCCCGCCGGGGTGCTGGAACCGGTCTTCACGCCGATCACGCCGGTCTTCGGGTTGATCAGGTTGTTGGTGTTCGGGATCTTCGTGTTGTTGAAGTTGGTCTCCGGCGTGGACACGAGCTGCCGGAAGATCTCGTTCTGCATGACCTGCTCGGCCAGCTTCAGCTGGTCCTTGGCCGTGGACTTCGTCTCCGGCTTGATGCCCGCCGCGTCCGTGTAGGTGGTGTTGGTCATCCCGAACTTGGCCGCGGTGTCGTTCATCTCCTTGACGAACGCCTCCTCGGAACCGGAGTGGAAGCGGGCGAGCAGCCGGGCCACGTTGTTGGCCGAAGGCAGCATCAGCAGCTCCAGCGCCTGGTACTCGGTGAGCGCCTGCCCCTCGGTCAGCGTCACCCGGGACTCGTCCACACTGCCGGACTCCTGCGCGGCCGGCTTGTCGACCTGGATCTTCGGGCCCGCCTCCCCCTTCTTCAGGGGGAACTTCTGCAGGATCAGGTAGGCGTTCATCACCTTGGTGACGCTCGCGATGGAGGCGGGCTTCTCCTCGCCGGAGCTGCCGAGGCTGCCGACGCCGACCACCTCGGCGGCGGACTGGCCCTTGGCCGGCCAGGCCAGGTCCAACTGCTCGCCGCCGAAGCTGTAGCTGCCGGCCGTCGTCATCTTCAGCTTCGGGTCCGGCAGGGGGCGCAGCAGCTGGGCGACCACGGCGGCGCCGACCACCACGGCCAGGAACACCGTCCAGATGGTGATCCGCTTGAGCGCGCGGCGCAGCGGCGAGACCGGACGGGAGTTGAGGGAGGCCAGGACCTCCATCGCCTCGGAGGTGTTCTCCGGGGTGCCGGCGAGGTCGCCGTCCGGCTCGTCACCGCCCGGCAGGGGCAGCGGCGCGGGTGCCGGCAGCGGCGGGAGCGGCGGCATCGGGCGCGGGTCGGGCTCGGGCAGCGGGGTGGGGGCCGGGGTCGGCCCGGGGGCCGGCTTCGGGGCGGGCCTCGGCAGCGGTTCCGGCGCGGGGCCGGGCTCCGGCTCGGGCAGCGGCGCGGGCTCCGGCGGCTCGGGAACGGTCCCGGCGGAGTGCAGCGGCTCCGGCTTCTCCAGCTTCTCGGCACGGTCCGGTCGCTGACCGGGCTGCCCGGTCTCGGTCAGCGCGACGGGCGCGGGAGCGGGAGCGGGAGCGGGCGAAGTGTCCGCTTCTTCCTTCTCCTCGACGGCCTCCTCAGCGGCCTCCTCGGCGGCGCCCTCCGCAGCCGCCCAAGCCGTCCGCATGGCGAGACGGGGATCGGAGACGGGCGGCTTCGCGGACGGCGCCTTCCCCTCCTCCCCTTCCTTCTCCTCCGCTTCGACCAGTTCCTCCGGCAGCCGTAGCGCCGTGGTCCTGGTGTCGACGGGCAGGCGCAGCGAGGTGGTCCTGTTGTCCGCCGGCAGCCTCAGCGTCGTCGTCCGCTCGTCCGCATCCTGGACGCGCAGCTGCACGGTGGAGCCGCCCCGGGGCCCGTCGCCCGCGGCCTTCGCGGGCGAATCCGACGGCGAGTCCGACGGCGACTTCGACGAAGGGCTCTTCGCCGCCTCGGCGCCGGTGGCGCCGTCGCCCGGTTCGCGCTCGCGCTCACCGTCCCGCTCGCCGTCCCGCAGCACCCTGTCGGGGGACTCGCCCACGTATCCCAGCCTCCTCAACGCCCGGCGGGGCACCGGCAGACCCGATTTCGGGAAGCCGACGCCCCGCCCCGTGTACCTGTACAGTCTCCGCCACCGACGGCGGATCCGGCCGCGCACACCCCGCCCGACCGGCGCCTAAACCCCGCGCCCGGTCGCACCGCGGCCTGTTCACCGCTCAGACGCCGTGCCCGCGGCCGCCGGTTCCGCGCCTCCGGTCCAAGGTCACGATTCGGAGGCGTACTCGACAAGCCCGTGTGAGAGGCGTCACCCTGTCTCTCATCCACGCGGGGAGGCTTGGATGGGCAAGAGCCGCAGAACTATTCCCGAGGAACTCCTGCTGCTCGCTTTGGACCCGACCACGGGTACCACGGCGCAGCCGCAGACCCTCGACCTCGGACTCGCCGGGGCACAGCTCGTCGAGCTGTCCCTGGCCGGACGGATCGTACCGGAGGGTGACCGGATCGCCGTCGTGCTCGCACGACCGACCGGTGACCCGACCCTTGACCACGCACTGGAACTGCTGCGCCGTCGCGGCAGTCCGGTCCGCGCGGCGCACTGGATCGGCGGGCCCCGGCTGGGCCTGCGGCAGACGTACCTGGCACACCTGGAACGCTGCGGCATGGTCACGGCCGTGGCTGGCCAGATGTGCGGGGTCCTGCCGACGACCCGCTACCAGGCGTCCGACGACTGCACCAACGCCGCGATCAAGCAGCGGCTGGACACCGCGATCCGCACCGGTGTGCCGCCTGACCCTCGGACGGCCGCGCTCGCGGCCCTCGCCCACGCGGTGGGCCTGGGCAAGCACCTGTACCCGGGCAACGAGGGCCGGTCCTCACGGTCGCGGCTGCGCGACCTGATCCGCTACGACCCGCTGGGCGGGATGGTCGCGCACGCCGTGATGGACGTGCAGAACGGCCTGCCGGCCCAGCAGAACCGTTCATCCCAGGGCGCGGCGCCGGTCACGGGCCGCTCCGGCTCCCGTACGCCGGGCCGCGGGTCCGGCGGCGGGCGGGTCGCCCCCTCCCGGGTGGGCGTCCGCTGACGGGCGCGGGCACCGGCGCGCGGACCCGCGCACGGACGGGCACGAGCGCCGCACCCGGGCGCCGCGCACCAGGTCCCGTCTGAGGCACCTGCAGCACCACGAAGCACCACAGGGCACCGCCCGGCACGGCAGGGCACCCGAGGAACAGCCCGGAAAAGCTCAGAACTGCTCAGAACTGCCCAGAACGGCACAGCACACCTGCACACAGCAGTACCGAGGGGCGGTCGCCCGCGACGCAAGGTCGCGGACGACCGCCCCTCGGGCGTCCCCGCCGACGCCGCCGAGGTGTCCGCGTGCACGTGCCAGGGGCAAGCGCGCCGCTTCGGGGGTAGAGGCAGGTAGCAACACTGTTCCGCGCAAGCCGAGTCGCATTACCACCCCGGCGCCCGTGCTGTCCCGCAGAAGCGGTTTTCCGACGATCTGTTCTACCCCGCTCCTGCGAATTCGCGGCACCGGCCCGACCGAGGTGTCATGCTGCTCCGAGTCAGGGGGGTAGGTCCCATTGTCCGAAGTGTCCCGAGGGCTGCCGTTCCAACGTTCAGCAGAGGTACGGCCGGAGGTCGACGTGTCCGCGAACATCAACCCCACGGTGCGCCGCCGGCGCCTCGGCTCCGAACTGCGCAGGCTCCGCGAGCACCGGGGCATGACGGCCGAGGAGGTCGCCGGCCGCCTGATGGTGTCCCAGTCGAAGATCAGCCGGTTGGAGAACGGCCGCCGCAGCATCAGCCAGCGGGACGTGCGCGACCTCTGCGACGTGTACGAGGTCACCGACGAGCAGATGCGCACCAGCCTGATGGACATGGCCAAGGAGTCCCGCCAGCGCGGCTGGTGGCACGACTTCAACGACATGCCCACCCCGTACAGCGTCTACATCGGCCTGGAGGCCGAGGCGTCCTCGATCCGCGCGTACGAGTCCTCCTTCGTCCCGGGCCTGCTCCAGACCGAGCAGTACGCCCACGCCGTCGTCGAGGGCACCCAGCCGGACACCGACGCGCTCTCGGTGCAGCGCCGGGTACAGGTGCGGATGAAGCGCCAGGAGCGCGTCAACGGCGACAACCAGCTGGGCAGCCTGTGGACGGTCATCGACGAGGCGGTGCTGCGGCGCGTGGTCGGCAGCAACGAGGTGATGGCCCAGCAGCTCAAGCACATGCTGGAGCTGAGCCAGCGGTCGAACATCACCATCCAGGTGATCCCGTTCTCCCACGGCGCCCACCCCGGAATGACCGGGACATTCTCCCTGCTGGAGTTCCCCGAGTCAGCCGATTCCACAGTTGTCTACTTCGAAGGTGTGACGAGCGATCTCTACCTCGAGAAAGAGGCTGACGTGCGTCGTTATACCGGTCTCTACGACTACCTGAGGGCCGCCGCCCTCGGGGTCGCGGAGAGCCGGACGCTGATAGCCCGTATTGGAGAGGATTACCACCAATGAAGACCACCCCCGAGTACCAGTTGATGATGTGGCGCAAGAGCTCTTACAGCGGCGGCGCCGGTGCCTGTGTGGAGATGGCCGTCCCGACCGCGGGGGCGGTGGCCGTGCGCGACTCGAAGGACCCGTCCGGTCCGCAGCTGCGCTTCTCCGCCGAAGCCTGGCGGGCGTTCGCTGCGGCGGCGGCCGTGAACAGCTTCGAGGCGGCCTGAGCCCCCGGCCCGAACGCCCTGCCTGAACCCACCGCCTGAAGTCCCGCCTGAACCCCCCGCCTGAACCCCGCCTGAAGTCCCGGCCGGAGGGCTGGACCGGCCCTCCGGCCGGCTCAGCCCTCCACCGGGTAGCGCTGGGCCCACACGGCCCCGGCCGCCGTGGACCGGTCGTGCAGTTCGCCGCCGTGCACGAGCTCCAGCACGAAGTCGTCGGCGAGTTCGAGGATCGCCCCCCGCCCCTCCAACCCGGCCACCAGGCCCGGCGGCAGCGCGGTGTCCCCGTGCAGCACCCCGAGCAGGCCCCCGCAGAGGGCGCCGGTGGAGTCGCTGTCCCCGGAGTGGTTGACGGCGAGCAGCAGCCCCGAGGTCACGTCGTGGGCGACCAGCGCGCAGTACACCGCGATCGCGAGCGCCTCCTCCGCGACCCAGCCCTCCCCCAGCGCCTCGACCCGCTCGGCGGACGGCTCGCCGGCCCGTACCGCGTCCAGCGCGGCCCGCAGGGCGGCCGTGGTCTCCTCGTGCCCCATCCGCTCGGACAGCAGTGCCAGTGCCAGGTGCACGCCCTCCTCCAGGGTGCCGCCGCGCGCCACCGACTGGACGATCACCGCGTAGGCGCCCGCCGCGAGGTAGCCGGTGGGATGGCCGTGGGTGAGGACGGAGCACTCCACCGCGAGCTGGAACACCAGGTTCGGCTCCCAGGTGGTGAGCAGCCCGAAGGGCGCCGCCCGCACGACCGTGCCGCAGCCCTTGGAGTGCGGGTTCTTGGGCCGCTCGAGCGTTCCGAGCCGCTCGCCGTCCGGGCCGCTGAGGCCCGTCAGGCAGCCCTGGCCGGGGGCGCGCTGGGCGTAGAGCCACTCCTCGCGGCCGAGCCATCCGAGGTCGGGGCGGCGCTCGTCCGGTCCCCAGTCGCGCTGGGTGTCGGCCCAGCGCCGGTAGGCCAGGTGCAGGTCGGTGGGCGGGTGCCAGGCGCCGGACTCGCGCCGGATGTGGGCCCGTATGAGGCCGTCCACCGTGAAGAGCGTCAGCTGGGTGTCGTCGGTGATCGCGCCGCCCGCGCCGCGCCCGTACGCCGGGAGGTAGCCGGTGACGCCCTGGGGGCCGTAGCGGTCCCGGATCTTGTCCAGCGGCTCGAACTCGACGCCGGCGCCGAGCGCGTCACCGATGGCTCCGCCGAGCAGACAGCCCCGCACCCTGCTGCGGAAGTCCTGCTGCTGTGCGCGGGACCACAGTGGCATCACGAGGGGGCGCCTTTCGTCGGGGGAGGGGGCGGCGCGCGACGCCTCGGCCGCGGCGCGCCCTCGCACTGTACTTCGAGGAGTCGAACGGATCGACGGTTCCCTCGCAGTCCCCCCGCTGTCCCCTCGTAGTCCCCCGCCGCACCCTCCCCGGGCGCTCCCCGGGCGCTCCCCTCAGTCCAGGACGGGCAGCAGCTTGGGCAGGTGCCCGTCCGAGGCCAGCGCGGCGGCCAGCCGCTCGGCCGGCACCTCCCCGTACAGCGTGGTGCGCTGGCGGTGCGGACGGCCCGCAGCCTCGGCTATCGCCTGGAGGTCGCGCACCGACTTGTAGCTGCCGTAGGAGGAGCCGGCCATCCGCGAGATGGTCTCCTCCATCAGCGTGCCGCCCAGGTCGTTGGCGCCCGAACGCAGCATCTCGGCGGCGCCCTCCGCGCCGAGCTTGACCCAGCTGGTCTGGATGTTGCGGATGTGCGGGTGCAGCAGCAGCCGGGCCATCGCGACCACCGCGCGGTTGTCCCGGGCGGTGGGGCCGGGGCGGGCGATGCCGGCCAGGTAGACCGGGGCGTTGGTGTGGATGAACGGCAGGGTCACGAACTCGGTGAAGCCGCCGGTGCCGTTGTTCTCGAGGGATCGCTGCTGGATCTCGGCGAGCAGGCGCAGGTGGCCCAGCCAGTGCCGCGGGGTGTCCACGTGCCCGTACATCATCGTGGAGGAGGAGCGGATGCCCAGCTCGTGCGCGGTGCTGACGACCTCGACCCAGGTCGCGGCGGGCAGCTTGCCCTTGGTGAGCACCCAGCGGACGTCGTCGTCGAGGATCTCGGCGGCGGTGCCGGGGATGCTGTCCAGGCCCGCCTCCTTGGCCCGCTGCAGCCACTCGCGGATCGAAAGGCCCGTCCTGGTGGCGCCGTTGACGACCTCCATCGGGGAGAAGGCGTGCACGTGGATGCCGGGCACCCGCTCCTTCACCGCGCGGGCGATGTCGAAGTAGGCGGTGCCGGGCAGGTCCGGGTGGATGCCGCCCTGCATGCACACCTCGGTGGCGCCCACCTCCCACGCCTGCGCGGCCCGATCGGCGACCTGCTCCAGGGAGAGGGTGTAGGCGTCGGCGTCGGTGCGGCGCTGGGCGAAGGCGCAGAAGCGGCAGCCGGTGTAGCAGACGTTGGTGAAGTTGATGTTCCGGGTGACGCAGTAGGTGACCTCGTCCCCGACCGCGTCGCGGCGCACGTCGTCGGCGATCCGGCACAGGGCGTCCAGGGCCGGGCCGTCGGCGTGGAACAGGGCCAGCGCGTGGTCGTCCGTGAGCTTCACGGGGTCCTCGGCCGCCACGGCCAGGGCTTCGCGCAGGTCCCCCGCCAGGCGCTCGGGGGCGCCCTTGGAGAGCACCTGCTCGCGCAGCACCTCCCAGTCCCCGTACACGTCCTCGAAGTCGGCCCGGCGGTCGCCGGTGCGGCCCTCGGTGTCGATGGCCGTGTGCAGGTCGGTGCGGCCGTACGACTCGGGCAGGTCCTCGGGCTCCTGCCAGGGCAGGCCCCGCACCACGGCGTCCGGGTTCGCCAGGCCCGTCGCCGGGTCGGCCAGGGCCCGGACGTGCGGCAGCACCCGCGGGTCCAGCCAGGGCTCGCCGCGCAGCACGTACTCGGGGTAGACGGCCAGGCGCTCGCGCAGCTCGAAGCCGGCGGCGGCGGACTGCTCGGCGAGGCGGTCGATCTGCGGCCAGGGGCGCTCGGGGTTGACGTGGTCGGGGGTGAGCGGGGAGACGCCGCCCCAGTCGTCGACGCCCGCGGCGATCAGCCGCGCGTACTCGCCGTCCACCAGGTTCGGCGGGGCCTGGAGGCAGGCGGTGGGGCCCATCAGGTGCCGGGCGACGGCCACCGTGGCGACCAGCTCGTCCAGTTCGGCGTCCGGCATGCCGCGCATCGCCGTGTCCGGCTTGGCGCGGAAGTTCTGCAGGATCAGCTCCTGCACGCCGTGGTAGGCCCGGGAGACCCTGCGCAGCGCGAACAGCGACTCGGCGCGCTCCTCGTACGTCTCGCCGATGCCGATCAGCAGGCCGCTGGTGAACGGCACCGAGCTGCGGCCCGCGTCCTCCAGGACCCGCAGCCGGACGGCCGGTTCCTTGTCCGGGGAGCCGAAGTGCGGGCCGCCGGGCTCGCTCCACAGCCGGGTGGCGGTGGTCTCCAGCATCATGCCCATCGAGGCGGAGACGGGCTTGAGGCGCTGGAAGTCCGTCCAGCCCAGCACCCCGGGGTTGAGGTGCGGCAGCAGCCCGGTCTCCTCCAGGATGCGGATGGACATGGCCCGCACATACGCGACGGTGTCGTCGTAGCCATGGGCGTCCAGCCACTCGCGGGCCTCGGGCCAGCGGTCCTCGGGCTTGTCGCCGAGGGTGATCAGGGCTTCCTTGCAGCCGAGTTCGGCCCCGCGCCGGGCCACCTCCAGCACCTCGTCCGGGGACATGAACATCCCGTGCCCGGCCCGGCGCAGCTTGCCGGGCACGGTCGCGAAGGTGCAGTAGTGGCACTTGTCGCGGCACAGCCGGGTGAGCGGGATGAACACGCTCTTGGAGTAGGTGATGACGCCGGGGCGCCCGGCCGCCTCCAGACCGGCGTCGCGCACCCGGGCGGCACTGGCGCACAGGTCGTCCAGGTCCTCGCCCCTGGCCCGGAGCAGCACGGACGCCTCGAACAGGTCGAGGGCGACACCGTCCCGGGCGCGGCGCAGCGCGCGCCGCATCGCGTTCGCGGTCGGGGGGCTGCCTGCTGCGTCCATGGCGGTTGCGTCCATGGCGTGACCCTACGCCAGCGGTCGTACCCGGGGAGGGGCCAACCCTGAGACGCCTCAGGGTCGCAGTAGCCGAGAGGGCCACACCGAAGTGGCCCCGTAGGGCGATGACGGACGCCGAGCGGCGGTCTCTAATGGTGTGACAGAGCCAATCGCTGGTTTGCGCAGAGGAGTTGAGGACGCCATGACGAACGACACGGCAGCGGTGGACGCGGACGGGGGCGCCCCGTACCGCTCGCGGCGCCGCACCCTGGTCCGGGCGGCGGTGCCCCTGGCGATCGCCGCGACGATCGCCGCCGGGGTCGGCCTGGTGCCCGCCCTGGCCGCCGACTCCCCGCCCGACCTGCCCTCGCTGAGCGCCGAGCAGCTCGTCGCCAAGGTCCTCGGCTCCGACGCCCAGAGCGTCTCCGGGACCGTCAAGGTCTCCACCGACCTCGGCCTGCCCTCGGGCCTGCTGGGCGCCGCGGGCGGCCTCGGCGCGGCCGGCGGCCACGGCTCCGCCAAGGGCGGCGCCGACCCGCAGAGCAAGCTGTTCGGCCTCCTCGGCGGGGACCAGACGCTGCGCGTCGCGGTGGACGGGCCGGAGCACCAGCGGGTCGACCTGCTGGAGAACATGGCCGGCTACACCCTCGTCCACAACGGGGACCAGAGCTGGGCCTGGGACAGCTCCACCAACACCGCCGTCCACCGCACGGGCCGGCCCACCGGCGCCGAGCACCCCAAGGCGCCGCTGACCCAGGTGCCGACCACGCCGCAGGAGGCCGCCAAGCAGTTCCTGACCGCCGGCGCCGGCACCACCGACGTCAGCGTCACGGGCACCACGAAGGTGGCCGGGCAGAACGCCTACAAGCTGAGCGTCAAGCCCACCCAGGAGGGCTCGACGATCTACGAGGTGCGCATCTCCGTCGCCGCCGAGAACGGCGTGCCGCTGGCGGTGCAGGTCCGCTCCACCGACGGCTCCACCGTGCTGGACGTCCACTTCACCGAGGTGTCCTTCGCCAAGCCCGACGCCAAGACCTTCGACTTCACCGCGCCCAAGGGCGCCAAGGTGACCGAGGGCAAGGCAGGGGACAAGGCAGAGGGCAAGGCCGAGGGCAGGGCCTCGCACCCGCAGGGCATCGTCGGCCAGGCGGCGGGCGGGCCCGAGGGCCTCAACGTGATCGGCGAGGGCTGGACGACGGTCCTCACCGGCAAGCTGCCGGACTTCACCGCCCCCGCGCCCAAGGGAGACGAGGGCAAGGGCAAGGGCAGGCACGACGGGCCGGCCCTGAACCCGAAGGGCCTGATCAAGTCGCTCGGCAAGCCGGTCAAGGGCGGCACCCTGATCAGCACCAAGGTCGTCAACGTCCTGCTCACCGACGACGGCCGGGTCTTCGCCGGCGCCGTCACCTCCCCCGTCCTCCAGCACGCCGCCGGGGTGAACTGACGCATGACCGAGGCACCCGTAACGGGGGACGTTACGGGCCCGGCCGGGGGTACGGGCGCCGCAGGGCGCCCGGCCCCCGTTCCCGTTCCCTCCCCCTCCCCCTCCGCTCCTGACGGCGTCTCTCCTGACGACGTCATCCGCACCCGGGGCCTGACCAAGCGCTTCCGGGGCGGCCAGCTCGCCGTCGACTCCCTGGACCTGAGCGTCCCGCGCGGCTCCGTCTTCGGCTTCCTCGGCCCCAACGGCTCCGGCAAGACCACCACCATCCGGATGCTGATGGGCCTGATCGCCCCCACCTCCGGGGTCGCCACCGTGCTCGGCGCGCCCATGCCGCAGTCCGTCGCCGCCGTGCTGCCCCGCGTCGGCGCGCTCATCGAGGGCCCCGCCCTTTACGGCTTCCTCACCGGCCGGGACAACCTCGTCCGCTTCGACGCCGCCGACCCCACCGCCGACCCGCGCACCCGCGCCCGGCGGGTCGAGGCCGCGCTGGAGCGCGTCGGCCTGGGCGCCGCCGCGGGCAAGAAGGCCCGCGCCTACTCGCTGGGCATGAAGCAGCGCCTGGGCCTGGCCTCCGCGCTGCTGCGCCCGCGCGAACTGCTCGTCCTGGACGAGCCCACCAACGGCCTGGACCCGCAGGGCATGCGGGAGATCCGGGCGCTGGTGCGCGAGGTCGCCGCCGAGGGCACCACCGTGTTCCTCTCCTCGCACCTGCTGGACGAGATCGAGCAGGTCTGCACCCACGCCGCCGTGATGTCCCGCGGCCGGCTCCTCGTCCAGGGCACCGTCGCCGAACTCGCCGCCCGGGCCCAGGGCCGCCTCGTCGTGCGCACCCCCGACACGGCGCCGGCCGCCGAGGTGCTCACCGCGCACCGGGTCGGCACGCTCACCCTCGAGGAGGACCGCGTCACGGGCGAGGCCGGCGAGCTCGGGGAGGACGCGCTGCCCAAGCTGTGCGCCGCCCTGGTCGAGGCCGGGGTGCGGGTGTACGGATTCGGGCTGGAGCGCGGCACGTTGGAGGACGCCTTCGTGGCGCTGACCGGAGAGGGATTCGATGTCGCTGGCTGAACCGCTGCCGGCCGTGCGCGTGGGCGGTTTCCTCGCGCTGTTCCGCAACGAGCTGCACCTGACCTTCCGGCGGCTGCGCACCCAGGTGCTGCTGGGCATCCTGGCGCTGCTGCCGGTCCTGATCGGGGTGGTCGTCAAGCTCAACACCGACAACCCCCACGACGGGGGCGGCGGCCCGAGCTTCATCGCCCAGACCACCCAGAACGGGATCTTCCTGATCTTCACCGCCCTCGCGGTGGCCCTGCCCGTCTTCCTGCCGATGACGGTCGGCGTCGTCGCCGGGGACGCCGTGGCCGGGGAGGCCGCCACCGGCACCCTGCGCTACCTGCTCGTCGCCCCCGCCGGGCGGACCAGGCTGCTGGCCGCCAAGTTCACCGCCGGGATGGCGTTCTGCCTGGCCGCCACGGCCGTCGTCACCGCCTCGGCCCTGGCCGCCGGGGCCGCGCTGTTCCCGCTCGGCGAGGTCACCCTGATCTCCGGGGACACCATCGGCCTCGCCGAAGCCCTGCCCCGGGCCCTGCTGGTGGCCGGGGTCGTCGCCCTCTCCCTGGCCGGGCTGGTGGCGATCGGCCTGTTCGTCTCCACGCTCACCGGCAGCGGCATCGCGGCCATGGCCGCCACCGTGAGCCTGGTGATCACCGTCCAGATCCTGGACGCCTTCCCGCAGCTGGACGCGGTGCGGCCGTTCCTGTTCCCGCACTACTGGATGAGCTTCTCGGACCTGCTGCGCGCCCCGATGTACTGGGACGGCGTGCTCAAGGACCTCGGGCTCCAGGCCGCCTACGTCGCCGTGTTCGGCTCGGCGGCCTGGGCGCGGTTCACCAGCCGCGACATCAGCGCGTGACGGCTTCTTCCTGCTGAGTCCGTGCGAGGACGGGCTGCGCCGCCGCCGTTGCTGCCGCGGCCGCGGCCCGTCCGGCGCGGTCCGCGCGCACCTGGCGCAGCGCGTCCCAGGTGAGCGTGGCCAGCGCGAGCCAGACCAGGGCGAACCCGGCCCAGCGCGCCGAGGACATCGACTCGTGGAACACCGCGACGCCGATCATGAACTGGAACACCGGCGCCAGGTACTGCAGCAGCCCCAGCACCGTCAGCGGCACCCGCACCGCCGCCGCCCCGAAGCACATCAGCGGGATCGCCGTGATCACGCCGCTCAGCATCAGCAGCCCCGAGTGCCCCCAGCCGTAGCTGCCCTCCACGGTGTGCCCGAAGGTGCCGCGCCCGGCGACCTCCAGGTAGACCATGTAGGCGAGGGCGAAGGGGAACATGAAGGCGCTCTCCGCCGCCAGGCTCTCCAGCCCGCTCAGCCCGACCTTCTTCTTCAGCAGGCCGTACGTGGCGAAGGAGAACGCCAGCACCAGCGCGATCCAGGGCAGCCGCCCGTACGCCACGCTCAGCACCGCGACGGCGGCCGCGCCGATGCCCACCGCCGTCCACTGCGCGCGGCGCAACCGCTCCTTGAGCACCAGGACGCCGAAGGCGATGGTGACCAGCGGGTTGATGAAGTACCCGAGGCTGGTCTCGACGACGTGGCCGGCGTTGACGGCCCAGATGTAGACGCCCCAGTTGACGGAGATCACGGCGGCGGCGCCGGCCAGCATCGCCAGGCGGCGCGGCTGGCGCAGCAGCGGGCGTATCCAGCCCCAGTGCCGCTGCGCCACCAGGAGCAGGACGACGGCGATCAGGGACCAGACCATCCGGTTGGCGAGGATGTCGTCGGCGGCGCCGGGCTCCAGCAGCGGCCAGAAGAGGGGGAAGAGCCCCCAGATCCCGTAGGCCGCGATGCCGTACCAGAGGCCCCTGCCGTTGTCCTGGTCCGTCGTCTCTGGCATGGCCGGCCACCCTCCCGCGCGCGTGTGTCCAGGCGACGGTAGCGGGCGGGGAGGGCGGCTGTCACGTCCGTTTTCAGATTTTGGTCATGACATTGCTTGCATGCTGGACATGCCGGGTCCGCTTCCGCGGCGTCAGGCGCCGACGGCCGCGCGGACGGACTCGGCCAGCGGGACGGTCGGGCGGCCGATCAGCCGGGCCAGGTCGCCCGGGGTGCCCGCCAGCTCGCCGCGCGCGATGCCCGCGTCCACGTCCACCAGCGCACCGGCGAAGCCCTCCGGCAGGCCCGCGCCGACCAGCGCGGCCAGGTGCTCGGCCGGGGCGACATTCCGGTGCTCCACCGGGCGGCCGCTCGCCTGCGCCAGCTCGGCGGCCAGCTCGCCCAGGCTCCAGGCGGTGTCGCCGCTCAGCTCGTACGTCTCGTTCGTCGCGTCGCCGGTCAGCGCGGCGACGGCCGCCTCCGCGTAGTCCCCGCGCGGGGCGGTGGCCACCCGGCCCTCGCCCGCGCTGCCCAGGACGATCCCGCGCTCCACCGTGCCGGCCACGTCGCCCAGGTAGTTCTCGGTGTACCAACCGTTGCGCAGGAACACGTACGGAAGGCCGGAGGCGAGGATCATCGCCTCCGTCGCCCGGTGCTCGTCGGCCAGGGCGAAGGTCGCCGCGCCCTGGATGGACGTGTAGGCGAGCAGCGCGACCCCGGCCGCCTTCGCCGCCTCCACCACCGCCTGGTGCTGCGGCAGGCGGCGGCCCACCTCGCTGCCCGAGATGAACAGCACCCGGTCGCCGGCCGCGAAGGCGCCCGCGAGGGACTCCGGGCGGTCGTAGTCGACGACGCGCACGCTCACGCCACGCGCGGCCAGGTCGGCCGCCTTCTCCGCCGAACGGACGGCGACGGCCACCTCCGCGGCCGGGACCTCGGCGAGCAGGCTCTCGACGGCGAGACGGCCGAGCTGGCCGGTGGCTCCGGTGACGACGTACATGAGGTGCTCCTCTGGTTGGTGGCGCTTGACTGATTGGTGGCGCTCGACCTCTTCACTCACCCTACGAAGGGCACTAACCTTTCGAAAGTACGCACTTGAAAGTAGGGTACTGACATGAAGGTAAGTGAGCTGCCTCCGCCGAACGTCTTCGACCGGCTCTGCCCCTCGCGCGGCGTGCTGGAGCACGTCACCAGCCGCTGGGGCGTCCTCGTGCTCGGCGCCCTCCACGAGCGCGGCTACCGGTTCAGCGAACTGCGGCGCCGGGTCTCCGGCGTCAGCGAGAAGATGCTCGCCCAGACCCTCCAGACCCTCGAACGCGACGGCTTCGTCCTCCGCGAGGCCCACCCGGTGATCCCGCCCCGCGTCGACTACAGCCTCACCCCCCTGGGCCGCGAGGCCGCCGAACTCGTCGCCGCCCTCGCCCACTGGTCGGAACGGCGCGTCCCGGCCGTCGAGGCGGCACGCGAGTCCTACGACACCCGCACGGCAGGGGCCTCCGCATGACGAGCCCCGACCCCCTCCCCGACCCCCTCCCCGGTACCGACACTCCCGAGGTCCTGCGCCCCCACGTCACCTGCCGCCGCTGCCACCGGCCCCTCCACGACCCCGAGTCGCGCACGCTGCGCCTGGGCCCCGAATGCCGCGACCCCTCCGGCCGCACCCCCCGCTACGACATCACTCAGGACCCGCTCTTCCCGTAGAGCCACCAGGCGGACGCGAGGTGCAGCACCGCGACGGCCCCCGCACCGAACGCCATCCCGGCATTGCGCTGCTTGGCGCCGATCGCCGAGTCCCCCACCTGGGCGAGCCCGGAGACGACCAGCATGGGCCAGGCCGCAGCCCGCGGGCCCGCCAGCAGCACCCACGCGGTCGCCAGCCCCAGCGGCACGGCGCGGACGGCGTAGGCCCGGGCGTACAGGCCCGTCCCCGCCGTGATCACCTCTCCGGCCGACAGGACCAGCCCCGGACGCAGCACCCCGGCGACGCTGGACCCCGCACTCACGAGGGCCGCCAGCGCGTTGGCGACAAGCAGAGCCTTCATTTCATCTCCCCCTGAATCATTCTCACTTAGAACGATATGCCGAAGCTACCATTCTCCTCGTGAGCGATGTCAAGGAAATCAGGGGAGCCGAAGCGCTCCGCGCAACCGTCGTCTTCAACCTGGGGACACTCGGCGCTCTGGCCGCCGACCACTTCGCGGAACGCGTCGAGGAACTGGGCCTCAAGCCCAAACACGCCGGAGTCCTCGCCGCCCTCGACGCCGGCGCCGCAGCCTCCCAACAGGAACTGGCCACCCGCCTCGGAGTCGCCCCCAGCCTGGTCGTCGCCCTCGCCGACCAACTCCAGGAACTGGGCGCCGTCGAACGCGTCCGCGACCCCGAGGACCGCCGCCGGCAGGTCCTCACCCTCACCCCCGAAGGCCGCCGCCTCCTCGACCTCTGCGTCAACGCGGCCGAAGCCGCGGACGCGAACCTGACCGCCGCCCTCACCGACCCCGAGCGCGCCACCCTCACCCACGCCCTCCACACCCTCGCCAGGCACCGCCTCCCCCACTGAGACCGCTCCTCGGGGCACACGGAAGACGCAATCGCCCGCAAACACCCACCCCGTCCGGGCTCGGCCATCAGAGGTGTCCCGGCCGCCTGGCGAAGCAGGCCGGCTGCGAGGGGCCGACCAGGCAAGGGGCAACCACGGGGCGGCGGTGCCCAGGGCAGCCCGCCCTGGGCGCCGCCCACAACACCCAGCCCTCACCTGTCACCAGAGGCAGAGCGCGCGGCAGCCGGCCACCCCACCCCACCAAGAGGGCAGACGCGGCGCCGCCCCGGACGGCACCTTCAACACCCCAACTCCCCGGCCGGCACCGGCCGGCCACCCCGAGGGGCGGCGTAGGCGGGGCGGCGGAAGGGGCGGCGTAGGCGGGGCGGGCGGCGGGGCAGTGCAGGCGGCCCGGGCGGGGCGGGCGGCGGGGGCGAGGTGGGAGCCGGGCGAAGGCTCGGGCGGCGCCGCGTTGCCGGTGGCGGCCGTAGAGCGTGCGATAGGGGCGGCCGCTCGGAACGCCGGCGTGTGCGCAGGAAGTCGGCTGGGCCGACTTCCCGCGCACGGGCGGTGTCAGCGGCGGCGGAAGAGGCGGCGCAGGAAGCCCGGGCGGGGCTGGGCGGGGGCGGCGGGTGAGGGTGCGGCGGGGGCCGGGCGCAGGAGGGTGTGGGCGAGGGCGCGGTCGGTGGGGGGCAGCCAGGGGGCGGCGAGGGTGAGGGCCGCGAAGGAACGCTGGATGGTGACCGTGCGGGTGAGACGGGCGGTGGCGAGGTGGCGGAGGCGGCGGCCGAGGAGCCCAGCGACGTCGGGCCGGGTGTCGGGGTGGGTCCAGCCGATGGCGAGGAGCGCGAAGCCCGCCGCCTCGACGACCCAGTCCTCGGGCCCGAGGAGCAGGTCGCTCAGCAGCCGCCGCCGGTCGGACTCGGCCCACGGCTGGTCGGTGCGGTGGTGTGCGAGCCCGAGGCAGGCGAAGGTCTGGACGGCGCGGACCCACAGTTCCGGCTGGTGGGAGAGGAGCGCCCGCCCGAGCTCGTCCTCGCGGGGCAGCGGCGGGTGGACGAGCACGCCGAGCAGGTCCTCGACCGGCAGACCCGCAAGGCGGACCGCATGGTCGTACGCGGCGGGGACGGTCGGCCAGACGATCTCCGCGGTGGCGCGCACGAGTTCGGCGGCGTCCGCGGAGGGCGGGGCGACGGCGGGGCGCGGGTCCGTCCCGTCCCAGGTCCACAGGCTGGTGCCCGGGGCGAGCGGCACCCTCGGGTCCGGCTCGCCGACCGCCTCGTAGGAGACGGTGGAGCGCGGCAGGGCGAGGTGCAACGCCAGGACGGTGCTGGGCGGTTCGAGCGCGGAGGCGCTGCAGTCGAGCGCGGTCTCGCGGGTGGTGGACTCCTCCGCGAGGACCTGGCGCATGAGGTTGACGGTGGCCTCGGTGGCGCCGGCGACCATGCCGAGCCAGGTCTCCCGGCGGCTGAGGCGCTCGAGCAGCTCGTGCGCGTACTCGTGCTCGGGGTGGGCGCGGTGGTGGTCGGCGAGGGCGAGCAGATGGGCGGGGTCGCCGTCGACGGCGTGCCGCAGGGCGTGCCGGGCGGGGCCGGCCTTGGGGTGGCCGGGTTCGGCGGCGAGCACCCGGTCGAGCCAGGGCAGGCCCTCGGCGGGGCGACCGAGGGCGCCGTACAGTTCGGCGACGTCGACCGCGAGGTAGCCGCTGGAGTCGTCCTCCTCGGGCGGGGTGCGGCCGAGTTCGGCCTCCCAGACGGCGAGGGCCTGTTCGGGGCGGCCGTCCGCGCGCAGGGCGTTGCCGAGCATGACGGACGGCAGGTAGCCGGGGGCGAGCCGGTGGGCGCGTTCGGCGAGTTCGACGGCGCGGGTGGTGGCGCCGAGGCGGCGGGTGAGGCCGGAGGCCATGGCGAGCAGCAGCGGGTGGTCTCCGTGGCGCTCGACGACGGCCTGAACGAAGGCGTGGAACGGCCGTACGGTGTCCGCGAGTTCGCCGGGCAGGGGGTCGGGCAGCGGCCCGGCGGCGCGGGCCACGGCCTGGGCGACGGCGTCGGGGTCGACGAGGGAGGGCAGGTCCTCGCGGGCGAGCCAGGCGGTGTGGGCCCAGGGCTGGGCGGGCTCGTACTGGATGGCCGAGGCGAGCAGGCCGATGGCGCTGTCCCAGTCCCCGGCCGCCGCCTCGACGTGGGCGCGGCAGACGACGGTGCCCAGGTAGACCTGCCCCTCGAGCGGGAACAGCTCGCGGGCCGCGGCCGGCCCACCCGCCGCCGCGCACAACTCGGCGAGGGCCTCGTGCAGTTCGGGCAGCTGCGGGTCCGCGACGATGGCGTCGGCGAGGTGGTCGGCGGCATGCGTCAGATCCCCGGAGTCGATGGCCAGCCGGGCAACGGCCACCTCCCCCTCGGCCGCCAGTCTCGGATCGTCCTCGTCCTCGGCGTGCCCCATAACTGTGCCCCCGTCCCCCGTCGTGTCTCGCGCGTCGTGCGCGGACGAGGCTATCCCGCGCCGGTTGCCACCGGATGATCACCCTCGCCGCCACGACGGTGGGCGTACCGGCGTGGCCCCGGGCCGGGGAGCGGCTGTCCTGCGGGATCTGCCTCCGACCGGCGTGCACAGGAAGTCGGCCGGGCCGACTTCCTGTGCGTGCCCGCTCAGCCGCCGAGCGGCGCGGCGCCCGTCGCGGCCTGCGACAGCTCCCAGAGGCGCTCGGCCGAGCCGGGGTCGACGGCGTGGCCCCGGACCCCGCCTGCGTCCATCGAGCTGTCGGGGGCGGCCGTGCGCGCGACCTCGCAGTCCTCCAGGTAGAGGCCGCCGAGGCCGTCCAGCAGCGGGGAGGTCGCGGCCCACAGGCCCGTGGCGGCGCCCTGGGAGGGGGACTTGAAACCGGCGCCGACGACGTTGCCCCGCTCGTCGATCCACCCCCGGTCGACCTGTTCGGCCCGCGTCATCTCTCGCTGCAGCCCCGTGATGATCTTGCCCGGGTGCAGGCTGAACGCCCGGACGCCGTCGGCCCGTCCGAGCGCGTCGAGGTGCACGGCGAACAGCGCGTTCGCCGTCTTCGACTGCCCGTAGGCGAGCCACTTGTCGTACCCCGTGCGGAAGTGCGGGTCCTGCCAGCGGATGCCGGTGAGCATGTGCCCGGCGGAGCTGTACGCGACCACCCGCGCCCCGCCCGAGGAACCGGCGGCCCGCAGCAGCGGGTACAGCTCGCAGGCCAGCAGGTGGTGCCCGAGGTGGTTGGCCGCCAACTGCGCCTCCCAGCCCGGCCCGACGTACTGCGGCGGCGTGGCCATCACCCCGGCGGCGGCGATCAGCAGGTCCACCCGGTCGACGGCCTGCCCGATCCGCGCGGCGGCGGCGCGTACGGAGGCCGGGTCGGTGAGGTCCAGGGGCAGCGTCTCGACGCCGTCGAGCGCGGACGGGGCCGTACGGACGGGCGCGAGGACGCGGGCCCCGGCCTCCACCAGGGCGCGGACGGTCTCCAGCCCGAGGCCGGAGGAGCCGCCGGTCACGACGGCCGTGCGGCCGGAGAGGTCGTGGCCGGCCAGGACGTCCCGGGCGGTACTGGCGGCGGAGAAGGGCGAGCCGAGAGGGTGCTGAGCGGTAGCGGTCATGCCGGGGAGGCTAGGAGCTGGAGTGCGGTCCAGCTCAAGCCCCGCCGTACGCTGGCCGCGTGGCGGGAATCGGAATCGGAATCGGAATCGGCGAGGTCGCCCGGAGCACCGGGCTGAGTGTGGACGCGCTGCGCTTCTACGAGCGCGAGGGCCTGCTCGTCGGCCCCGTCGAGCGCGACGCCGCCGGGCGGCGGAGCTACCGGCCGCTCGACGTCGAGTGGCTCGCGATCTGCGTCCGGCTGCGCGAGTCCGGCATGCCGCTGGCCGACCTGCGCCGCTTCGCCGAACTCGTCCGCCAGGGCCCGGGCAACGAGGCCGACCGCCTGCGCCTGCTCGACGCCCACCGCCGCCGCGTCGACGAGCAGATCCGCGCGCTGGAGGAGTGCCGCTCGCTGATCGCCTGGAAGACGGCCGTCTACGCCGAACACCTCGACCGCGGCGAGGCCGCCGGACTCTGGGACCCGACGGCCCGCGAGGACGCACCGGAGCTCTGACGCCCCGCCCGAGCACCGCCCGAGGGCGGTGACCCGCCCGCAGCGGCCGTCGCGCACCGACATAACTCGAAGCTAGCGCCGCTAGACAATCAAGCGGCAGCAGGTCTAGCTTTGACCCATCGCCTAGCGACGCTAGCTTCGAGCGGGCGTCATGTCCGGTGCTTCACCTCGCTCGCCCTCGTCGCCGTTCTCGCCCGAACACGACCTGTCCCGACCCGACCCGACCTGACCTGACCTCGCAAGGAGACGATGATGTCGCTCAAGACCGTCAACACCGCCCTGACCACCACCCTGGTCATCTTCGTCCTCTGGTTCGGGACTCGCTTCATGGTGGCCCCGGACACCATCGCGCCGACCTTCGGCCTGCCGAGCTGGCCCTCCGGCGACGGAGACGGCTTCCTGCGACTGAAGGGCATCCGCGACGTCGCGGGCGGCCTGGTCGTGGCCGTCCTGCTCCTGACCGGTCAACGCCGCGCCCTGGGCTGGGTCATGCTGACCGAGACCTTCATCCCGGTCGGCGACATGACCGACGTGCTCGCCCACCACGGCTCCACCGCCATCGCCTTCGGCGTCCATGGCCTGACAGCGGTGGCGGTGGCCGTCACCGGCCTGCTGATCCTGCGCGAGACCCGCGCGGCCACCGCCGCCCCGGCGCCCGCCCCGATGTCCACCCCGGCGCCCGCCGCGCGTTGAGCGTGGAGTGTGGAGCGTGGAGCGAGATGGCCCGTCACCCACGAGGGTGACGGGCCACGTTCGCCATGTGCCCTGCCTCCCGGGCCGGTTCGCCCCGACACGTGCCCCGGCCCCCTCAGCGCCGGGTCACCGCGAAGGCCGCCCCCGCGAGCACGGCCAGCAGCAGCCACACCGCCGCGAACCCGCCCGTCGCGTCCCGCAGCCAGCCCAGCGCGGGCGGCGCCAGCACGACGACCACCTGGTTCGCCGCCATGGCCAGCCCCAGCGCCGAGCCCGTACGCCCCGTCGGCGCCGACTCCGCGACGTGCGCGACCCACGGCCCGTACCAGCCGATCCCGACGAACCCGAGCAGCACGAACAGCGGGCAGGCCGTCACCGGATGCTCCCCGAGCGGCGTGGCGAGGGCCGCCGCGCAGGCCGCGACGCCCGCGAGGCAGGCCCGCACGGTGGTGTGGCGGCCGGAGCGCGCCCGGTCGCTCCACGCCGCCAGGCAGATCCGGCCCGCGATTCCCGCCCCCTGCGCGGCCATCAGCACCAGCGCGGCGGAGGCGACGCTCAGGCCCGCCGCGTCGCGCAGGTGCAGGACGGTGAGCATCAGGACGCCGGTCTGCGCCGCGACCAGCCCGGCGCCGGAGAGCACGATCCGCAGCATCACCGGCTCGCGCAGCATCCGCAGCCCGCCCGGCGCCCGCCCGGCCGCCTGCGGCGCCTCCCCCGGCGGGCGCCGGTAGAGGCCGACGAACACCGCCGCCCCCGCCGCCGCGACCAGCGCCCCGCACACCAGCGTCGCCCGCCAGCCGAACTCCCGCGCCAGCCACGGCTGTACGGCCGCCGCGAGCGCACCGCCCAGCGGCAGACCGGCCTGCCGGATGCCCATCGCCAGCCCGCGCTGCGAGCCGTCGAACCAGGAGGCCACCGACTTGCTGCCGCCCGGCTGCGCGCTGCTGTACCCGGCGCCGACGACCAGCAGCGCGAGCAGCAGCGCCCCGTACCCCGGCGCGGCGGCGCCCAGCGCCAGCCCGATGGCGACGACCAGCGCGCCGACGCCGACGATCCAGCGCTCGTCGTAGCGGTCGAGCAGCCGCCCGACCACCAACAACCCGACCAGCGGCATGAATTGGGCGGCGGAGAGCAGCAGCCCCAGCTGCCCGGTGGACAGGTCGAGCCCGCTCTGCAGGGCGGGCCCGAGCGAGCCGACGCCCTGGACGAAGAAGCAGGTCGCGGCCTGGGTGAAGGTGGCGACGCCGAGGACGGCCCAGCGGTAGCGCGGACGGTGGCGCGGGTGGCAGCGCGGGCGCTCGGCGGCGACGGGCATGGCGAACTCCGGTTCCGTAAGGGGTGATCGGCACGAGCCCACGCTGCTGTAATGCCCTTGTGCACCTCAACCCTTACGGCGCCGACGCCGTCGATCTGGCCGCTTCCCTCGCCAACCGGCGCCCCGTCGACGCCGCCGACCTCGCCGACCGCTGCCGCGCCGCCGGGCTCCTCCTCGAACACCCGGTGACCGGCGAGGACTTGGCGAGGGTGCTGGCCACCCTCGACGCCTGGGAGCAGGTGGTCGACGCCCCGGACGAGCCCAGCCGCGCCGCCCGCCTCAACGCGATGCTCGCCGCCTCCACCTCGCACCCGCGCCTGACCGACCACGGCGGCGACGGCTGGCACCTGCACTACCGGGAGGAGGGGGCGGCCGTCGGTCCGATGCTGTCCGCGCTGATCGCCACCGGCACGGCGTTGCACCTGGTCGGGCGCGGCATGCACCGGCTCGGCCGCTGCGCGGTCGCCGAGTGCCGCCTGGCCTTCGCCGACACCAGCCGTACGGGGCGGCAGCGTTACTGCTCGCAGCGGTGCGCCAACCGCGACGCCGTCCGGCGCCACCGACAACGGGCCGGATCGTCCTGAGGTTCACCCGTTTCCAGATTGACCCAAACATGACACTGCTCTTTGCCCGAACTGCCTACGTAGTGTCAGGATCCGAGCACTGTCCGTACGAGCCACTGGGAGAACCCCATGAGGATCCGTACCGCCCTGCCCGTCGCCCTGCTCGCCGTCGCCGGCCTGTTCGCCGGCCTCGCCGGCGCCAACACCGCCTCGGCGGCCGGCTACCCCGGCTACCAGTGCTTCAAGACCGCCGACCGCGACCAGTACTGCAGCGACTCCAAGGTCAAGAACCACGCCGCCGGCGACGCCTGGATCAAGACCTGCCCCTCCGACGTCCAGGCGCACATCTCCGGCAAGCCGTACATCCTGGCGAGCCGCCCGTCCTCCGCGCACAGCTGCTGAGGTGAGTGGAGCAGGAAGTCGGCCCGTCCGACTTCCTGCTCCACCTGGCACCGGGGGCCGGGGGCCGGGGGTCAGGGGTCAGGCGGTCGGAATGCGGTGCGGCATCTTCCAGCCCTCGGCGAGCCGAGACGGGTGCACGTTCTCCCCGCCGCCGAAGAACTCGCAGAACTTCATGATCAGCGGGTCCCAGCCGAGCGGGTCCACGTAATGGGTGCCGGGGATGACCAAGTCCTCCTCCACGTGGGCCCGGAGGACCTCCACCTCGAAGGCGGTGGCATGCCGCTTCGGGCCACCGAAGGGGTGCACCTCGACGACCCGGCACTCGAGCTGCACCGGGCACTCCGCCACCCTGGGGGGCTTCACCAGATCGCTCGGCTGCTCGGTCAGCTGAGCGGCGCCGAACTTGTCCGGCTCGTACCGGTACCCCTGCTCCACCTTGTACTCCACCAGCGTCGGCTTCCCCGTGGTCAGCGCGAGCCGGTCGACGGCGTCGACCATCGCCGACGAGGGCAGGTTGAGCACGCACTCGCCCTCCCGCAGCAGGTTCGCCGTCGTCTGCGCGCTGTTGCCCAGCCCGATCATGCAGTGCTGGCCCAGCCACCAGGCCGAGGAGATCGGCGCGAGGTTCGGGCTGCCGTCCTCGTTGAGTGTGCTGACCAGCACCACCGGGGTGCCGAAGTACAGGACCTTGAGCCCGGGGACGACGTGCATGCGTTGCGCCTTTCACGGAGGGACGAACCTTCATCGACCCTCCCCGAGCGGAGCCGGAGGCGCTGGCGGAAATACGACACAACGTTCGGCCGCCTACGACCGCGGTCCGACCCCGACGTGTGGTCCGCACTCCGACGACGACACCTGCGTGGCGATCGACCGTGTCGGCGTAAGGAACCCCGCGCCGCACGACGTAGTCCCGGCGTATCACTCCGGTACGCCGGTACCTCCCGGGAGCTACGAACGGCGCCGGACCGTGGGTTGATTCGATACGGAGCCGCGGAACCTAGCGTCGCCCCCATGAAACGCAATCGCCGTATCAGCGCCGTCGCAGCCCTGGCGCTCGCCGCCCTCGTCGCCGGAACCGGCAGCGGGTTCGCCGCCACGACCGCACCGGTGGCCGCACCGGTGGCCACGCACGCGTTAGACACCGCACCGGCCACGGCCACCGCGACCACGCGGTCCTTCCAGGGCGTGCTCCCCGCGCCGACCGGACCCTACGCCGCCGGCGAGGAGATCATCCACCTCACCGACACGAACCGCCCCGACCCGTGGGTGCCGTCGTCCGGCCCCCGCCAGCTGACCGTCACGATGATCTACCCGGCCGTCCCCGGGACCGGGACCCCGGCCCCGTACATGACCCTCGGCGAGGCAGCCGGAATCCTCGGTCACGCGAAGATACCGGCGAGCTCCGGCGTCACCCCGCAGGCCCTTTCCAGCGGGAGCAGATCGACTTCAACTTCGAAACCGCCAGCCGCGCGACGGACGTGTCCTTCGTGATCGACCAGTTGACGCACGGCAATACCGCGTGGCGCCTGGCTCACCTCATCGACAAGCACGAGATCGGCATGGCCGGACACTCCCTCGGCGGAGGGGCGGCCGCCGCCACGATGATCGCCGACCCGCGCGTACGGGCCGGAGTGGACATGGACGGCGCCTTCCACCCGGCCCCGACGCCCGGCCAGATCGACCGGCCGCTCCTCATGCTGGGCCGAGCCGACCACTCGCCCGGCGGCCACGACACCACGTGGGACCAGACCTGGGCCGCCCTCGGCGGCTACAAGAAGTGGCTGACGGTCACCGGCGCCGACCACTTCAGCTTCGCCGACCTGGAGGTACTCCAGAAGCAGGCCGGGTTCCCGGCACAGGGCCTCTCCCCGGAACGCGGGGTGGAGATCACCCGCGAGTACGTGACGGCGTTCTTCGACCAGACACTGAAGGGGATCTGCAGCCCGCTGCTGGACGGCCCCTCGCCGAACAATCCGGAAGTGCTCTTCCAGGGCTAGATCCTGTCCGACGGATCATGTGACGGTCGCCTCGCGTGGGGGTCAGCTGATCCCAGTCCTCGAACGCATCCGGGTCAAGCGCCTCGGCGGTGGGCATCCACACACTCGTCCCGACCACTTGGGCGGCGACAAGGCATAAGGCTCCCGCCGTAATCGCCGCCACCTCCGCAGACGCCAGGATCGGGCGGATAAAACGGTGGCTGTCTGATTCGCTTCCCTGCCACGATCGGGGGGTGACCACGTTGTTCCTGATGGTCGGCCTGCCAGGGGCCGGAAAGACCACGCGGGCTCGGCAGCTCGCCGCAGAGCACGGCGCGCTGCGTCTGACGCCCGACGACTGGATGATTCCCCTGTTCGGCGAGGCGGAGGCGGACGGGAAGCGCGATGTGCTGGAGGGGCGCATGCTCTGGCTCGCCCTGGAGGCGGTCCGACTGGGCACCAATGTCGTCGTGGACTACGGCTGCTGGTCGCGGGACGAACGGTCCGCGGTCCGCTGGCTGGTGGAGGCCGAGGGGGCGTGTTTCCGCATGGTCTACCTGCCGGTGGACGATGAGACCCAACGCGCCCGTATCGCCCACCGCTGGGCGACCACCCCCGAGGAGACGTTGCCGATGTCCGAGGCCGACATCCTGCACGGGCGCGCGCAGTTCGAGGAGCCCGACGCGGCGGAGCTGGCGGGCCGCAGGGTCGCCGGCCCGCCGCCCGGGTGGGTCGACTGGCGGAAGTGGGCCGCCGACCGGTGGCCGTCGTTCGCGTGACTGCTGCGGCCCACGACAACTCAGCCGTACCGGGCGTGCCTGCACCAGCCCGAAATGATCCGCCGGACAGCCCCCAGTGCGGCGCCGGCCAATCAGAGATCAGGTTGCCGGACCAGGAAGTCGGTACTGTCCGCCCACTGATCGACGGCCCCCGTCAGCGGCAGGTCACGCAGGCACGGCTCACTGACGGTCTCCATCAGCGCCCGGGCGAACCGCTCCGCGTGCAGGACCTGGAACGGCCTGCGGTGATACGGCCTGCGGCTCGGGTCGAGCGTCCCCGTGAGCCCGGTGGCGTTGTGCATCCGGCCCACCGCCTCGTACGCATCGCACAGGTGCCGCTCCCTGTCCGCGTACTCGGTCGCCGCCAGAGCACCACGCAGTGACGGGCCCAGCACCCCGGCCGCCTCCGTCCGCGCGAACGCGCTGCCGAGCCACTTGCCGTACGGCGCGTACCGCCGCTCCAGCAGCAGCGCCAGCCGCATCACGTCCCGGACCAGCCTTGCCGCCACCACCGCAGAGCCCAGATCGTCGCCGACCTCCGCGCAGCGCCCGACGAACGCCTCCTCCTGGGAGATCCGCTGCCACTGACACGCCAGCAGATAGCGCCACACCTGGTCCGGGTACCACGCCAACCGCTCGCGGACCGTGCCGAGTTCGCCCAGGTCGTCGCGGAACACCGCTCCCCCGGTCACCTCGGCCAACCTCTGCTGCGGCATCGCCAGCCAGTCGCCGGCCTCCGGCTCCACCGCGCACGGACCGAGCCGCGCCGCCACCCAGGTGTCCACGTCCTGCACGGTCACCCGGTGGTCGACCGGGCCTTCGGTCAGCTCCATGTGCCGGACGGGGTCATGCGGATCGCCGCTGGGACGGAAGTGGGTGGGCCACCCGCGCACCTGCTTGGGCAGGTGTCGCGCCAGGAGGTCTTGGATCTCCTCCCCGTGGCGTTCCACGTCCTCGGGCGTGAGGAACAGCTCCAGGCGCGGCCCCCAGTCGTGGTCCGTCGAGCGCGCGGTGTCGAACCCCAGCACCTCTGACCCGTCCCCGACACGGGCGGCGGCGTACCGGAGCGTTGGGAGGGCGGTGCGAAGGACCGGCCGCACCCCCTCCTCGTACAGGGCCCGCGCGAGGTCGAGGCCGGGGACGAAGGCAGCCGCAGATGTGACCATGCCGCCCACTGTGCCCGTCGCCGCTCAGAGAAGGAACTGGGTAATGGCCCCGGTGACGGCCGCCGCGAGGGTGAGGGCTGCGGCGAAGGTGGCGGCCGCGCGCATGAGGGCGGCGGGGTAGGTGGCGCCGTCGAGGCGGGCGAGGATGCCCGCCGCTGCGCCGGCCAGGAGCGCGAGCAGGGCGACCAGGGCGGTGGCGAGCAGGACGATGGCGATGCGGTTCACGGTGATCTCCCGTTAGCAGGTGGGATGTTGACGTGACCGAAGGTCCCGGAAACGGTGTTCGCCGTGGTCCGGCCGGACGAAGATGAACACCGTTGAACACACGCGGTCGGGAGTTCATGTGGGTGGGAAGGGCGCGCTCGCCGAGCTGCGCAAGCAGCTGAGCGACGAGCGGGCCAGGCAGGGGCTGACGATGACCGCACTCGCCGCCCGAACAGAACTGAGCCGGACCACCCTCCACCAGGCGTTCCAGAGCGACGGCCCCGTCCCGTCCGCCGCGACGGTCGCGGCACTGGGCCGCGCCCTCCACCTGCCGGTCGAGCAACTACTGGAACTGCGACGCACCGCAGCCGGTGAGGCCGAAGCCACGCAGGCCGGGCCCGGCAAGCCGATCGGCCAGTGGGACCCGCACGACCTGGAGGTCCACCCGGCCGGAAGCGACGCTCGCTCGCAGGGGGCGCTGCCCGGGTACGTGCGCCGCGCCCACGACCAGGCCCTGGCCGAGGCGGTGCGCGCGGTCGAGGAGGGCGGCAGTCGGATGGTGGTCCTGGTCGGATCGTCCTCGACCGGGAAGACGCGGGCCTGCTGGGAGGCAGTCCAGCCGCTCGCCGAACGGGGGTGGCGCCTGTGGCACCCCCTCCACCCGACCCGGCCCGAGGCCGTACTCGCCGACCTCGACAACGTGGCGCCCCGCACGGTGGTGTGGCTCAACGAGGCCCAGCACTACTTCACCGGCGAGCGCATCGCGGCCGCCCTGCGCGCGATCCTCACCCGCCCCGGCCGACAACCGGTCCTGGTGCTGGGCACCCTGTGGCCCGAGTACGCCGACACGTACACCGCCCTGCCCCGCCCCGGCCTACCCGACCCGCACGGCCAGGTCCGCGAACTCCTCGCCGGACGCCTCCTCACCGTCCCCGAGACCTTCGACCAGGAAGCCCTCCGCTCCGCCACCGCACTCGCCGAACACGGCGACCCGTTCATGGCCGACGCCCTCACCCGCGCCCACGAACGCATCACCCAGGAGTTGGCCGGCGCGCCCGAACTCCTACGCCGCTACGACATGGGCACCCCCGCCGTCCGCGCCCTGCTGGAAGCCGCCATGGACGCCCGCCGCCTCGGCGTCGGGCTCCACCTCCCGCAAACCTTCCTCACCGACGCGGCGACCGACTACCTCGCCGACCACGACTACGACCAGCTCGCTGAGGACTGGGCCACAACCGCCCTCGCCGAACTCGCCCGCCCCGTCCACGGCAAACAAGCTCCCTTGCGCCGGACCACTGCCCGCCCCCCACGCCGCGCGCCGGGCGAACCAGCGCCCGTCCCGACAACGGAACCGGTCCTCCGCCTCGCCGACTACCTCGAGCAGCACGGACGCACCACCCGCCACCTACTCTGCCCACCCGCCTCCTTCTGGCACGCCGCTCATGCCCACCTCACCGATCCCGACGACCTCAGCAACCTCGCCACCGCCGCCGACTGCCGACACCGACTGCAATGGGCCCACCACCTCCGCAGCCGCGCCGCCGAGGGCGGCCACTCCGACGCCCTGATCCACATGGCGCGGATGCGGGATGAGGCCGGGGATCAGGCAGGCGCCGAAGCCCTCTACCGCCGTGCCGCCGACGCCGACCACCCCATTGCGCTCGTGGAGCTGGCGCGGATGCGGGATGAGGTGGGGGATCGGGCTGGCGCCGAAGCCCATTGCCTCCGAGCCGCCGACATCGGCAACCCCCGCCCCCTGATCGACCTCGCTTGGAGACGGATAGAGGCCGGAGACCAGGCAAGTGCCGAGGCCCTCTGCCACCGCGCAGCCGACGCCGGCCACCCCAACGCCCTGACCGAACTGGCAGACATGCGGGAGTGGGAGGGAGACCAGGCAGGCGCCGAGACCCTCTACCTCCGCGCCGCCGATGCTGGCCATCCCGGCGCCCTGAACAACCTCGCGCGCCTACGAGAGGACGCCGGGCACCGGGAGGAGGCTGAGGCCCTGTATCTCCGTGCCGGCGACGCCGGCAACCTCATTGCGCTCGTGGAACTGGCGCGGATGCGGGATGAGGCCGGGGACCGGGCGGGCGCCGAAGCCCACTGCCTCCGAGCCGCCGACATCGGCAACCCCGGCGCCCTGATCGACCTCGCTTGGAGACGGATAGAGGCCGGCGACCGGGCAGGTGCCGAGGCCCTCTGCCACCGCGCCGCCGACGCCGGCCACCCCAACGCCCTAACCGGCCTCGCCCGCATATTCGAGAGAGCTGGGGACGATGAGAGCGCTGAAGTCCTTTACCAGCAAGCCGCCAACGCTGGCGACACCAGAGCCCTGACCCACCTGACGCGAATGCGAGAGAAAGCCGGGGACCGGGCGGGCGCCGAAGCCCTCTGCCACCGCGCCGCCAACGCCGACCGATCCGGCGCCCCGGCCTGTCTGGCGCGGTTACGCGAGGGGATCGGAGACTTCGAAAGCGCCGAAGCCCTCTACCAGCAGGCCATCGACGCCGGCAGCACCAGAGCCCTGACCGGCCTGGCCTGTTTACGGGAGAAGGCTGGAGACCGGGCAGGCGCCGAGGCCCTCTGCCGTCGCGCCGCCGACGCCGGTCGACCCTATGCCCTGGTGGAGTTGGCGCGGCTGCGCGGGCAGGCCGGCGACGCGGCGAGTGCCGAAACCCTCTACCAGCAGGCCGCCAACGCCGGGCAGCTGGGCTTTCTCGAGAAGGAGATCTGGCCGTACGGCCTGGACCCGGACGGGTCGCCCACTCCCCCATGGTCCTGAACTGAACGCTTCACGCAGGCGAGATGATGGGCATCCCCCTTGCCCCTGCACGACTGGAGGCCCTCATGAGCGGCACGATCCCACCCGAGCGCCAGGGCAAGTGGCGCGCCCAGCGCAGACCCGCCTCCCGGGGCCCGAACCGGGTGCCCGCGCATCCACCGATGCCGGTGCCGCTGCCCGACGAGGAGCCGGAGCCCGAAACCACGGACTGAGCCCCGGTGGTCACCCCCTGACGACGGTGTGGGCGATCAGCGGCCGCCCCCACAGCGCGAGCAGCTCGTTGGCCGTCGCCACCACCTCCACCGGGTGCTCGTCCCCACGCACCTCGACGTTCGCGGCCAGCAGCCCCCGGGGAACTGCCCCGGCGTCGAGGAGGATGCGCCACTCGTCCAGCCCGATCCCCAGGTACTCCAGCCCGCTCATGCCCGCGATCTCCAGCGGGTCGGCGAGCGTGCCGGGGTGCGCGATGAGGGTGCGCAGGCGGGGCAGCCCGGCGATGGGAGCGAGGCTGATCGGTGGCGTATTACCGCCTCGGGATATCCGCACGACCTCCAGGTCGGGATGGGCAGCGGACTCGAGGTCGGCCATGCCGCCGGGCCCGTCACCGACCCGGGCCGTGACCGGCGGCCCCCACTCCACGCCGCCGTCGGCCCGCCCGCCCCGCTCGAAGCCGTTCAGGACCAGCTCCGTCAAGGATTCGCCGTACAGGTCCGCCCCGATGCTCTCCTCATGGCTGATGAGGATGACCTGCCCGAGGTGCCCGCCCGGGCCTGGCGTCATGTCGACGGCGAAGGTGTCACCGCCGTTGCTGCCGAAGGCGATCCAGCCGGGCGAGCCGACCAGGTCAAGGACGGCAGCATCATCCGAGGTGACCACTGCCTCCGTCTCCGCGCTCCGCCGCGAGCCGAGTCGGGTGGCTGCCGTAGCCGCGAACAGCCCGTCCAGGCCGAAGAGTTCGCAGCCGACTGCGGACTCGGCGTCCTCCACCTCGGCGTAGTCGGCCTCCCAGTCCCCCGATCCGTCGGGTCCGGGCGGGCCCACCCTGGTCACGCGGAAGAGCACCTTGAGCTCCTCGGAGAGCGCGACGCCGAGCCGCTCCTCCACTGCCGCGATCTGCTCCTCCGTCGCGCCGACGGCGTCGGGGAGCCTCTCACGCAGGGTCCGTTCCAGCAGCGCCGGATCCGCGGAGGGCGCCGACACCACCCCGGGCACGGCGCGGGGCAGGCGACGCCAGAGCCCGGCGGCCACGCCGTCGACCAGGACGAGCGTGCCCGGGTTGGGGCCCGGATAGCCGAACGCGGGCTCCACGGCGGGGCCGACCTCGAACAGGTGCAGCGCCGTCCGCCCGTCCGGCGCGAAGTCCGCCGCGAACATCACCTCCCGCACGCCCGCCTCCGCGAGCGCACGCTGCACCGGCGCGACAGCCTTCGGATCGCCGAGGAACAGACCCCACCCCGTCGAGGACAACCATCCCGACACGGCGGGCTCACCCCGAAGGAGTGTCAGCACATTTTCCCAGGTGGCGAACTCATGGAGCGCGGTCAACGGAGTCCCTCCGAACGGGTAGGCGGCCCCACGGACCGTACCGGCCGCCGCCGACAGCCGTCCCCCTACGCCGCCGCCTCCCGCAGCGAGGCCGACAGGGCGCGGGCCTCGTGTTCCGTCATCCGGGGCGTCTCGTACGGGACAGCGTTGACCCAGCGCTGCGCCAGCCGGGCGATGCGCTCGCCGTATCGCTCCGCCGTGATGAGGTCGCCTCGCGAGCCCGCCTGGGCGGCGTCGAGGTCGGCGTGGCTCTGGCTCATCAGGCCCAGCCAGGAGCCGAGCCGGTTGACGTCGTCGCGGCTGCCGCCGCTCCAGTTGTTGCCGGGCATGTCGCCCACGCCGATCCACTGCATGCCCATCTGCGCGCCGAAGACGGCGAGTTGCTCCAACACCGTCAGCTTGTCGCCGCTCTGCGAGGCGGACATGGTGAAGGCGCCGGCCAGCTTGTCCTTCCAGCGCTGCTCGATGAACGGCGTGAACGCCGCCTCCATGAACGCCTTGAACACCGCCGAGACGCTGCCCATCAGCGTCGGGCTGCCGAAGACGATCGCGTCGGAGCGGCCGAGCAGCGCCATCGTCTCCTCGTCGTACCAGCGGCCCGAGTTGACGTCCTCGGCCCGGATCTCGGCGAGGCGCACCTCAGCGCCCGGCACCACCCTCGCACCTGCCGCGAGGTGCTCGGCGAGGACCCGGGTGTGGCCGTGCACCGAGTGGTAGACCACCGTCACGGTGACGGTGGGGGCGTGCTCAACATCCCTGACTGCGACTGCCATCTGTCTTCACTGCTTCCGGTCGAGGGGAAAGGGGGAAAGGGGAGAAGTTCCTGCCCACCCATCCCATCCCGACCGCTGCCCGCCATCAACGCCGAACTTCGACGCGCAGCGATCGGCCGCACCGATCGATCGCGCTAGCCTGGCCCCCATGGACAGGATGGAACTGGAGGCGTTCGTCGCCGTCGCGGAGGAACTGCACTTCGGCCGCGCTGCCGCTCGTCTGCACCGGGGACAGCCCACCGTCAGCGAGGCCGTACGGCGACTCGAGGGCAGCCTCGGCGGACGGCTGTTCCACCGCACCAGCCGCCGGGTGTCGCTCACCGAACTCGGCGAGGCGCTGCTGCCCGACGCCCACGCCGCCCTCACCCAGCTGCGCCGCTTCCAGCAGCGCGGACGCGCCCTCGCCTCCGGCGAGGGCCACCTCACCACGCTCGTCGTCGCCCACGCCGAGTACACCTGCTACCACCTGCTGCTGCGCTGCCTGCCCCGGCTGCGCGAACGCTTCCCCGACGTGACGATCGTGCCCGAGCCCATGCCGACCACGGCCCAACTCGCCGCCGTACGGGCGGAGACCATCGGGCTGGGCATCGGCTGGGCGACGGACGGCGTCACCGGCGTGCGGACGCGGGTGCTGTCCACGGAGCGGTTCATGGCACTCGTCCCGGAGGCCCACCCCCTGGCCGGGCACGAGGAGTTGAGCGCGGCTGAGCTGTCCACCACGGACCTGCTCACCTGGCCGCACCAGATCAACAGCGGCCTCTGCGACCGGCTGCTCTCCGCCTTCCGGATCGGCGGCGCGGACCTGCGGATCATCCGCACGGCCGACAGCGTCCACGGCATCGCCGCCCACGTCGCCGCCGGCGCGGGGATCGGCATCACCGTCGAGTCCGCCCTCGACCACCAGCCCCCCGGCCTGCGCATCATCCCCCTGACCGGCCCCTCCACCACCGCCGACCAGGTCATCCTCACCCCGCCCACCCCCTCCGACGCCGCCACCGCCCTACGCGACCTCCTCCTCGCCGCCTCCGAGGAGTAGCCCGGGCCCGGGGCCGTAAACGGCGCGGAGGTGCTCCAGGCAGCCGACGCCGCCGCCGTACGCCCGGTCCTGCACCCCGGCACGGTGCAGGCCGAGCCGCCAACCCGGGTGCAGGCGCAGCGCGGTGGTCACAGCCCGAGCGGCGGCACCGGCGATCCCCGGATCCACCCGCCCACCCCGGCGAACCCACCTCCCCACAGCAACAGTTCGCCGATAGTGCCGCCCGCCGAGGAGACACCCCCCAGCTCGTGCGCCCACCCCCAGCGCGTGCCGAGCGCCCCGCCACCCGGCACGAGCCGCAGGCGACGGCGGAGTAGGAAGTCGAACCGGCCGACTTCTCGTGCAGGAACCCCGCCTTCTACGAGATCCCCCGCACCGGCGTTCCGTACGGCAGGGCGCGACGGCGCGACAGGATGCTGGGAGCAACGTGGGGCCGGGCGATGGCGATCCGGCCCGGGTTCGTCTGTCCGGCGGATCTGGGCGCCGTAGGCTCCGGCCGCTGACCGCGCACGCGCGGTGTCTCTACGGGGACGAGTACCGTCCGACAGCGGCGTGTGCGGGCGGGAGCACCGCGAGCACTACTTCGTCGAAGAGCTGACGTTCGCCGATGCGGACGCGATCCTGTCGATGCTGCGGGAGCTCTGCCCGCAGGTGGTCGATGGCGGGCTCCCGGCTCGTGCTGCGCCAGAGGCCGGACGGGCCGGCGCTGAATCTGCGGCTGCACGGTCCGGACTGGGACGACGTCGCGGCGAAGCTCACGCGGCGAGCCGAAGCGCTGGAAGCCCGCTGACGGAAGCTGCCGGTCAGGTCCCGCGCACGAGAGGTCGAACAGACCGACTTCTCGTGCGCGGGTTTCAGCGGCTGAGGCGCCTGGCCGGAGGGAGCAATCGGCGGGCTCAGTCGGCCAGTTGGGCGCGGAAGACGGCGCTGTTGAAGTAGGCCCTGGCCTCCCGGATGAGGCCCGACTCCTCGTCGAGTTCGTAGATGTTGATGCCGGACCAGTTGACGGGCCGGCCGTCCAGCGCGACCGCCGCTCCGCGCCAGGAGACGGCGACGTGGGGGCCGACGGTGTGTGCTTCGAGGGGGGTCAGGCCGAGGAAGGGGTGGAAGTTCGGGAGGACGGAGGTGATGAAGTCGTGGATCGCGGTGCGGCCGGTGAGCGGGGGCGTGCCGATGGGGTCGTGGAAGACGCCGTCCTCGGTGAAGGAGGCGGCCCAGGTGGCGGCGTCGCCCTCCTGGGAGGCGCGGAAGAACTGCAGGACGGCGGCGGGCATGGCGGGGAAGGTCATCGGGAGTACTCCTCGGGGAGGGTGGACGGGTACGTGCGCAGGAGGTGGACGGTGAGCGCGCCGGCGGCGGCGAGGGCGACGAGGGCGCAGACGCCGGGCCAGCCGAGCAGGGCGTACGCGCGCACGCCGAGCCAGGAGCCGGCGCTGCCGCCGAGGAACGAGCAGGTCATGTAGGCGGTGTTGAGCCGGCTGCGGGCTTCGGGGCGCAGGGCGAAGATGCGGGCCTGGTTGGCGACCTGGCTGCACTGGACGGCGACGTCCAGCAGCAGGAGCCCCGCCGCGAGGGCGGCCAGGCCGAGCGTGCCGCCCGCCGTGCCGCCCGCGAGGACGGCGGCGGCGAGGAGCACCGCAGCCAGGCACCAGGTGTTGACGCGGTCGGGGCCGTCGCGGTCGACGCGGCGGCCCGCGGCGGGGGCGCCGAGCATGCTGGCGGCGCCGATGAGGGCGAGGACGCCGACGGCCTGGGCGTCCATCCGGTAGTGGGGGCCGGTGAGGAGGAGGGCGAGGGCCGTCCAGGCGGCGCTGAATCCGGCGAAGAGGGTGGCCTGGTAGAGGGCGGAGCGGCGCAGGGCCGGTTCGGTGCGCAGCAGGCGCAGGGTGTCGGCGAGCAGCGCGGGGTACCGCTCGCGGGTGACGGGCGCGACGGTGGGCAGGGCGAGGCCGAGGACGAGGGCGAGCAGGCCCGTGAGGGCGGCGGCGACCAGGTAGGGGGCGCGCCAGCCGAGGTGTTCGCCGAGGACGCCGCCGAAGGTGCGGGCGAGCAGGATGCCGCCGATGAGGCCGCCCTGGAGGGTCCCGATGACGGAGCCGCGCCGTTCGGGGGCGACCAGGCCGGCGGCGAGGGGCAGCAGCAGCTGCGGCACGACGGTGGCGACGCCGACCACGGCTGCCGCGGCGGCGAGGGCGCCGGTGGCGGGGGCGAGTCCGGCGGCCAGCAGGGCGCAGCCCGTGACGGCGAGCAGGGTGGTGGTCAGCGGGCGGCGGGGCAGCCGGTCGCCGAGCGGGACGAGGAGGAAGATCCCCGCGGCGTAGCCGAGTTGGGTGAGGGTGGCGATGCCGGCGGCGGTGTCGGGGGTGATGGCGAAGGCGTCGGCCACGAGCGGGGTGAGGGCCTGCGGGAAGTAGACGTTGGCCACACTGACGCCGCAGGCCAGGGCCATCAGCAGCGGCAGTTTCGAGCCGTAGGGGGGTGAATCGGGTCGGGACATCGAGGGGCTCCAACCGAACGAACTAGATGGTTCGGAATGACGGAACAGAGACTGGCAGACCGTTGCCCAGTCGTCAAACGAACTGGTTCGTTACCACCGTTGCCACCGTTACCGCCCCCGCTACCATCGCCCCATGGCGTACGACTCCACAGCGACCAAAGAACGCATCCTCACCGCGGCGGCCGCCGAGTTCGCCGCCCACGGCGTCGCCGGCGCCCGCGTGGACCGCATCGCCGCCTCCGCCCGGGCCAACAAGCGGGCGATCTACGACTACTTCGGCGACAAGGACGGCCTCTTCGCCGCCGTCCTCGAACGCCTCATGGCCGACCTCGCCGAAGCCGTCCCGCCCGGGGACGACGACCTCGCCTCCTACGCCGGGCGCCTCTTCGACCACCACCGCGCCCACCCCGAGGCCCTGCGGCTGCTGCTGTGGGAGGCCCTCGAGATGGGCGACCGGCCCGTCCCCGGCGAGGACGCCCGCCGGCGCCACTACGAGGACAAGCTCCAGGCCGTCCGGGCGGCAGATGCCGGAAAGGACGACAGCGACGCCCGCACCCGCCTCTTCCTCGCCCTCGGCCTGGTCGCCTGGAGCCTCGCCATGCCCCAGGTGCGCCGCATGATCCTCGGCCCCGAGGAGGACCTCGACCGGCTGCGCAGCGACATCTCCCGCGCCGTCCGCGCCCTCCCTCTGCCCGACCACACCTGAGAAACGCCCTCTTCAGACCGTCCGGACGATCGCTCCCCGCCACTCGCGCCGGTAGCCCTCCGACAGCGGCCCGCCCACCAGGTCGAGCACCCGCCGCGCGGCCAGGGCCAGCGGCTCACCCTCGCCCGAGGCGCACAGCAGCCGGTGCCCCTCCAGCAGGGCGGCGCCCAACTCCCCGTCCGCCTCCAGGAGTCGGCGCGGCAGCCACTTGCCGCCGCCGAGCCAGGCCCGCCGGTGGTCGCAGAGCAGGTCGGCGGCGGAGGCCAGCACGTGGCCCGCGACGGCGAGGCGCTCGTACGGGTCCTCGGCGTCCGCCAGGTCGTCGAGCAGGTCGGTGAGCCCGTACCGCACGGTGTCCACCACCTCGGCGTCGAGAGCGGGCGGACCCTGCCGCAGGTCGGCGAGGGCGTGTTCGCGGGCGCGGGCGCCGTGGCCGTGCGGGTCGACGAGCAGCAGGCCCGTGGCGTACATGGACTGGATGACGGCCCGCCGGGAGGAGGCGTCCGCGGCTCGCAGCTCGGCGAGGCCCGCCTCGGTGTGCACGAACAGCTCGACCGGGCGGCCCTCGTGGCGGATCGTCCGCCGGTGGGTGGAGCCGCCCTCCACCACCAGGACGGCGAGGTCGAGGTCGCTGGTGGCGGTGGCGCGCCCGGCGGCGGCCGATCCGGCCAGCAGCACGGCCAGGGCGTCGGGGAGGAGGTCGGCCGCCAGCCGACGGGCCTGATCGATCATCCGCTCACTCACGACGGACGCCCTCGCACATCGCCCCGCCCGGCCCCGGGCGGGCGACCGGGCGGTCGGGCCGGCGGAGATAGTACGTCTACAAGCCGCTGACCTGGCAGATCACGACTCGGCATCCCTTGTCACGATCGTGCGAGGGAGTCGTCACGACCGAGTCAAAACGGTATCGATCGCGTGCGCCGGGCGGCGCGACTGCGCTAAGAACGTACGTCGGAGGCCGCGCTCCCGCGGTCCCACGAAACGGGGGACGTCACTTGAAGCTCATCTCCACCCACCGCCGCACCCTGGCGATCGCCGCTCTGGCGGCCGTCGGCGCGCTCAGCCTGACCGCCTGCAACGACGACGCGGCCAACGGCGACACCGCCGCCACCACCGCGCCGGCCGCGCCCACCCAGGCGGCGCCGACCTCGGCGCCCACCACCCCGGCGGCTCCGGCCACCTCCGCCGCGCCGGCCACCGGCGGCACCACGGGCGGCTCGACCGGCGGTGCGACCGGCGGCGGCGCGGCCCCGGCGGCCGGCACCACGGCCAAGATCGGCCAGCCGATCCAGTTCCCGTACAAGTACGGCAAGGCCACGGGCGACATCTCGCTCACCGTCACCGACATCACCAAGGGCGACCCGGCCGACCTGGCCCCGCTCAAGCTCGGCGACAAGGCCAAGGGCCAGGTGCCCTACTACATCAACTACAAGGTCACCAACGTCGGCTCCACCGACATGTCCTTCTCCAGCCTGACCCAGGTCAAGGGCCTGCTCGCGGACGGCAGCGAGGCGACCGAGGTGTCGATCATCGGCACCTTCGCCAAGTGCCCGCACAACTCGTTCCCGAGCGGCTTCACCAACGGCAAGTCGGTGACCTCCTGCGTGCTGGCGCTGGCGCCGGAAGCCTCCCAGGTCACGGGCGCCGAGTACTGGGGCGACCCGTACACCCTGGGCAAGGGCCTGAACTGGAAGTGACGCCGACCGGCTGAGTAGGGGCGGGGGGGGGGGGGGGGGGGCCCCCCCCCCCCCCCCCCCCCCCCGCCGCACGTCAGAGCGCCGCCACCGCCGCGGCGTCCGCACCGTGCAGGCGCCAGAAGGCGTCCGTCCCGTCCGCGACGATCCGCTCGACCTCCTCGCCCGGCACCGCCAGCGCGCCCCAGAAGGAGCGCTCGGCCACCCCCTGGTAGGTGAGCAGGGTGAAGCGCTCGGCGGCCAGCTCCGGATCGTCCGCCGTGACCAGCCTCCGGCGCGCCCAGACGGCGAAACGGGCCGCCAGGGCGCGGCGTTCCGCGTCGGGACCGGCCTCGAGCCAGGCGTCCAGGACGTCCGCGGGGATGTTCACCACCTCGGCGCGGATCGCCCTCGCGACGGCGCCGTGCTCGCCCGAGCGGAGCAGGGCGCGGGCCCGCTCCACGGCGAAGGCGGCCAGCGCCTCCCGTACGGAACCCGGACCCCCTCCGCCGGCTTCGCCTCCGACCCCGACCCCGACCCCGACCTCGGCCCCGACCTCGGCCCCGACCTCGTCCAGGTGCCCGGCCGCCAGCCGCTCCAGCCGCAGGGTCAGCTCCGCCGCGCTCTGCAGTGCCACCGTCAGGAAGAGCGTCTCCTTGTCGGCGAAGTGGTTGTAGACCGTGCGCTTGCTCACCGCGGCCTCGGCCGCAATGGCGTCCATGCTGGCCCGCGCGAACCCCTCCCGCCCGAAGACCCGCGTCGCGGCCTCCGTGATGGCCCTGCGCTTCTCCGGCCGTCTTGCCCCGTCCCTCGCCACCACCGTGATCTCCTTCATTCCTCGACCCGTTCGTCCTCGCCACCCGGCCGACCACCCGCCGACCACCCGCCGACCACCCGCCGGACGGCCGCCGGACGGCCGGTGAACCAGCCGGTGTACCTTGGCCGTGCCCCTGACTGGCGGGGCTTGTCACCGAACAGCTGTGCTCTATGCTGCGTGTGATCTCTACACCCGTGTAGAGGAAATCCGAAAACGGGCCTGCCCCGGATCGGCGGCGGGAAACCGCGGCCGGGAACCGGCCGGCCGACAACTGCGTCCAGAACTGGCAGCGCCGCAACCGTAGTTCGCACGGCTCCCGGCGACCGCGCCGACACGACGCGTGATGACGCGGGACGATCCGGGGGTGAGTACGTGGCGGGGCAGCGAGGACGGACGGCCGAGCAGGGAGCACGGCGACGGGCGGCGGGCAGACCCTCCGAGCCCGCCGCGCCCCGGCGCGCCCTGCCCGGAGGGCCGGCGATCCCCGCCGTCCTGGCCGTCGGACTGCCGCTGATCGGCGCGGCGGTCGACGAGACCTCCGGCCCCGGCATGGGCGCGGCCTTCCTCATCTGCTCGGTGCTCGGCACCGCCCTGGCGGCGGGCCTGAGCACCCGCAACGGCTGGTGGTGGGTGCTGGCGGGATCGCCGCTGGTGGTCCTGGCCGTCGAGGGCGGCGTCGAACTGCTGGTGAACCCCGACAAGTACGAGGGCAACCACCTGGCCACCGGCGCCGCGAGGTGGCTGGTGCTGGGCTTCCCCGTGATGGCTCTGGCCGCCGCGGCGGCCGTCCTGGTGATCGCGGTCCGGACGATCCGAGGCCGCAGGAGGCAGCATGACTGAGCACGCCGAGCGCAACGAGAGCAGCAGCAACGGCAGCGGCAACGGCGAGAACCCCGGGCCGCCGGAGGGCCGCCGCGCCTCCCGCCGCTCGGCGCAGCCCCCCGCGCCCCGCCGCTCGCCGCTGCTGATCGCCGGACGGACCATCGCCTGCACCGCCGGGCTCGCGGTGTTCGTGGCCGCCGGGGTCACCTGGTACGGGTTCAACGAGCTCACCCGGGGCATGGTGACCTCCAAGGCCCTGGACGAGACCAAGAAGGACGCGCCCAAGCACCTCGACAACTCGGTCAACCTGCTCCTGATCGGCCTGGACAGCCGCAAGGCCATGGACGGCTCGGACCTGCCCGGACAGTTCGTCCAGGACGAACTGCACGCGGGCCACAGCTCCGACATCGGCGGCTACAACACCAACTCGCTGATCCTGCTGCACATACCGGCCAACGGCGGCAAGGTGCAGGCGGTCTCCATCCCCCGTGACGACTACGTCATGACCTACAAGGGCGACGGGACCCAGATGGGCATGGCGAAGATCAAGGAGGCGTACGGCAACGCCAAGGACAAGGCGGACGCGGGCCTGCGGGCCAAGGGGCTCAAGGGCGCCGACCTGGAGAAGGCCGGGCGCGACATCGGCCGCGCGGCCACCATCCGGACCGTCCAGACCTTCGTCAACCAGCCGATCGACCACGTGGCCGAGGTCAACCTCATGGGGTTCTACGACATCGCCAAGGCCGTCGAGCCGATCGAGGTCTGCCTCACCCACGACACCAAGGACCCGGCCATGGAGGGCCAGGGCTCCGGCGCCGACTTCAAGAAGGGCGTCAACAAGCTCAACGCCTCCCAGGCACTGAGCTTCGTCCGCCAGCGCCACAACCTCGACGACGGCCACGGCAACAGCGGTGACTTCGCCCGCACCCACCGCCAGCAGGCGTTCATCTCCTCCGTCGTCCACAAGCTCAAGCAGGACGGCGTGATCAGCGACCTCGGCAAGCTCAGGCAGCTGTTCGGCGTCGTCCAGAAGGACCTCGTCATCGACAACGAGTGGAACATCCTCGACTTCGCCGAGCAGGCCCCGGCGCTGACCGGCGGCAACGTCGAGTTCAACACCCTGACCTTCGACAGGTTCGACACCCGCAACGGCCAGGACGTCAACATCGTCACCCCGGCCAAGATCCAGACCGTCGTCAAGCAGCTCTTCGGCTACGCCGACGCCTCCGCCCCGGTCGCCGCCCCCACGGACGGCGCCACCACGGCTCCCACCGTGCCCGCCGCCCCCACCACGACCGCGCCGCCCACGGCCGCCGGCACCGCCACGGTGGACGTGTTCAACGCCTCCTCCGCCGCCGGGGTCTCCTCCACCGCCGAGGCCAAGGCCCTGGTCGCGATGGGCTTCAAGGAGGGAAGGACCGGCCCGGCCGCCACCCACCCGAAGACCACCACCGTCACCTACGGCAAGGGCGCCAAGGAGGCGGCCGACCAGATCGCCGCCCGCTACGGCGTGAGCGCCACCGAGTCCGCCTCGGCCGCCGCCGACCACGTGGTCGTCACCCTCGGCGCCTCCTTCACCGGGGTCGCCGCCGACAGGACGGCCGCGCCCACACCCGGCACCCCCGCCAACCAGGCCCCGAACGTGTCCGTCCAGGGGCCGGCGGTCGACGCCCAGTCCGACGGCGGCATCCCCTGCGTCTACTGACCGGCCGGCCCCTGAACGGACTCCGGCGCCCCCGCAGGTGACAGGGGCGCCGGAGTCCGTCTCCACGAGCGGGTCCACGAACAGGTCAGTCCACCGTCCAGGTGTCGCTGCCGACCAGCAGCTTCGCCAGGTCGCCCCGGCCACGGGCCGCCTCGGCCTCCTCCAGCTGGCTCGCCATCAGCTCGTCGTACACCGGCCGGCTCACGTCCCGCAGCACCCCGATCGGGGTGTGGTGCAGGGTGTCCGCGTCGGCGATCCGCGAGAGGGCGAACGCTCCGGAGGGGCTGGGGGCGTGGGCGTCGTGCACCAGCACGTCCGCCTCGTTGGCGGCGGTGACCGGCGCCGTGAACAGCTCGCCGTCCGCACCCCGGAAGACGCCGCCGGCGCCGTCCGCGCCGAAGCGCACCGGCTGCCCGTGCTCCAGGCGGATCAGCGCCTCGTCCCGGGTGCCGGGCTCCTTGAGGACCTCGAAGGCGCCGTCGTTGAAGATGTTGCAGTTCTGGTAGATCTCCACCAGCGCCGTGCCCTCGTGCTCGGCGGCCGCGCGCAGCACCGACTGCAGGTGCTTGCGGTCCGAGTCGATGGTGCGCGCCACGAACGACGCCTCCGCCCCGAGCGCCAGCGACAGCGGGTTGAAGGGCGCGTCCAGGGAGCCCATCGGCGTGGACTTGGTGATCTTGCCGACCTCGCTGGTGGGCGAG
Source organism: Streptomyces sp. NRRL WC-3742 (assembly GCF_000720635.1). Taxonomy (GTDB): domain Bacteria; phylum Actinomycetota; class Actinomycetes; order Streptomycetales; family Streptomycetaceae; genus Kitasatospora. Next base: position 18,300 of record NZ_JOCF01000031.1, on the reverse strand, counting down.
TACTGACCCTTGGTCAGGCCGTAGATACGGTTGTTGAACAGCAGGATCTTCAGATTGACATTGCGTCGCAGTGCGTGGATCAGATGGTTGCCGCCGATGGACAGCGCGTCGCCGTCACCCGTCACCACCCACACGCTCAGGTCCCGGCGGGAGGTCGCCAGCCCCGTCGCGATCGCCGGGGCGCGCCCGTGGATGGAGTGCACCCCGTAGGTGTTCATGTAGTACGGGAAGCGCGAGGAGCAGCCGATGCCGGAGACGAACACCGTGTTCTCGCGCTTGATCCCCAGCTCCGGCATGAAGGACTGCACCGCCGCAAGGATCGCGTAGTCCCCGCAGCCGGGGCACCAGCGCACCTCCTGGTCGGTCTTGAAGTCCCGTGCGCTCTGCGGCACTTCGGTCTTGGGCACCAGGCGCAGCGACGTGAAGCCGCGCCCCTCGGAAACGCCGTCACTCATCAGTGGTCCTCCTCGTCCAGGGTGCCGATCGCCGCCCACAGCACGTCCGCCAGCTGCGCCGCCTTGAACGGCAGCCCGCGCACCTGGTTGTAGGACTCCGCGTCCACCAGGTACCGGGCACGCAGCAGCAGCGCCAGCTGGCCCAGGTTCATCTCGGGCACGATGACCTTCTCGTAACTGCGAAGCACCGCACCGAGGTTGGCCGGGAACGGGTTGAGGTTGCGCAGGTGCGCCTGGGCGATCTCGCCGCCGTCCGCGCGCACCCGGCGCACCGCCGCGGTGATCGGCCCGTACGTCGAGCCCCAGCCCAGCACCAGCACCCGGGCCTCGCCGCTGGGGTCGTCCACCTCGACGGGCTCGACCGTGATGCCGTCCACCTTGGCCTGGCGGGTGCGGACCATGAAGTCGTGGTTGGCCGGGTCGTAGGAGATGTTGCCGGTGCCGTCCTGCTTCTCGATGCCGCCGACGCGGTGCTCGAGGCCCGGGGTGCCGGGCAGCGCCCAGGGCCGGGCGAGGGTGGCCGCGTCGCGCAGGTACGGCCAGAAGGAGCCGTCCTCACGGTTGGGGCCGGTCGCGAAGTCCGGGTCGATGGACGGGAGTTCGTCGACCTCGGGGATGCGCCAGGGCTCGGAGCCGTTGGCCAGGTAGCCGTCGGAGAGCAGGAACACCGGGGTGCGGTAGGTGACGGCGATGCGGGCCGCCTCCAGTGCCGCGTCGAAGCACTCGGCGGGGGTGGCCGGGGCGACGATCGGCACCGGCGCCTCGCCGTTGCGCCCGAACATCGCCTGCAGCAGGTCCGCCTGCTCGGTCTTGGTCGGCAGGCCCGTGGAGGGGCCGCCGCGCTGGATGTCCACGACCAGCAGCGGCAGTTCGAGCGAGACGGCGAGTCCGATCGTCTCGGACTTGAGCGCCACGCCCGGGCCCGAGGTGGTGGTCACGCCCAGCGCCCCGCCGAAGGCCGCGCCCAGGGCGGCGCCGATCCCGGCGATCTCGTCCTCGGCCTGGAAGGTGCGCACCCCGAAGTTCTTGTGCCGGGAGAGCTCGTGCAGGATGTCGGAGGCCGGGGTGATCGGGTACGAGCCCAGGTAGAGCGGCAGTCCGGCACGCTCGGCGGCGGCGATCAGGCCGTAGGACAGGGCCAGGTTGCCGGAGATGTTGCGGTAGCGGCCGGCGGGCAGGCGGGCCGGCGGCACCTCGTAGGAGACGGCGAAGGTCTCGGTGGTCTCACCGAAGTTCCAGCCGGCCCGGAAGGCGCTGATGTTGGCCTCGGCGATCTGCGGCTTCTTGGCGAACTTGGAGCGCAGGAACCTCTCGGTGCCGTGGGTGGGCCGGTGGTACATCCAGGACAGCATCCCCAGGGCGAACATGTTCTTCGCCCGCTCGGCGTCCTTGCGGGCCAGGCCGCTGTCCTTGAGCGCCTCGACGGTGAGCGTGGTGAGCGGCACCTTGTGCAGGTGGTAGCCGTCCAGCGAGCCGTCGCCGAGCGGGTCGGCCTCGTAACCGACCTTCGCCAGCGCGCGTTTGGTGAACTCGTCGGTGTTGACGATGATCTCCGCACCGCGCGGCAGGTCCGCCAGGTTCGCCTTGAGCGCCGCCGGGTTCATCGCCACCAGTACGTTGGGGGCGTCCCCGGGGGTGAGGATGTCGTGGTCGGCGAAGTGCAACTGGAAGGACGAGACGCCGGGCAGGGTGCCGGCGGGTGCGCGGATCTCGGCGGGGAAGTTCGGCAGCGTGGAGAGGTCGTTGCCGAAGGACGCCGTCTCGGAGGTGAAGCGGTCACCGGTGAGCTGCATGCCGTCACCCGAGTCGCCGGCGAACCTGATGATCACCCGGTCGAGTCTGCGAATGGGCTTGCCGCGCGGTGGCCCGCCCGGGGCGGGAGGGCCGGCGGGCACGGTCGCACCGGAGCGGTCCTCACCGCTGCCGACACGGCCCTCGCCGCCGTCCGAACCGTCCACTGCTTCTGACTGATCGACCTGACTGGTCACTGCCGCGGACCTCCTCGTGGGTGCACCCCCGCGGGCGCGGCCCCGTGCCCCGTCCGCTTGGTGCACCTCTCGCATCCTATGCGCGCGAGGTCGACCCTGACTGGAACTCCCGCATGCGGCGGGAAAGCGCCGCAGCGCGCCGCAGCCGCGCACCCAGGACAACATCCGGGCGGCGGCCGCCATTCCGAAGGGGTCCGGTCCCCAGGGACCAGGCCCGTGTCTTAGGAGTTGAGGTAGGTGAGCACCGCGAGGACCCTGCGGTGGTCCTGCTGGCTCTGGGCGAGCCCGAGCTTGAGGAAGATGTTGCTGACGTGCTTCTCCACGGCGCCGTCCGAGACGACCAGTTGCCTGGCGACGGCCGCGTTGGTGCGCCCTTCGGCCATCAGCCCCAGCACCTCGCGCTCGCGCGGGGTGAGGTTGGCCAGAACGTCACCCTTGCGGCTGCGGCTGAGCAGCTGCTGCACCACCTCCGGGTCCAGCGCGGTGCCGCCCTCGGCCACCCGTACCACCGCGTCGGCGAACTCGCGCACCTCGGCGACGCGGTCCTTGAGCAGGTAGCCGACGCCCCGGGTGGATCCGGCCAGCAGCTCGGAGGCGTAACGTTCCTCCACGAACTGCGACAGCACCAGCACGCCCAGCTGCGGATAGCGACCGCGCAGCTCCACACAGGCGCGAAGGCCCTCGTCGGTGTGGCTGGGCGGCATCCGCACGTCGGAGACCACCACGTCCGGCAGCGCGTCGGCGGCCGCCAGCTCGTCCACCGTGCGCAGCAGCGCGTCACCGTCCCCGACGCCCGCGACCACCTCCAGGCCCCGGTCGGTGAGCAGTCTGGTCAGACCCTCCCGCAGCAGTACGGAGTCCTCGGCGATGACGACGCGGCGCATGGCGACCTTCCCGGCTGGGGTGAGCGGACGACAGCCAGTCTCCCCCATCGCGGACACCTCACATGGCCCGGGTCACAGGCCCCGCAGGGGCCGAGGTCACGGGCCATGTCACGGCCCCGGCGCGGGTCTCACACGGCGCGGGCCTCACATGGTGCGGGTCCCACAAGGCGCGGGCCTCACATGGTGCGGATGGCCACCGAGTCGCACAGGCCCTCCAGCGCCGCCTTCGCCGGGCAGTCCGGCAGCGGGGCCAGCAGCGCCCGGGCCTCCTCGGCCTGGCGCAGCGTCTCGCGGCGGGCCCGCTCCAGCGCCGGGTGGCGGCGCAGCAGGCGCAGCGCCTCGGCGTGCAGGGCGTCGTCCGAGAGGTCCTGGTCGAGCAGTTCGCGCAGCCGGGTGTCGGCCTCGTCGGCCGGGTCGGCCGGCATCTGGCGCAGCAGCAGGGTCGGCAGGGTGGGCACGCCCTCGCGCAGGTCGGTGCCGGGGGTCTTGCCGGACTCGTCGCCGTCGCTGGCGATGTCCAGCACGTCGTCGGCCAGCTGGAAGGCGATGCCGATCCGCTCGCCGAAGTCCCCGAGGGTCTCGACCACCCACGGCTCGGCGCCGGCCGCCTGTGCTCCTATCCGGCAGGAGACGGCGATCAGCGAGCCGGTCTTGCCGGCCAGCACGTCCAGGTAGTGCAGCAGCGGGTCGACGTCCGGGCCGGGGCCGCGGGTCTCCATGATCTGGCCGGTGACCAGGCGCTCGAACGCCTCGGCCTGCATCCGCACGGCCTCGGGACCGAGGTCGGCGAGGACCTGGGAGGCGCGGGAGAACAGGAAGTCGCCGGTGAGGATGGCCACCGAGTTGTCCCAGCGGGAGTTGGCGCTGGGACCGCCGCGGCGCACGGGCGCCTCGTCCATGACGTCGTCGTGGTACAGCGTGGCCAGGTGGGTCAGTTCGACGACGACGGCCGCCGGCACCACGCCGGGCGCCCCCGGGTCGCCGAACTGGGCGGCCAGCAGCAGGAGCAGCGGACGGAAGCGCTTGCCGCCGGCCTCGATGAGGTGGCTGGCGGTGACGGTGATGAACGGGACGTCGCTCTTGACGGTCTCGGCGAGCGCCGCCTCCACCGCGTCCAGTCCGGCCTGGACGTCCCGGGTCAGGTCGCGGTCCTGCACGCTGAGCCCGAAGGGTCCCACGACGGTCACGAAGACCACTCCTCTGTCCCTGGTCGATCTAGCGGCCTGGTCCCTGAGTGCCGCCGCTGGCCATACAGGCAGGGTATCCGGTCGTGAGTGGATCACTGCACGGGCGTGCTGGTCCTGTCATGGTCGGGCTCGAAGCCCAGGTCAGGCGGGCTGCGCGGGGGCCGCGGCGGTGGTGGCGGATCCGGCCGCGGATAAAGGCCCCCGGCTCAGGGTCCGGGCACCGGCCCGAGCACCGGCCCGGGCCGGCCCGGAGATCCGGACCGGCCCGCGGCCGACGGCGGCGAACACCGTCAGTATGCGAACAGCGAAGCCTTCGACGCGAGGTCCAGGAAGTACTGCGGCAGCAGCCCCAGCCCCAGCGTCACCAGCACCCCGACCCCGATCGCCGTCGCCGTGAACGCGCTGGGGATCGCCACCGTCGGGCCGTTCGGCTGCGGGTCGGAGAAGAACATCAGCACGATCACCCGGATGTAGAAGAACGCGGCCACCGCCGAACTCAGCACACCCACGACCACCAGCGGCGTCGCCCCGCCGGCCGCCGCCGCCTGGAACACCGCGAACTTCCCCGTGAACCCCGAGGTCAGCGGGATGCCCGCGAAGGCCAGCAGGAACAGCGCGAACACCGCCGCCAGCAGCGGCGAACGCCGCCCCAGGCCCGCCCAGGAGGACAGGTGCGTCGCCTCGCCCTTGGAGTCGCGCACCAGCGTCACCACCGCGAAGGCGCCCAGCGTCACGAAGGAGTACGCCGCCAGGTAGAACAGCACCGAGGAGACGCCCTGGCGGTCGAGGGCGATCACCCCGGTCAGGATGAACCCGGCGTGCGCGATCGAGGAGTACGCCAGCAGGCGCTTGACGTCCTGCTGCGTCACCGCCAGCACCGCGCCCACCACCATCGTCAGGATCGCGACGCCCCACATCACCGGCCGCCAGTCCAGCTTGAGACCGGGGAAGGCCACGTAGAACAGCCGCAGGAACGCCCCGAAGGCCGCCACCTTCGTCGCCGAGGCCATGAAACCCGTCACCGGCGTCGGCGCGCCCTGGTACACGTCCGGCGTCCAGGCGTGGAAGGGCACCGCGCCGACCTTGAACAGCAGGCCCACCGCCAGCATCGCCAGGCCGATCAGCAGCAGCGCGTCACTCTGCGTCGAGCTCAGCTGCGCCGCGGTGGCCATCGACTTGCCCGCGATCACGTCGGAGATGTCGACGAGCTTCACGCTGCCCGCGTACCCGTACAGCAGCGCCGTGCCGAACAGGAAGAACGCCGAGGCGAACGCGCCGAGCAGGAAGTACTTGACCGCCGCCTCCTGCGACAGCAGCCGCCGGCGCCGGGCCAGCGCGCACAGCAGGTACAGCGGCAGCGAGAAGACCTCCAGCGCCACGAACATCGTCAGCAGGTCGTTGGCGGCGGGGAACAGCAGCATGCCGCCGACGGCGAACAGCGTCAGCGGGAAGACCTCGGTGGTCGTCCAGCCGGCCCGGTTCGCGGCCCGCTCCTGCTCGCCGCCCGGCGTCGTGGACGCCTGCGCGGCGAACGCGTCCGCGGGCAGGCCCCCGGCCTTGGGCTCCAGGCGGCGCTCCGCGTAGGTGAGCACCGCGACGACGGCGACCAGCAGGATCACGCCCTGCAGGAACAGCGCAGGGCCGTCCATGGCGACGGCCTCCATCGCCAGCAGGTTCAGGTGCGGCCCGCCGTGGCCCTGGGCGGCCAGCACCACCACGGCGACGAACGAGCCGACCAGCGCGGCCAGGGAGAGGCCGACCTGCGTCCAGTACCGGTGGCGGCGGGGCACGAAAGCCTCCACCAGGATGCCGGCCACGGCCGCGCCGAAGACCACCAGCATCGGGGAGAGCTGGCCGTACTCGATGTGCGGCGCCGGGATACTGGGCGTGTTGCCGCCTGCGGCGAGGAGCACTGCGGGGGCGCTCACTTCTGCTCACCTCCGGAGCTGGCGGTCACCGGGTGGGCCGGCGCCGGGTCGGTGCGGTGGACCTGCGAGAGCGTCGCGTCCACCGAGGGGTTCACCAGGTCGGTGAGCGGCTTGGGGTAGACGCCGAGCAGGATCGTCAGCGCCACCAGCGGGGCCACCACGGCCAGTTCGCGCACCCGCAGGTCCGGGATGGAGCGCACCCCCTCCTTCACCGGGCCGGTCATGGTGCGCTGGTACAGCAGCAGCGCGTACAGCGCGGCCAGCACGATGCCGAAGGTCGCGATGATCCCGATCACCGGGTAGCGGGTGAACGTGCCCACCAGCACCAGGAACTCGCTGACGAACGGCGCCAGGCCCGGCAGCGACAGCGTCGCCAGACCGCCGATCAGGAACGTGCCCGCCAGCACCGGGGCCACCTTCTGCACGCCGCCGTAGTCGGCGATCAGCCGCGAGCCGCGGCGCGAGATCAGGAAGCCGGCCACCAGCATCCACGCGGCGGTGGAGATGCCGTGGTTGACCATGTAGAGCGTCGCGCCGCTCTGGCCCTGGCTCGTCATCGCGAAGATCCCCATGATGATGAAGCCGAAGTGGGAGATCGAGGCGTACGCCACCAGGCGCTTGATGTCCTTCTGGCCGATCGCCAGCAGCGCCCCGTAGACGATCCCGACCAGGGACAGCACCAGGAGAGCCGGGGCGAAGGTCTTCGAGGCGTCCGGGAACAGGCCCAGGCAGAAGCGCAGCATCGCGAACGTGCCGACCTTGTCCACCACGGCGGTGATCAGCACCGCCGTCCCGGCCGTCGACTCGCCCATCGCGTTGGGCAGCCAGGTGTGCAGCGGCCACAGCGGGGCCTTCACCGCGAAGGCGAAGAAGAAGCCGAGGAACAGCGCCTTCTCCGCGGTGCCGCCCAGCTGCAGCCGGCCGTCCGCGATCGCGGAGGTCAGCGCCTGCAGGTCGAAGGTGCCCACGCCCTGGTCCTGCGCGGCCACGTACAGGCCGATCACCGCCGCCAGCATCACCAGGCCGCCGAGCAGGTTGTAGAGGAGGAACTTCACCGCCGCGTACGAGCGCTGACGCGCCGAGTCGGGGCCGCCCGCGCGGTCCCCGAAGCCGCCGATCAGGAAGTACATCGGGATCAGCATGGCTTCGAAGAACACGTAGAACACGAACACGTCGGTGGCGTAGAAGGAGACGAGGACCATCGCCTCCACGGCCAGGATCAGGGCGAAGAAGCCCTGGGTGCGGCGCCGGCTCTCGAAGCCGGCCGCCTCGGAGGCGGCCTCCGGGTTCGCGGGTGCCGGGTCGGTGGGTGCCGGGTCGGCGTCGTGCCAGGAGGCGAGCATCACCACCGGCACCAGGACGGCCGTCAGCAGCGCCAGGACGGCGCCGATGCCGTCCACGCCCAGCGAGAAGGTGATGCCGAAGGAGCGGATCCAGCTGTACGACTCCGTCAGCTGGTAGCGCGCGCCGTGCGGATCGAAGCGGGCCGCCGCCACGGCGGCCAGCACCAGCGCCACCGCCGAGACGCCCAGCGCCACCGCCTTGGTGGCCCGGCGGCGCCCCTCGGTGGAGCCGGCCGGCAGGGCGGCGGTCAGCACCGCGCCCGCCGCCGGGACGGCGCAGGTCACGGACAGCAGAGCACTCATGCGCCCACCTCGCTTCGCTCGGCAGGGCCATTCGCCCGTACGCGGCGTTGAATGGTTCGCTCGCTTCGCTCGCTCACGGTTTGCCTCCCCCGCGAGTCGTGGATCGGACATCCATCAGAAGGACCTCATCAGGAGAGTGGAGGCGACGAGCACCAGCGTGCCGCCGAACATGGAGAGCGCGTAGCTGCGCACGAAGCCGTTCTGCACCCGGCGCAGCCGGCTCGACAGGCCGCCGATCACGGCCGCCAGGCCGTTGACGAAGCCGTCCAGGCCGCGGCTGTCGAAGAACACCAGCGTCGCGGTGAGCGCCGAGCCCGGGCGCACCAGCAGTGCGTGGTTGAGCTCGTCCTGCAGGAGGTCCCGGCGGGCGGCCCTGGTGAGCGGGGAGCCGACCGGCGGCGTCACCGGCACCGGCGAGCGCCCGTACATCACGTACGACAGTCCGACGCCCGCCAGCATGCAGGTGATGGTCAGGCCCGTGATCACCCCCGTGGCCAGCGGCGAGTCGCCCTCCGCGTGGCCGACGACCGGCTCCAGCCAGTTCACGAAGGAGTGGCGGAAGTCGAACAGCCAGCCCGCGAACACCGAGCCGAAGGCCAACAGCACCATCGGGATCACCATCGTGCGCGGCGACTCGTGCGGGTGCGGCAGGTCGCCCTTGTCGTCCGCCTGCCAGCGCTTCTCGCCGAAGAAGGTCAGCAGCACCACCCGGGTCATGTAGAAGGCGGTGACCGCCGCGCCGACCAGGGTGCACAGGCCCAGGATCCAGCCCTCGGTGCCGCCCTTGGCGAACGCGGCCTCGATGATCTTGTCCTTGGAGAAGTACCCCGACAGGCCCGGGAAGCCGATGATCGCCAGGTAGCCGAGGAGGAACGTCCCGAACGTCCAGGGCATGTACGTGCGCAGGCCCCCGTAGCGACGCATGTTCACCTCGTCGTTCATGCCGTGCATGACCGACCCGGCGCCCAGGAACAGACCCGCCTTGAAGAAGCCGTGCGTCACCAGGTGCATGATCGCGAAGACGTAGCCGATCGGGCCCAGGCCCGCCGCCAGCACCATGTAGCCGATCTGCGACATCGTCGAACCGGCCAGCGCCTTCTTGATGTCGTCCTTGGCACACCCGACGATCGCACCGTAGAGCAGCGTCACCACGCCGACCACCACCACGGCGGTGCGGGCGTCCGGCGCCAGGTCGAAGATCGCCGAGGAACGGGTGATCAGGTACACCCCGGCCGTCACCATCGTCGCCGCGTGGATCAGCGCCGACACCGGTGTCGGGCCCTCCATCGCGTCACCGAGCCAGGACTGCAGCGGCACCTGCGCCGACTTGCCGCAGGCAGCCAGCAGCAGCATCAGGCCGATCGCCGTCAGCTTGCCCTCGCTCGCCTGCTGCACGCCCCCGACCGCGCCTTCCGAACCGAGGATCGGGCCGAAGGCGAAGGAGCCGAACTCCGCGAACATCAGCATGATCGCGATCGACAGGCCCATGTCGCCGACCCGGTTGACGATGAACGCCTTCTTGGCCGCCGTCGCCGCACTCGGCTTGTGCTGCCAGAAGCCGATCAGCAGGTACGAGGCCAGACCCACGCCCTCCCAACCGAAGTACAGCAGAAGGTAGTTGTCGGCGACGACCAGCAGCAGCATCGCCGCCAGGAACAGGTTCAGGTACGCGAAGAAACGGCGCCGGCGCTCGTCGTGCGCCATGTAGCCCACCGAGTACAGGTGGATCAGCGTGCCGACCCCGGTGATCAGCAGCACGAAGGTCATCGACAACTGGTCGAGCCGGAACGTGAAATCGGCCTGGAAGCCGTTCACCGGCACCCAGCTGAACAGGTGCCTGGTCACCGCCCGGTGCTCGGCGTCACGGCCCAGCATGTCCGAGAACAGCGCCAGGCCGAAGCCGAACGAGAGCGCGGCGAGCGCCGTGGCCAGCCAGTGGCCGAACCGGTCCAGGGCCCGGCCGCCGAGCAGCAGCAGGGCCGCGCCGGCCAGGGGAGCCGCCACCAGCAGCGGAATGAGAGAGTTCACCGAAGGCCCTCCGCCTACAGCTTCATCAGATTGCTGTCGTCGACCGAAGCGGAGTGCCTGGTCCGGAAGATGGACACGATGATGGCCAGACCGACGACGACCTCCGCCGCCGCGACCACCATCGTGAAGAACGCGATGATCTGACCGTCCAGCGTCCCGTGCATCCGGGAGAAGGTCACCAGCGCCAGGTTCGAGGCGTTCAGCATCAGCTCCACGCACATGAACAGCACGATCGCGTTGCGGCGGATCAGCACCCCGGAGGCGCCGATGGTGAACAACAGGGCCGACAGGTACAGATAGTTGACCGGATTCACTCCGTGCCCTCCTCATGGTTCGGGACGGGCTCCAGGGACTTGCGCGGGCCCGCCACCGGGGGACGCTCCGAGGACGGCCGGCCCAGCCAGTGGGCCGTGGAGTTCTCCAGCTCCGCCATCCGGCGCAGCATGTCCCCGCTGACGTCCCGGACCTGGCCGCGCTCGCGCAGCGTCGCCATCACCGAGTCCTCGGAGATCGTGCCGTCCGGCAGCAGCGCCGGCACGTCCACCGCGTTGTGCCGCGCGTACACGCCCGGCACCGGCAGCGGCGGCAGCTGCAGGTTGTCGCGCACCCGCTGCGCCGCCAGCTCCCGCTGCGTCTTCGGCGCCCTCACGTGCTCGCGGTGCGTCAGCACCATCGCGCCGATCGCCGCCGTGATCAGCAGCGCGCCCGTCACCTCGAACGCCCACACGTACCGGGTGAAGATCAGCCGCGCCAGACCCGGCACATTGCCCTCGGCGTTCGCCTCCGACAGGCCCGTGAAGTGCCGCAGCTTCGCGTGGGCGATCCCCGCGATCAGCAGCACCCCGAAGCCCAGCCCGCACAGCGCCGCCGCGAACCGCTGGCCCTTCAGCTGCTCCTTGAGGGAATCCTCACTCGTCACGCCGACCAGCATCACCACGAACAGGAACAGCATCATGATCGCGCCGGTGTACACCACGATCTGCACCACGCCCAGGAACACCGCGCCCTGCGCCATGTAACAGACCGCCAGCGCCAGCATGGTCGCCGCCAGGCACAGCGCGCTGTGCACCGCCTTGCGCATCAGCACCATGCCCAGCGCGCCGCCCACCGCGACCACCGCGAGCACCCAGAACTGGACGGCCTCACCCGTGGAGGTCGTCCCGGCCGCGGCCGCGAGATGCGTCATCACTGCTGCACCTCCCTGTCCCGGTCGGTGCGCTCCTGCTGGACCGTCCCCGGCGCCGCCTGCGTGATCTCGCCCCGGTAGTACGCGCCCTCGTCGGCGCCCGGGAAGATCGTGTGCGGGGAGTCGACCATGCCCTCGGACAGGCCCACCAGCAGCTGCTCCTTGGTGAAGATCAGGTCCTTGCGGGAGGAGTCCGCGAGCTCGTACTCGTTGGTCATCGTCAGCGCCCGCGTCGGGCACGCCTCGATGCAGAGCCCGCACAGGATGCAGCGGGCGTAGTTGATCTGGTAGACCGCGCCGTAGCGCTCACCGGGCGAGTAGCGCTCATCGTCCCGGTTGTCCGCGCCCTCCACGTAGATCGCGTCCGCCGGGCACGCCCAGGCGCACAACTCGCAGCCGACGCACTTCTCCAGGCCGTCCGGATGCCGGTTCAGCTGGTGGCGGCCGTGGAAACGCGGAGCCGTCGGCTTCTTCTGCTCCGGGTACTGCTCGGTCAGCCGCTTCTTGAACATGGCCTTGAAGGTCACGCCGAAGCCGGCGGCCGGGCCGAGGATCGACGGGCGATCGCCCCGCTCGGGGCGGTCCGCACGATCGGACTGGTCGGACATCTCGGTTCAGCTCCCCTCGGTATGGTCGGCCCCGTTGAGGGCGTCCTGCAGTTGCTTCGGCGCCCGCGAGGGCCGGCGCGGCACCGGCGGCAGCACCTGGCCGGGCAGCGGAGGCACCGGGTAGCCGCCGGCCATCGGGTCGAACTCGCCCTGGTCGGCCGTCGCGTCTTCGGATGTCACTGTGGGCTCCGGCTGCTTCCTCAGGAAGTCCCGCAGCAGCGCCAGCAGCAGAACCACGCCCACCGGCGCACCCACGTACAGCACCACCGAGCCGAAGCCGTACCCCTCGTTGCGCAGCGCCCGCACACTGGCGATCAGCACCAGCCACACCAGCGAGACCGGGATCAGGACCTTCCAGCCCAGCTTCATGAACTGGTCGTAGCGCAGCCGCGGCAGCGTGCCCCGCAGCCAGATGAAGAAGAACAGCAGCAGCTGGATCTTCAGCGTGATCCACAGCATCGGCCACCAGCCGTGGTTCGCGCCCTCCCAGAACGTCGACACCGGCCACGGCGCCCGCCAGCCGCCCAGGAACAGCGTCGACGCCACCGCCGAGACCGTCACCATGTTCACGTACTCGGCCAGCATGAACATCGCGAACTTCAGCGAGGAGTACTCGGTGTTGAAACCGCCCACCAGCTCGCCCTCCGCCTCCGGAAGGTCGAACGGCGCCCGGTTCGTCTCACCCACCATCGCGATGATGTAGACGATGAACGACACCGGCAGCAGCGCAGCGAACCACGTCGGCTGCTGGTGCGAGACGATCTCCGAGGTCGACATCGACCCCGAGTAGATGAACACCGCCGCGAAGGACAGGCCCATCGCGATCTCGTAACTGACCATCTGCGCCGCCGAACGCAGCCCGCCCAGCAGCGGGTACGTCGAACCGGAGGACCAGCCCGCCAGCACGATCCCGTAGATGCCGACCGAGGCCGTCGCCAGGACGTACAGCAGCGCCACCGGGAAGTCCGTCAGCTGCAGCGGCGTACGCGTGCCGAAGATCGACACCTCGTCGCCCGCCGGACCGAAGGGGATCACCGCGAAGGCCATGAACGCCGGGATCGCGCAGACGATCGGCGCCAGGACGTAGACCACCTTGTCCGCGCCCTTGACCACCAGGTCTTCCTTCAGCGCCAGCTTCACGCCGTCCGCCAGCGACTGCAGCAGCCCCCACGGGCCGTGCCGGTTCGGCCCGATGCGCAACTGCATCCAGGCCACCACCTTGCGCTCCCACACGATCGCGACCAGCACCGTCCCGACCAGGAACGCGAAGCAGAACACCGCCTTCAGCAGCACCAGCCACCACGGGTCCTGCCCGAAGAAGTGCAGCGTCTCGTACGGCTGCGGAGTCATCACGCCTCCCCTTCCCCGGAGCCCTCGGCGGGCACCGGCCCGGCCGCGGCGATCGTCACCAGATGGCCGACCGTCGTACCGAGAGCGCGCTGCGCGCCGCCCGGCGTCGAGTTCAGCGGCACCCACACCGTCCGCTCCGGCAGCGAAGCGGTCACCTCCAGCGGCAGCGTCAGCGAACCCGCCGGGCCCGTCAGCCGCAGCCCCTCACCGTCCACCGCGCCCACCTCCAGCGCCGTCGCCGGCGACAACCGGGCCACCGCCCGGTGCCGGGTGCCCGCCAGATGCGGATCGCCCTCCTGCAGCGACCCCTCGTCCAGCAGCAGCCGCCAACCCGCCAGCACCGCCTGCCCGGTGGCCGGGCGCGGCAGCACACCCGGATGCGCCGAAGGCCCCGCCGGGCGGTCGCCCTCCCACGGTGCGAACCGGTCCAGCTCCAGCCGCGCCGCCCGCACGTCCGGCAGGCCCAGCCGGTGGCCCAGCGCGTCCGCCAGCATGTCCAGCACCCGCAGGTCCGAGGGCAGATGACGCGTCACCTGCTGGTCCGGCTTCAGCGCGGCCTCGAACATCCGCACCCGGCCCTCCCAGTCCAGGAACGTGCCCGCCTTCTCCGCCACCGCCGCCACCGGCAGCACCACGTCCGCGAGCGCCGTCACCGCCGAAGGCCGCAACTCCAGCGACACCACGAACGGCACCGCCGCCAGCGCCTCCTGCGCCAGCGCCACGTCCGGCAGGTCCTCCACACCGACCCCGCCGACCAGCAGCGCGTCCAGATCGCCCTCGGCCGCCGCCGTCAGCAGATGGCCCGTGTCCCGGCCCGGACGCGACGGCAGCTCCGCCACACCCCACACCTGAGCCGCCTCCGCCCGCGCCGCCTGCGACGCCACCGGACGCCCGCCCGGCAGCAGCGAGGGCAACGCCCCCGCCTCCACCGCCCCGCGCTCCCCCGCCCGGCGCGGCACCCACGCCGTCCGCGCCCCCGACGCGTGCGCCAGCCGCAGCACCGCCGTCAGCGCACCCGGCACCGCCGCCAGCCGCTCGCCCACCAGGATCACCGCACCCGGACGGCGCAGCAGCTCCGCCGCCCGGCCCGCCTCGTCGTTCAGCGGCTCCTCCGAAGCCAGCGCCGACAACCACTCCGGCTCCGTCCCCGGCGCCGCCGGCAGCAGCGCGCCACGCAGCTTCACCAGACCCCGCGAGGCGAACGCCGCCACCGAGAACACCCGCTGGCCCCTCGCCCGGGACGCCTTGCGCAGCCGCAGGAAGACGATCGGCGACTCCTCCTCCGGCTCCAGCCCCGCCAGCAGCACCGCCGGCGCCTGCTCCAACTCCTCGTACGAGAGGCCGCCGCCGTCCACGTCCACCCCGCGGCCGGCCACCGCCGCCGCCAGGAAGTCCGCCTCCTCACCGCTGTGCGGGCGGGCCCGGAAGTCCACGTCGTTGGTGCCCAGCACCACCCGCGCGAACTTCCCGTACGCGTACGCGTCCTCCACCGTCACCCGGCCGCCCGCCAGCACACCCGTACGGGCCCCGCGCAGACCCTGCGCCGCGCGCGCCAGCGCCTCCGGCCAGGAGGCCGGCACCAGCTCGCCCTGCTCGTCGCGCACCAGCGGCGTCGACAGGCGGCTCCGCTGCTGCGCGTACCGGAACGCGAAACGGCCCTTGTCGCAGTTCCACTCCTCGTTCACCGCCGGGTCCTCACCCGCCAGCCGGCGCAACACCTTGCCCCGGCGGTGGTCCGTGCGCTGCGCACAGCCCGAGGAACAGTGCTCGCACACGCTCGGCGAGGACACCAGGTCGAACGGGCGGGAACGGAACCGGTACGCCGCCGAGGTCAGCGCGCCCACCGGACAGATCTGGATCGTGTTCCCCGAGAAGTACGACTCGAAGTCGTCCCCCTCCCCCGTGCCGACCTGCTGCAGCGCCCCGCGCTCCACCAGGTCGATGAACGGGTCACCCGCGATCTGCTGCGAGAAACGGGTGCAACGCGCGCACAGCACGCAGCGCTCCCGGTCCAGCAGCACCTGGCTGCTGATCGGCAGCGGCTTCGCGTAGGTGCGCTTCATCCCCTCGAAACGGGAGTCCGCGGCGCCACTGGACATCGCCTGGTTCTGCAGCGGGCACTCGCCGCCCTTGTCGCAGACCGGGCAGTCCAGGGGGTGGTTGATCAGCAGCAGCTCCATCACGCCGCGCTGCGCCTTCTCGGCCACCGGCGAACTCACCTGGGTGCGCACCACCATGCCCTCGGCGACCGGGATGGTGCAGGAGGCGACCGGCTTGCGCTGGCCCTCGATCTCGACGATGCACTGCCGGCAGGCTCCGGCCGGGTCCAGCAGCGGGTGATCGCAGAAGCGCGGGATCTGGGTGCCGATCGTCTCGGCGGCCCGGATCACCAACGTCCCCTTGGGGACCTGCACTTCGACGCCGTCGATGGTGAGCGTGACCAGTTCGACCGCGGTCTCGGAGGCGGTCGGCTCGGTGATCGTCACGCGTGCACCTCCCTTTCGGTGGCGGACGGGTGTCCGGGGCGGGGGCCGTCGGCCCAGACGGTGGAGGCGGCCGGGTCGAACGGGCAGCGGCGCTCGGCCAGGTGCTGCTCGTACTCGGCCCGGAAGTGCTGGAGCGAGGAGACGATCGGGCTCGCCGCGCCGTCGCCCAGGGCGCAGAAGGACTTGCCGTTGATGTTGTCCGCGATGTCGAGGAGCTTCTCCAGGTCCCCGTCGACGCCCTGGCCCGCCTCGATCCGCTTCAGCAGCTGGACCAGCCAGTAGGTGCCCTCGCGGCAGGGGGTGCACTTGCCGCAGGACTCGTGGGCGTAGAACTCGGTCCAGCGGGTGACGGCCCGCACCACGCAGGTCGTCTCGTCGAACACCTGCAGCGCCTTGGTGCCGAGCATCGAG
This sequence comes from Streptomyces sp. NRRL WC-3742, assembly GCF_000720635.1. Classification (GTDB taxonomy): domain Bacteria; phylum Actinomycetota; class Actinomycetes; order Streptomycetales; family Streptomycetaceae; genus Kitasatospora. The sequence goes on along the minus strand of NZ_JOCF01000031.1, from coordinate 2,143 downwards.
CCGGCCGCGCCGACGCCCTCGTAGTCCAGCGGGACGTCGAGGTGCTCCTCGGTGAACATCGGGGTGGAGGAGCCGCCCGGTGTCCAGAACTTCAGCCGGTGGCCGGAGCGGACGCCGCCGCTCAGCTCCAGCAGCTGGCGCAGGGTGATGCCCAGCGGCGCCTCGTACTGGCCGGGGTTGGTGACGTGGCCGGAGAGCGAGTACAGCGTGAAGCCCGGGGACTTCTCGGTGCCCAGGCCCTTGAACCACTCCTTGCCGCGGGCCAGGATCGGCGGCACCGAGGCGATGGACTCCACGTTGTTGACCACCGTCGGGCAGGCGTAGAGACCGGCGATCGCCGGGAACGGGGGCCGCAGCCTCGGCTGGCCGCGGCGGCCCTCCAGCGAGTCCAGCAGCGCCGTCTCCTCGCCGCAGATGTACGCGCCGGCGCCCGCGTGCACGGTGATGTCGAGGTCCACGCCGGAGCCGAGGATGTTCCGGCCCAGCAGCCCCGCCTCGTACGCCTCGGCGACGGCCGCGTGCAGGCGGCGCAGCACCGGGACGACCTCGCCGCGCAGGTAGATGAAGGCGTGGTCGCAGCGGATCGCGTAGGAAGCGATCACCATGCCCTCGATCAGGACGTGCGGGTTGGCGAACAGCAGCGGGATGTCCTTGCAGGTGCCCGGCTCGGACTCGTCGGCGTTGACCACCAGGTAGTGGGGCTTGCCGTCGTTCTGCGGGATGAACTGCCACTTCATCCCGGTGGGGAAGCCCGCGCCGCCGCGGCCGCGCAGGCCCGCGTCCTTGACCAGGGCGATCACGTCGTCCGGGGGCATGGCCAGGGCCGCCTTGAGGCCCTCGTAGCCCTGGTGGCGGCGGTAGGTGGCGAGCGTCCAGGGGCGGGTGTCGTCCCAGGAGGCGGACAGGACGGGGGTGAGCAGCTTCTCGGCCGGCTCGGCGGAGGTCATCACGCTTCGGTCCCTTCGCTGTTGCCGCCGGTCTCGGGGCGCGGGGAGACGACGCGGGCGCCGGGGGTGCCGGGCAGCGCCTCGCCCCGGGCGAGGCGCAGGCCCGCGAGCGAGGGGTCGCCGCCGGCGCCGGACTCGTCGTTGGCGCCGGGGCGCTCGTCGGGGAAGCCGGCCAGGATGCGGGCGGTCTCCTTGAAGCCGCACAGCCGCGCGCCCCGGGTGGGCCGTACCTCGCGGCCGGCCCGCAGGTCGTCCACCAGCTGCTTGGCGCTCTGCGGGGTCTGGTCGTCGAAGAACTCCCAGTTGACCATCACCACGGGGGCGTAGTCGCAGGCGGCGTTGCACTCGATGTGCTCGATCGAGATCGCGCCGTCCTCGGTCGTCTCGTTGTTGCCGACACCGAGGTGCTGCTGGAGCTCGGCGAAGATCTGGTCGCCGCCGAGCACCGCGCACAGGGTGTTGGTGCAGACCCCGACGTGGTACGTGCCGGCCGGGCGCCGCCGGTACATCGTGTAGAAGGTCGCCACCGCGGTGACCTCGGCCGTGGTGAGGTCCAACTGCTCGGCGCAGAAGCGGATTCCGGTCGCGCTGACGAAGCCCTCCTCCGACTGCACCAGGTGCAGCAGCGGCAGCAGCGCCGAGCGGGGCTGCGGGTAGCGGCCGATCAGTTCGGCGGCGTCGGCGGCCAGGCGGGCGTGCACCTCCTCGGGGTACGGCTTGGCCGGCAGTGCCGGCAGTCCGAGTTCGACGTTGGTCACCGGTCCACGCCTCCCATCACCGGGTCGATCCCGGCCACCGCGACGATCACGTCGGCCACCTGGCCGCCTTCGCACATCGCCGCCATCGACTGCAGATTGGTGAACGACGGGTCCCGGAAGTGCACCCGGTAGGGGCGCGTGCCGCCGTCGCTGACCACGTGCACGCCCAGCTCGCCCTTGGGGGACTCGACCGCGGCGTACGCCTGGCCGACCGGGACGCGGAAGCCCTCGGTGACCAGCTTGAAGTGGTGGATCAGGGCCTCCATCGAGGTGCCCATGATCTTGCGGATGTGGTCGAGGGAGTTGCCCATCCCGTCCGGGCCGACCGCGAGCTGGGCGGGCCAGGCGATCTTCTTGTCGGCCACCATCACCGGGCCCGGGCGCAGCCGGTCCAGGCACTGCTCGACGATGTGCAGGGACTGGCGCATCTCCTCCAGG
>NZ_JOCF01000030.1 GCF_000720635.1 Streptomyces sp. NRRL WC-3742 | reverse complement strand
CCCGTGGGCTCCGCCGCAGGCCACCCCTGCCCCCGCCCCGGCCGCGGCCCCGCTCCAGCCGCCGCCCCCGCCGCTGCCCTCCGGCGGCTGGGCCTCGGTGCCGCCGTCCGCGCAGTCCGGCCTCCAGCCCGGCATGCCGGGCACCCCGTCCCCGTACGGCCAGCCCTACGGCCAGCCGTTCGGCCACCCCTACCCGGCGCCCGCTCCGGCCGTCCGGGCCACCAACGGCCTCGCCGTCGCCTCCCTGGTGACGGGCCTGACCCTGATCTCGCCGGTGGCCCTGGTACTCGGCATCGTCGCGCTCTTCCAGCTCAAGTCCAGCCGCGAGCGCGGCCGGGGCCTGGCCGTGACGGGCGTGGTGCTCGGCGCGATCGGCACGCTGCTGCTCGCCCTCGCCATGGGCGTGACGAACGTCAGCTCGGCCCGCAGCGGCGACCGGGCGGCCCGCGGTGGCGGCAGCGTGCCGGCGGGGATGGTGCACTGGTCCGACCTGAGGACCGGGGACTGCTACAGCTCGGCGGAGGGCGGCAGCTCGGCCGACCCGAGCGGCGACGAGACGGTGTACTGGGTGCATCGGGTGGCCTGCACGGAGGCCCACCACGGCGAGGTGGCCGGCGCCGCCTCGCTCACCGACGCCGCGCACACGACCTACCCGGGCGAGAGCGATCTCCGGGAGCGGTCCGCGCAGCTGTGCCGCAGGGTGCTCGACGAGTACGCGCTCGACAGCTGGGCCGTCCCGGACGGCATGGACGACGTCTACCTCTACCCGACCAAGCTCAACTGGCTGCGCGGCGAGCGGGTCGTCACCTGCGCCTTCGAGGACCGCGACGACCAGCACGTGGGGACGGTCCGCACCGACCGGAGCACGATGAACGCCGCCCAGCTGGCGTACCTGGAGGCCGTGCGGGACTTCAACGGCGCCTCCGCCAACCGGCCGAAGAAGGACGCGACCACCGACCCCGCCGCCCACCGCGAGTGGGCCCGGAAGATGGCCGCCGCCTCCCGCGGCGAGGCCGGGGCGCTGCGCGCGGCGTCGGCGAAGTGGACGCCGGAGGTCGCCCCGAAGGTGGCCAAGCTCGCCACGGCCCAGGAGCAGGCGGCCTCGGCCTGGGACGACGCCGTCGACGGCTCGGACCTGTCCGGCGACATCCGCCGGGCGCAGGCCCTGGTGGCGAAGACCGTCCCGCTGAGCGTGGAGGTGCGGCGCTCGCTGGGCCTGGCCACCGGGGAACAGGCACCCGACCTCCGGGTGTGAAGGCCCGCCCCACTGGCCGTTACCCGTCGTTAACCGCGTCCGTACCGCACGGTAGCGCGCCGCACGTACGGTCGCGGGCGAGCCCCGGCCCGACCCCCACGCGGGCCGGGGCCTCTCTAGCCTGTGACGCATGGGCGCTCATCGGGTGATGCGACAGGACGACAACGGCAACCGCTTCCTGGTCGCGGCGGGACTGGAACGGGCGGAGGCGGAGCGCCTGGCCGCCGAGTTCGAGGCCCGCGGCCACAAGCAGCTCTACTGGGTCGAGGCGGAGGCGCAGGAGCAGGACGACGCCGCCGGCTGAGGCCGTAGGGTCGGGGCATGGACGAGCCCATCGAGAACGCCACCGAGAGCTCCGCCGACAGCTCCACCGAGAACCCCGGCGCGACCCCCGCCCCCCGGATTGTCGTCGGCGGCGCCCTGGTCCGCGGCGGCCGGGTGCTCGCCGCCCGCCGCAACACGCCCGCGTCGGTGGCCGGCCGCTGGGAGTTCCCCGGCGGCAAGGCCGAGCCGGGCGAGACCGAGGCGCAGGCGCTGGAGCGTGAGCTGCTGGAGGAGCTGGGCGTACGGGCCCGGGCGCTGACCAGGCTGCCCGGCGCGTGGACGGTCCGGCCGGGCCTGGAGCTGCGGTTCTGGACGGCGGAGCTGCTGGACGGCGAGCCGCGGCCGCTGCTGGAGCACGACGAGTTGCGCTGGCTGGGGCCGGACGAACTGGACTCCGTCGACTGGCTCGTCCACGACCGCGACGTCCTGCCGCACGTCGTCCCGCTGCTGCGAGTCCGAGGCGCGAAACGACCGGCGACGCGCGCTCGCCCGGATAGGTCAATCGGACAAGACGCCCCATAAGCCGGGATAGCCTGGATCCTGCTGGGTATGTCACTTTTCGGCCCAGTTCGTCACCATCGGTGAGCCGCCCCAGCCGGCGCCGCCGATCCCGACCAGAGCCGGAGGTCTCGCCGGTGCCGAGTACCGGGAACGGTCGCGGGGGAGAGCGGCGGACAGCGGGGTCCGCGGGGAGCGCCGCCGCCCGCGCCCGGCTGCGCAGGGGCGCCGCAGCGGGCGGCCCGCAGCCCCCGCCGGCCCGCCGCCGGGGTAGGGGCAACCCGGACGACCCGGCCGGTACGAGCACCATCCCGGCGCCCGAGCTGGCGCCGCACGCCCCTCCCTCGCACCCAGCGCCCTCCCTCACGCTCCCCGACGCCGCCGACAGCCCGGGCCTGCGCAGCCGCCCCGGCCGACCCTTTCCCGGCGGCCCCGCCGACGCCCCGTACGGCCCCGCCGCGCCCCCCGAGGGCGGCCTGCTCGACATGCTCAAGGTCGCCATCGCGATCCTGGACACCGCGGGCCGGGTGGTGCTCTGGAGCCCCGCCGCCGAGGAACTGCTCGGCTGGCCCAGCGAACTGCTCGTCGGCCGCCGCATCGAGGAGCTGATCCCCGACCAGGCGCAGGTCGGCCGCATCCGGGCCGCGATCCAGGACACCCTGCGCAACGGCCGCTGGGCCGGCCACGCCGAGCTGTTCGACCGGGACGGCCTGCCGGTCGCCGTGGACGCCCGGATCTCCCTGCTCGTCGACGGCGACGGCACCCCGTTCCTCCAGGCCAACCTGGCCGAGGCGTCCGCGGTCCGGGCCGTCGAGCGCGACCTCGCGGTGCGCGACGCGCTGTTCGAGCAGTCCCCGCTCGGCATCGCCATCATGGACACCGACCTGCGCTACACCGCCGTCAACCGGACCCTCGCCGAAATGAACGGCGTCGCCCCGGAGGACCACGTCGGCCGCACCACCGGCGAGACCCTGCCCGAGCGCGCCGCCGACGAGGTCACCGCCATCCAGCGCCAGGTGCTGGCCACCGGCGAGCCCGTCATCGACGTCACCCTCGCCTCCCCGGTCACCGCGCGCTCCGGCTACCGCTCGATCTCCTACAGCCGGATGACCGACCGCTCCGGCCGCGTCCTCGGCATCTCCGGCACCGTCATGGACGTGACCGAGCGCTACCGGGCCGTCGCCAAGGTCGAACACGCCCGCCGCCGGCTCTCGCTGCTCAACGAGTTCGGCTCCCGCGTCGGCGACCTCCTCGACGCCTCCCGCATCGCCCAGGAGCTCGCCAGCTCCGTCGTCCCCCGCCTCACCGACCACTCGGCGGTGATCCTGCTCCAGGCCGTCGCCCACGGCGACGACCTGCCCCGGCACGGCCACGACCGGCGCACCTCCCTGCTCCAGCTCGGCACCGCCTCCGTCCAGGACGGTCCCGAGGTCGAGGTGATGCTGCGGCGCGGCGCCCGGATCACCTTCGCCGAGGACTCCGCCTGCGGACGGGTGCTGCGCACCGGCGTGCCCGAACTGATCTCCGGCGCCGACCAGCTGGACGACGTCACCTACCCCGGCGACCCCAAGATGCAGGCCGCCCACGACCTCGGCGTGCACTCCATGCTGGTCGTCCCGCTGCGCGCCCGAGGCATCGTCATCGGCCTGCTGCTCGTCAGCCGCGCCGGCTACCGCGAGGGCTTCGACCGCGACGACCTCGCCTTCACCGTCGAACTCGCCGACCGCGCCGGCAGCTCCCTCGACAACGCCCGCCTCTACGCCCGCGAGCGCACCGCCGCCCTCACCCTCCAGCGCACCCTGCTCCCGCAGCAGGTCCCGCAGCCCACCGGCGTCGAGGTCGCCTACCGCTACGTGCCCGGCAGCAGCGGCACCGAGGTCGGCGGTGACTGGTTCGACGTCATCCCGCTGCCCGGGGACCGTACCGCCCTGGTCGTCGGCGACGTCATGGGCCACGGCCTGCGGGCCGCCGCCACCATGGGCCGGCTGCGCACCGCCGTACGGGTGCTGGCCGCCCTCGACCTGCCGCCGGACGTCCTGCTGCGGCACGTCCACGAACTCGCCGACGACCTCGCCCAGGGCCCGGACGAGGCGCTGCTCGCCACCTGCGTCTACGCGGTCTACGACCCGGGCACCTCGAAGCTGACCGTCGCCAAGGCCGGGCACATCCCCCCGGTGCTGGTCGTGCCCGGCGAGGAGGCCGACGGGCCCACCCGCACCGGCGGCCCGCTGCTCGGCGGCCGCGGCCGCATCCTCGACCTGCCCTCCGGCGCCCCCCTCGGCGTCGGCGGCGTCCCGTTCGAATCCGTCGAACTCAAGATCCCCGAGGGCAGCCTGCTCGCCCTGTGCACCGACGGCCTGGTCGAGTCCCGGGACAAGGACCTCGACGTGGGCCTCGGACGGCTCGTCACCGTGCTCCAGGAGCCGTACGCCTCCATCCAGGCCGCCTGCGAGGCCGTCCTCGACACCATGGAGCAGGGCCGCGAACCCGACGACGTCGCCCTGTTGCTCGCCCGGCTCGGCCACGGCCAGGCCGGCACCCTCACCGCCGGCTGGACCCTGCCCGCCGAGCCCACCGCCGTCTCCCGGGCCCGCCGCCTCGTGCGCGCCACCCTCGCCGAATGGGGCGTCGAACAGCTCACCGACACGGCGGAACTGCTGGTCAGCGAGCTGGTCACCAACGCCGTCCGCTACGCCAGCGCCCCGATCGGGGTACGGCTGACGCTCGGTGAGGCGCTGCTCGTCGAGATCTCCGACCCGCTGCCCGACCCTCCCCGGGAGCGGCACGCGGCCGAGGCCGACGAGGGCGGCCGGGGCCTGGAACTCGTCCGCCGCCTCGCACTGCGCTGGGGCGCCAGGGCCGAGGGCATGGGCAAGGTCGTCTGGTTCGAACAGGCACTACCGGACGGCGAGGACGACCGGCTCTGAGCTCCGCCGGGCCCCCGCGGGCCCGGCGCGCATATGCCATCACGCCCCCAGGGGGAGCGCGCACCCCGGAAGGGGGCGCGGACGTGGCATTGTGGTTGCGCGGGCGGTAGGACAAAAACCTTCGCCCGATCTGATGTTGTGATGTTGAGGGCGTGTGAACGTACCCCTCGATGATGAATACTCGGTCTTCTCGACATCCGGACGGTCGCGGGTTGGAGGGGTCGGTCCGTTGAACAGCACCCCGGCGCGGAACGCGCCGAGCAGCAGCGGTCATGCCGCTGTACCCGGGCAGGCCGGTGCCTTGCACCTGCCCCCACCCCCGGGACCACCGGGCACGGACCCCGCCCCGCCCCGCCACAGCCCCACACCGGAGGACCGGACGTGGGGCGCCGGCGACCCGGGGTCGATCTACGACTACATCCGCGTCGCCACCTTCGCGATCGGCCCCGACGGGCGGATCAGCCAGTGGAGCGAGCGCGCCGCCGAGTTCTTCGGCATCCCCGCCGCCGAGGCGGTCGGCGCCGACCCCATCACCACCTTCGTCCCCCGCGAGCTCTGGCAGCGCGGCCGCGCCCGGCTGGAACGCACCCTCGCCGGCGAGGAATGGGTCGGCACCACCCCCTACCGGGAGGCCACCGGCGGCGAAGGGCTCGCCGAGCTCTACCTGATGCCGGACAGCGCCCTGCCCACCGCAGGCGCCACCTGCCTCGCCGTCGACCTCGGCCGGCTGCGCCGCATCGAGACCGACCTCGCCGCCTCCGAGGCCGTCTTCGGGCAGACCCCCACCGGCTTCGTGCTCTTCGACGACCGGCTGCGCCTGCAGCGCGTCAACGACGCCTTCGCCTCCGGCATGGGCCTGGCCCCCGCCGACCTCGAGGGGCTCACCGCCCACGACATCTTCCCCGCCAGCGAGGCCGACCGGCTCACCGCCGCCCTGCGCAAGGTCCTCGCCACCGGCGAACCCGTCTTCGACCTGCGCTTCCACGGCACCGTCCCCACCCGAGAGGGCAACCGGCTCTGGGCCGTCTCGCTCTACCGCCTCGACGGCGCGGCCGGGCAGCCCATGGGCGTCGCCGGGCAGGTCTCCGACGTCACCAGCCGCCACGTCGCCGAGCGCGAGGCGGACGGCGTGCGCCGCAACCTCGCCCTGCTCAACGAGGCCAGCGCGCACATCGGCTCCACCCTCGACCTGGAGACCACCGCCAAGGAACTGCTGGACGTCGTCGTCCCGCCGTTCTGCGACCTCGCCACCGTCGACCTCTACACCGCGCTGCTCTCCGGCGAGACCGTCCCCAGCGCCGGCCGCCTCGGGGACAGCGTCCTCACCGACGGCAGCGGCGAACTGCGCCGCGTCGCCGTCTCCAGCGTCATCGGCGGCGCCTCCTCGGTGCTCGGCTCCGTCACGGGCCTGCCGATCGCCGAGGCCGGCGGCACCCTCTGTTACCCCCGCCGCTCCCCGCACGCGCGGGCGCTGCGCACCGGCCGCAGCGTCGTCCCCGAGCCCGGCCCCGACCCGCTGTTGCGCTCCACCCTGATCGTGCCGCTGGTCGCCCGCGACCAGGTGCTGGGCCTTGTCCAGCTCTCCCGCGCCATCGGCAGCGAGCCCTTCGACGCCCGCGACGTCGCCATCGCCGAGGAACTCGTCGCCCGCGCCGCCGTCTGCATCGACAACGCCCGGCTCTACCGCCGCGAGCACGAGCGCGCCCTGATCCTCCAGCGCAGCCTGCTGCCCCCGGGCAACCCGGCCGCCAGCGGCCTGGAGATCGCCTGCCGCTACCTGCCCAGCAACAACAACACCGAGGTCGGCGGCGACTGGTTCGACGTCATCCCGCTGCCCGGCAACCGCACCGCCCTGGTCATCGGCGACGTCATGGGCCGGGGCCTGCGCGCCGCCGTCGCCATGGGCCAGCTGCGCACCGCCGTACGGACCCTCGCCATGCTCGACCTCGACCCGGCCGAGGTGCTCACCGCCCTCGACGAGATCGCCCGCGGGCTCGGCGACGACTCCGTGCCCGCCGGCCCGCCCACCCAGTACGGCCGGCTCACCTCCTCGGCCGACGAGGGGGCCCGCGAGGTCTACCTCGCCACCTGCGTGTACGCCGTCTACGACGCCGTCACCCGCCGCTGCGTCTTCGCCAACGCCGGCCACCTGCCGCCCGTCCTGCTCAGCCCCGGCGAGCCCGCCCGGATGCTCGACGTGCCGCCGGGCCTGCCACTGGGCGTCGGCGGCGAGCCCTTCGAGGAGGTCGAGCTGACCCTGCCCGACGGCGCCCTGCTCGGCCTCTACACCGACGGACTGGTCGAGAGCCGCAAGCACCAGCTGGACGAGGGGCTCAAGGCGTTCCGGGTCGCCCTCTCCGCCGAGGACAAGGGCCTGGAGGACCTCTGCGACCATGTGCTCGGCGAGCTCGACCCGCACCACGGCGAGGACGACATCGCCTTGCTGATGGCCAAGGTGCACGCCTTCCCCGAGGACGCCGTCGGCAACTGGTTCCTGCCGCCCGAGCCCACCTCCGTCGCCAAGGCCCGCGAACTGGCCTGCAGCTGGCTGCTCTCGCGCGGCCTGGAGGAACTGGTCGACACCACCGAGCTGCTGGTCAGCGAGCTGGTCACCAACGCGCTCAAGCACGGGCGCGGCGAGATCCGGCTGCGGCTGCTGCGCGAGCGGGGCCTGGTCTGCGAGGTCTGGGACGACGGCTACGCCCAGCCCCGGCAGCGGCGCGCCCAGGAGACCGACGAGGGCGGGCGCGGCCTGCAGCTCGTCAGCCTGCTGGCCGAGCGCTGGGGCAGCCGGCGCACGCCCAAGGGCAAGATCGTCTGGTTCGAGCTGGCGCTGTAGCCACACAGGGCGCTGGGCCGTACGGGTGTTGCGCGCGGCGGCCCGCCGTGTCGGGGCGGGCCGCGCCGGGCGCCAGGTGTTGCCTGTCCGCCATGCGCGTCCGCCAGCTCACCGCCGCAGCCGCCGCGCTGCTGCTCGCCGCCGCCCTCGGCGGCTGCACCGAGGGCCACCACCGCACCCCGGCGCCCGCGCCGGTCCCGGCGGACCCGACCGCCACCACCGGGGACGTCCGCCCCGCCGAGCGCACCGCCGTCCGCGACGGCGGCACCGTCCGCTGGGCCCTGGACGGCGTCCCGGCCACGCTCAACGTCTACCAGCGCGAGGCGAACGCCGACTCGGCCGTGCTCGCGCACGCGCTCTACCCCTCGCTGTTCCGGCCCGACGAGCACGGCCGGCTCGCCCCCGACCCGGACTACCTGGCCGCCGCCGAGTCCACCCCGCCCGGGCAGCAACCGCAGGTCGTCACCTACCGGCTCAACCCCCACGCCGTCTGGAACGACGGCACCCCGCTGTCCGCCGCCGACTTCACCGCCCAGCGGGCCGCCCTCTCCGGCCTCGACCCGGCCTATCGGGGCGGCGGCCGTCCGGCCGGGTACGAGGCCGTCGACTCGATCGTCCAGGGCGCCGACCCGCGCGAGATCAAGGTGACCTTCCGGCGGCCGTACGCCGAGTGGCGATCGCTGTTCGCCCCGCTCTACCCGGCCGCCGAGACGGCCACCTCCGGCGCCTTCAACCGGGCGCTCACCGGCGGGAGCCACCTGAGCGCCGGCCCGTACAGCCTCTCCCGCTACGACGCGGACGGCGGGCGGGTCACCCTCGCCCGCAACCCGCTCTGGTGGGGGGAGCGCCCCAAGGCCGACCGGATCGACTTCCTGGCCGCGCCGCCCGAGCAGCGCCTGGACGCCCTCGACCAGGACCGGCTGGACGTCGCCCCGCTCACCGCCGCCGTGGAGAAGGACACCCGGGCGCTGAAGCGGGCCGAGTCGCTGCCCGGGATCACCGTCCACCGGGCCGCCGCGCCCTCGCTCACCCAGCTCACCGTCAACGCCGCCCGGGGCCCGCTCAATGACCCGGCCCTACGCCGGGCCCTGGCCCGGGCCGTCGACCGGCGGCGCGTCGCCGAGGCCGCCCTCGCCCCGCTGGGCCTGCCCGGCGCCCCGCTCGGCAACCACCTCCTCGCCCAGGGCCAGGAGGGCTACCACGACGACAGCGCGGCCGCCGGGCCCGCGGACGCCGCGACCCTGCTGGACGAGGCGGGGTGGAAGCGGCGGGGCGGCGGCACCCGAACCAAGGACGGCAGGGACCTGTCCCTCACCCTGCTCCTGCCCGCCGGATCGGCGAGCGCCGAGCGCACCGCCGAGGCCCTGCGCACGGGCCTCGCCGAGTCGGGCATCGCGGTCAAGCCCGTCACCGTCCCCGCCGAGACCTTCGTCCAGGACCACCTGGCCGCCGGGGACTACGACCTCGCGCTCTTCTCCTGGCCCGCCGGCCTGAGCCCGGCCGACGAACAGCGCCCCGCCTACGCCAAACCCCGCCCCGACCCCGACGGCGCGCTCGCCCCCGGCACCAACTACGGCCGCAGCGGCACCGAGGAGATCGACCACCTCTTCGACCGCGCCGCCGCCGAACTCGACCCCGACACCCGCCTCGACCTCCTCCAGGAGGCCGACCTCCGCATCTGGCAGCTCGGCCACTCCGTCCCCCTCTACCAGCGCCCCGACCTCGTAGCCGTCCGCACGGGCCTCCAGGGCGCCGGCGCCTTCGGCCTCGCCTGGCCCCGCTTCCAGGACCTCGGCTGGAGCGGCTGATCCAGGCGGCCGGTTGTGATCTTGGTCCCGCCTGAGCTGCCCGTTTCTGCCGCCCTGGGCGCTTCCCCGTACGATAGGGGGAAGCCGAGGCATGTCCAGATGCCCGGTGGGTGGACCGGTAGTAGCAGGCGGAACGGGCGACGGCGACCGACAGGGGTCGCAAGTGCGCGTCACGCAGCCGGGCGCCGCAACCCACGATTCCGGGAGAATCAGCAAGGCATGCCCACGCGCAACGACATCCGTAACGTCGCCATCGTCGCCCACGTCGACCACGGCAAGACCACGCTGGTCGACGCCATGCTCAAGCAGGCCGGCGCCTTCGCCGCCCACCAGCAGCTCGACGACCGCATGATGGACTCGAACGACCTGGAGCGCGAGAAGGGCATCACCATTCTCGCGAAGAACACCGCGGTCAAGTACCACCCCAAGGATGGTGGCGCGCCGATCACCATCAACATCATCGACACCCCGGGCCACGCCGACTTCGGTGGCGAGGTCGAGCGCGGTCTGTCGATGGTGGACGCGGTCGTCCTGCTGGTCGACGCGTCCGAGGGTCCGCTGCCGCAGACCCGCTTCGTGCTCCGCAAGGCGCTCAGCGCCCGCCTGCCCGTCATCCTCTGCATCAACAAGACGGACCGCCCGGACTCCCGGATCGACGAGGTCATCAACGAGACCTACGACCTGTTCCTGGACCTGGACGCGGACGAGGACCAGATCGAGTTCCCGATCGTCTACGCCTGCGCCCGTGACGGCGTCGCCTCGCTGACCAAGCCGGAGAACGGCACCGTCCCGGCCGACAGCACCAGCCTGGAGCCGTTCTTCTCCACGCTGCTGGAGCACGTCCCGGCGCCGAGCTACGACGAGGACGCCCCGCTCCAGGCGCACGTCACCAACCTGGACGCCGACAACTTCCTCGGCCGCATCGCGCTGCTGCGCGTCGAGCAGGGCGAGCTGCGCAAGGGCCAGACCGTGGCCTGGATCAAGCGCGACGGCTCGGTCCAGAACGTGCGCATCTCCGAGCTGCTGATGACCGAGGCGCTCACCCGCAAGCCGGCCGAGGTGGCGGGCCCCGGTGACATCTGCGCCGTCGCCGGTATCGGCGACATCATGATCGGCGAGACCCTGGCCGACCCGGAGAACCCGATCGCGCTGCCGCTGATCACGGTGGACGAGCCGGCCATCTCGATGACCATCGGCACCAACACCTCGCCGCTGGTCGGCCGCGGCGGCTCCGGCAAGGGTGCGGACGCCAAGTCCGGCGCGGGCAAGGTGGACCGCAAGGTCACCGCCCGCCAGGTGAAGGACCGCCTGGACCGCGAGCTGATCGGTAACGTCTCGCTGCGCGTCCTGGACACCGAGCGCCCGGACGCCTGGGAGGTGCAGGGCCGCGGTGAGCTGGCGCTGGCCATCCTCATCGAGACCATGCGCCGCGAGGGCTTCGAGCTGACCGTCGGCAAGCCGCAGGTGGTCACCAAGGAGGTCAACGGCAAGACCCACGAGCCGGTCGAGCGCCTCACGGTGGACGTGCCGGAGGAGCACATGGGCGCGGTCACGCAGCTCATGGGCATCCGCAAGGGCCGCATGGACAACATGTCGAACCACGGCTCGGGCTGGGTCCGCATGGAGTTCGTCGTGCCGTCGCGCGGTCTGATCGGCTTCCGTACGGAGTTCCTCACCAACACCCGCGGCACCGGCATCGCCCACTCGATCCACGAGGGCCACGAGCCGTGGTTCGGCACCCTGACCACCCGCAACAACGGTTCGCTGGTCGCCGACCGGGCCGGTGTGGTCACCGCCTTCGCGATGACCAACCTGCAGGAGCGCGGCGTGCTGTTCTGCGAGCCGGGCACCGAGGTGTACGAGGGCATGATCGTCGGTGAGAACTCGCGCGCCGACGACATGGACGTGAACATCACCAAGGAGAAGAAGCTCACCAACATGCGTTCCTCGAACGCTGACGTGGCCGAGTCGATCGTCCCGCCGCGCAAGCTCTCGCTGGAGCAGTCGCTGGAGTTCTGCCGCGAGGACGAGTGCATCGAGGTGACCCCGGAGACGGTTCGCATCCGTAAGGTCGTTCTCGACCAGAAGGACCGCGGACGTACTGCCTCGCGCGCCAAGAAGGCTTGATCCTGATGGCATAGACGGCCTTTGGCCGGAATGCCCGCCCCCCTTTCCGTTGGAGAGGGGGGCGAACTTTTTCAACTACTCCAAGTTGTCGGGGCCGCTATTCCGTGAATAGCGCTCATCACGTCAAGACGTCCGCTGAGCGAACGTGACAGTTCGTCATCCGTGACGACTGTCCGTTTGGTGCCTGTCTGGCTATGTCTCATATGTCCGGTTTTCGAAACTAACCGACTGTTCATGTGACCTAATTGAGATCGTCACTGGTCACTTTCGTGTCCGTGCGTGACGGATAGTGGGTGCAGTCAGGCTCGGGTCAAGGGTGAACGCGCAGGGGTGCGCGCCGAAACCACGAGCGCGGACGGCACAGCGGGTCAGGTTTCAAACCGTCCGCAGTGCCCTCCTCGTTGCAACGTCGAATTCAGGAGGCACACCGATGCGTGGTGGGAGCCAGGCCAAGTGGGTTGTCGCAGCTGTTGCTGTCGCCCTTGCCGCGACTGCTTGCGGTAGCAACGGAGGCGGCAACTCCTCCAACGGTGGTGGTAGCTCCGACGGTGCTGCCGTCAACCCCGCCGGCGTGTTCAGCTACCAGAGCGGTGAGCCGCAGCGTCCGCTGCAGCCGGCCAACGCCATGGAGAACCAGGGCGGCCGTATCGTCAAGCAGCTGTTCCAGGGCCTCGTCGACTACGACCCGGCGACCGGCGCTCTGCGCAACCAGGTGGCCGACAAGATCGAGACCACCGACGCCAAGCACTTCACGGTCACGCTGAAGTCCGGCTGGACCTTCCACGACGGCACCAAGGTGACGGCGAAGTCCTTCGTCGACTCGTGGAACTGGTCGGCCAACACGGCCAACAACCAGATCAACTCCGACTGGTTCTCGGACATCGTCGGCTACGACGCCGTCCACCCGGAGAAGGGTGACCCGACCGCGAAGGAGATGTCCGGCCTCAAGGTCGTCGACGACACCCACTTCACGATCGACCTCTCCTCCCCGGTCTCGTACTTCACGTACAAGCTCGGCTACTCGGCCTTCTACCCGCTGCCCGAGGGTTTCTTCAAGGACCCGGCCGGCTACGGCGAGAAGCCGGTCGGCAACGGCCCGTACAAGTTCGTGTCGTGGGAGCACAACAAGGCCGTCACCCTGGCCGCCTTCGACCAGTACGCCGGCACCAACAAGGCGAAGAACGGCGGAGTTGTCTTCCGCAACTACACCGCCGGTGAGGCCGCGTACAAGGACCTGATGTCCGACACGCTGGACGTCCTGGACCAGGTCGACTCCACCGACCTGCCCAAGTACAAGGACGACCTGGGCAAGCGCGCCGTCGACCAGCCGCAGGGTGCCATCCAGAACATCTCGTTCGCTCTGTACAACGCGGAGTGGACCTCGATGGACAAGGACAAGGCCGCCAAGGTCCGCCAGGGCCTCTCGATGGCGATCGACCGCGACACCATCACCAAGACCGTGCTGAACGGCAACCGCCAGCCCGCCGACGCGTTCGTGGCGCCCGGCGTCATGGGCTTCAAGGCCGGCGCCTGTGGCGACGCCTGCAAGTTCGACCCGGCGAAGGCCAAGCAGCTGATCACCGAGAACGGCGGCGTTCCCGGCGGCAAGATCTCCATCCAGTACAACTCCGACGGTGGTCACAAGGAGTGGGTGGACGCGGTCTGCAACAACATCCGCCAGAACACCGGTGTCGAGTGCCTCGGCGACCCGAAGCCCGACTTCAAGACCTCGCGTGACATCGTCACGAAGAAGCAGGTCAAGAGCATGATGCGTACCGGCTGGGTGCAGGACTACCCGCTGAACGCCAACTTCCTGCGCGACGTCTACGGCACCGGTGCCGCGGCCAACGACGCCGGCTACTCGAGCCCCGAGTTCGACAAGCTCGCCAAGGACGCCGACGCGGCCACGACGGTCGAGAAGACCGCCGAGCTCTACCAGCAGGCCGAGGCCGTTCTGGCCAAGGACATGCCGGCCATCCCGCTCTGGTACTACAAGACCAGCTCGGGCTACTCGAACAACGTCCAGAACGTGAAGTTCGACTCCTTCGGCAACCCGGTCTACACCGACGTCGAGGTCAAGAAGAAGTAATCGGTCGGCACCGCCTGACCCGGTGACAACGGCCGGTGCCCGTCCATCCCCACAAGGGCGAGGACTGGCACCGGCCGTTGGCACGCCGACTTATCTCTCCGGGTTGACGGGCCCGGCAGAGCCAACATGGAGGCACGATGGGGCGCTTTGTCGCAAGGCGACTGCTCCAGATGATCCCGGTGTTCATCGGAACCACCGCGCTCATCTTTTTCATGGTGCACGTGCTGCCGGGTGACCCGGTGGCTGCGATGTGGGGCGACAAGGCACCGGACCCGGTCCAGCTCGCCGCATTCAGGCACCAGTTGGGATTCGACAAGCCGCTGGTCCAGCAGTACCTCGATTACATGGGGGGACTGGTCACCGGCGACTTCGGCAAGACGCTGGGGAACAACCGCCCGGTGCTCGACGTGATCACCGAGGCCCTGCCGGTCACCATCCGGCTGGCGCTGCTGGCATTCGCCATCGAGATCGTGTTCGGCGTCGGCATCGGCCTGGTCTCGGGCCTGCGCCGCGGGAAGCTCTTCGACAAGGGCACCCTGATCCTGACGCTGCTGCTGATCTCGATCCCGGTGCCGGTGTTCGGCTTCGTCCTGCAGACGGTCGTCGGCCAGAACCTGGGCTGGGTCACCCCGACCGTGCAGAACAGCGATGACCTCACCCAGTTGATCCTCCCGGCCGTGGTGCTCGGGTCGCTCTCGCTGGCGTACGTCGCGCGTCTCACCCGTACCTCCATAGCCGAGAACATCAAGGCCGACTACGTGCGCACCGCGGTGGCCAAGGGCCTGCCGCGTCGCAAGGTGATCACCACTCACCTGCTGCGCAACTCGCTGATCCCGGTCGTCACCTTCCTGGGTACCGACCTCGGCGCCCTGATGGGCGGCGCGATCGTGACCGAGGGCATCTTCAACGTCAAGGGCGTCGGCAATGCGCTCTTCCACGCGATCAACCAGAAGGAGGGCTCGACGGTCTCCGGGTTCGTCGCCTTCCTGGTGCTCGTGTACCTGGCCGCCGGCTTGATCGTCGACCTGCTCTACGCGGTCCTGGACCCGAGGATTCGTTATGCCTGACCTGACCGAGAAGAAGGACGCGGGGAACATCCCCTCCCCGCGCGACGCGGCCGTCGCGGTCGCCGCGCCCAAGCCGGAGAAGGCCCGCAGCCTCGGCTCCGACGCCTGGCACGACCTTCGCCGCCGGCCGATCTTCGTGATCTCCGCGGTGCTGATCCTGCTGCTGATCGTGATCGCGATCGCGCCGAGCCTGTTCACCTCGGTGGACCCGCGCGCCGCCGACCTGCGCAACCACTACCTGGGCAAGCCGAACTACGGCAACTTCTTCCAGGAGGACTGGTTCGGCTACGACGTCCAGGGCCGTTCGATCTACGCGCGTGTCCTCTACGGCGCCCGCGCCTCGGTCATCGTCGGCATCTGCGTGACCGTCGGCGTGACCCTCCTCGGTGGCCTCGCGGGCATGCTCGCCGGGTACTACGGCGGCTGGGTCGACACGATCATCTCCCGCCTCACCGACGTCTTCTTCGGTATCCCGCTGCTGCTCGGCTCGCTGGTGATCCTCAACGCCTTCACCTCGCGCACGATCTGGAGCGTGGTGTTCGCGCTGGTCATCCTCGGCTGGACGCAGATGACCCGCGTCATGCGCGGCTCGGTGATCACCGTCAAGCAGGCCGACTTCGTGACGGCCGCCAAGGCGCTGGGCGCCGGCACCGGCCGGATCATGTTCCGGCACATCCTGCCGAACGCGATCGCCCCGGTGATCGTCGTCGCCACCATCGCCCTCGGCGGCTACATCGCCCTCGAGGCGACGCTGAGCTTCCTCGGTATCGGCCTGCAGGACCCGACCATCTCGTGGGGCATCGACATCGCCTCCAACCAGAAGTCGATCCGTACGGCGCCGTTCGCCCTGTTCTTCCCCGCCGGCATGCTGAGCCTGACCGTGCTGGCCTTCATCATGCTCGGCGACGCGGTGCGCGACGCCCTCGACCCGAAGCTCCGCTGAGAGAAGAGGTGACGACCCGATGACCACCGTGATCGAGAACAACAACCAGAACAGTGACCGTCTCGAAGTCGGAACCCCGCTCCTGGAGGTCAAGGACCTCCACGTGGAGTTCCACACCCGGGACGGCGTCGCCAAGGCCGTGAACGGCGTCAACTACTCCGTCGCGGCCGGCGAGACCCTCGCCGTCCTCGGCGAGTCCGGCTCCGGCAAGTCCGTGACGGCGCAGACCATCATGGGCATCCTGGACATGCCGCCGGGGAAGATCACCAAGGGTGAGATCCTCTTCCGCGGCAAGGACATGCTCACCATGAGCAACGAGGAGCGGCGCAAGATCCGCGGCCGGAAGATCGCGATGATCTTCCAGGACGCGCTCTCGGCCCTCAACCCGGTGCTGAGCGTGGGCTACCAGCTCGGCGAGATGTTCCGGGTGCACCAGGGCGCCTCCCGCGCCGAGGCCAAGGCCAAGGCCATCGAGCTGATGGACCGCGTGCGCATCCCCGCCGCGGCCCAGCGGGTGAACGACTACCCGCACCAGTTCTCCGGCGGCATGCGCCAGCGCATCATGATCGCCATGGCGCTGGCCCTGCAGCCCGACCTGATCATCGCCGACGAGCCCACCACCGCCCTGGACGTCACCGTCCAGGCCCAGGTGATGGACCTGCTCGCCGAGCTGCAGGCCGAGTACAACATGGGTCTGATCCTGATCACCCACGACCTCGGCGTCGTCGCCGACGTCGCGGACAAGATCGCCGTGATGTACGCCGGTCGGATCGTCGAGACCGCCCCGGTGCACGACCTGTACGCCAACCCGGCGCACCCGTACACCAAGGGCCTACTCCGCTCGATCCCGCGCCTGGACCAGAAGGGCCAGGACCTGTACGCGATCAAGGGCCTGCCCCCGAACCTGCTCAAGGTCCCGACCGGCTGCGCGTTCAACCCCCGCTGTGACGTCG
This sequence comes from Streptomyces sp. NRRL WC-3742, assembly GCF_000720635.1. Lineage (GTDB taxonomy): Bacteria > Actinomycetota > Actinomycetes > Streptomycetales > Streptomycetaceae > Kitasatospora. Next base: position 87,432 of record NZ_JOCF01000030.1, on the reverse strand, counting down.
TCACCGACCTGTGCCGCACCGACGCCCCGGAGCTGCACCAGGTGACCGACAAGGACGGCGTGGAGCTCACCGGCCGCCGCAGCGCGTGCCACCTCTGGAAGGAGACCCTCCATGGCTGAGCCCATCCTGGAGGTCAAGGACCTGGTCAAGCACTACCCGCTGACCCAGGGCGTTCTCTTCAAGAAGCAGGTCGGCGCGGTCAAGGCCGTCGACGGCATCTCCTTCGAACTGGCCAAGGGCGAGACCCTCGGCATCGTCGGCGAGTCCGGTTGTGGCAAGTCCACGCTGGCCAAGGTTATGACGGTCGGCGACATCATCGGGGAGCCGTTCGAGATCCACCCCGAGGTGGCGCCCAAGGGCGACCGCCGCAAGGCCGTCCAGGACCTCCTGGACGTCGTGGGTCTGAACCCGGAGTACATCAACCGGTACCCGCACCAGTTCTCCGGCGGCCAGCGCCAGCGCATCGGCATCGCCCGCGGTCTCGCGCTCAAGCCCGAGATCATCATCTGCGACGAGCCGGTCTCCGCCCTGGACGTGTCCGTCCAGGCGCAGGTCATCAACCTGCTCGAGCAGCTGCAGGGCGAGTTCGGCCTCTCGTACATGTTCATCGCGCACGACCTCTCCATCGTCCGGCACATCTCCGACCGCGTCGGCGTGATGTACCTGGGCAAGATGGTCGAGATCGGCTCCGACGAGCAGATCTACGAGAACGCCACCCACCCGTACACCCAGGCGCTGCTCTCCGCGGTGCCGGTGCCGGACCCGACGGCGCGCGAGTCCCGCGAGCGGATCATCCTGAGCGGTGACATCCCCTCGCCGGCCAACCCGCCGTCCGGCTGCCGCTTCCGAACCCGGTGCTGGAAGGCGCAGGACCGCTGCGCGGAGGAGGTCCCGCTGCTGGCGATCCCGACCACGCTGGAGGGCGCGGCCGCCCACGAGTCGGCCTGCCACTTCCCCGAGGTCCGGGAGTCGGCCGCGGCCTGACGCTCCCGTACGACACCCGGAAGGGCCCGCGGCTCCGGCCGCGGGCCCTTCCGCGTTCCCGGTGCGGACCGGACGTCGCGTCAACTCGGCGGGGCGCTCAGGCACCCATCCGGGTGCTCCCGACTCGCGCCGTCGACGGGCCGCGCTTCTCATGGGGTGTGATGCGACACACACCATGAGGAGGGACCTCCATGCCCGTAGCCGTCCGCGCCCGTTGGGTCCTCGCCGCCGCTACCTCCGTGGCCCTGGTTGCCACCGGATGCAGCAGCAGTGGCGGAGGCAGCAGTTCATCGGACGCCAACAAGACGTTCAGCTACCAGAGCAGCGAGCCGCAGAACCCGCTGCAGCCCGCCAACGCGAACGAGGTGGGCGGTGGTCGCATCATCCAGAACCTCTTCAAGGGGCTGGTGGACTACGACCCGAGCAACGCCAAGATCCGGATGCAGGTGGCCGACAAGATCGAGACCGCCGACTCCCAGACCTACACCGTCACCCTCAAGGACGGCTGGAAGTTCCACGACGGCACCCCGGTGCACGCCAAGAACTTCGTCGACGCCTGGAACTGGTCGGCGAACCCGAAGAACGCCCAGATCAACAGCTCCTGGTACTCCGACATCGAGGGCTACAAGGACGTCCACCCGACGACCGGGCAGCCGACCACCGACAAGATGTCCGGCCTGACCGTCACCGACGACCTGCACTTCACGGTCAAGCTGAACAACAAGGTCTCGTACTTCGAGTACAAGCTCGGCTACATCGCCTTCTCGCCGCTGCCGGACGGCTTCTTCAAGGACCCGGCCGGCTACGGGCAGAAGCCGGTGGGCAACGGCCCGTACCAGTTCGTCAGCTGGACCCACAACACCCAGGTCGTCACCAAGGCGTTCCCGGACTACCAGGGCGTGGACAAGCCGAAGAACGGTGGCGTCATCTTCAAGATGTACACCACGTCCGAGGCGGCCTACGCGGACCTCCAGTCCAGCAACCTGGACGTGATGGACCAGGTGCCGCCCTCCGCGCTGGCCACGTACAAGAACGACCTCGGCGACCGGGCGATCGACGCCCCGCAGGGTGCCATCCAGAACATCGGCTTCACCCTCTACCAGGCCGACTGGAGCGCCCCCGACAAGGCCAAGGTGCGCCAGGGCCTGTCGATGGCGATCGACCGGGACACCATCACCAAGACGGTGCTCCAGGGCTCCCGCAAGCCCGCCAGTGCCTGGGTGGCCGAGGGCGTCGAGGGCTACAAGGACGGCGCCTGCGGCGACTTCTGCAAGTTCGACCCCGCCAAGGCCAAGCAGCTGATCCAGGAGGGCGGCGGTGTCCCCGGCAACAAGCTGACGATCACGTACAACGCGGACGGCGGCCACAAGGAGTGGGTGGACGCGGTCTGCAACTCGATCCGGCAGAACACCGGCGTGGACTGCCTCGGCGACCCGAAGGCGGACTTCAAGACCGCGCGGGCCGCGATCACCGGGCACACCGTCAACGGCGCCTTCCGCACCGGCTGGGTGCAGGACTACCCGCTGAACGCCAACTTCCTCAACGAGGTGTACCGCACCGGCGCCGCCTCCAACGACTTCGGCTACAGCGACCCGAAGTTCGACGAGGCCGCCACCAAGGCCGACGAGGCGGCCAGCGTCGCCGACACGGTCAGCGGCTACCAGCAGGCGGAGGCCGTGCTGCCGAGCGGGATGCCGGCCATCCCGCTCTGGTACTACCGCACCAACTCCGGCTACTCCACCAAGGTGCAGAACGTGAAGTTCGACTCCTTCGGCAACCCGGCCTGGACCCAGGTCGAGGTCAAGGGCTGACCTTCGGCCCCGCCGGCCCCGCCCTCCCCGCACGGAGGGCGGGGCCCGGCCCTCCCGGCCGACCGGCCCGGCCGGTCGGGTTCCTAGGAAGGAGGCTCGGATGGGCAGTTACGTTCTGCGGCGGGTGCTGCAGATGATCCCGGTGTTCTTCGGCGCCACGCTGCTGATCTTCCTGATGGTCTACTCGCTGCCGGGTGACCCGGTGGCGGCGCTCTTCGGCGAGAAGGCCGCCGACCCGGCGACCGTCGCCAGCCTGAAGCACCGGTACTTCCTCGACCAGCCGCTCTGGAAGCAGTACCTGCACTACATGGGGAACCTCTTCCAGGGGGACTTCGGCACCAGCTTCACCGGGCGGTCGGTCGCGGACATCATGAAGGACGCCTTCCCGGTGACGATCCGGCTGGCGCTGATGGCCTTCGTCTTCGAGTTGGTCCTGGGCCTCGCGCTCGGTGTGCTCTCGGGCCTCAAGCGCGGCAGCATCCCGGACACCCTGGTGCTGATCCTGACCCTGGTGGTCATCTCGGTGCCGGTCTTCGTGCTGGCGTACATCGCGCAGACGATCTTCGCGACGAACCTGGGCTGGGTCACCCCGACCGTGCAGGACTCCCGCGACCTGTCCCAACTCGCCCTGCCCGCCGTGGTGCTGGGCTCGCTCTCGCTCGCGTACGTGGCCCGACTCACCCGGACCTCCATCGGCGAGAACCTGCGGGCCGACTACATCCGTACGGCGGTGGCCAAGGGCCTGCCCCGGCGGACCGTCATCGTGCGCCACCTGCTGCGCAACTCGCTGATCCCGGTGGTCACCTTCCTCGGCACCGACCTCGGCGCGCTGATGGGCGGCGCGATCGTGACCGAGGGCATCTTCAACGTGCAGGGCGTCGGCAACGTCCTGTACCGGGCCATCAACCAGAAGGAAGGCCCGACCGTGGTCGGCATCGTGACCGTCCTGGTGATCGTCTACCTGGTCGCCAGCCTGCTCGTCGATCTGCTCTACGCGGTCCTGGACCCGAGGATTCGCTATGCCTGACATCCATGACGAGGACTCACTGAAGCCGAACCCCAAGCCCGGCGTCTCCCACCTCGACTACGCCGGCGAACAGGGCATGGCCGTCGAACAGGAGACCCTGGTCGAGCGGAGCGCGGAGAAGCGCGAGGAGGCCAGGAGCCTCTGGGGCGACGCCTGGCGGGACCTGCGCCGGCGGCCGATCTTCCTGATCTCGGCGGCGCTCATCCTGCTGCTGGTCGTCATGGCGATCTTCCCCTACGCGTTCACCGACACCGACCCGCGCAAGGCCGACCTGGTGCACGACTACCTGCGCCGGCCCGACTACGGGGACGTCTTCGGCGGCGGCTGGTTCGGCTACGACGCCCAGGGCCGCTCGATCTTCGCCCGGGTCGTGTACGGCGCCCGGGCCTCGATCACCGTCGGCATCTTCGTCACCGCCACCGTCACCGTGCTCGGCGGGCTGACCGGCATGGTCGCCGGGTACTTCGGCGGCGCCGTCGACGCGGTGATCTCCCGGATCGTCGACATCTTCTTCGGCATCCCGCTGCTGCTCGGCGCCCTGGTACTGCTCAACGCCTTCTCCACCCGCACGGTGTGGAGCGTGGTCGTCGCCCTGGGCGTGCTCGGCTGGACGCAGATCGCCCGCGTCATGCGCGGCGCGGTGCTGACCGTCAAGCAGGCGGACTACGTGGTCGCCGGGCGGGCGCTCGGCGCCGGTACGGGCCGGCTGATGTTCCGGCACATCCTGCCGAACGCGATCGCCCCGGTGATCGTCGTCGCCACCATCGCCCTCGGCGGCTACATCGCCACGGAGGCGACGCTGAGCTTCCTCGGCATCGGCCTCCAGGACCCGACCATCTCCTGGGGCATCGACATCTCCTCCGCCCAGAAGGTGATCCGCACGGCTCCGTACGTGCTGTTCTTCCCGGCCGCGGCGCTGTCCGTCACGGTGCTGGCCTTCATCATGCTGGGCGACGCCGTGCGCGACGCCCTCGACCCGAAGCTTCGCTGAGCGAAGGGGAGCGCCTCGTGAGTACAGCTGTGGACAAGACCCCCGGACGCGAGCGGGGGGCGCCGGACGACGGGCCCTTGCTCGAAGTCCGGGACCTGCACGTCGAGTTCGTCACCAGGGACGGTGTGGCCAAGGCCGTCAACGGCGTCGACTACAGCGTCCGGGCCGGGGAGACGCTGGCGGTGCTCGGCGAGTCCGGCTCGGGCAAGTCGGTGACGGCGCAGGCGATCATGGGCATCCTGGACATGCCGCCGGCCCGGATCCCGCGCGGGGAGATCCGCTTCCGCGGCCGGGACATGCTGACGATGGGCAAGGACGAGCGGCGCAAGATCCGCGGCCAGAAGATCGCGATGATCTTCCAGGACGCGCTCTCGGCCCTCAACCCGGTGCTGAGCGTGGGCTTCCAGCTCGGCGAGATGTTCCGGGTGCACCAGGGCGCCTCCCGCGCGGAGGCCAAGGCCAAGGCCGTCGAGCTGATGGACCGGGTGCGCATCCCCGCCGCGGCCCAGCGGGTGAACGACTACCCGCACCAGTTCTCCGGCGGCATGCGCCAGCGCATCATGATCGCGATGGCCCTGGCGCTGGAACCGGACCTGATCATCGCGGACGAGCCCACCACCGCCCTGGACGTCACCGTCCAGGCCCAGGTGATGGACCTGCTGGCGGAGCTCCAGGCGGAGTTCCACATGGGGCTGATCCTGATCACCCACGACCTGGGGGTGGTCGCGGACGTCGCGGACAAGATCGCCGTGATGTACGCCGGTCGGATCGTCGAGACCGCGCCCGTGCACGAGCTGTACGCGCGGCCCGCGCACCCGTACACCCGGGGGCTGCTGGACTCCATCCCGCGCCTGGACCAGAAGGGCCAGGAGCTCTACGCGATCAAGGGCCTGCCGCCCAACCTGCTGCGGATCCCGCCGGGCTGCGCGTTCAACCCGCGCTGCCCGCGCGCCCAGGACCGCTGCCGGGTGGAGGTGCCGGAGCTGTACCCCGTCGCCGAGGACGACGGGACGCCGCTGGAGGGGCGCGGCAGCGCCTGCTTCTTCTGGAAGGAGACCCTCCATGACCGTTAACGGGGCCAGTGCGCTGGGCGCCGCGGTGCCCGAGGAGGTCGCCTTCGCCCAGGAGGTGCCCAGGGGCGAGCCGATCCTCGAGGTCCGCGGCCTGATCAAGCACTTCCCGCTGACCCAGGGCGTGCTGTTCAAGAAGCAGGTCGGGGCGGTGAAGGCCGTCGACGGGGTCGACTTCGACCTGATGCAGGGCGAGACGCTGGGCATCGTCGTATGACGGTCGGCGACATCATCGGGGAGCCGTTCGAGATCCACCCCGAGGTGGCGCCCAAGGGCGACCGCCGCAAGGCCGTCCAGGACCTCCTGGACGTGGTCGGGCTCAACCCCGAGTACATCAACCGGTACCCGCACCAGTTCTCCGGCGGGCAGCGCCAGCGCATCGGCATCGCCCGGGGGCTGGCACTCCGGCCGGAGGTCATCATCTGCGACGAGCCGGTCTCGGCGCTGGACGTGTCGGTGCAGGCGCAGGTCATCAACCTGCTGGAGCAGCTGCAGGGGGAGTTCAACCTCTCGTACATGTTCATCGCGCACGACCTCTCGATCGTGCGGCACATCTCGGACCGGGTGGGGGTGATGTACCTGGGGAGGCTGGTCGAGATCGGCAGCGACACCGAGATCTACGACCACGCGACGCATCCGTACACCCAGGCACTGCTCTCCGCCGTGCCGGTGCCGGACCCGAGCGCGCGGGAGTCGCGGGACCGGATCGTGCTCACCGGGGACGTGCCCTCGCCGGCGAATCCGCCCTCGGGGTGCCGGTTCCGGACGCGGTGCTGGAAGGCGCAGGACCGGTGCGCGGTGGAGGTCCCGCTGCTGGCGGCGCCCTCGTGGCTGAAGGGGCAGGCGGTGCACGACTCGGCCTGCCACTTCGCGGCGGAGCGCGATATCGGGCAGGGCGCGGCGGAGCGCGACAACGGGCAGGGCACGGCGGAGCGCGACATCGGGGACTGAGGGGTTCGAACGGCGAAGGGCGCGTTCCCGGATCGGGGGCGCGCCCTTCGCCGTGATGGAACCGAGATCCACCGTGGACTCGCCAAGTGCGGCCCGCTCCCTGATAGTTGCTCTGCGCCCGGCGACGGTCGGGCCGTGCGGACAAGGGGGCGGGCCATGGACGACGCGGTGCAGGTGGTCGGCGGTGGGCGGGAGCGACTGGTGCCCGGGACGCCGTTGCTGGAGGTCGAGGACCTGCACGTGGAGTTCCGCACCCGGGACGGCGTGGCCAGGGCCGTCAACGGGGTCACCTACTCGGTGGCAGCCGGGGAGACGCTGGCGGTGCTGGGCGAGTCCGGCTCGGGCAAGTCGGTGACGGCGCAGGCGATCATGGGCATCCTGGACATGCCGCCGGGCAGGATCACCGCCGGGCGGATCCTCTTCCGGGGCCAGGACCTGCTCACGATGCCGTCCAGGGAGCGCCGCTCCGTCCGGGGCCAGCGGATCGCGATGATCTTCCAGGACGCGCTCTCGGCCCTCAACCCGGTGCTGAGCGTGGGCTACCAGCTCGGCGAGATGTTCCGGGTGCACCAGGGCCTGACCAGGTCGGAGGCCCGGGACAAGGCCGTCGCGCTGATGGACCGCGTTCGCATCCCGGCGGCCCGGCAGCGGGTGGGCGACTATCCGCACCAGTTCTCGGGCGGCATGCGCCAGCGCATCATGATCGCGATGGCGCTCTCCCTGCAGCCCGACCTGATCATCGCGGACGAGCCGACCACCGCCCTGGACGTCACCGTCCAGGCCCAGGTCATGGACCTGCTGGCCGAGTTGCAGGCCGAGTTCCGGATGGGTCTGATCCTCATCACCCACGACCTGGGCGTGGTGGCCGACGTCGCGGACAAGATCGCCGTGATGTACGCCGGGCGGATCGTCGAGACCGCGCCCGTGCGCGACCTGTACGCCCGCCCGGCGCACCCGTACACCCGGGGGCTGCTGGACTCGATCCCGCGCCTGGACCAGAAGGGCCGCAACCTGCACGCGATCAAGGGCCTGCCGCCGAGCCTGCTGAAGCTGCCGGAGGGCTGCGCCTTCCACCCGCGCTGCCCGCGCGCCCAGGACCGCTGCCTGAGCGAACCCCCGGGGCTGTCACCGGTGGTGGCCGAGGACGGCCGCGAGCTGCCGGGCCGGCACAGCGCCTGCCACTACTGGCGGGAGACGCTGCGCGGCTGAGGCGTACGGGCGCTCTGTCGCGGGGCGCCCTACTTGGTGAAGCCGACGTTCTCCCAGACGATGTCGGACAGCCCCTGCGCACCGATGTTGGCGAGCTCGGGCTTGGCGCCGTACAGCTGCGGGCGCTGGTAGAGCGGCAGGATGCCCGCCACCTTCCACAGCTCGGCGTCGGCCTGGTTGATCGCCTCGGAGGCGGAGGCCGCGTCGGGTGCGGCGGCGGCCCGGTCGAGCGCGGAGTCGGCGGCCGGGCTGCCCGCGCCGACGTGGTTGGTGCCGCCGTTCTGGGCGAAGTTGGAGCGGCTGCCGCTGGCCGGGAACGGGGTGCCCATCAGGGAGTAGGCCGCGATGTCGAAGTCGTTGCGGTTGACGTACTTGTCGAAGAACTCGTTGATGGGCGCCGTCACGGTGGTGACCTTGACGCCGACGTCCTTGAGCATCTTGGTGGCGCTCGCGGCCTCGTTCTGGGCCTGGGTGACGCCGGCCGGGATGACCATGCGCAGGTTCAGCTCGCGGCCGTCCTTCTTCCGTACGTCGCCGTCCATCCTCCAGCCCGCCGCGTCCAGCTTGCGGGAAGCCTCGGCGGGGTCGTAGCGGGCCAGGCCCAGGGAGTTGTCGCGGTAGGCGTTCTGGTTGGCGACCAGCAGGTGGTTGTTGAGCGGGACGGCGGGCCAGTCCAGGCCGCCGAGGTCGGCGCGGATGACGGTGTCCCGGTTGATCGCCTGGAAGACGGCCTGGCGCACCGTCGCGTCGGAGAGCGCGGGGGTGCGGGCGTTGAGGGTGAACTGGCGGAAGTCCGGGCCGCCGGCGCGGCGGAAGGCGGCGCCCTTGGTGGAGCGGACGGTCTGGTAACCGGCCACGTCGGGGCCGATGTTGACGAGGTCGATGTCGCCGCGGGAGAAGGCCGCGGGCATGGCGGCGGGCAGCATGACGTGGAAGACGATCCGGTCCAGCATCGGCCTGTCGCCCCACCAGGCGGGGTCGGCGACCAGGCTGACGGTCTGGGTGGCGCGGTCCAGCTTCTCCACCTTGAACGGGCCGGCGGTGACCGGGATCGCGTCCAGGTAGGCGGAGTTGAACTGCTCGGGGGTGGAGAGCAGGGCGGCCGGCAGCAGCGGGGCGTTGGCGGCGCCGTTGAACATCGACTGCCACTCGTTGAACGGGCGGTCGAAGGTCATCACCGCCTGGAAGTCGTCCTTGCCGGCCACCACGGAGGAGACCAGTTCGAAGCCGGTGCTGCTGGACGGCTTGTAGGCCGGGTCCTTGCCGTTCAGCGCCTTCCAGTTGGCCTCGATGTCGCGCCAGGTGATCGGGGTGCCGTCCGACCAGTGGGCCTTCGGGTTGAGCGTCCAGGTGACCACCTGGCGGCCGTCCTTGGTCTCGGCGCGCGCGTCCAGGAGGTAGGCCGGGTTGACGGTCTGGGTGCCGGCGGCGTCCGAGCGGAAGAAGGTCGGCAGCAGCGGCTTGGTGACGCTGATGGTCGAGCTCTCGCTGCCGTCCGTGTGGATCGGCGACCACTGGCGGGAGAACTGGGGGATCGCCAGGTTCAGGGTGCCGCCGCGGCGCAGCTGGGCGCGGTCGTGCGGGTTGATGTCGATCGAGGTGAGCTTGGGTGCGGCGGCCGCCCTCGGCCCGGCGTCCCCGCCCCCGCCGCTGCCGTCGCCCTGGCCGGAGGCGCAGGAGCAGAGTGCGAGGGAGAGCGTGACGGCGGTCAGACCGGCGAGCAGCGCCGTCCGGTGGTGCTGGAGGCGGCGGCCCATCGGCGTGCTCCCGAGGTGGTTGTGACGGAAGGTGAGGCGTCACATCTTGCTGACCAGGAGGTGGAGTTGTCGAGTAGCGGGGCCCGTCGTAACCGATCGGATACGACGGGCCCGAACTACCGGGGTGCGCTTGTCAGGCGACGGTGAACTTGAAGGTGCGGTCCTTGTCGCCGGTCTTGTCGAACAGCGAGCCGACGGCGTCCGCGACGTCCTGCGGGGTGATCGCCGCGCTCTGGCCGTTCTTCTTGACCTTCACCTTGTCGAACACGCCGCCCAGCTGGCCGTTCAGCGCGTCCAGGTCCCACTTGGGCACGATCTTGCCGGAGGCGTCCGGTACGAGCGTGAGGACCTTGGCGGCGGTCTTGGGGCCGAAGTCCCAGGACTTGGCGCCGGCGACGAGGTGGATCTTCCCGCTGGTCACCTGCTTGCCGAGGCCGTCCGCGGCGGCCTGGAGGGCCTGGGTGGAGACCTTGGGCTGGGCGGCCGTCAGGGCGAGCGCGACGGGCTGCTCGGGCTTGCCGGCGGCGCGGTCGCGGTACGCCTGCTCGACGGCGTCGACGGCGTTGGCCGAGTCGACGGACTGACCCGCCTTGCCGGGCACCACGACCGGGTCACCGGAGTCGGAGAACTTGACGTAGCCCTCCTGCAGGCCCTGGCCGGAGCCGGCGGCCAGCGAGTCCAGCGCGGCCTTGAGCTTGGCCCGGTCGACCTTCACCTCAGGCGAGACGGCCTTGTTGCCGCCCTTGATCGACTTGATGACGTCGACCGGGTTGTAGCTGTGATGGGCGAGGCCGTCCACGGTGGCCGTGGTGTCGAAGCCCAGCCCGGCCGCGGTCGGGTCGAGGTCCACGCTCTGGTCGCCGACCTTGAGCTTGAGCGGCAGGGCGCCGGTCTTGCCGATCGACTCGTCCAGCGCGTGGATCGCCTGGTCGCGGCTGTTGCCGCCGATGTCGGTGCCGAGCACGACGGTGCCCTTGGGGACGTCCGACTGGTTGAGCATCAGGCCGGTGCCGTACGCGGCGGCGCCGAGGAACAGCACCCCGGCGACGGCGTAGACGCCGAGCTTGACGACCTTCTTGCCGCCGCCGCCCTTCTTCTTGCCCTTGGCGGGAGCTTCGGACCTGGGGGCCGCGGGGGCCGGCACCGGGGAGGGCGCGGCCGCCGCGGGGGGCGGGGTCGGGCCGTTCGGGGCGCCCGGGCCGCCCGGGGGCACGGGCAGCGGGATGGCCTCGGTGGTCTCCGGGTCGGGGCCGCCCGGGTGCGGACGGGCGGCGGCGCCCGGCGGGTTGGGGAACAGCGCGCCGGGGGCGGCGGCCTGGGGGGCGAACGCGTCCTGACCGGGCTGGCCGGGCTGGCCGGGCTGACCCGTGCGCTGGGTGCCGAAGGGGTCGGTGCCGGTCGGCGCCGAGGCGAACAGGCCCGGCTGCGGGCGGCCCTCGGCCGGGCGGGGGGCGCCGTTCCGGCCGGGTATCGAGCCGGGCGCGGGGGCGCCGTCGCGGATCGGCTCGAAGCCGTCGACGGAGGTGTCCTCCGGGTCCGGCGCACCGGCCGCGGGGCCCTGCGGGCGGCCCTGGGCGCCCGGGTGGCCCTGCCCGGGCTGGGGGCGGTTGGGGCGGGGTCCGCGTGCGGGGGCGCCGGCGGCGAACGGGTCGGCGGGGCGGTAGACGCCGTCCTCGACCGGGGCCTCGGCCCCGTACGGCGCGGCGGGGGCGCCGCCCTGACGGGGGGCCGGGTGGGGGCCCTTGGCCTGGGCGGGCACCGGGCGGCCGCCCGGCCGGGCCTGGCCCGTACCGCCGGGGGAGGGACGGTTGCCGGCGGCCGGGGAAGCCAGGGGGCGCGTCTCGGCGGCGGGCGCGGCCTGGGCCTGCGGCGCGCCGGGGGCCGCCGGGGCGGCGGCCGGCACGGGCTCGCCGGGCTGGGCGGCCTTCTTCTGCCGCGGCCGGAACCAGGCGCCGGTCGACTCGGACTCGGAGGTCGCCGCCGGGATCGGCGGGATCGGCGGGATCTGCCACTCCGGCGGCAGGTTCGGCGGCGTGGCCGCGCGGCCGGTCTCGCCCCCTTCCATCACGCCGAGGACGGGCGAGGCGGGCGCGGAACGGTGGCGGGGGCGGGGGCCGCCCGGCTCGGCGGCCGGGGCCTCCTCGGCCGGGGCGTCCTCGTTCTTGACGGTGCTGCGGACGACGACCGGCGGGATCGGGCGCGAGCCGGGGATGTTGATCCGCACCCGGGTCGTCAGCGTGGTCTCGGTCTTGGGACCGTCGTCCTCGCCGCCCGACGCGGCGCCCTGGGCGGCACCGGCCGCGGACCGGTCGCCCTCGAACGGGGTGCCGTAGGGCGGGGTGCCCGACGGGTAGGCGTCCGGACCCGTGCGCCGGGGCGTCGGGTTGGCGTTGTCAGATTCGCGGCTGCTCAATGCTGCTCTGCTCCGGGTTCGCGGGCGGGTCGTGCGGCGCGACCGCGGTTCGTGGTCGCCGGGCCTGGGGAGGGTCTCACAGGTGTTCCGCTCAGGCGGGCGGCGGTCGGGTACGACGTTCTGCGGGACCACCATACTGGGAAGAACCGAGCGGCGAACGGCTTCGGACAGATCCTGATACGTCCGAATCCTCCCGTATGAGAGTACGGCCGAACGGTCCTGACTGCGCGTCGCGTGCTGTACCGTACGCGGCCCCGCTCCAGATCAGCGCGGCGGGCCGGGCACCCCCGGGAACCAGCTGGTGCGGGTGGGCAGGGTGGCGCAGATCACGCCCAGCACCGAGCCGGCGAACAGCCAGGCCAGGGACGTGGCGTTGGCCCAGAGCACGTTGTCGCCCTCCGGCCGGGGGACCATCACCATCAGCATCGCCAGGAACCAGCCGGCCGCCGGGAACGCGGCGCCCAGCCGGGTGCCGGTGATCCGCAGGCCCGCGTAGAAGGTCGCGGCGGTCGCGGCCAGGGCGAGCAGGACGCCCACCGGCGGCCACAATGCCTGCACGAATGCTCCGCACACCGACACCGCGACACCGAGGGCGAAGAACACCACGTACACCGCGATCCGGGCGGCGCGCGGCGGCTGGGCCTCGGCGAGGCGGTGCTCCCTGGTGCCGAGGACGGCGACCGTCAGCGAGCGGCGCTGGGCCGGCTGGGCCTTGTCGGTTCGGTCGGTCCGGCCGGTCCTGCCCTTGGTCTGGTCTGCGGGCCCGCTCATCGGGCGCTCCCCTCGGTCTGGGCCTCGGTCCGGGCATCGGTCCGGGCCTCGGTCTCGGCCTGGGGGAGGGCCCCGCCGGACGCCCCGGTGTCGAGGCCCGCGAACAGGTCGTCCTCCAGGGCCCGCCCGGGGCCGGTCGGCCCCGCCTGTCCGCGCGCCAACTCGTAGTACTCGGTGGTGAGCAGCGGCTGGCCGAGGTCGTTGGAGAGGGCGAAGGAGTCGCCGTCCACGGTGATCTGGGTGGCGTGCGCGGCCATGGCGGCGCTCTTGGCCGCGGCGTACCCGGAGCCGTCGACGAGGGTGGTGACCCGGGAGTCGTCCACCACCCCGGGGAGGTCGTCGATCGCGGCGACGCCGGGGAAGGCTCCCCGGGCGGCTGTTTCGGCGAGGGCGGACTCGACCACCGTGCGGGGCAGCCGGTTCCAGTACACCTTCGCGACGTGCCAGGCCGGGCCCAGCTCCGGGCGGAACTCCGCGTCCGCGGCGAGCTCGTGGGCGCGCATCGCGACCCGGTGCGCCTGGATGTGGTCCGGGTGCCCGTAGCCGCCGTTCCCGTCGTAGGTGACCAGCACCTGCGGCCGCGTCTCGCGGATCACCGCGACCAGGTGGGCGGCCGCCTCGTCGACCTCGGCCCGCCAGAAGCAGCCGGGGACGTCGTTGTCGGGCACGCCCATCATCCCGGAGTCGCGGTAGCGGCCCGGCCCGCCGAGGAAGCGGAAGTCGGTCACGCCGAGGGCGCGCATCGCCTCGGTCAGCTCGCCGATCCGGTACGGGCCGAGCATGTCTCCCCCAGCCTCCGGCCGGGGGTACCCCCATCGACCGGCCGTCAGGTGGGCCAGCTCCGGCGGGATCACCTCGCCGCCCTCGCCGAGGGTGCAGGTCACCAGCGTGACCTGCGCGCCCTCGGCGGCGTACCGGGCCATGGTGGCGCCGTTGCCGATCGACTCGTCGTCGGGGTGTGCGTGCACCAGGAGCAGGCGGCGGCCGGTAGTCGCGGTCATGGGAGGAAGCCTAACGACCGCGGGTGAGGGGTCAGAGCTTGAGGCCGTTGATCATTCCGGCCAGGTTGCTGGTGACCTGGCTGATGGACGGGGCGATCGAGCTGGACGCCAGGTAGAAGCCGAGCAGCGCGCAGACGATCGCGTGTGCCAGCTTCAGGCCGGAGCGGCGGATCAGCACCACCACGATGATCAGCATCAGCACGACGGCGGAGATGTTCATGGCCATGTCGGCTCGTACCCCTCTCGGGTGCGCCGCCCCCTGGGGGAGGGCGACGGTGGGACCGTGTGGAACGCGGGGCCGGGTGACCGGGGGCGGGACGGGCCCGACGATCACTCGCTCGACCAGTCATACCCGATGGGTAAGGGGAGCATTACATTCGGTGAGTCCGCGCGCGCCGGGGCATCGGGTCACTTGCGGAGCGCATGGGCCGGTCGGAGGGGGTTTGCGCCCCTTTGGGGCGTACTCGCAAAGGATGCTCCGAACGAGTGATCACGACGCCCACGGCGGTGGAGGTACGGCGTCGTAGGGTCTGGTGCCATGACCTCCCACACCCCTGCGGACACCTTCCCCCGGCAGTACGCGCGGACCCTGCGCTACACCGTCGGCGCGCCCCGGTCGTTCTCCGTCGCACCGGACGGATCGCGGGTCGCCTTCCTGCGCTCGAAGTCCGGCGGCGACAAGGCCAACCTGCTGTGGACCCTCGACACCGCCACCGGCGAGGAGCGGATCGCCGCCGACCCGGCCGTGCTGCTCGGCGGCGGCGAGGAGGACCTCTCGCCCGCCGAGAAGGCCCGCCGCGAGCGCAGCCGCGAAGGCTCCGCCGGCATCGTCGGCTACGCCCTGGACGCCGCCGGCCGCCTGGCCGCCTTCGCCCTCTCCGGCCGGCTCTTCACCGCCGACCTGACCACCGGCGCCACCGCCGAACTGCCCGCCCGAGGGCCGCTGGTCGACCCGCGCCCGGCCCCGGACGGCAGCGTCGTCGCGTACGCCAACACCGCCGGCGAACTGCGGCTGACCCGCGCCGACGGCAGCGGCGACCGGGCGCTCGCCGAGCCGGACGGGCCGAACGTCACCTGGGGGCAGGCCGAGTTCATCGCCCAGGAGGAGATGAGCCGCGACCGCGGGTTCTGGTGGTCCCCCGACAGCCGCCGGCTGCTCGTCGAGCGCGCCGACGACACCCCGGTGCGCCGCTGGTGGATCGCCGACCCGGCCAACCCGCAGAGCGAGCCCGCCGAGGTCGCCTACCCGGCGGCGGGCACCGCCAACGCCGAGGTCGGGCTCTGGGTGCTCGACCTGGACGGCGGGCGCACCGAGGTCGACTGGGACCGTACGGCGTTCCCGTACCTGGCCCGGGTGCACTGGTCCGCGGGCGGGGTGCCGCTGCTGCTCGTCCAGTCCCGCGACCAGCGCACCCAGCGGATCCTGGGCCTCGACGTGGCCACCGGTGCCACCGAGGTGCTGTACGAGGAGAAGGACGAGGTCTGGCTGGAGGTCTTCGACGGCGCCCCGGCCTGGACTCCGGACGGGAAGCTGGTCCGGATCTCCGACGAGGGAGGGGTGCGGGCGCTGGTGGTCGGCGACCAGGCCGTCACCGGGGCCGACCTGCACGTGCGGTCCGTCGTCGCGGTGACGGCGGAGGAGGTGTTCTTCTCCGCCTCCGGCGGCGCCGAGGAGGCCGACCCCGAGCCCGGGTGGATCGCCGTCGGCCGGATCAGCCACGACGGCAAGCACCTCGCCTGGGAGTCCGCCAACGGCCGTCCGTTCACCTCCGTCACCAGTGCGGTGCACGCGGGCGGGATCACCGTGCGGGCCACCGCCGAGCCGGACCTGCCCGGCAGCCTCGTCCAGGTCGCCCGCGACCTGCCCGAGGGCGTGGTCGTCGACGACGTGGCCGTCATCGCCTCCCACGCCGAGAAGCCGGTCATCACCGCGCGCCCCGTCTTCCGCTTCGCCGGCGAGCGCCGCATCCCCAGCGCCGTCTTCCTGCCCACCGGCTACGACCACGAGCGTGACGGGCTGCTGCCCGTCCTCATGGACCCGTACGGCGGCCCGCACGGCCAGCGCGTCGTCCAGGCGCACAACCCGCACCTCAACTCGCAGTGGTTCGCCGACCAGGGCTTCGCCGTCGTCGTCGCGGACGGGCGCGGCACGCCCGGGCGCGGGCCGGCCTGGGAGAAGGCCATCGCCTTCGACTTCGCCGGCGCCACCCTGGACGACCAGGCCGACGCGCTGCGGGCGCTCGCCGACGAGTTCCCGCTCGACCTCGGCCGGGTCGCCATCCGCGGCTGGTCCTACGGCGGCTACCTCGCCGCGCTCGCCGTGCTGCGCCGCCCCGACGTCTTCCACGCGGCCGTCGCCGGGGCGCCGGTGACGGACTGGGAGCTGTACGACACCCACTACACCGAGCGCTACCTCGGCGACCCGAACGAGCGGCCGGACGTCTACGCCGCCAACTCGCTGAGCGGCTACGCGGCCGGGCTGGAGCGCCCGCTGATGATCATCCACGGCCTCGCCGACGA
This sequence comes from Streptomyces sp. NRRL WC-3742, assembly GCF_000720635.1. Taxonomy (GTDB): domain Bacteria; phylum Actinomycetota; class Actinomycetes; order Streptomycetales; family Streptomycetaceae; genus Kitasatospora. Next base: position 70,927 of record NZ_JOCF01000030.1, on the reverse strand, counting down.
CAACGTGGTGGCCGCCCACACCCTGCGCCTCTCCTCCGCGCTGCTCGCGGCGGGCCGTCCGCACACCGTGCTGCCGCTGTCCGGCGTCACGCACATGACGCCTCAGGAGGAGGTCGCGGAGAACCTGCTGCTGCTCCAGGTCGACTTCGTGAAGCGCGCGCTGGCCATCTGACCAGCGCGTTCGGAGGCCGGTGCCCCGTGATCGGCGTACCGGCCTCCGGCATGACATCCGTCATACCGAAGCCACGACGGCCGACACTGCCGCCGCCACCCCGCCGCGCGGGACTCTGAGGTGGTGCGAACAGCACCGATGCGACAGCGACAGGGGAGAGGAGCGGTTCCGATGGTTGCCGAAGTGGCCGCCTTCCGAGGCGTGGGCAAGAGCTACGGGCGGGTGCGTGCCGTGGACGGGCTGGACCTGGTGCTGAGGCCGGGCGAGACCGTCGCCCTGCTCGGCCCGAACGGCGCCGGCAAGTCCACCAGCCTGGATCTGCTGCTCGGCCTGCGCGAGCCCGACCAGGGTGCCGTCACCCTGTTCGGCGGATCGCCGCGCGCGGCGATCGAGGCCGGCCGGGTCGGCGCGATGCTGCAGAGCGGCGGGCTGATGGCCGACGTCAAGGTCCGCGAGATCGTTCAGTTCGCCTGCGACGTGCACCCGCGCGGCCGGTCGGTCACGGGGGTGCTGACCGACGCCGGGATCACGGAACTGGCGGAGCGCAGGGTCGACAAGCTCTCCGGCGGCCAGGAGCAGCGCGTGCGCTTCGCCCTCGCCATCGCGGGCGACAGCGACCTGATCGTGCTGGACGAGCCCACCACCGGCATGGACGTCAGCGTCCGGCAGGCGTTCTGGGCGAGCATGCGGGCCCAGGCCGACGCCGGTCGTACGGTGCTGTTCGCCACCCACTACCTGGAGGAGGCCGACTCCATCGCCGACCGGGTGCTCGTGCTGCACCGCGGCCGGCTCATCGCCGACGGCACCTCCGCCGAGATCAAGGCCCGGGCCGGCGCCCGCCGGGTCACCTTCGAACTCCACGACGGGGACGGGCAGTTCATCGACGACTCGGTGCTGCGCACCCTCCCCGGGGTGCAGTCCCTGGACGTCACCGCCCGGGTGGCGGGCGTGCGCACCGTACGCATCCGTACCGCCGACGCGGACGCGAGTGTCGCCGCGCTGTACCGGGCCGGGCTCTACCCGCGCGGCCTGGAGGTCGCCGGGCTGGGCCTGGAACAGGCGTTCCTCACCATCACCGGAGAGCTGGACGAGGCCGAGAAGGAGCCCGTGCGATGACCACCCTGATCAAGCTGGAGATCCTGCGGACGCTGCGCAACCGGCGCTACCTGTTCTTCACCATCGCCTACCCGGCGCTGATGTACGTGTTCTTCATCCACGCGTACGGCTCCACCGACCAGGCGGGCGGGCTGCCGGTGAAGACGTACTTCATGGTCTCGATGGCCACCTTCGGCGCCGTCGGCGCGGTGCTCACCGGCAACGCGCAGCGGATCTCGCTGGAGCGCAAGAGCGGCTGGGTGCGCCAGCTGCGGCTGACCGCGCTGCCCGGTCGGGCGTACACCGTCAGCAAGATCGCGGCGAGCTCGGTCACCACACTGCCGTCCATCCTGGTGGTCTTCGCGGTCGGCGCGAGCCAGGGAGTCTCGCTGGGCGCGGCGCAGTGGATCGGGCTCGCGGCCGCCCTGTGGCTGGGCAGCTTCGTCTTCTCGGCGCTCGGCGTGGCCCTCGGGTACGCGGCGGCGCCGGACGCGGTGCAGCCGATCGTGATGATCACCTACATGGCGATGGCGCTGCTCGGCGGCACCTGGTTCCCGGTGAGCGGCTCGCTGGAGAAGTTCGCGCAGTTCAACCCGGTGTTCCTCTACAACAAGCTCGCCACCTTCACCCGACCCGGGCACTCCTTCGACCTGGTCGCGGTCGCCGGGCTGGCCGCCTTCCTCGCCGTGTTCGTCGCCGCCGCGGCAACCCTGTACCGGCGCGACACCCGGCAGGCATGATGATCGACATGAGTGACACGCGCCGCACCGACCTCCCCGACGATCAGCCGGAGACGGGCGCGGCGCGCGCCTCGTTCATGAACGTTCCCGGCGGCCCGGCGGAGACCAGACGGCAGTTGCTGGTCAAGGTCGCCTGGATGCTGCTGTGGATGCTCTACCTGGCCTACCCGGCGAGCGACCTGCTGAACGGGGAGCACGGCCAGGTCGGTCGGGTGCTCGGCTGGTGCTGCCTGGCGGGGTTCGTCGTCGCCTACGTCCTGCTGGTGATCTTCCGTTCGCAGGCGGGGATGAGGCCACGGGCCTGCCAGGTCGTCGTCGCGACGATGATCGTGCTCGCCGTCAGCGCCTCTCTCGTCCTCGGCGGCGCCTTCCTGACCCTGTTCATCTACGCCTCGGTGTGCGTCGCGATCATCACGCCGATGCGGTACACGGTGCGGGCGCTCGGTGCCATGGCCGCCCTCACCGCCGCGACGGGCCTGCTGATCCACGCCGGCTCGGACAACATCGCCACCTTCGCCCTCAGCGCCTTCCTCTCCGGCATCGCCATGGCCGGCCTGCAGCGGCTCGTCAGCACCATGAAGGAACTGCGCGAGGCCCGCGCCGCCGTCGCCCACCTCGCCGCCTCCGAGGAACGGCTGCGCCTCGCCCGCGACCTGCACGACCTGCTCGGGCACTCGCTCTCCCTGATCACGCTGAAGAGCGAACTGGCCGGGCGGTTCATGGACGCCGGCAAGGACGAGGCGGCGCGGGCCCAGGTCGCCGACATCGAGCAGGTCGCCCGGCAGTCCCTGATCGACGTCCGCGAGGCCGTCACCGGCTTCCGCCGCCCCACCCTGCCCGTCGAACTCGCCGCTGCCCGTACGGCGCTGGCCGCCGCCCAGGTCCGCCTGGACGCCGCCCCCGAACTGGTCGACGCCTGGCCCACCCTCGCCAACGAGGAGGCCGGCGCCCTCGCCTGGGCCCTGCGCGAGGCCGTCACCAACATCGTCCGCCACGGCGAGGGCGCCACCGTCTGCACCGTCCGCGCCGACGAGACCTGGGAGGCGGACGGCGAGCGCTACGCCGTCCTGGAGATCACCGACAACGGCCCCGGCCCCGGCAAGTCCCACCCGGGCAACGGCCTCTCCGGCCTCCAGGAACGCCTCGCCCTCGTCGGCGGCCGCCTCACCACCGGCCCCGGCGACCACGGCAAGGGCTTCCGCCTCCGCGCCTCCGTGCCGCTTCGCCCGGCCCCTGTCCCGGCAGAGCCCCGCGTGCCGTAGTGCCGCCCTTCCAGGTGACGCACCCTGCGCTCGCGCTGCAACGGGCACTGATCGCGGAACAGCCGCGTCGAACCGAGGAGGAGTCGTGACAGCGAACCAGCAGTACCAGGTGCGGGCGATCGGCTGGGTGGAGTCGCCGCTGACGGACCGCGCAGGTGCGCCCAAGCAGGGGGACGAGGGCGGGCCCGACGCCTGGCTGGAGTTCGATCCGGCGGTCGAGCGGGGACTGCGCGACCTGGCCGCCGGGCAGGAGGTGCTGCTGCTGACCTGGCTCGACCGGGCTGACCGCGAGGTGCTGGCCGTCCACCCGCGCGGGGACCTCTCCCGGCCCGAGACCGGAGTCTTCGCCACCCGTTCCCCCGACCGCCCCAACCCCATCGGCCTGCACCGGGTCACGATCCTGGCGGTGGACGGCCTGCGGATCCGGGTCAGCGACCTGGAGGCCATCGACGGCACCCCGATCCTGGACGTCAAGCCCGTGCTGCCCCGCAGCGCCGAGCGGTAGGCGAGTAGGAAGTCGGCCGGGCCGACTTCCTACTCCAGGGTGCGGTGGAGGCGGAGGGCGGGGCGGTCGTCGAGGGTGAACTCCTCGACGGCCTTGAACTCGTTGTGGGTGAGGACGGCGATCGATGCCGGGTTGTCGAGGGTGGTTCTGGCGGTGAGGGCGGTCAGGGCGTAGGTGGTGGCGGCTTGGTGGCAGATGTGGGCTACGGCGGCTTTGGCGTAGCCCTGGCCGGTGGCGGATTCGGCCAGGCGGTAGCCGAGTTCGGCGGTGCCGTCGATGGCGTCGATGAGGTTGATGCGGCCGATCAGCGTTCCGGAGGCGTCGCGGATGATGTGGAAGTGGGAGATGCCCTCGGCCTGTTCGGCCAGCAGGGCGGCGTGCCGCGCCGGGAACTCGGCGAAGTAGGTGTCGCCTCGGTCGGGGATGGTGCGGGTGAACCAGGCCCGGTTGGTGAGTTCGAAGGCGTACAGGGCTTCGGCGTGGTCGGGGCGGAGGCGTTCGAGGGTCAGGAGCATCAGGCCAGTGTGGTGCGGAGGGCCTCGGTGAACCACTGGAATACGTCGGCGAGGCTCTCGGGGACGGGCCAGCCGTTGATGGTGGCGAGCAGGTGCCAGTAGCGCTCGGCGCGGGGGTCGTTGGCGGTTTCGAGGCGCCCGAGGAGCCAGGTCCGCAGTGCCGCGTCGTCGGGGCGCTGGAAGGTTTCGGCGTAGGCGGCGGTGAGGGTGTCGACGATGGGGGTGGCGGCGGGGGAGGTGGGGGAGACACCGGCGGCCAGGGCTTCGCCGACGACCGTACGGACGGTGTCGGTGAGGGCGTGGTGGAGGCCGCCCGGGTCACCGTCCGCGCGTTCGGCGGCCTGGTGTTCGGCCATCCTGCGGATGGAGGCCCGGAAGTCGGCGTCCTGGACGAGTTCGCCGAGTTCGACCCATGCCTCGACCTGCTCCGCCCGTGGCTCGTCGGGCAGTTCGGGCATGGCGCCGCGCATCATGGCGACGAACTCGGGGTTGGCGTCGAGGCCGCCGAACGCCTCGTCGATGAAGTCCTCGATCAGGCGCCGGCGTTCGGCGTCGGAGAGCTTGGCGAGCTTGTGCATGAGTCTCATCTCCTCTGGGGTGGACGAACGTTGGGCTACCGCGAGCAGGACGGCCCGGCGCAGCCTCAGTGTGCGGATCTGTACGTCGAGCGCCTCGGCGTGCGCCGCCGCGACCTCGGCGAGCGGGGTCTCGCGGTCCAGGACCCGCCGGACGGCGGGCAGGTCGAGGCCGAGCTCGCGCAGGGTGCGGACGAGGTCGAGGCGGGCGAGGGCGTGGAGGTCGTACAGGCGGTACCCGGTCGGGGTGCGGTCGGTGGGCGGGACGAGCCCGGTGTCGGCGTAGAACCGGATGGTCTTGACCGTGAGCCCGGTGCGCCGGGCGAGGTCGCCGATGGAGTACAGGTGGTCGTCCATGGGCTCCACCTTGGCGTCTCCCCCTACGGGAGACACAAGCCCGGCGCCCTCTATGGTCGTGACCATGAGTGAGAACGAGAACGGCCCCTCGATCCGCGTGCTCCTCGCCGAGGACCAGGGGATGGTCCGGGAGGCGCTGGCGGCGCTGCTCGGGCTGGAGGGGGACCTCGACGTGGTGGCCCAGGTCGGGCGCGGGGACGAGGTGGTGGAGGCGGTGCTGGCGCACGACGTGCAGGTGGCCGTGCTGGACATCGAGATGCCGGGGATGACGGGCATCGAGGCGGCGGCCGAGCTGCGGCGCCGGGCGCCGGGCACGAAGGTGGTGATCGCGACGACCTTCGGACGGCCGGGCTATCTGCGCCGGGCGATGGAGTCGGGTGCGGACGCGTTCCTGGTGAAGGACGCCCCGGCCTCGGAGCTGGCGGAGGCGGTCCGCCGGGTGCTGCGCGGTGAGCGGGTGATCGACCCGGCGCTGGCGGCGGCCGCGCTGGCGGAGGGGGCGAACCCGCTGACCCCGCGCGAGCGGGACGTGCTGGGCGCGGCGGCGGACGGCGCGGTGAACGCGGACATCGCCAAGCGGCTGCACCTGTCGGAGGGGACGGTCCGCAACTACCTGTCGATGGCGATCCAGAAGACCGAGGCCCGCAACCGGACCGAGGCCGTGCGGATCGCCCGCGAGAAGGGTTGGTTGTAGAGCCTTGTGAGAAGCCTCAGTTGAGCCGGTGTCTGGCCGCCCGCGCCTCCTGGCGGACCTTGGCGGCCGTGTCCGGGTCGAAGGTGTCCAGGATCTGCGCGTAGTCGTCCATCTCGGCCGAGCCGCCGAGGAAGTCGCCCATCCGGACGAGCAGTTCGGCCCGTTCCAGCCGCAACTGGGCGGGGTGACGCGGCAGGAGCAGGGCGAGTTCGGTGGCCCAGAGCTGGGTGCGGGCGTGTTCGGGGCGGTCGGAGGCCCAGGCGCGGATGTTGCCGAGGACTCGCAGCACGATGTCCAACGGCTGGGCGGGGGTGAGGAGCTCGGGGCCGTACGGGTGTCCGGCGGCGGCCACCAGGTGTTCGACGTCGGCGGGGTCGAGCAGTCGGCCGCCGTGGAAGGGGTCGGCGAGGACGAACTCCCCGCCGCCGCCCGGGCCGCCGACCGCGACGATGAAGTGCCCGGGCAGCGCGATGCCGTGGACGGCCAGCCCGGCGCGGCGCCCGACCTCCATCCAGACCAGGGACAGCATGATCGGCAGCCCGCGCCGCCGCCGCAGCACCTCGGGCAGCAGCGAGGATTCCAGCCGCCGGTAGTCGGACTGCCGCCCGTGGAAGCGCTCCCGCCCGCCGAGGACGGCCGCGAGCAGGGCGGCGGTCTCCTCGGGCCCGGTCGGCAGCCGTTCGGCGACGGCGCGGCGGACGGCGCCCGCGTGCCGGTCGAGCGCGGCCTCGCAGGCGGCGAGCAGCTCGTCCGTGCCGACGGCCTCGGTGGGTTCCGGCCCGTGCTCGGTGGCGGCGAGCAGGCAGAGCAGCACCGGGTCGGGCTGCTCGGCGCGGGCGGCGGTCCGGAAGCGGTCTCTGCTCTGCTCGGTCACGGTGACGGCGACGGCTTTCGTACGGCGGGAGGCGGAAACGGGAAGGCGGCTACGGCTGCGGAAGAAGCGCGTAGTGGTAAGTGTGACTGGTCGTGAACCCCAGTCCGTCGTACAGGGCGATCGCCCCCGCGTTCTCCGCCTCGACCTGGAGGTACGCCCCGGTCGCCCCCTCCTCGGCGGCCCGCCCCGCGAGCACCGCCATGACCGCCGTCGCGAGCCCCGCCCGCCGCGCGTACGGCTGGACCTCGATGGCGCCGAAGCACGCCCAGGGCCCGTCGACCACGCAGCGCCCGATGGCCAGCGGCGGCTGCCCGGCGGCGCCGGGGACGCTCGCGAACCAGACCGAGGGCCCGCCGTGCAGCACCTTGCGCGCGGCCTCCTCCACCGCCGCGTCCTCGCCGACCCGCCGGTACACCGACATCCAGGAGGCCCCCGCCGTCCGCGACAGCCGTACGCGCTCGTGCCCCGCCCCGATCCGGGTGAGCCCGGCCAGCGGTGCGACCCGGACCAGCGTGGGCGCCAGCGCCGCCCCGAGCCGGTCGAGTTCGGCGCGCAGGGCCTCGGGCGAGCCGGGCTCGATCACCTCGACGTACGCGGGCAGCCCGCGCGCCGCGTACCACCGCCGGACGGCGTCCAGGGCCTGAGGCAGCGGCAGGCCCGGTTCGCCGAGCGCCTGGACGGAGTTGGCCCGCCGGGTGAACCCGGCGGCGGCCCGCAGCGTCCACTCGCCGAGCCGCTCCTGCTCGACGGCGGGCCACCCGCGCCCGGCGATGCGCTGGAGTTCGACGGGCGTGGCGGCGGGCAGCGGGGCCCGCCGCGCGGGGAACACCGGTACGGTCTTGCCCGCGACCAGCAGACGTTCGGGGAAGGAGACCGGCTCCCCGATCCGGGGGGTGACGGTCAGCCCGGCGTCGTCCCACGATGTGAGCACGCCGATCGAATCGCGGAACACCGGCCGGTCGTCCACGAACTCCGAGATGCGCCGGACGGACACTCGTCGTCCCACGTCAGAGCGATCTATCCGGACCTCCGGACGGCTCTCCACCGGGCCTTCGGCGATCATCTGGCCACCTCCTGTGCATTTGCGGTCCCCGACCCGCGATACTAGGGGCGGGCATCGACGACGCCGCGCTCACCGCGCACGCGAGTAGAACAGAACGGGCCGCCACACGGCCCTTCCGAGGAGGAACGACAGCGTGACCTACGTCATCGCGCAGCCTTGTGTCGACGTCAAGGACAAGGCGTGCATCGAAGAGTGCCCGGTTGACTGCATCTACGAGGGCGAGCGATCGCTCTACATCCACCCGGATGAGTGTGTCGACTGTGGCGCGTGCGAGCCGGTCTGCCCGGTCGAGGCGATCTTCTACGAGGACGACACTCCGGAGGAGTGGAAGGACTACTACAAGGCGAACGTCGAGTTCTTCGACGACCTGGGTTCGCCCGGTGGCGCCTCGAAGCTGGGCCTGATCGAGCGGGACCACCCGTTCATCGCCGCCCTTCCGCCGCAGAACGCCGACCACTGACGAGCGGTGGATTTCCAGCTGTGACTACCAACAGCACGCACGCGCCGTTCCCGGGCCACCCGGGGGCGGCGCGCCGCGTTTCCGATCTGCTCCCGGTCTTCCCCTGGGACAAGCTGGAGCCGTACAAGGCCACCGCGCTCGCCCACCCGCGCGGCCTGTGCGACTTCTCCGTCGGCACCCCGGTGGACCCGGTCCCCGAGGTGATCCAGAAGGCGCTGGCCGCCAACACCGACACCCCCGGCTACCCCACCGTCTGGGGCCCGCTGGAGCTGCGCCAGGCGATCGCCGGCTGGCTGCACCGCCGGGTCGGCGCCGAGATCGGCCCGCAGGCCGTCCTGCCGACGGTCGGCTCCAAGGAGCTGGTGGCCTGGCTGCCCACGCAGCTGGGCCTCGGCCCCGGCGACCAGGTGGCCTACCCGCGCCTCGCGTACCCCACGTACGAGGTGGGCGCGCTGCTGTGCGGCGCCGAGCCCGTCGCGTACGACTCGGTGGACGAGCTGGACGGCTCCCGGGTGCGCCTGATCTGGGTGAACTCGCCGTCCAACCCGACCGGCCGGGTGCTCGGCGCGGACGAGCTGCGCCGCCTCGTGGCCTGGGCCCGGGAGCACCGGGCGCTGCTGGTCAGCGACGAGTGCTACCTGGAGCTGGGCTGGGAGGCCGAGCCGGTCTCCGTCCTGCACCCCGAGGTGTGCGGCGGCGGCCACGAGGGGCTGCTGACCGTCCACTCGCTCTCCAAGCGCTCCAACCTGGCCGGCTACCGCGCCTCCTTCGTCGCGGGCGACGAGGTGGTCGTCAAGGAGCTGCTGGAGGTGCGCAAGCACGGCGGCATGATCGTGCCGGCGCCCGTGCAGGCGGCGACGATCGCCGCGCTCGCGGACGACGCGCACGTGACCGAGCAGCGCGAGCGCTACGCGGCCCGGCGGGCGGCGCTGCGCACCGCACTGGAGGCGTACGGCTTCCGGGTCGAGCACTCCGAGGCGAGCCTGTACCTGTGGGCGACCCAGGACCGGCCCTGCTGGGAGACCGTGGCCGAACTGGCCGAGCTGGGCATCCTGGTGGCGCCCGGGGACTTCTACGGGCCCGCGGGGGACCGGTTCGTGCGGGTCGCGTTCACCGCGACCGACGAGCGGGTGGCCTCGGCCGTGGAACGGCTGAACGCCGCGCGTCAGCGGTGAGGTGAAGGCACACGTGTGGGGCCGGTGTCCGAGGACACCGGCCCCACCGTCGTGAGCGCCGATTGAACGAGACCGAGCGCCCGGCAGCCGGTCGGACCGGCGGCCGTCCTAGAGCGGCAGGCCGCTGATGCTGCCGCCGTTCACGCCGTGCAGCAGGCCCCCGACGGGGCCGAGCGCGCCGGTGAGGCCGGACAGCGGGTTGTTCGGGCCGAGGTCGGCGCCGCCGAGGCGGTTGGCCGAGCCGTGCTGCGCCAGGCCCAGGACGTCGGTGCCGGGCAGGCCCGCGGGCAGGGCGCGCTCCACCGAGCCGAGCGGCAGCGCGTCGGTGACGGCGCTGGTGCTCGGGACGGCGCCGGAGAGCTTGTCGGCCCCGGGCAGGCCCTGGGCGACGGAGCCCGCCTGGGCGAGCCCGCCGACCGGGCTGGAGCCGGCGTTGGCGCTGCGGGTGCCCATGCCCTTGCCGGTGACGGCCTCGCCGAGCTTGCCGGCCAGGGCGGAGGCGACCTTCGGGGTCACGCCCGCGAGCTGGCCGGTGGTGGCGGCGGTCTGGTCGACCGGCGCGGTGACCGAGCTGGCCTTCTCGTTCGCCTCGGGGAGCTGGTGGGCGACGATGTTGCCGGCGGCGTCGGCCGAGGCCGGTACGCCGGCGGCGACGGTGGCCGCGCCGGTGTTGCCCGCGGCCTGGCCGAGCTGGTGGGTGGTGTGCTGGAGGGTGGAACCGGTGTCGGTGTTGGTCAGCTGGCCGAGAGGCGCCGCGAGATCGCTCTTGGGCAGCAGGGCGTCTCCGCCCACGGCGGACGCGGAGCCGGCCGCGACCAGCGGGGTCGCTCCGGCCGCCACGATGAGCGCGGCCTGGGCGATCCGACGCGTGAGGGGGTGAGACATGGGGCTCCTCGAAGGGGGTCTGGGTCCGTCCCGTCCGCCGGAGGACGGCCGAATGGACGACCGGGCGGACGACGTTGTTACCGCTTGAGAAGCCAGAAGGTTTCGGCCGGAGCAAGGAAAGTGTCTGACTGATCGTCAGATTGTATGACCATCCTCGGGTGCCCTCGAGGGGCCGTGGGGGCGCCGCGGAACGGGCCAGGGTCAAGGGAAGTGACGGTTCTCCACCCGGGTCCGCCGGAACAGGTGCCCCGTCCACCGGGGTTGACCAGAATCACCCGACCGGCCGTAACCCGAACGTGAGTGCGTCAGCTCTTCCCGTACGGGGCCAGGGTGACCTGAACGAGCTTGGTCGACGTCCCCGAGGACTGCGTGCGCCAGCCGTCCTCCGACGCGTCCTTGCTCCAGATCTTCCCGTCGTAGGCCACCGTCGCGATGCCCAGCTGCTGCGCCTGGGCCACCGCCCAGTGCGCCACCGCCCAGCCGCTCGCCCGCTCCGCGTCCACCCCGGCGCCGGCCGTGCCGTCCGAGGAGGAGGTGAGCGCGGCGTTGGCCGGGTCCGGGGTGAGGGAGACGGCGTTCTCCGCGCCCTTGATCGTCGAGGTGTAGCCGGTGGCCGGGGTGACCGCGCGGCCGAACTCCCGGCGCACCCGGTCGGAGAGCACCTGCGTGCGGTCCGGCTGCGCGGCCGCGGCCGCGGTCGGGCTCGCGGTGGCGCCCGCGGTGGGGGAGGGGGAGGAGGTGTCCGCCGGGTCCGGCTTGGCGTAGTCGTGCACCACGCAGGAGAACGAGCCGGGCGCCCGGCCGGCCAGCGCCGAGGTCAGCAGCGTCGCCTTGGTCTCGTGCTTGGCGTACGCCTGCGGGTAGCCGCTCTTCTGCACGGCCTGCGCCGCGTCGGTCAGCGGCAGCAGGGTGTACCCGTTCACCTTCACCAGGCCGTCGAGGAACTTGTTGGTCGCGTACACCGGGTCGGCGATCTGCGCCGGGGTGCCCCAGCCCATCGACGGGCGCTGCTGGAACAGGCCGATCGAGTCCCGGTCGCCGCCCGCGAGGTTGCGCAGCTTGGACTCCTGCATCGCCGTCGCCAGCGAGATCGTCGTCGCCCGGTCGGGCAGGCCCCGCGAGCGCGCCACGGCGGCGATCGTCGCCGCGTTGGCCGCCTGCGGCAGCTCCAGGGTCCCGCTGCCGTTGGCCGTCTTCACCGTGCAGCCCTCGGCCTCGCCCTGCCGGAACCCGAACCACCAGACGGTGGCCACCGCCAGCCCCGCGACCAGGGCCAGGCCCAGCAGCCCGATCAGCACCGACAACAGCGCGCGCAGCGGACCGCGACGGGCGGGCGCCGACTCCTCGTCGCCCAGATCCTCGTCGCGCCTTTTCCTGGCCACCGTCGCCCCTCTCGCGCCTGCTTCCTTGATCCGACACCGTACCCACTCGGACGGATGTGCGGCGCCGCCGGTTGCCGTTCCGTTCCCGACCCGTGTCCCTACGGCCCGCTCCGGATGCCCGCAGGGGCGCCGTACCGCGAGGGCTAGGCTGGCGCGCATGAGCAGCCCGAACCCGACGCCCCTGGACCTGACTCTCGACGGCGGCACGCTGACCGCCCGCCTCGTCGACTTCCCCTCGGTGAGCGGCGACGAGCAGGCCCTCGCCGACGCCGTCGAAGCCGCCCTGCGCGCCTACCCGCACCTCACCGTGGACCGCCACGGCAACAACGTGGTCGCCCGCACCGACCTGGGCCGCAAGGAGCGCGTCCTGCTCGCCGGCCACCTGGACACCGTCCCGATCGCCGACAACCTGCCCTCGTACGTCGACGGCGACCTCCTCTACGGCTGCGGCACCTCCGACATGAAGTCCGGCGTCGCCGTCCAGCTGCGCCTGGCCGCCACCCTGACCGAGCCCAACCGCGACCTGACCTACGTCTTCTACGACTGCGAGGAGGTGGAGGCCCACCGCAACGGCCTCGGCCACCTCGTCAAGGACCACCCCGACTGGCTGACCGCCGACTTCGCGGTGCTGATGGAGCCCAGCGGCGCCATGGTCGAGGGCGGCTGCCAGGGCACCCTGCGGGCGCAGATCCGCCTCACCGGCGTGCGCGCCCACGCCGCCCGCAGCTGGCTCGGCGACAACGCCATCCACCACGCCGCCGAGGTGCTCACCCGGCTCGCGCGTTACGAGGCGCGCAAGGTGGAGATCGACGGCCTGGAGTACCACGAGGGCCTCAACGCCGTACGGATCGACGGCGGCGTGGCCGGCAACGTGATCCCCGACGAGTGCGTCGTCACGGTCAACTTCCGCTACGCGCCCGACCGTAGCGAGGCCGAGGCCGAGAAGCACGTGCGCGAGGTCTTCGACGGCTTCGAGGTCACCGTCACCGACTACGCCCCCGGCGCCCTGCCGGGCCTCGCCCAGCCCGCCGCCCGGGCCTTCCTGGAGGCCACCGGCGGTCGCGCCCGCGCCAAGTTCGGCTGGACGGACGTCGCCCGGTTCAGCGCCCTCGGCGTCCCGGCCGTCAACTACGGCCCCGGCGACCCGGACCTCGCCCACAAGCGCAACGAGCACTGCTCGCTGAGCTCCATCGCCGAGACCGAGGACCGGCTGCGCGCCTGGCTGACCAGCTGATTCGAACAGGCCGTACACGGGCCGGACGCGGGCGGGACACAAGCGAGACGAAACCCTCCGGATGCCCAACCGACCTTCCCCCGTTGCCTGAAAACGGGGGAGGCCGGGCGTAGGGTTTCGTCATGACAGGCACAGGAGACGAAAAGCACTACGGACACGGCCCCGAGCAGGTCGGCGTGCCCCGAACCACGAAAGCCTGGCCCGAGAAGCAGAAGGGCCCGGTGCTCGTGCGCCGGGACCAGGTCGGCACCAGCACGACGGACCAGCGCCTGCTGGACACCACCGGCCCCACCGACTGGCTGCACACCGACCCCTGGCGGGTGCTGCGGATCACCTCCGAGTTCGTCGAGGGCTTCGGCGCCCTCGCCGAACTCCCGCCCGCGATCAGCGTGTTCGGCTCCGCCCGGACGCCGGTCGACTCGCCCGAGTACGAGGCGGGCGTGGCCATCGGCCGGGCCCTCGCCGAGGCCGGCTACGCGGTGATCACCGGCGGCGGCCCCGGCGCCATGGAAGCCGCCAACCGCGGCGCCTCCGAGGCCGGGGGCCTGAGCGTGGGCCTGGGCATCGAGCTGCCCTTCGAGCAGGGGCTCAACGAGTTCGTCGACCTCGGGCTGAACTTCCGCTACTTCTTCGTCCGCAAGACGATGTTCGTCAAGTACGCGCAGGGCTTCGTGGTCCTGCCCGGCGGCCTCGGCACCCTGGACGAGCTGTTCGAGGCGCTCACCCTGGTGCAGACGAAGAAGGTCACCCGCTTCCCGGTGATCCTCTACGGCAGCGCCTACTGGGGCGGCCTCTACGAGTGGCTGAAGGACACCCTGGTCGCGCAGGGCAAGGCGGCCCCGCACGATCTGGAGCTGTTCCACATCACCGACGAGATCGACGAGGTCATGAAGATCCTCGCCGAGACCCGTAGGCCGTCCGCCGGCGGGATCTAGCGCGAGCGAGCGCCCGAAGAAGGTGCCCCCTCACGCCAGCCCCCGGCGGGCGACCGCCGGGGGGCGGGTTCCGCGGATCGAGGCGACCATGTCCAGCACCTGCCGGGTCTCGGCGACCTGGTGCACCCGGTACACCTGCGCGCCCAGCCAGGCCGAGACCGCGGTGGTCGCCAGGGTGCCCAGCAGGCGCTCGTCCACCGGCTTGTCCAGGGTCTCGCCGACGAAGTCCTTGTTGGAGAGCGAGACCAGTACGGGGAAGCCGGTCGCCGTCATCTCCGGCAGCCGCCGGGTGGCCTCCAGGGAGTGCCGGGTGTTCTTGCCGAAGTCGTGCCCGGGGTCGATGATCACCGACTCCCTCGGCACGCCCAGCTCCACCGCCCGCTCGGCCAGGCCCACCGTGACCCGCAGGATGTCCGCCATCACGTCCTCGTACCCGGCCCGGTGCGGCCGGGTGCGCGGCTCGGCGCCGCCCGCGTGGGTGCACACCAGCCCGGCGCCGTACCGGGCGGCCACCTCGGCCAGCCGCGGGTCCACGCCGCCCCAGGCGTCGTTCAGCAGGTCCGCGCCCACCTCGCAGACCGCCTCGCCGACCTCGTGCCGCCAGGTGTCCACGCTGATCACGGCCTCGGGGTGGCGCTTGCGCAGCTCCGCGACGAAGGGCACGGTGCGCCGCAGCTCCTCCTCGACGGTGACCTCGTCACCCGGCCCGGCCTTGACCCCGCCGATGTCCAGGATCGCCGCGCCCTCGGCCACGGCCCGGTCCGCGGCGGCGAACGCGGCCTCGTCGGCGAAGGTCGCACCCCTGTCGAAGAACGAGTCGGGCGTCCGGTTGACGATCGCCATGATCACCAGCTCGTCGTCGCCGAATTCACGCGGTCCCAGGCGCAGTGCCACCGATGTCTCCTCCACAGCTGCTGCGGGTGCGATGATGGCCCCCGGCCTCACCGGGAACCATGCTGTCATGATCAGTTTGATCCCGGGCACCGCAGCGGAGGGCCGTCCGGGAGTTCGGGAGGAGAGCTCGTGTTCTGGGTGATCGTGGTCGCCATGGCCGTGGTGGTCGGCGGCGCCGCGCTGGTGGCGCTCGGCGGAGGCGGCTCGATGCCGGAGGCGGTGCCGGACCGCATCGCCGCCCGGCTGCCGCAGGACCGTCCGCTGAGCAAGGCGGACGTGGACGAGCTGCGCATTCCGATGGCCGTGCGCGGCTACCGGATGGACGAGGTGGACGACGTCCTCGACCGCCTCGGCGCCGAACTCGCCTACCGCGACTCGCGGATCGCCGAACTGGAGGCCGCCGCCCACCTGCGCGGCTCCGTCGAGGCCACCGGCCGCCCGGACACCGACGCCGAGCCGCTGCCGGGCCTGGAAGCCTTCGCCAAGGTCGTCGAGCCGGCCGGGGCCCCGGCCGAGGCCGCGCCGCCGGTCGAGGACGCCAGGCCGGCGGGCGAGAAGTGACGGACGGCGCCGTCCTCGGCGAGGACGGGCTGCGCCGCTGCGGCTGGGGCGAGTCGACGGACGACTACCGGGTCTACCACGACACCGAGTGGGGTCGGCCCGTGCACGGCGACGACGCCCTGTTCGAGCGGATCAGCCTGGAGGCGTTCCAGTCCGGGCTCTCCTGGCTGACGATCCTGCGCCGCCGCGAGGGCTTCCGCGCGGCGTTCGCGGGCTTCGAGATCGCGAAGGTCGCCGAGTTCGGCGACGCGGACCGGGAGCGGCTGCTCGCCGACCCGGGCATCATCCGCAACCGCGCCAAGATCGACGCGACGATCGCCAACGCGGTCGTCGCCCGCGACCTGGACGGCGGCCTGGACGCGCTGATCTGGAGCTTCGCCGCCGACCCGGGCCGGCCGGCCCCCCGCACGCTGGGCGAGGTCCCGGCCGTCACCCCCGAGTCGACGGCGCTGTCCAAGGCGCTCATGAAGGCCGGCTTCCGCTTCGTCGGCCCGACCACCGCCTACGCCCTGATGCAGGCGTGCGGTCTGGTCGACGACCACCTGGCGGACTGTCACGTCCGCACGGGCCGAAAGAACTAGGCCCTGTCCGGGCGCTAGCGGCCCAGGTACTCCGGCTTCTCCTTGGCGATGAAGGCCCGCACCGCGATCCGGTGGTCCTCGCTCTCCCCGGCCAGGGTCTGCAACTCGTCCTCCTTGTCGAGGAGTTCGTCCAGCGAGTGCGAGGCGCCGTAGGCCAGGGACTCCTTGATGGCGCCGTAGGCGACGGTCGGGCCCGCGGCCAGTTCCCGGGCGAACGCCCGGGCGGTGGCGGCGAGTTCCCCGGCCGGCACCACCTTGGTGGCCAGGCCCAGCTCCATCGCCTCGGGGGCCTTGACCGTCCGGGGCAGCATCAGCAGCTCGGTCGCCCGGGCGTGCCCGACCAGCCGGGGCAGCGTCCAGGAGGCGCCCGAGTCGGCCGTCAGGGCGATCCCGGCGAAGGCGGTGTTGAAGCCGGCCTTCTCGGAGAGGATGCGGAAGTCGCAGGCGAAGGCCAGCGAGGCGCCCGCCCCGGCCGCCACCCCGCCGACCGCCGCCACGGTCGGCTTGCGCATCCCGGCCAGCGCCCGCACCAGCGGGTTGTAGTGCTCGGTGACGGTGCGCAGCGCGCCCTCGCCCGTCTCCTCGGCGAGCTTGAGCTGACCGAGGTGCTCGTTGAGGTCCTGCCCGACGCAGAAGGCGCGCTCGCCCGAACCGGTCAGCAGCACCGCCCGCACCGCGGTGTCCTCGGCGGCGCGGACCATCGCGTCGCGCAGGGCGACCTTGGTCGCGACGTCCAGGGCGTTCATCGCCTCCGGGCGGTTGATGGTGACGACGGCCAGGCCGCCGTCCAGTTCGTACAGCACGGAATCGGACATGGGCGAGGGTCTCCCTTGGCGTGTGACGGCTCGGTCACCGGTCATCGGTAGCTGTCAGGATGCCGCAGTGCCCGGGCGGCTGGGGAGTGTGAGCTATCGCACCTTCCGGCGGTGTCCGAACCGCAGCCGCGCCGGGGCTTATGACGCCAAATACGGCGGTTGGGGACGATCCGGCCCTGGATGCACCGAGCGTGATGTTGGTCATCAGGCCGTGGCATGCGGGATAATGGCCTCCGATCAATGCGTTCGATACCGGCGGTGGACGGACTGCCGGTGCGTAGCTGAGCGGTTGCAGGAAGGGGAACGAGCATGGCGGCCATGAAGCCGCGGACGGGTGACGGCCCGCTCGAAGTCACCAAAGAGGGGCGGGGCATCATCATGCGCGTTCCGCTCGAGGGCGGCGGGCGCCTGGTGGTGGAGCTCACGCCTGACGAGGCCGCAGCCCTGGGCGACGCCCTGCTGTTGGTCACGGGCTGAGTCAGCGGGCGCTTCTCAGCCCCCGATGTGTACCGGCGGGCCCGGGTGCGACGTCATGTCGGCCCGGGCCCGTCCGGTGTTCGAGGGCCCGGCGTTCGAGGGCTTGGTGCTCGAGGGCCCGGCGTTCTCGAGGGCCTGGGCAGCCGGGGCGCTCAGCGCTTGACGGCGCAGAGCAGCCCGTCCGAGACGGGCAGCAGCGCCGGAAGCAGCGCGTCGCTCTCCCGCACGTCCCGGACGAGGTCGCGCACCGCGCCCGTCTGCGGGTCCTGGAGCTCCGGCTCGGCGAGCCTGCCCTCCTGGAAGACCCCCTCGAAGCAGACCATCCCGCCCGGCCGCAGCAGCCGCAGCGCCTCCAGCAGGTACTCCCGGGACTCGGCCGGATCGCCGTCGCAGAACACCAGGTCGTACTGGCCGTCCGCGAGGCGCGGCAGCACCTCCAGCGCGCGGCCCGGTATGAACCGGGAGCGGTTCGCCGCGAACCCGGCCGCCTGGTACGCCTCCCGGGCCAGCTGCTGGCGCACGGGCTCGGAGTCCACGGTGGTCAGCACGCCGTCCGGCCGCATCCCGCGCAGCAGGTAGACCCCGGAGACGCCCGTCCCGGTGCCGATCTCGGCCACCGCCTTGGCGTCCAGCGCGGCGGCCAGCAGCCGCAGGCAGGCGCCGCCGCTCGGTCCGATCGCCCGTATGCCGGTGCGCGCGGACTGCGCCCGGGCGTAGGTGAGCACCGCGTCCTCGCCCACGTAGGTGTCGGCGAGGGCCGCGTGTGCGGGCCCGAACTCGCTGATGGCTGCCTCTTTCGGAGCCCCGGGTGGCGGCCCGGTGCGGAGGATGTCGATATTTCCTGCCACAGGTTACTGGCCGGGCGGGAACCGCGTACCGCGGCGGGCCGTTGTCAGTGAGGACCGGGTGTGCAAGAGGTCCCGGGCACTTTTATCCGGGCTTGACGGGTGAGGTGGATATGGTGGTGGCCCTGCTGGGCAGAAGAGCCGACCGAGGAGGTGTGGCCGAGGGCGACGTCCCTGTGCGGCGGCACCACCGCAGCACCGCGTCGGCCCGTACGCCGAAGCCCGTGATGAACCAGCCCGCGCACACCGACATGGACCAGCCCGCCGCCGCCGAGACGCCGGCCGCCGGTACCACCGAGGCGCCCGTCCTCGCGACCTTCGCCGAGGGCCCCGACGCGCAGAGCTGGACTCCGCCCACGTGGGAGGAGATCGTCGAGGCTCACAGCGCCCGCGTCTACCGCCTGGCGTACCGCCTGACGGGCAACCAGCACGACGCCGAGGACCTCACCCAGGAGGTCTTCGTCCGGGTCTTCCGTTCGCTGTCCACCTACACCCCCGGCACGTTCGAGGGCTGGCTGCACCGGATCACCACCAACCTGTTCCTGGACATGGTCCGCCGCCGCCAGCGCATCCGCTTCGACGCGCTCGGCGAGGACGCGGCCGAGCGGCTCGCCTCCCGCGAGCCCAGCCCGGCCCAGCACTTCAGCGACACCCACTTCGACGCCGACGTGCAGCAGGCCCTGGACACCCTCGCCCCCGAGTTCCGCGCCGCCGTGGTGCTCTGCGACATCGAGGGCCTCTCCTACGAGGAGATCGCCGCGACGCTGGGCGTCAAGCTCGGCACCGTCCGCAGCCGCATCCACCGCGGCCGCTCCCACCTGCGCGCCGCCCTCAAGCACCGCGCCCCCGGCCAGGCCCCCGGCCGTGAGCGCCGCGGCGGCTCGGCCGAGCCGGAGCCGGTGGCGGTCGGTGCCGCTGCCGAACCGGCCGTCGCGCCGGGCGGGCGCGGACGGAGGCGATCGTGAGCGGTACCGGCCGGTCCGGGCCGGGCCAGCCGGAGGCGTCCGGCCGGTCCGCCGCCCGACGGGGCTGGGCCCTGCCGGGGCGCCGTGGCGATGCTGACGGCGGCCCCGCCCTCCCGCTGCCCGCGGAGACCTCGCTGCGACCGGTGCCCGTCCGCCCGGTCGAGCCAGGTGCCGAGGAGCACCACCTGGGCGAGCGGCTGTCCGCCTTCCTGGACGGCGAGCTCGGCCACGACTCGCGCGAGCGCATCCAGGCCCACCTGGCGACCTGCCCCCAGTGCCTGGCCGAGGCCGACGAGGCCCGCGCCGTCAAGCACCTGCTGACCCGTACCAGCCCCCCGGGCCCCTCCTCCGGGCTGATGGCCCGGCTGCTGGCCGTCGGCAGCCTCCCCGAGGACGGCCCGGCGGACGGCCCCGCGGGCCGCGATCGGCACACCGGCCGGGGCCGCCGCGACGATGACGACGACCTGCCCGGCGGCGGGGTCGCGGCCGCGGGCACGCTCGGCGGCAGCCGGCTCACCGGCGGCTCCTTCGGCCGCGGTGCGGGCGCCTCCTTCGGCGGCGGCGCGCTCGGCGCCGGCGCCCCGCTGCCCGGCGTCGACCCCCGCGCCTTCGGCCGCGGCGGCTCGGTGCTGCGCCCGCTGATCGGCCGGCGCTCCCCGCGCCCCGGGACGGGGCACGACGACACCGCCGTCCAGCCGCGCGCGGCGGCCGCCGCCGCCGTCCGGAACCCGGCCGCCCGGGGCCGCAGGCTGGTGTTCGCCGCTGCGGGCGCCTTCTCCGTCGCCGCGGTCACGCTCGGCGGCGTCGGGGGCATCGGCGTCCAGGGCGAGGAGGCGCCCGGCACCTCCGTCAGCCCGGCCGGCGGCAACGACCGCAGCGGGTTCGTCCCGATGAACGCCCAGGTCCCCGTGGACTTCCCCGGCCGCCCGGTCGCCGCCACCCGCGCGGCCACCCCCGCACCGACCCCGGAACGGTACGCCGGCGGCCTCGCCGTCCTGCGCCAGCAGACCCGCTGACGGGGCCACCGGCCGCCCGGCCACCGGCGGTTCTTCACCACGGCTTCATCACACCGTGGGCCCTGGACCGACCGGCGGCCATTACCCTGTAGGGACGTCTACCTGTAGGGACGTCGTCCGATTCGCGAGGGAGCCTGGGTGTTCACCGATGTAGGCGGGCTGAAGCTCCTGACCCTCGCCGTGTTGGCGATCATCGTCTTCGGTCCGGACAAGCTGCCCAAGCTCATCCAGGACACCATGGGCTTCATCCGGAAGATCCGTTCCTTCGCCGACACGGCGAAGGAGGACATCCGCAGCGAGCTGGGCCCGGAGTTCAAGGACTTCGAGTTCGAGGACCTCAACCCCAAGACCTTCGTCCGCAAGCAGCTCATGGGCGGCGACGAGGACCCGCTGGGCCTCAAGGGGATGAAGGACAGCCTCGACATCCGCTCGGTGCTGGACGACAGGCCCGCGGCCGCGGTGAACGCCGGCAGCGTCAGCTTCGAGAAGCCCGCCCCGGCCGCCGCGCCCTCCACCGGCTCACCGCTGCAGGCCGGAGAGCGCCCCCCGTTCGACCCCGACGCCACCTGAGAACCCCCCGGATACCCCCCCCGGACTCCGCCCGCATACCCCCTCGCCCCGCGAACCGCCCCGCACGGTTGAGCGGGGCGGCGGCGTGTGCGCCGCTATTGTGCTGATTGCGCACCGCGCAGGCACACAGGCGTTGAGGAGGCCCGGGGATGGACGCGACGAGTCAGGCGGGAGGGGCGACGGCCACGGCCGGGGGCCCGGTGGTCGGCGGGCAGGCCGGTCCGGCGGACCCGCTGGTGCCCTACCTGTCCGCCGACTTCCCCTGGTACGGCCTGGACGAGGGCTGGACCGGCCGCCGCTACCTGATGCAGGCCGGAGCCGGCGGCCCGCGCCCCGGCACGGCGCCCGGCGGCGTCGACTACGGCACGCTCGGCCACGGCGAGGAGCCGGCCCGGCAGTACGAGCCGCGCGACATGCGCCGCTTCGCGGTCGTCGTCACCGTGGCCCGCCGCGACAGCCGCCGCAGCGCCGACAACACCGGCACCCTGGAGGCCACCTCGGCCTCCTCCGCCGCCTGGCTGGCCGGCTCAGGACTGCTCGCCGCCACCTGGCCCGGCCAGCTGGACCGCGCGCTGCGCCAGGACTGGCTGGACCAGCAGAGTTCCCTGGCCTGGGACCTCGCCGACGACCTGGACGGCCCCGGCTGGTCCACGCTGAGCCTGCCGGTCAACGGCCTGCCGCAGCCGTTCCGCTACCGCGAGTCCGAGTACGGCTGGGTGCTGGCCGGCGAGGCCCCCGGCGTGATGCTCGGCGCGTTCGGCCGCGGCGTCAGCGCGTACGGCGCCGGCTTCGCGACGGTGCCCGACCTGGGCGCCTACACCCGCTCCTAGACGTGACGACGGGCCGGGTGCACCCGCACCCGGCCCGTCGTCACGTCTGCGCAAGCCTGCGCACGTCCGTGCGGCGTCAGAACTTGTTCTTCGGGGTCAGCCCCAGCGACAGCCCCGAGAGCCCGCGCTGGCGGCCGCCGAGCTTGCCGGCCACGGCGCGCAGCGCGGCGCCGGCGGGGGAGTCGGGCGCGGCGAGCACGACCGGGCGGCCGTCGTCGCCGCCCTCGCGCAGCCGGACGTCGATCGGGATCGAGCCGAGCACCGGGACGGTCGCGCCGACGGTGCGGGTGAGCGCGTCCGCGACGGTCTGGCCGCCGCCGGTGCCGAAGACGTCGATCATCTCGTCGCAGTGCGGGCACGGCATGCCGGACATGTTCTCGATCACGCCGACGATCTTCTGGTGGGTCTGCACCGCGATGGTGCCCGCCCGCTCGGCCACCTCGGCGGCGGCCATCTGCGGGGTGGTGACGATCAGGATCTCCGCGTTGGGGACGAGCTGCGCCACCGAGATCGCGATGTCGCCGGTGCCGGGCGGCAGGTCCAGCAGCAGCACGTCCAGGTCGCCCCAGTACACGTCGGCGAGGAACTGCTGCAGCGCGCGGTGCAGCATCGGGCCGCGCCAGACCACCGGGGCGTTGCCCGGGGTGAACATGCCGATCGAGATGACCTTCACGCCGTTCGCCTGCGGCGGCATGATCATGTCCTGGACCTGGGTCGGCCGGCCCTCGACGCCCAGCATGCGGGGCACACTGTGGCCGTAGATGTCGGCGTCCACCACGGCGACCTTCAGGCCGTCGGCGGCCATCGCGGCCGCCAGGTTGACCGTCACCGAGGACTTGCCGACGCCGCCCTTGCCGGAGGCGACCGCGTAGACGCGGGTCAGCGTGCCGGGCTTGGCGAACGGGATCTCCCGCTCGGGGGCGCCGCCGCGCAGCAGTTGGGAGAGCTCCTTGCGCTGCTCGTCGCTCATCACGTCGAGCTCGACCTCGACACCGGTCACGCCGGCGACCCTGCCGACCGCCTCGCGGACCCGGGTGACGATCGTCTCGCGCATCGGACAGCCGGAGACGGTCAGGTAGACCGCGACCCGCACC
This sequence comes from Streptomyces sp. NRRL WC-3742, assembly GCF_000720635.1. Taxonomy (GTDB): domain Bacteria; phylum Actinomycetota; class Actinomycetes; order Streptomycetales; family Streptomycetaceae; genus Kitasatospora. Next base: position 48,356 of record NZ_JOCF01000030.1, on the reverse strand, counting down.
GCGCCGTCCTCGGCGATCCCGACCGATTTCACCATGCCGATCTCGGTGATCGGGCGGTTGATCTCCGGGTCGTTGACGGTCGCCAGCGCCTGGCGTACGGACTCCTCCGTGACGCCGGCCGCGACCTCTGTCTCGTTGGCCATGCCTTGATGGTACGGCGCTGAGGGATTCCCTTAACCCGCCGGTAGCGTGCCGCCGGTCACAGCGTGCTCACCGAGGCGTCACAGCGCCCCGGAGGTGTCCCGGCGCTCGTCCATCTCCTTGAGCAGGGCCTGGAGTTCCGAGCGGACGAAGTCGCGGGTGGCGACCTCGCCCAGGCCCTGCCGCAGGGCCGCGACCTCGCGGGTCAGGTACTCGGTGTCGGCGATGCTGCGGTCGCCGCGGGCCCGGTCGTGCTCCATGTTGACGCGGTCCCGGTTGTCCTGGCGGTTCTGCGCCAGGAGGATCAGCGGGGCCGCGTACGAAGCCTGGAGCGACAGCACCAGGGTCAGGAAGATGAACGGGTACTCGTCGAAGCGCGCGTCCGCCGGCAGCATCGTGTTCCAGAAGACCCAGATGATGATCACCACCGTCATCCAGACGATGAACCGGCCGGTGCCCAGGAAGCGGGCGATCCGCTCGGAGAGGGCGCCGAAGGCTTCCGGGTCGTAGGAGGGCAGGCTGAGCAGGCCCGGGCGGGCGGTGCGCGGCTGGTCGAGCCGGGTGCGGTTGGAGCCGGTGATGGGGGAGGTCTCCAGGCGCTCCCTGTCCCGGCTGCGGCTGTCGCGCCCGCGCAGGTCGCGCAGCTGGCGCAGTTCCCCCTGCAGGCGGCGGCGTACGGAGTCGTCCGGCCGTCCGTTGCGGTCAGTGTCCACCGGCCACCTCTTCCTCCCTCTCGTCGTGCCCGGCCGCCTCGTCGTGGACGTGGTGCGCGGCGTCGCGCCAGTCCTCCGGCAGCAGGTGGTCCAGTACGTCGTCGACGGTCACCGCGCCGAGCAGGTGGTCCGCCTCGTCGACGACGGGTGCGGCGACCAGGTTGTAGGTCGCCAGGTAGCTGGTGACCAGCGTCAGCGGGGCGTCCGGCGGCAGCGGGTCCAGGTCGTCGTCGACCAGCGAGCCGACCAGGACGTACGGGGGCTCGCGCAGCAGCCGCTGGAAGTGCACGGTGCCCAGGTACCGGCCGGTCGGGGTCTCGTTCGGCGGGCGGCACACGAACACCTGGGCGGCCAGCGCCGGCTTGTGGTCGCGCACCCGCACCCGGGCCAGCGCCTCGGCCACCGTCGCGTCGGGCTCCAGCACGATCGGCTCGGTGGTCATCAGACCGCCGGCGGTGTCCTCCTCGTAGCTGAGCAGGCGGCGCACCGGCGCGGCCTCCTCGGGCTCCATCAGCTGGAGCAGCCGCTCGGCCTCCTCGCCCGGCAGCTCGGAGAGCAGGTCGGCGGCGTCGTCCGGGTCCATCGCCTCCAGGACGTCGGCCGCGCGCTCCTCCTGGAGCTTGCCGATGATCTCGACCTGGTCGTCCTCGGGCAGCTCCTCCAGGACGTCCGCGAGCCGCTCGTCGTCCAGCGCGGCGGCGACCTCGCCCCGGCGCTTGGCGGAGAGGTGGTGCATCACGCTCGCGAGGTCCGCCGGGCGCAGCTGCTCGAAGGTGGCGAGCAGGTTGGCGGCGCCCTGGTCCTGCTCGGGCAGCGCGAAGCCGGTGACGTCCTGCCAGTCCAGGGTGAGCCGCTCGCCCTTGGCCTTGCGCAGCCGGCCGGCCCGGCCGATCTGGACGAAGACCTTGCTGATCTCCCACTCGCGCAGCCGGCTCTGCACCATGCCGACGTCCAGCACGGTGACGTCCTCACCGGTCTTCGACCAGGTGACGGTGCGGTCCAGCAGCTCGCCGAGGACGAGGGTCTCGGACGGGCGCTGCTCGAAGCGCCGCAGGTTGATGACGCCGGTGGTGAGCACCTGGCCGGACTCCAGGCTGGTCACCCGGGTCATCGGCAGGAAGATGCGGCGTCGGCCGACCACTTCGACCACCAGGCCCAGCACGCGCGGCGGGCGGCCGCCGAGGCGCAGCGAGACGACCACGTCCCGCACCCGGCCGACCTGGTCGCCGTTGGGGTCGAACACGGCGATCGCGGAGAGGTGGGAGATGAAGACCCTGGTGCCCGGACCCGCCATGAACTCCCTCGACTCGCTCGACGCCGTACGTGCAGGCGCAGCAGCGCACCGCCGCCCAGGCTACCCGTGTGCCAGGAACCCGGCCCGGCGACGGACGTTATCGGGCGCAGGAGTCCTTGGCGTGAACCTTTAACGTCGCTTGAACAGCAGTTTGGGCAGGCCCGCGGGGATCGGGCGGCGGGTCGTGGCCGGGGTCGGCATCGGCGAGGCCGCCTGCGAGCCGTCCGGCATCGCGCCCGGGCGCTCGTCGAGGGCCCCGGCGGGCTCCAGCCGCAGCACCCGGCACTCGCGCGCCCAGCGCTCCGTGATCGCGTCGGTGTCCGGGGCGTTGAGCCGCTTGCCCTTGAGCTCCTCGACGGCCCCCGACCAGGCTTCGCCGCCCGGCGCCAGCTCCGACACCCGGGCGCGCCAGCCGGTCAGCCGTCCGCCCTTGTCCTTGCTGCGCACGGTGACCTGCGCCTCGGCGCCCGCCGTCAGGCCGTGCAGCGGCTGCTCGGCGCCGTCGCCGACGACCACCACGGCGCCGTCGTGCCAGGCGTGCCAGAGCGGGCGGGAGTGCTCCTGGCCGTCGGCCCGCACCCACAGCAGGCCGGACTTCTTCGCGGCCTCCTCCAGCAGGGCCCGGTCGAGGAAGGCGTCGGCGGTGGCGGCGGGCGTACGGTCCATGGCGCACAGCGTACTGGGGCGGTCCGGGTGCCGGGGCCGCACGGGACGGAAGGTCTCAGTCACTGAGAGACAGTTCCATCGGACCGTCACGGGCCTTACGGTATGAGCGCCCGATCCACGTGACCAGCGAAGGAGCGCCGTGCCCGCCGCCCGGCCCGCCACCGCCCCCGCAACCGCGACCGCCACCCCCGCCGCCCACCGGCCCCCGGCACACCCGCTGCCCACCGCCGACCTGCTGCTGCTCGCCGTCTCCATCGCGGGCATCTCCCTGTCCGGCCCGCTCATCAGCGCCACCGCCGCGCCCGCCCTGGCCATCGCCCTGTGGCGCAACGTCATGTCGGTCGGCGTGCTCGGCCCGTACGCGCTGCTGCGCCACCGCGCCGAACTGCGCGGCATCTCCCGGCGGGCCCTGCTGCTGGCCGTCGCCGCCGGGGCGCTGCTGGCCGTGCACTTCGCGCTGTGGATGCCCAGCCTGCGGATGACCTCGGTCGCCTCCGCCACCGCGCTGGTCACCACCACACCGCTGTGGACGATCCTGCTGATGCGGCTGATGGGCCACCGGGCGCCGCGGATGGTCTGGCTCGGCACGAGCGTGGCCTTCGCCGGGGTGCTGGTGCTCACCGGCGTCGACCTCTCGCTCTCCCCGCGCGCCCTGCTCGGTGACGCCCTCGCCCTCGCCGCGGGCCTGGCCGCCGCCGGGTACATGCTGCTGGGCGCCGAGGTCCGCAGGAGCGTCAGCACCACCGCGTACACCCTGGTCTGCTACGCCACGACCGCGGCGGGACTGCTGGTCATCTGCCTGGCCACCGGCACCCGCCTGTCGGGCTGGCCGACCGGCGTCTGGTGGCAGATCGTGCTGCTGATGGCCACCGCCCAGCTGCTCGGCCACTCCCTGAGCAACCGCGTGGTGCGCACCCTCGGCCCGTCGATCACCTCCACCGCGATCCTGCTGGAGACCCCGGGCGCGGCGGCGATCGCCGCCGTCTGGCTCGGCCAGTGGCCCCCGGCGGCCGCCTACCCGGCGGTGGTGCTGATCCTGCTCGGCCTGGTCCTCGTCGCCCGCGGGGGCAGGCGCTGACGGCTCAGAGCCAGCCGTTGCGGCGGAAGCCCCGGTACATCCCGATGCAGATCAGGACGATCCCGCCCAGCACCGTCGGATAGCCGTACGGGCTCTTCAGCTCGGGCATGTACTCGAAGTTCATGCCGTACACACCGGTGATCATGGTGGGCACCGCGAAGATCGCCGCCCAGGCGGTGATCTTGCGCATGTCCTCGTTCTGCGCCACCGAGACCTGCGCCAGGTTCGCCTGGAGCAGCGAGTTCAGCAGCTCGTCGAAGCCCTGCACCTGCTCCGTCACCCGGGCCAGGTGGTCGGCGACGTCGCGGAAGTACTTCTGCACCTCCGGGTTCACCAGGCTCTGCTGCGGCTCGGACAACTGCTGCATCGGGCGCAGCAGCGGCACCACCGCGCGCTTGAACTCCAGGACCTCGCGCTTGAGTTGGTACACCCGGCCGACGTCCGCGCTGCGGCCGCCCTTGGCCGAGAAGACGCCGTACTCGATGTCGTCCACGTCCGTCTGCAGCCGCTCGGCGACCAGCAGGTAGTTGTCCACCACGTGGTCGGCGATCGCGTGCAGCACGGCGGAGGGGCCTCTGGTGAGCAGCCCCGAGTCGTCCGCCTCCAGCCGGTGGCGCAGCTCCTGCAGCGAGCCGTGGCCGCCGTGCCGGACGGTGATCACGAAGTCGCGCCCGACGAAGGCCATCAGCTCGCCCGTCTCCACCACCTCGCTGGTGGGCGTGAGTTGGTCGTGCTCGACGTAGCGGACGGTCTTGAAGACGGCGAAGAGGACGTCGTCGTAGCGCTCGACCTTGGGGCGCTGGTGGGCGTGCACCGCGTCCTCCACCGCGAGCGGGTGCAGGCCGAAGCGCTGGGCGATCCCCTCGAACTCGGCCTCCGTCGGCTCGTGCAGCCCGATCCAGCTGAAGGAGCCCGCGGCCTCGGGGAACTGGTGCGCCGCCTTGACCCGGCGGGCGGCCTCGCGGGGGCTGCAGCTGTCGCCGGTCCGCCGACCGTGCTGGTAGACCGCGCAGTCCACGACGGCCGAGCCGGCGCCCTCCGGAAGGGCGTCGTACGAACCGGCCACCGGACGGCGGCGGTTGGGGCGGACGGCGGCGCGCAGGTTGTTGATCATCGACAAGGCAGGCTCCCTGGGCAGGAGCCGTCGCACGGCGCGGCACGGAGAAAGCTCGGGTGGCGGCGGGACGACGGCGAGGAACACCGGGTGAAGGGACGAAAGTGCTCTCCCGACCGGGTCGTTCGCCGATCAGCCGCCCGGGCCTACCGCAGGATCAGCCTGCGGAGCGGGGGGTGCGGGGACGACGGGGCCGGGCAGAGCTGCCGGTACTGCATGGTCGGCCGGTATCCACCGCAACCACCTCCTTCGCGCCGCCGCCCCGGGGGCAAGGCGTCCCGGTGGCCAGTCGCTCACCCTAACACCCGAAGGCGCCACCCCGCTCCGGGGTTTACCCAGCCTTGACGCGGCCCGCCCGGAGCAGCCCCTCGGAAGGGCCGCGGGTTACGCTCACCGGCATGGCGCACGACTTCCCGCTCTTCGGCGACTTCCACGGCGACTCCCCGGACCTGACCAGGGAGGCGGTGCTGGCCGCCGTCGAGGCCCGGCTGATCGCCACCCTCGGCGAACCGAGCGGCCGCGCCGCCGTCACCTTCCTCGGCGCCGACCGCATCGAGGTGCTGCGCTTCGGCCCGGACGCCGAGGGCCTCGTCCGGTACTCGACCCTCGGCATGGCCGCCGCGCCGATGGCCGACCCGACCTCGCCTGTCGCCGACCAGGTGCGCGGCCCGCGCGTCGAACTGCTGCTGACCGTGCGCGGCGGCCGTGACGACGTGCTGCGCTCCCTCGCCACCTTCGCCGCGACCCCGCAGGTCGAGGGCCTGGTCGTGGCCCCCGGCGGCTCGCTGGACCTCGGCGCCCCGCTCTGGGAGGGCGCCCCCTTCACCTCGGTGCTCGCCGCCGAGCCGGGCGGCCTGGTCGAGGACCTCGAACTGGCCGAACCCGCCGAGCCCGTACGGTTCCTGCCCCTGCTGCCGATGACGCCCAACGAGGCCGGCTGGAAGCGGGTGCACGGCGCCGCCGCCCTCCAGGAGCGCTGGCTGAACCACGGCACCGACCTGCGCGACCCGCAGCGCCGCGGCGTCCCACTGGACTGACGGCCCTACCTTTCGATCGGCTTCGCGCCGCTCGCCTGCGCCAGCAGGGCCTCGTACACCGCCGGGTCGGTGGTGTGCTCGCCCAGGCGGACGGTCTTGCGCTCGCCGTGGTAGTCGCTGGAGCCGGTGACCAGCAGCCCCAGCTCCCCGGCCAGGCCGCGCAGGTGCGCCCTGGTCTCCTCGTCGTGGTCGGTGTGGTCCACCTCCAGGCCGCCGAGCCCGGCCGCCGCGAGGTCGGCGATCACGTGCTCCGGCACCGTACGGCCGCGCTTGACCGCGCCCGGGTGGGCGAAGACCGGCACCCCGCCGGCCGCCCGGACCAGCCGCACGGCCTCCAGCGGATCGGTCTCGTGCTTGCGCACGTCCGCCCGGCCGCCGTTGGCCAGCCACTCGGGGGTGAAGGCGTCCGAGACGGTGGCCACCACACCCGCCTCCACCAGCGCGCTGGCGATGTGCGGCCGCCCGACCGAGCCGGCCCCGGCGATGCGCTGCACCTGCTCCCAGGTGATGTCGGCCCCCAGTTCGCGGCAGCGCTCGACGACCGCCCGCCCGCGCCGGAACCGGTCGGTGCGCACCAGCTCCCGCTCGCGCGCGAACTCCGGCTCCTCGGGGTCGAACAGGTACGCCAGCAGGTGCATGCTGACGCCGTCCACCACGCAGGACAGCTCGGCGCCCGGCACCACGGTCAGCCGGGTGCCGGCCGGCAGCGCGTGCACCGCCTCGGCGGCCTCGGCGTGGCCGGCCACCGTGTCGTGGTCGGTCAGCGCGACGACGTCGAGTCCGGCGGCCACCGCCGCCGCGACCAGCTCGGCCGGGCTGTCGGTGCCGTCGGAGGCGTTGCTGTGGGCGTGCAGGTCGATGCGCACGGGGCGTACTCCTGGGGCTCGTGGAATGCCGCCCAGGATAGGGGAGCCGGGCCGTGTGCCCCGGCCTACCCCAGCAGCCGGGGGGAGAGGGCTCCGCAGGGCAGCAGGTCCAGCTCGGCGCCGGCCTCGCGCAGGTCGGTGAGCACCAGTTCGTCGTACATCACCAGCGCCGACTGCTCGGGCCAGGCGACCGCCCAGAGCCAGAGCCCGCGGGCCTCGCCGACGAACACCGCGCGGTCGGCGGGCGCGTCCGGGACGTGGAACATCGGGGTGGGCCGCCCGGCGGCCATCAGCTTGGCGTCGGCGGGCTTGTACAGGCCGACGGAGTCGCCCGGGTCCGGACCCGGGAGCCCGGCGTAGCGGGCGCCGAGCCCGACCCCGAGCTCCTCGGCGACGAGCACCAGCTCCCCGAAGCCGCCCAGCGGCGCGGGCCCGGCGCAGGCGACGGCGGTGGCCCGGGCGCCCGAGACGTCGTCCCCCACGTGCGCGATGCCGGTGTAGAGCCAGCCGACCGGGAGCGGCCAGGGCATCCAGACGGGGACCTGGGAGCGGGCCACGGCGACGCCGAGGGCCTCCACGCTCGGAGGCAGCACGGGCTGCATCGGGTGCACGGCTCCGTGCCGGTCGCACTGCCAGGTGTCCGAAAACAGACCGGGGGCGCGGACCCGACCGGCGCACCTCGGGCAGCTTGGCTCGCCCCTCATAGCCGACAACGCTCCTCCCTCCGGACCGCCGCGTCAAGGACGATCACCCGTACGGAGGGCTCGGCCGCACCTGTCGGTGGCACAAGCCCGGTCGGCGCGGGGTGGGCGAGGTCCGGGCGGTTCCCGTTGGGGGATGTCCCGTCGCGGAGGGCGGCAAACGTCGGGGGCGGCGGGGACGGCCGGGGTTCGAGCGGGCGTCGAACGCGCCCCGAACGCACTGACGCCCCGTCATCGGCGATTGCGGTGACGGGGCGTCAGTCGGGTATCGGCACGTCCGGGTCGGACGGCCCCTGCTCATCGGCGGCGGGTGTGACCTCCCGGTCGCGGGCGCCGCGCAGGGTCAGACGGTCGGGCACGGACGGATGAGCAGGCGCTCGCCGGTGCGGGCGGCGGCCTGGACGACCTCGCGGACGGTCTCGGCGTCGGCGATCTGGCGGCCGGTGGCGGAGCCGTTGGCATCGTCCAGTCGGACGATCTCGAAACGCATGGACTTGGTCATGGGCGTCTCCTTTCCTGTCCCCGTCGGGCGGGGAGATCGGGGCTGAGTCGGGATCAGCCCTCTCGGGGTCCTGCGGGTCCGGCGAAGCGGCCGGACCGGACGATTCGTACGTTCGGCGGTCTGCTGCGGCAAGGGCTCCCCCTGGGCTTGCCCGGTGCGTCTTCTGCCTCGTGAACCACGATGACGTGGCGGTGCTGCCGGGCCGTTGCCCGTCCGTTACGTCCAGGTTTCGACCCGCGGGCGACCTGGTGCGGGCAGCGATGATTCCCGGACAGAATCAAAGATTACCGTAACTAACGAATTTTGTCGCGCGAACAAGAACGATCGGATCACGAAAGTGGTTCAGACCACTGCGGCGACGGTGGAGCTCAGCCCCAGAATCCGGCCAGCGCCCGCGCCGTCTCCACCGGCCGCTCCGCGGCGGGGGAGTGCCCCGAGTCCTCCACCACCACCCGGCGCGCGCCCAGCCGCTCGGCCATCTCGCTCTGCTGCGGCACCGGCCACGCGTAGTCCCGCACCCCCGACATCACCAGCACCGGCAGCGCCCGGGCCCGGACCGCCCCGGCCAGCTCGGCCACCCGGTCCGGCGCGGCCATGAGATGGCCGCCGGTGACGCTCAGCGAGGCCGGCACGTTCGCCACCCAGCGGCGGTGCATGAACTCCGCGATCTCCGGGGCGAGCTCCGGCTTCGGCTGCGGGCTCTGCGCGTCCAGCTGCTGGATCACCTGCCAGATCTCCTCCAGGCTCATCACCGGCAGCACGTCCAGCAGCAGCTTGGTACGGGCCGCCTCGGACGGCTCGATGGCGCCCGGGCCGGTGGACATCAGCGTCAGCGAACGCCACGGCACCGGGCCCGGCCCGGCGGCGAGCACCGCCTCGCGCACGACCTGCCCGCCGAAGGAGTGCCCCAGCAGGTGCACCGGGCCGCCGCCCTCGGCCGCCAGCGCCTCGGCCAGCGCCCGCACGTCCTCGCCCAGCGCGGCGACGGTGTAGGCGGCGGGATCGTCCGGCCCGCCCGTCTCGTACTGGCCCCGCTGGTCCACGGCCGTCACCCGGTACCCGGCGGCCGCCAGCGGCTCCAGCAGCGCGATGAAGTCCTCCTTGCTGCCCGTGAACCCCGGCACCAGCAACGCCGACCCCCGCACCGCCCCCGCCGGCTCCGCCCGCAACGCCGCGAACGCCCCCCGGCCCGTCCCCACCCGCTCCGCCCGCGCGCACCCGGGCAACACCAGAAACGGCGGCGTACTCATCCCCCGCACCTCCCACCTCGACGACCCACCTTGTTCGAGCCTAGAGCCGCGAACGACCGCGCCGCCCGACACCAGGGGGTGTCGGGCGGCGCGGGGGTGGGGCCGAGGGGGTGCTCAGCTCTCCGTGGCCGGGGTGGCCTTGCGGGTGCGGGTGCGCTTGCGGGGGGCCGGGACCTCGGCGGGGGTCTCGGTGGCCGGGGCCGCCTCGGGGGCGGTCTCGGCCGTGGCCTTGGGCTTGCGCGTACGCGTCCGGGTGGCCGGCTTCGGCTCGGCGGCCTCGGTGACGGTCTCGGCGACGGCCTCGGTGGCAGGGGCCTCGACGGCCTCGGCCTTCGGCTTGCGGGTCCGGGCGCGGGTCGCCTTCTTCGCCACCGGGGCCTCGACGGCCTCGACGGTCTCGGCGACCGCGGTGGTCTCGACGGCCTCGACCACGGCCTCGGCCTCGGTCTCGGCCTTGGGCTTGCGGGTACGGGTCCGGGTGGCCCGCTTCGGCTCCGCCGCCTCGGCGACGGCCTCGGCGACCGGCTCGGCGACCGCGACCGGGGCCGCAGCCTCGGCCACCGGGGCCTCGGCCGTCACGGCGGCAGCCTCGACGGCCTCCGCCGCGGCCGAACCGGCGCGCGAGCGGCGACGACGACGGCGCGGCGCTGCGGCCTCCTCGGCGTCGGCGCCCTCGACGGCCGGAACCGTCTCCGCGGCCACCGCGATCTCGGCCGCGCCCTCCTCGGCGACCGTCGAACCGCGGCGGGTGCGACGGCGCTCACGGGTGCGGCGCGGCTTCTCCTCCGCCGCCGGGGTCTCGACGGCGGGGCCGCTCGTGCGGTCCCGGCCGCCGCGACCGCGGGCGGCGCCGGTGCGGGCACCGCGTCCGCCGGTCTCGCCGAGGTCCTCGATGACCTCGGCGCCGAGCCCGGCCCGGGTGCGCTCCGAGCGGGGCAGCACGCCCTTGGTGCCCGGCGCGATCTTGAGCAGCTCGTACAGGTGCGGCGAGGTGGAGTAGGTCTCCTCCGGCTCGTTGAACGGCAGGTCCAGCGCCTTGTTGATCAGCTGCCAGCGCGGGATGTCGTCCCAGTCGACCAGGGTGACGGCCGTGCCCGAGGCGCCGGCGCGGCCGGTGCGGCCGATCCGGTGCAGGTAGGTCTTCTCGTCCTCGGGGCACTGGTAGTTGACGACGTGGGTCACGCCCTCGACGTCGATGCCGCGGGCGGCGACGTCGGTGCAGACCAGCACGTCGACCTTGCCGTTGCGGAAGGCCCGCAGGGCCTGCTCGCGGGCGCCCTGGCCCAGGTCGCCGTGGACGGCGCCGGCGGCGAAGCCGCGCTGGGTCAGCTGGTCGGAGACGTCGGCGGCGGTGCGCTTGGTGCGGCAGAAGATCATCGCCAGCCCGCGGCCGTCGGCCTGCAGGATGCGCGAGACCGTCTCGACCTTGTCGAGCGAGTGCGCACGGAAGATGTGCTGCTCGATGTTGGCGACGGTCGCGCCGGTGTCGTCCGGGGCGGCGGCGCGGATGTGGGTCGGCTGGCTCATGTACCGGCGGGCGAGGTTGATGACCTGGCCCGGCATGGTGGCCGAGAACAGCAGGGTCTGCCGCTTGGCCGGCAGCATGGTGATGATCTTCTCGACGTCCGGCAGGAAGCCGAGGTCGAGCATCTCGTCGGCCTCGTCGAGGACCAGCGCGCGGACCTTGGACAGGTTCAGCTTCTTCTGCCCGGCGAGGTCGAGCAGACGCCCCGGGGTGCCGACGACGATGTCGACGCCCTTGTTGAGCGCCTCGACCTGCGGCTCGTACGCCCGGCCGCCGTAGACGGCGAGCACACGGACGTTGCGGACCTTGCCGGCGGTCTGCAGGTCGTTGGTGACCTGGGTGCACAGCTCGCGCGTCGGGACGACGATCAGCGCCTGCGGGAAGTCGGAGAGCTGCTCCTCCGTGGCCCGGCCGGCGTCGACGTCGGCGCGCACGATGGCCCGCTCGATCAGGGGGAGGCCGAAACCGAGGGTCTTGCCGGTGCCGGTCTTGGCCTGGCCGATGACGTCGTGGCCGGTCAGGGCCACGGGGAGGGTCATCTCCTGGATCGGGAAGGGATGGACGATGCCGACGGCCTCCAGGGCCTCCGCGGTCTCGGCGAGGATGCCGAGATCTCGGAACGTCGTCTTGATGGGTTCAGCGGTGGTGGACAGGGTGCTGCCTCTTCCGTGTGGGAGGGGCCGAGAGCGAGCGGCGGGCGGGCGCGCGCGGCTGCGTACGGGCCTGGTCGGCCCGCAGTACAGCTGCGCGGACGCACAACCGCGCCGGTCCCTGCGGCCGGCCGGTGCGCGCGGCCCGGAGTGCGGGGCGCGTCGCCGGCGGCGTCGGGGAGGAATCCCGTGAGGGACCTGCGCGGGACCTCCGCGGGGGGCGGGGTCTCGGCGGCCCTCGCTCGGCCACTGATGCGGTGCCAAGGCTTGAGGTCCAAACCCTGGTCGGAGCCGATCGGCTCTCCGACCGGGCATCCGCGTACGTGAGTACCCGTGCCTTCGGTGCGGACACGTCTGAGGGGACGGTGCCGCCACCGGAGGGCCTGCGCGGGGCACCGAGACGGCGGTGACTCCGTGCGAGCACGACGGGGCTCCGTACCACCATACAGTCAGGCGACGACTCGAACACGTGACGCGTCTGACATCGACCCCCGCGACCGGCCGGGAACGGCACGATCCGGCCGGTCACCCGGGTGCGCCCGGGGTGGGGAGGGGGCCCCGGCCGGACTGGGGACCGACAGGCGAACGGGGGGTCGCGAGGCCGCCCCCCGTGCGCAGGTCGGTCTAAAGTGGCGGGTCATGGAGACCCATGGTGAGACGCAGGACGACGGCGTGGCCGGTTCGATCGGCGACTGGGCGACGTGCTCGGCCGACCCCGGCTACCGCGCCGCGGTGCTGGATCTGCTCGGCGCGCTCGCGTACGGCGAACTGAGCGCCTTCGAGCGGCTCGCCGAGGACGCCAAGCTGGCCCCCGACCTCGCCGACAAGGCGGCCCTGGCCCGGATGGCCTCCGCCGAGTTCCAGCACTACCAGCGGCTGCACGACCGCCTCGCCGAGGTCGGCGCCGACCCGCAGGAGGCCATGCGCCCCTTCGTCGAGCCGCTGGAGCTGTTCCACCGGATGACGGCGCCCTCGGACTGGCTGGAGGGCCTGGTCAAGGCGTACGTCGGCGACGCCATCGCCACCGACTTCTACCGCGAGGTCGCCGTCCGCCTCGACGACGACACCCGGGACCTGGTGCTCGGCGTCATGTCCGACACCGGCCACGGCCAGTTCGCCGTCGACAAGGTCCGCCAGGCCATCGAGGCCGACCCCCGCGCCGGAGGCCGGCTCGCCCTGTGGGGCCGGCGGCTGATGGGCGAGGCGCTCAGCCAGGCCCAGCGGGTGGTCGCCGAGCGCGACGCGCTGTCCAACCTGCTGGTCGGCGGCGTACAGGTGCAGGGCTTCGACCTCGTCGAGGTCGGCAAGATGTTCAACCGGATCACCGAGGCGCACACCAAGCGCATGGCCGCCCTTGGCCTCGCCAGCTGAGGTCGGGCCAAGGTCGGGCCGAGGTCGGGCCGAGATCCGGCTGAGGTCCGGCGGGCGCTACGCCGCCCGGTGCCGCCGCTGAGCGCGGTGGGCGCCGGGTCGGTGGCGGTGCGCCGGGGCGCGTCCGGCCGCGAGGTCGGGCCGGGCCAGCAGCGAGGTGAGCACCCCCGAGGCCAGCGCCGCGGCGACCACCGAGCCGACCGGGTAGCGCCCGTCCAGGCAGAAGTGCGCGACCGTCCCGCCCAGCAGCGCCGAGGCCAGGGCCGTCCCCGCCGTCAGCACCCTGGGCGCGCGGAAGTAGGCGGGCAGGCCCAGCAGCGCGAGGGCGCCGGTGGCCAGGCCGACGAGGGCGAAGGCGATCGATTCGACCAGCAAGGCGGCCTCCCGGGGGGACGGGCGTGCGGCTTGCGGCGCCGCACCACCGCCGTACCCCGCCCGAGCGGCCCGTACACGCGCCGGTGCCCCGCTCCCAGGGGGAACGGGGCACCGTGACGCGATGCTCGCGCGACCTCTCAGAGGGCGCCGAAACCGACCTTGCGGACGGCCTGCTCGCCGATCTCCACGTACGCCAGGCGCTCGGCCGGGACGAGGATCCGGCGGCCGTGCTCGTCGGTCAGCGACAGGAGCTTCGAGTCGCCCTCCAGCGCCTTCGCGACCGCGCCCTCGACCTCATCGGCACTCTGCGAGCTCTCGATCACGATCTCGCGCGGCGCGTTCTGCACGCCGATCTTGACCTCCACGGCTTCCCTCCGGGGTTGCAGCCTCCACGCACGGGCACCGGAGCGCCTGGAACAAGCGTTCTCGGCGACCCGCGCCGTACCGGTTCACCATAGAGCACGCGATCACCGGCCAGGCGAAGGTCGCCCGGATCAGCCCTGCTGGGAGGTACCCTCGGCGCCCTGCTCGTTCGGGTGCATGGGGAAGCCCTTCAGGCCGCGCCAGGCCAGGCTGGCGACCAGGCGCACCGCCTCGTCGCGCGGGATCTCCAGGCCCTGCGAGAGCCAGTACCGGGCGGTGATCTGCGCCAGGCCGCAGACGCCGGCGGCCAGCAGCTTGGACTCGGCCTCGGGCAGGTCGGTGTCCTCCTGGATCACCTTGCTGACCAGCGTCGCGCTCGCCTCGGAGGCCCGCTCGACCCGCTCGCGCACGGCCGGCTCGTTCGTCAGGTCCGACTCGAAGACCAGCCGGAACGCGCCCGACTCGCTGGAGACGTAGTTGAAGTACGCCTCCATCGTGTTCGCGACCCGCTGCTTGTTGTCGATGGTCGCCGACAGGGCCTCGCGCGTCGACTCGACGAGTGCGTCGCAGTGCTTGTCCAGCAGGGCCAGGTACAGCTCCAGCTTCCCGGGGAAGTGCTGGTACAGCACCGGCTTGCTGACCCCGGCGCGGTCGGCGATGTCGTCCATGGCGGCCGAGTGGTAACCCTGCGCGACGAACACCTCCTGGGCGGCACCGAGCAGTTGTTCACGGCGGGCGCTTCGCGGCAGGCGGGCACCGCGCGGGCGCTCCTGCGCCTCCTGGATGGCCGTCACGGCGCTCCTCACTTCGGGGTTCTTCGGGGTCGACGAGACGGCCGATTCTACTTTTCGGTAACCGCGCCCGCGTTCGGGCGAGGGCGAGAAAACTGATCGGCAGGCTTGTCAGGAGCCCACAATACGGCGCTGACCTCGGCCCCGGCAGTGCTGTGACGAGGCAGAAGCAGTGCTGTGACGAGGGGGAAGACGATCAGGGCCACCCCGGGCGCCCCCGGCCCCCGCTCACTACCATCGTCCACCATGAGCAGCCCTGAGCAGCAGGTCCGTACGGTCGAGGTCCCCGGAGCGGTGCTGGCCGTCCACCGGGGCACGGACGGTGACGGCCCGGACGGGCGCGAGCCCGCCCTCTTCGTGCACGGTCTCGGCGGCTCGGCCGCCAACTGGACGGCCCTCATGGACCGCCTCGGCGACCGGCTCGACGGCGAGGCCGTCGACCTGCCCGGCTTCGGCCGCTCCGGCCCGCCCAGCGACGGCAACCTCAGCCTCTCCGGCCACGTGCGCGCCGTCATCGGCCTGCTCGAGGCGGCCGGGCGCGGGCCCGTCCACCTGTTCGGCAACTCGCTCGGCGGTGCCGTCTCCGTCCGCCTCGCCGCGCTGCGCCCCGACCTGGTGCGCAGCCTCACCCTCGTCTCGCCCGCCCTGCCCGAGCTGCCCCCGCAGCGCTCCGCCTGGCCGACCGGACTGCTCGCCCTGCCGGGGCTGCCCGCCCTGGTCGGGCGGCTGTCGGCCGGGCGGCGCGACGTCGAGGCGGCCACCGAGGACCTGCTGCGCCTGGTCTACGGCGACCCGGCGGGCCTGAGCCCCACCGCCCGGGCCCAGGCGGTGGCCGAGTACCGGCGCCGGCTGGAGGTGCCGCACGCCATGGCGGCGCTGATCGGCTCGGCCCGCGGCATCGTCTCCGCGTACACCGAGCGCGGCGAGCAGGCGCTGTGGCGCCAGGCCGAGCGGGTCCAGGCGCCGGTGCTGCTGGTGTACGGGCTGCGCGACAAGCTCGTCGCCTACCGCTCGGCCCGCCGGGCCTGCGCGGCCTTCGCCGACGCCCGGTTGCTGGTGCTGCCCGAGTCCGGGCACGTCGCGATGATGGAGCACCCGGACGCGGTGGCCCGCGCCGTACGGGAGCTGATCGGGCACCCCGCGCGCTGACCCGCACGCCTCTCGCGCCCGTACCGCGCGGTAACGGCGCCGTGCGGCGGGAAGTCACGCCGGTTCACTCGTTCAGGTGGCAACCAGGCAGGTGAGCGATGGTGGGCCGCGGGCCGGTCCTACCTTTCTGCTGCCGGACCGAACAGGTGTGGGGGAGGGCCGCGGACGCCGGAGCGATCGGCAGGCGGCGGCGCGAGGAAGGCTTCCGGCGTACGGCCCCGCGGCTCCCGTGGCCCCGATCCGGGGCGGCTGACTAGGAGGTCTCCCGTGCGCGTTGCCCTGCTCACCGAGGGTGCCCGTCCGCATCCGAGGCGTGGCGCCGGCGCCTGGTGCGACCGGCTCGCCGAGGGCCTGCCGGAGCACGAGTTCGAGCTGTACCTGCTCACCGGCCCGCAGGGGCTGGACGCCGTCGAGCGGCTCTCACCCGCCTGGCGGGGGGCGCGCGACCTGGGGCTCTGGGGCCGCCGCCCGCGCGGCCGCGCCCCGGGCGCCCTGCGCAGACGCCAGTACGCCCGGGCGTACGAGGAGCTGGTGCGCGCCCTGGTGCTGCCCCGCGAGCGGGCCGGATTCGCCGCCGGGCTCTACCGGCTGGCCGAACTCGCCCGCGAGGACGCCACCCTGCCCGTCTTCCTCGCCTCCGCCCACGCCCGCCGCGTCCTGGAGCGGGTCTGGCGCCTGCCCGGCGCGGACACCTCTGCCGGCCACCCGCTGGTGTGCGACGTGCTCGTCGCCGCCGACCTGCTCGAACAGTGCCTGCGCCCGCTGTCCGCGCCCTGGTACGGCACCGGCCCCGGGAGCCCCGGACAGGGCCTGGCCGCCGCCGACCTGTGCCACGTCGTCGGCGCGGGCCCGGCGGCCCTGCCCGCGCTCGTGGCCCGGCACCTGCACGGCGTGCCCTTCGTCGTCACCGAGCACGGCCTGCACCTGCGCGAGCAGTACCTCGGCTACCGCGAGGCCCCCTACCGCTGGCCCGTCCGCGCCCTGCTGCTCGCCTTCTTCCGGGCACTCACCGAGGAGACCTACCGGCAGGCGGCGATACTGACCCCCGGCAGCGCCCACGACCAGCAGTGGCAGCGCCGCTGCGGCGCCGACCCGGCCCGCACCCGGGTGGTGTACGAGGGCACGGACGCCGTCGAGCGCCCGGCCGCCGGGGCCGAGCCCGATGTGCCGACGCTGGTGTGGGCCGGCGCCCTGGAGCCCGGCCGGGACCTCGAACTGATGCTGCACGCCTTCGCGAAGGTCCGCGCCGACCTGCCCGGGGCCCGGCTGGTGGTGCACGGGGAGGAGGCCAACCCCGGCTACCGGGCGCACTGCGAGGCGCTCGCCGGGCGGCTCGGGGCGGCGGAGGCGGTGGAGTTCGCCGGCCGGCCCGGCTCGCTCGCCGACGCCTGGGCGGGCGGCACCGTCGCCGTGTTCTCCGCGCTCTCCCAGCGCGGCCCCGGACTCCTCGCCGACGCCATGCTCAGCGGCCGCGCCGTCGTCTCCACCGACGTCGGCGTCGCCCGGGAGGTGGTCGGCCCGACCGGTCTGCTGGTGCCCGCCCGCGACCCCCACGCCCTGGCCGGGGCCTGCCTGGCGCTGCTGCGCGACGAGGAGCGCCGCGACCGGCTGGGCCTGGCCGGTCGGCTGCGGGCGCAGGAACGCTTCGCCGTCGAGCCCGTCATCGGCGCCTTCCGGGAGATCTACCTGGAACTGGTCTCCCAGTACCCGGCCTTCCCCGGCGGCGCGGCCGACGGGAGCGGCCGCACGCCGCGCCCCTTCGCCCGGCCCGCCGAGTTCTGGCTCGCCGACGGGCCGCGCACCCCCGGTGCCGAGGACACCGGGCACGCGGCGGACGCGGTGGACGCGGTGGACACGGAAGACGCGGCGGACGCGGGGGACGGTGAGGGTTCCGGCGAGGCCCCACGCAGCCCCGCGCTCGCGGAGGCCGTCTGATGACCGGCGGCGCGGCGGTGGGCGCCAGTGCCGACCCGGTGCGTGAACTCATGGCCGAACACCGGGAGTTGTGCGAGCGCGCCGTCGATCCGCTGGAGATCGCCGCCGGGCTGGAGGAGGCCGGGCTCGGCCCGGACGCCGCCGCCCGCTGCCGGCACGGCGACCTGTTCGCCCTCGCCGAGGAGCTGTACGCCCGCGTCCCGCGCCGCCCGCCCCCGCCCGAGGCGGCCCCGCCCAGGCAGTGCGCGGCCACGAGCCGGGCCACCCTGCTCGCCGCCGCCCTCGCCGCCCTGCCCTGCGCGGCGGTCGCCGCCCTCGGCACCGGCCCGGCGGTGCTGCTGCCCGCCGCCGTCCCCCTCGCCCTGCTGCCCGCCCTCATCACCGACCCGCCCGCCGCGCCCGGCCCGCCCTGGTACGGGCCCGCCGCACCCCACGCCGGTCTCGGCCCAGGCCCGTACGCACCCCCGCGCCCCGAGCCCGCCTCCCGGTGGAGCCCGGCCCTGCTCGGCTACGGGCTGGGACTGGCCGCGCTGCTGCTGCTCCCGCTGTGCGCGCCCGGGGCCGACCGGCCGCTGAGCGCCGCGCTGGTGCTGGCGGCGGCCGTGTCGGCCGGGGTCGCCGAGCGGGCCGCCCGCTGGTACCGGCAGGTAGGGCGCGGGCACCTCGGCTCGGCCGCCACCCTGGCGGAGTTCCGGGCCCGGATGCGCCCGGTGCTGCCCGTCGCCGTGGCGCTGCACCTGGCGGTCCTCACGGTGCTGACCTTCGCCGCGCTGGCCGTGCTCACCGCCCTCGCGCCGCGCCCCGGCCCCGGCCACGGCGGCGGCCTGCTGCACCTGGCCGTCGAGCGGGCCGGCCCCGGGCCGTGGGCGGCGCAGGGCGTGCTCGGCCTGCTGCTGGTGCTGACCGCCCTGCTGGCCCGCTGCGGCCGGGCCCCGGCGGCGGCGCTCGGCGCGCTCGCCGCGGCCGCCGCCACCGGGGCGCTGCTCGCCGTCGGGCGGGGCGCGCCGACGGCCCTGGCGCTGGGCGGCGGAGCCGTCGCGGCGGTGCTGCTCGGCTACGCCTGGGCCGTGCTCGGCCGGGCCGGAGCCCACCGGTGACCGCGCCGACCCCCCTGGCGCCGACTCCCCTGACATTCACGTTCGTTCGCTTTTCAGTCCGCCAGGTCGATCCCGACCTCGCTTCGTGGAAGGACACCCCCGATGAGGGTGCTGCTGCTGGGCGCCGACGGCTTCATCGGCCGCCGGGTCACCGACCGTCTGCTGTTGGACCAGGAGTTGCAGGTGACGGTGCTCGGCCGGCGCGACTCGGCCGACATCCGCTTCGACCTGACCACCGGGAGCCCGGGCGCGCTCGCCCGCTTCCTGGACGCGGTCGCGCCGCAGGTGGTGATCAACTGCGCGGGCGCCACCTACGGCAGCTCGCGCACCCTGATCCGGTCGAACACGCTGGCCGTCGCGACGGTCTGCGAGGCGATCCGCCGCAGCCGGGAGCCGGCCCGGCTGGTGCACGTCGGCTCGGCCGCCGAGTACGGGCCGGTGCCCGGCGGGGTGCCGGTCTCCGAGCAGGCCGAGCCGCGCCCGGTCGGCCCGTACGGGGTGTCCAAGCTCGCCGGGACGGAGCTGGTGCTCGCCTCCGGGCTGGACGCGGCGGTGCTGCGGGTCTTCGACGTGGTCGGGCCGGGGGCGCCGACCGCCTCGCTGTTCGGGCGGCTCGCGGAGGGGCTGCGCCGGGCGCTGGAGCGGGACGAGAGCCAGGTGCGGATGCCGGACCTGTCCGGATACCGGGATTTCGTCGACGTGCGGGACGTCGCCCGGGCGATCCAGGCGGCGGCGGTCTCGGCCGCCACCGGGGTGATCAACATCGGCAGCGGGCACGCCGTCCGGGCCCGGGACGCGGCCCAGCTGCTGGTGCGGGCCTCGGGCTTCGAGGGCACCATCGTCGAGGAGAACCGGCAGGTCCTGCTGCCCGCGCAGGCCGCCGGGGCGCACGGCGACCACCTGCCCGGCCACCACGCCCCGGGCCACCGCTCGGAGGGCCACCTGCCGGGCCACCGCCCGGAGGGCAGGCCCGCCCCGGGGGAGCCGGTGCCCTGGCGCCAGGCCGACGTGCGCACCGCCAGGGACCGTCTCGGCTGGCGGACACAGGTGCCGCTGGAGGAGTCGCTCGGGGACGTCTGGCTGGAGACGGCCTGCCGGGTGTGAGCACCGCATGAAGGCGCCGCGAAGGCGTCCCGGGCCCGAAACCGCAGGCCCGGGGCGCCTTCGCGCCGTGTCCGGCCGGTCTCGGATTCCGGCGCGACCCGTCTCGCCCATCGGACGAGCTGTCTCGGAATACCGGAGGAGCGTGACACTGTTGGCCTAGACAGCCACCCGCGTGGCGGAGCAACCACCCCGTACGAGGCTGGCCCCGGCCACCTGAACGAGACCCATCGGAGTCCCCGTGTCGTTGCCACCCCTGGTAGAGCCGGCCGACGAGCTCACCGTCGACGAGGTCCGCCGGTACTCCCGCCACCTGATCATCCCGGACGTCGGGATGGCCGGGCAGAAGCGGCTGAAGAACGCCAAGGTGCTGTGCGTCGGCGCCGGGGGTCTCGGCTCGCCGGCCCTGCTGTACCTGGCCGCCGCCGGTGTCGGCACGCTGGGCATCGTGGAGTTCGACGTGGTCGACGAGTCGAACCTGCAGCGCCAGATCATCCACGGCCAGTCGGACGTGGGCCGTTCCAAGGCGGAGTCGGCCCGGGACTCGGTCAAGGAGATCAACCCCTACGTCGACGTGATCCTCCACGAGGAGCGCCTCGACAACTCCAACGTGATGGAGATCTTCTCCGGCTACGACCTGATCGTGGACGGCACCGACAACTTCGCCACCCGCTACCTGGTGAACGACGCCGCGGTGCTGCTCGGCAAGCCGTACGTGTGGGGCTCGATCTACCGCTTCGACGGCCAGGCCAGCGTCTTCTGGGCCGAGCACGGCCCCTGCTACCGCTGCCTCTACCCGGAGGCCCCGCCGCCGGGCATGGTCCCCTCCTGCGCCGAGGGCGGCGTGCTGGGCGTGCTGTGCGCGTCCATCGGCTCGATCCAGGTCAACGAGGCGATCAAGCTGCTCGCCGGCATCGGCGACCCGCTGGTCGGCCGTCTGATGATCTACGACGCCCTGGAGATGAACTACCGCCAGGTGAAGGTCCGCAAGGACCCGAACTGCGCGGTCTGCGGCGAGAACCCGACCGTCACCGAGCTGATCGACTACGAGGCGTTCTGCGGCGTCGTGTCGGAGGAGGCCCAGGCGGCCGCCGCCGGGTCGACGATCACCTCCAAGCAGCTCAAGCAGTGGCAGGACGACGAGGAGGACATCTACCTCATCGACGTCCGCGAGCCGGGCGAGTACGAGATCGTCAACATCCCCGGCGCGGTGCTGATCCCCAAGAACGAGTTCCTCATGGGCGACGCGCTGGAGAAGCTGCCGCAGGACCGCAAGATCGTGCTGCACTGCAAGTCGGGCGTGCGCTCGGCCGAGGTGCTGGCCGTGGTCAAGTCCGCCGGCTTCGCCAACGCCGTCCACCTGGGCGGCGGCGTGCTCGGCTGGGTGAACCAGGTCGAGCCGCACAAGCCGGTCTACTAGCAGTCCCAGGAGAAGGGGCCCGCCGTGAACGCTCGCGGCGGGCCCCTTCTCCGTTCTTCCGTTCTTCTGTTTTCCGTACGGACGGTCAGAGCGCGCCCCTGCGCTGCAGCACGTTGTAGGCGATCCAGCCCGGCAGCACCGGCAGCCAGAAGGTGAGCGCCCGGTAGAGGAAGACCGCCGGGGTGGCGACGGCGGGGGAGACGTCCGCGACGGTCAGGGCGCCGATCAGGGCGACCTCGACGGGGCCGATGCCGCCCGGGGTGGGGATCGCCGAGCCGGCCGCGTTGGCCGTCAGGAACACCACGGCGACGGCGGAGAAGCTGACGCTGCCGCCGAACGCCTGCACCGAGAAGTCCAGGCAGGCGGTGAAGGAGAGCGTCAGCAGCAGGATGCCGCCGAAGCCGGTGATCAGCTTGCTGGGCGTCTGCATCAGGTCGAGCATGCGCGGCACCACGCCGAAGAACAGCGAGCGCAGCCGCCCCAGCACGAACCGGCGCAGCGGCGCCACGGCCGCCACCACCAGGGCGAGCACCGCCGCCGAGAGCACACCGATGATCACCGCCCGGGAGGCGGAGAGGTCTCCGTTGGTCTGGCTTCCGGTGATCAGGCCGAAGCTGAACAGCAGCAGCAGGTGCCCGGCCAGGCCCGCCAGCTGGGAGGCGCCCACCGAGGCGACCGACTGCCCGGAGCGGATGCCGGCCTTCTGCAGGTAGCGGGTGTTGAGCGCCATGCCGCCGATCGCCGCCGGGGCGACCAGCTTGACGAAGGACCCGGCCAGCTGGGCGGCGACCGTACGCCGGAACGGCAGCTTCTCCGGGACGAAACCGGTCAGGCTCATCGCGGCGGCCACGTAGCTGAACGCCGCCGCGAGCAGGGCCGCCGCCGCCCAGGCCCAGTTCATCTGGGAGAGCTTGAGCTGCGCCGGCTTGATGGTGGTCAGCGCCAGGTACGCGGCGAAGGTGAGCGCGATCACCATGATCAGGCTCTTGGGCTTGAGCCGCTCCAGCTTCGCCGGCGCCATCGGCGCCTCCGGGGCGATCTGGAGGATCTGGCCGCGCAGCCGGCTCAGCAGGTCCTCGCCGGCCACGGCGATGTCCTCCTCCGCCTGCTGCTGGGTGCGCTCGCCGGAGGCGACCTGCTCCAGGGCCCTGGCCCGGGCGGCGGTCTTGCGCTCCTTGGTCAGCTTGGCCAGGTCGACCCTGGTGGAGCGGCTCATCCCCACCGGCTGGAGCAGCGGCAGCGCCTGCGCGACCCGCTCGGCGCCGAGCACCGCGTTGGCCACGGCCACGGCCCGCTCCGGGCCGATCCGCAGCGCGAAGGTGGTGAGCAGCTGGGCGACGTCGATGCGAAGCGTCAGGTCGGTGGCGGCGATGTCCCCGCCGGAGAGGTTGACCAGGCAGCCGGCCTCCTCGTCCACGACCAGCAGGGACTCGCCGGTGAGGCGGCGGTGGGCGATGCGGCGCTCGTGCAGGGCGGCCACCGACTGCCACAGCGAGGCCATCGTCCGGTCCGAGACGTCCTCGTCGGCCAGCTCGTCGAGGGTCCGCCCCTCCACGTACTCGTACACCAGGATCGCGGCGTCCGGGCCCAGCTCGGAGGTGGCGACCAGCTGCGGCGCCCGGGCCCCGGAGGCGGCGGCCGCGTACGCGATCAGCGCCTCCTGCTCCAGCGCCTGCCGCAGCGACTGGGGGCTTCGGCGCACCGCCACCGAGCGCAGCCGCAGCCGGCGCCAGGCGCGGTAGAAGAAGCCGGAAGCCTGCTGCTCGCGGTCGATGATGTGGACGTCCAGCGGCGGGCCGTCCTGCTGGGTGACGTGGTAGCGGCGGGTGCCGCCGGGCGCGTCGGGGGCGCGCAGCGCCGAGTCCGGGGTGAAGCCGACCTTGCGCAGGCCGATCATCAGGTGCTGGCCGGTGGGGCGGATGTTCGGCGAGCCGATCGCGTACAGGGTGCCGTAGGCGACGGACCAGCCGATCAGCACGGTCAGCATCAGCGACAGCGGGGTGGTGTAGCCGCCGAGCAGCTCGGTGATCCCGCTGAACAGCACCACCGCCCACAGGGCGACCCGCCAGCGCGGTCTGCTCGACATGCCGACGGCCGTCATGTAGGCGATCACCGGCGCCAGGTACCCGTGGACCGGGTCGGTCAGGGTGCCGCTGCTGCTGGTGGGCATCCGCGTCAGGGCGTCCCTGATGTGGTCGGAGGCGCCCTCCGCCACCCACCAGTCGATGCCCAGCGAGACGCCGTACGCCAGCACCGAGGCGAGCACGCCGTCGGCGACCCGCAGGCCGTCGCGTTTGATCAGCCGCTCCACCGCGAAGGACAGCGGCACGGCCAGCACGGCGACGCTGGACAGCAGGCCCGTGATGGTGGACAGCACCGCGGAGAAGTGCGGCGCGTTGGTGGCGATGTCCTGCTCGATGCCGCTGGTGGTCGAGGTGGCGATGCCCGCCAGCACGAAGACGGCGACGATGCCGAAGACGCCGGCCAGGAAGCGGATCAGGTCGGAGGGGCGGTGCGCGCGGGCGGCGAGCAGCGGCTCGTCCACGTCCAGCGGCGGGGCGTCGTCCAGCGGGTCGTGGTCGGGGGCGGGCGCGCGGGGCGGGCGGGCGGTGGGCACCTCGCCCTGGGCGGGGACCTCGGGGGCCCTCTCCCTCGGCCGCTTGACCAGTGACACCTGCGGCGCGGGCTCCTCCTCGGAGGGGCTCCCGGGCACCTCCCGGGGCTCCGCGGGTACGGCGGCGGCGGACTCGTCGGAGTCCTTCTCCACGCCCACGTCAGCCGTCCCGGTCATCTGGTCTTGTCCTCGTATCACCACTCACCGCCCCGGAAGATGGTGGCATGCCCCGCGCCCCCGCGCTGGACAGGGGCCGGATCGGGCGCGGCGGATCGTACGGACCGGCCCCGCCGCGCACCCCGGTGAGGAAGAATGCCGCAGGTGACGGACGTGACACAGGAAGGCCCGCCGGGCGCCCTTCCCGCCTTCGCCGAACTCGTGCTCGACCTGACCGAGCGGATTCCACCCGGCAGGGTGATGACCTACGGGGACGTCGCCGAATACCTCGGACAGGGCGGCCCCCGGCAGGTCGGCCGCGTCATGGCACTCTACGGCGCCTCCGTGCCCTGGTGGCGGGTCATCCGCGCCGACGGCCGCCTCCTGCCCGGCCACGAGCACCGCGCCCTCGCCCACTACGGCGACGAGGGCACCCCGCTGCGCGACCTCGCCGACCCGCCCCGCGTCGACCTGCGCCGCGCCCGCTGGGACGGCCTCGAGCCGTCACCGGAAACGGCGAAAGCGCCACACGGACGGGATTGACGGGGCAGGATCGTAGGCTCGATGCGGGCGGGCCCCACGCGGGCCCGCCCACCCGATCGCCCGAAACGCCCCAGGACATGGTGTGACCTCCCCCTACCGGCTCGTGCGCAGCCCGCTCGCCCAGCCCGACCCGCCCGCCCTGGACGAGTACCAGCGCGCCGTCGTCGAGCACCGCGGCGGCCCGCTGCTCGTCCTCGCCGGGCCGGGCACCGGCAAGACCACCACCCTCGTCGAGGCCGTCGCCCGCCGCATCGAGGAGGGCACCGACCCCGAGCGCATCCTGGTCCTCACCTTCAGCCGCAAGGCCGCCATGGAACTGCGCGACCGGATGTCCGGGCGCCTGGGCGCCAGCGCCGCCGCCCCCCAGGCCACCACCTTCCACTCCTTCTGCTACGCCCTCCTGCGCGCCCACCAGGCCCCCGGGGACTACGCCGAGCCGCTGCGGCTGCTCTCCGGCCCCGAACAGGACGTCATGGTCCGCGAACTGCTCGCCGGCGGCGCCGAGGACGCCAAGGCGGGCCGGGGCCGCATCGCCTGGCCGCTGGACCTGCGCGCCTGCCTCACCACGCGCGGCTTCGCCGACGAGGTCCGCGCCGTCCTCGCCCGCAGCCGCGAGCTCGGCCTCGGCGAACGGGAACTGGAACGCTTCGCCCAGGGCGTCCAGCGCCCCGACTGGGCCGCCGCCGCCCACTTCCTCGCCGACTACCTCGACGTCCTCGACCTGCGCGGCGTCCTCGACTACGCCGAACTCGTCCACCGCGCCGTCCTGCTCGCCGAGCGCCCCGACGTCGAGGAGGACCTGCGCCGGCGCTACGAGGTCGTCTTCGTCGACGAGTACCAGGACACCGACCCCAGCCAGGTCCGGCTGCTGCGCCGCCTCGCCGGGCAGGGCCGCGACCTCGTCGCCGTCGGCGACCCCGACCAGTCGATCTACGCCTTCCGCGGCGCCGACATCAACGGCATCCTCGACTTCCCCCACACCTTCCGCCGCGCCGACGGCGCCCCCGCCGACGTCAAGGTGCTGCGCGTCTCCCGCCGCTCCGGCGCCGTGCTGCTTGCCGCCTCCCGCGAGATCGCCCGCCGCATGCCCATGGGCCGACTGCCCGCCGACAAGCTCGCCCAGCACCGGGGACTGCTCCCCTCCCGCGAGGGCGGCCGCGTCGAGGTGTACACCTACCCCACCCCCGGCGCCGAGCTCGACTCCGTCGCCGACCTGCTGCGCCGCGCCCACCTGGAGGACGGGGTGCCCTGGGGCGAGATGGCCGTCCTGGTGCGCGCCGGCGCCCGCTCCATACCGGGTGTGCGGCGGGCCCTCGGCGCCGCCGGCGTCCCCCTGGAGATCGACGGCGACGACCTGCCGCTGCGCGAGGAGCCCGCCGTCGCCCAGCTGCTGCTCGCCCTGCGGGTCTGCGCCGAGCAGGCCGCCCGCGACAAGGCCGGCGACCTCGACACACCCGACCCGCTCACCGTCGACCTCGCCCACACCCTGCTCACCGGCCCCCTCGGCGGACTCGACGGCGCCGACCTGCGCCGCCTCGGCCGCGCCCTGCGTGAGGAGGAACGCGCCGCCCTGCGCGCCGACGGCGTCCCCGGCGTGCCCCGCCCCGCCGGGGAGCTCATCCGCGAGGCCCTCGCCGAACCCGAGCGCCTCGTCGCCCTCGACCCCGCCCACGCCCGGCGCGCCCGCGACCTCGGCACCCTGCTGCGCAAGGTCCGCGAACGCCTCGCAGGCGGCTGCACCGCCGAGGAGGCCCTGTGGGAGCTGTGGGACGGCAGCCGCCGCTGGCGCGAGCGCCTGGAGCGCGCCGCCCTGCGCGGCGGCGCCGCCGGCCGCAACGCCGACCGCGACCTCGACGCCCTGTGCGCCCTGTTCGAGACCGCCGCCCGCGCCGAGGAGCAGGTCACCGGCCACCGCAGCGCCCTCGACCTGCTCGCCGAACTCGACGCCCAGGACATCGCCGCCGACACCCTCACCGTGCGCACCGTCCGCCCCGAGGCCGTCCGGCTGATGACCGCCCACCGCTCCAAGGGCCTCGAGTGGCGCCTCGTCGTCGTCGCCGGCGTCCAGGACGGCCTCTGGCCCGACCTGCGCCGCCGCGGCTCCCTCCTCGAAGCCGACCGCATCGGCCGTGACGGCCTCGCCGAACCCCTTTCCCCGGCCGCCCTCCTCGGCGAGGAACGCCGCCTCTTCTACGTCGCCGCCACCCGCGCCAAGGACCGGCTGATCGTCACCGCCGTCAAGGCCCCGGCCGACGACGGCGACGAACCCTCCCGCTTCCTGCGCGAGCTCTACCGCGAGGACGTCGACCCCAGGACCGGCAAGGTCGTGCGCCGCACCCCGCCCGTCACCGTCGAGGACGTCACCCACCGCCCGCGCCGCCCGCTCTCCGTCGCCGCCCTCGTCGCCGAGCTGCGCGCCGTCACCGTCGACCCCGCCCGCAGCCCCGAACTGCGCCGCGCCGCCGCCGAACGCCTCGCCGTCCTCGCCGCCGCCACCGACGAGGACGGGCTGCCGCTCGTGCCCGCCGCCCACCCCGACCGCTGGTGGGGCCTGGACGAGCCCACCACCGCCCCCGAGCCCCTGCGCAGCCCCGACCTGCCCGTACGGCTGTCCGGCAGCGGCCTCGAACAGCTCGAGAACTGCTCCCTGCAGTGGTTCCTCGACAAGGAGGTCAAGGCCCGCGCCCCCGGCTCCGCCGCCCAGGGCTTCGGCAACGTCGTCCACGCCCTCGCCGACGAGGTCGGCTCCGGCCGCACCCCCGCCGACCTCGCCGTCCTCATGGAACGCCTCGACACCGTCTGGGACGCCCTCGCCTTCGACGCCCCCTGGAAGTCCCAGCAGGAGAAGACCGCCGCCCGCGACGCCCTGGAACGCTTCCTCAACTGGCACGTCCTCGAACGCGGCCGCGACCTCGTCGCCACCGAGCACGGCTTCGACCTCACCCTCGACGTCGGCGGCGTCTCCGTACGCATCCGCGGCTCCATGGACCGCGTCGAGAAGGACGCGGCCGGGCGCGCCTACGTCGTCGACTTCAAGACCGGCAAGCAGATCCCCAGCGACAAGTCCCTGCCCGACCACAAGCAGCTCGCCGTCTACCAGCTCGCCGTCCGCGCCGGGGCCCTCAACGAGCTGCCCGGCTTCGACGCCCGGCCCCCGGCCGCCGGCGGCGCCGAACTCGTCCACCTGCGCGAGGCCGCCGCCAAGGCCGACCAGGACAGCCCCAAGGTCCAGCGCCAGGAACCGCCCGAGGGCGATCCCTGGATCGAGAACCTGCTCGCCGAGGCCGCCGGCAAGGTCCTCGCCGAACGGTTCGTCCCCCAGACCGGGGGCGGCTGCGACCGCTGCTCCTTCCGCCGCAGCTGCTCCGCCCAGCGCGACGGGGCCCAGCTGGTGGAGTGACGGCCGGGCGCCGGTCGAGCGGCGCCCGCCGGGTGAAGCCTGTCCGAAGCTCCGGTTACGGTTGCGGGGTGACCGCCGTGCTCAGCCATCCCGACCAGCTCAAGGAGCTGCTCGGCATCCCGTTCAACCGGGAGCAGATGGCCGCCATCGGCGCCCCCCTCGCACCCGCCGTGATCGTCGCCGGAGCCGGCTCCGGCAAGACCACCGTCATGGCCGCCCGCGTCGTCTGGCTCGTCGGCTCCGGCGCCGTACGCCCCGACGAGGTCCTCGGCCTCACCTTCACCAACAAGGCCGCCGGCGAACTCGCCGAACGCGTGCGCACCGCCCTGCTGCGCGCCGGCGTCACCGACCGCGACGACACCGACCCCCTCGGCGAACCCGAGATCTCCACCTACCACGCCTTCGCCGGCCGCCTCCTCAAGGAACACGGCCTGCGCATCGGCATCGAGCCGGACGTACGGCTGCTCGCCGACGCCACCCGCTTCCAGCTCGCCGCCAAGGTGCTGCGCACCGCCAAGGGACCCTTCCCCGCCCTCACCGGCACCTTCGCCAACCTCGTCGCCGACCTCACCGCCCTCGACGGCGAACTCGCCGAACACCTCGTCGAACCCGCCGCCCTGCGCGCCTTCGACGAGGACCTCCTCGACACCCTCGCCACCGTCAAGCTCACCAACGACGACCTGCGGGCCGTGCCCGCCACCGCCCGCGCCCGGCTCGAACTGCTGCGCCTCGTCGAGGACTACCGCCGTCGCAAGCACACCGCGGGCCTCATGGACTTCGGCGACCAGATAGCGGCCGCCGCCCGCCTCGCCCAGCAGCGCCCCGAGGTCGGCGAACTGCTGCGCGGCCAGTCCAGGGTCGTCCTGCTCGACGAGTACCAGGACACCTCCGTCGCCCAGCGCCTCATGCTCGCGGGCCTGTTCGGCGCCACCCGCGACGGCAGGGGCACCGGCCACCCCGTCACCGCCGTCGGCGACCCCTGCCAGGCCATCTACGGCTGGCGCGGCGCCTCCGTCGCCAACCTCGACGACTTCCCCCGGCACTTCCCGAACGCCGACGGCAGCCCCGCCGCGCGGTACGCGCTCAGCGAGAACCGCCGCAGCGGCGGGCGGCTGCTCGCCTTCGCCAACGAACTCGCCGCCCCCCTGCGCGCCATGCACGAGGGCGTCGAGGCGCTGCGCCCCGCCCCCGGCGCCGAGCAGGACGGCTACGTGCGCGCCGCACTGCTCGACACCCACGCCGAGGAGATCGACTGGCTCGCCGACTCCATCGCCCACCTGGTGCGCACCGGCACCGCGCCCGGGCGCATCGCCGTGCTGTGCCGCGGCGGCGCCGCCTTCCCCGACATCCACGCCGCCCTCGTCGCCCGTGAGGTGCCCGTGGAGGTCGTGGGCCTGGGCGGGCTGCTCCAACTCCCGGAGGTGGCCGACCTGGTGGCCGTCTGCGAGGTACTCCAGGACCCGACCGCCAACGCCGCCCTCGTGCGCCTGCTGATCGGCCCGCGCTGGCGCATCGGCCCGCGAGACCTCGCCCTGCTCGGGCGCCGCGCCGCCGACCTGGTGCACACCGAACGCCCCGGCGGCACGGAGGCGCTGGCCGCCGCCGTCGCCGAGGCCGACCCGACCGAGGTCGTCTCGCTGGCCGACGCCGTCGAGACCTTCCTGGAAGTGGACCAGTCCGACGAGCTGCCCTTCTCCGCCGAGGCCCGGGTGCGCTTCGCCCGCCTCGCCCGCGAACTGCGGGAACTGCGCCGCTCGCTGGCCGACCCGCTGATGGACGTGCTCCACCGGGTGCTGACCGTCACGGGCCTGGAGGTCGAACTCGCCGCCTCCCCGCAGGCCCTGGCCGCCCGCCGGCGCGAGACCCTGCACGCCTTCCTCGACGTCGCCGCCTCCTTCGCCGACCTCGACGGCGACCCCGGGCTGCCCGCCTTCCTCGGCTTCCTGCGCGCCGCCCAGGAGTACGAACGCGGCCTCGACTCCAGCCTGCCCGGCGGCGAGGACACCGTGAAGGTGCTCACCGCCCACAAGTCCAAGGGCCTGGAGTGGGACGTGGTGGCCGTCCCCGGCCTGGTCAAGGGGGCGTTCCCCTCCACCGGCACGCGCGAACGCTGGACCAGCACCAAGCGCGTGCTCCCGCACGCCCTGCGCGGCGACGCCGCCACCCTGCCCGACGTGCACGGCGGCTGGACCTCCAAGTCCATGACGGCGTTCCGCAAACAGCTCGCCGAGCACTCCGCCACCGAGGAACTGCGCCTGGGCTACGTCGCGTTCACCCGCCCCCGCTCGCTGCTGCTCGCCTCCGGGCACTGGTGGGGGCCCAGCCAGAAGACCGTCCGGGGCCCGTCCCCCTTCCTGGAGCTGTTGCGCGAGCACTGCGAGCGGCCCGGCGCCGGGGAGGTGGAGCACTGGGCCGAGCCGCCGGTCAAGGGCGCCGAGAACCCGGCGCTGGCCGCCCCCGTCGAACGCCCCTGGCCGCTGCCGCTCGACCCCGCCGCCCAGCACGCCCGCCGCCGCGTCGCCGAGGTCGTGCACGCCCGCCTCGCCGGAGCGCCCGCCCCCGAGGCGGAACCCATGGCGGTGGAGGACCAGCGCCAGGTCGCCTCCTGGGACCGCGACCTGACCGCCCTGCTCGGCGAGCTGGAGCGCTCCCGGCGCACCGCCCGCGACGTGCCGCTGCCCGGGGCGCTGTCCGCCACCCAGCTGCTGCGCCTGGCCGCCGACCCCGACGGCTTCGCCCACGATTTGGCCCGCCCGATGCCCCGCCCGCCGCAGCCCGCCGCCCGGCGCGGCACCCGCTTCCACGCCTGGGTGCAGTCCCGGATCGAGCCGCTGCTGCTGATCGAGCCCGGCGCGCTGCCCGGCGCCGACGACGACGGCATCGAGGACGAGCAGGACCTGGAGCGCCTCAAGGAGGCGTTCCTGCGCACCCCGTACGCGCAGCGCAAGCCGTTGCGGGTGGAGGCGCCGTTCCAGCTGGTGCTGGCCGGGCGGGTGGTGCGCGGCCGGATCGACGCGGTCTACCGGGAAGGTGACGCAGTGTCGGAATCCGGTGGTGCGTCACGCTACGAAGTGGTGGACTGGAAGACTCACCGCGAGGAGAGCGCCGACCCGTTGCAGCTCGCGGTCTACCGGCTCGCCTGGGCCGAGCAGGCGGGGGTCGATCCCGAGCAGGTCACGGCCTCGTTCCTGTACGTCCGCAGCGGACGGATCGTGCGCCCGGAAGGACTTCCCGACCGAAAAGAGTTGGAACGGCTCCTGATCGGGAACAGTGAAGAATGAGTCACACAGAGCATCCAACTCATCACGCCGATGTCCGAAACCTGTGCGTCATGCACGTTTCGCGCCTATTGTGGGGTCGGTAACCGGTCAACCCCCGTGCTCCGGCCGCCAGCGAGGACCACACCTCCTAACCCTCAGTCATCACCGCAGGTGCCCACGGGCATCCGCGACTTCTGCTGGAGAGACCGAAGTTGAGCGCGACCGGATGGATCAGAGAGCGGTTCACCGGACCGACCCCGGGCACCGCCGCGGGAACGACCGGCACCTGGCCGAGGACGGCGCTCGCGCTGCCCTTCATCGGCATGGCGCTGATCGTCGCCCTCGACTACCTCAGTGGCACCGAGGTGACCGTCGAACCGGCCCTCACCGCCGTCCCCGCGCTGGCCGCCGTGGTCAGCCGCCGCACCTGGTACCCGCTCGCCATCGGCCTGTGCACCGAGGCCGTGGCCTTCCTGATGGCCTTCCGCAGCGACGCGCTCGGCCAGTCCGTGCACGCCGCCAGCGTCTTCGCGATCCTGCTCGTCGCCGCGATCGGCTGGGTCAGCGCCACCCTGAGGCTGCGCCAGGAACGGGCGCTCGCCGACGCCCAGCTCGTCGCCTCCATCGCCCGCCGCGTCCTGCTGCGGCCCGTCCCCGAGCGGGTCGGCACCGTACGGGCCGCCGTCCACTACGAGGCCGCCGCCGCGCACGCCCGCATCGGCGGGGACCTGTACGAGGTCGTCAACACCCGGCACGGGGTGCGGGCCGTGGTCGGCGACGTCCGCGGCAAGGGCCTCGGCGCGGTGGAGACCGCCGCCGCCGTCCTCGGCGCCTTCCGCGAGGCCGCCCACCAGGAGGCGGCCCTGGACCGGGTCGCCGGCTGGCTGGCCGTCAGCCTTGACCGGGCCCTGCACGAGAACGAGCACCCGGGCGTGGAGGAGGAGTTCGTCACCCTGGTCCTGATCGGCGTCGGCCCCGACGGCACCGCCGAACTCGTCAACTGCGGCCACCCCTCGCCGCTGCTGCTGCGCGGCGGCGACGTCCAGACCCTCGAACTCGACCAGACCGTACCGCCGTTGGGCGTCCTCGACCCGGCCGACGTACGCCCGCCGGTGCACCGGGTGGCGCTGCGCGGCGGGGACCGGGTGCTGCTGTTCACCGACGGCGTGATCGAGGCCCGCGACCGCGCCGGCACCTTCTACCCGCTCGCCGAACGCCTCCCGCTCTGCGCGGCCGGCCACCCGGCGGACGTCCTGGAGCGCCTCCACGAGGACGTGGTGCGCCACGTCGGCCGCCAGCTCGGCGACGACGCGGCGATGCTGCTCCTGCAGTACGAGCCCCCGGGCGGCACGGGCCTGCCCCACCAGGTCGGCCTGTCGGCCCACCAGGGCCAGAGCCAGAACCAGAGCCAGAAGCAGAACCAGTAGCAGGGCCGGAGCCGGGACTAGAGGCTGACCTCCACCAGCAGCGGCCGGTGGTCCGAGACCGCCGCGCGCGGCGCCGCCGCCGGGCCCACCGCCGTGCGCGGCACGCCCACGGCCAGCACGTGGTCGAACTGGACCGCCGGCCGGTGCGAGGGGTAGGTCGGCGTGCGCGCCAGGTCGTACCAGCCCTGCAGCCGGGCGCGCGGCTCGCGCACCCGGCGCCGGCGCGGCTCGGCGGCGGCCGCCGCCCGGGCCCGCCGGGTCGTGCGCAGCCGGCGTACCTGCGCCCGGGGCGCGGTGCGCTCCAGCGCCGTCGCCCCGCCCATCACCGTGCGGGGCACGGCGCCGATCAGGTTGAAGTCCCCCAGCACCAGGTAGGGCTGCGGCAGGTCGGCGATCCAGCGGCGGATGCCGGCCAGCTGCGCCATGTTCCAGCCGGGGACGAAGGACAGGTGCGCGGCGACCACGGTGAACGGGCCGCGCTCGCCCTCCAGCACCGCCGCCAGGGCAGCCCGGGGCTCGTCCGGCACGGGGGTCAGTCCGCGCCGCCCGGCCACCCGCAGCGGCAGCCCGAACGGGGCGGGGGCGAAGCGCCGGGCCCGCCAGTGGTGCACCGGGAGCCGGGTCAGCAGCGCCGTGCCGTACGAGGGCGGGGCGCCGTCGCCCGTCTCGCCCGGCCCGTACACCCGCAGGCCCCCGGGTGCGGAGGGCTCGGGCAGCCAGCCGGCCACCGGGGCGGGGCGCCCGTGCAGGGCGGCGGCGAAGCGCCAGTCGGCGGCGCCCATCGCCGCGGCGGCCACGGCGGCCTGGTCGGCGCCGCCCGAGCGGGCCTGGTGGCGGTCCACCTCCTGCAGGGCCAGTACGTCGGCGTCCAGCGCGGCGACCGCCTCGGCCAGCGGGGCGCCCGGGTCGGCCGGGTAGGGCCGCGGGGCGCCGTCCGGGGCGAGGGGCTGACCGTGCAGCAGGTTGAAGGTGGCGATGCGCAGCTGGCTCACCCGGACGACGGTACCCGCTCGCCGGGGGAGGGGGGCGCGGCTTGAGGCGGCGGGGCATACCGGGTATACATACTGAGTATGTCCATCCGCCACGGTCTGCTCGCCCTGCTCGACCAGGGCCCCCGCTACGGCTACCAGCTGCGCGTCGAATTCGAGGCGCGCACCGGCGCCACCTGGCCACTCAACGTCGGGCAGGTCTACACCACCCTCGCCCGGCTGGAGCGCGACGGCCTCGTCGAACCCGCGGGGGAGGACGAGGAGGGCCACCAGTTCTACGCCGTCACCGACGCCGGCCGGGCCGAACTGCGGGCCTGGTTCGACACCCCGGTGCCCCGAACCAACCCGCCGCGCGACGAACTGGCGATCAAGCTCGCCATGGCCGTCACCGTCCCCGGCGTCGACGTCTCCGCCGTCGTCCAGGGCCAGCGCCGGCACAGCATCAAGGCCCTGCAGGACTACACCCGGCTCAAGGGCCGGGCCCTGGCCGCCGAACCGGCGGACGGGCCCACCGCCGGCAACGACCTCGCCTGGCTGCTCGTCCTCGACCAGCTGATCTTCCAGACCGAGGCCGAGATCCGCTGGCTCGACCACTGCGAGACCCGGCTCGCCAAGCAGGCCGAACTGCGCCAGGCCCGCGCCGCCCAGGCGGCCCGCGACGGAGTCGCCGCCCCGCCCGCCAAGGGCCTGCGCCGCACCCGCCGCTAGCGCCTGCCCCGGAACCACCGGGCTCGGCCCGACCCGAGCCCACAATCAGCAACAAGGGGGGAATCGTGTCCCACGATCCACACGGCCGGCCCGAGCCGGTGCTGCACCTGGAGAACGTCACCCGGGTCCACGGCCAGGGCGCCGCCCAGGTCCACGCCCTGCGCGGAGTCGACCTCAAGGTCCACCCCGGCGAGTTCGTCGCCGTCATGGGCCCGTCCGGCTCCGGCAAGTCCACCCTGCTCACCCTCGCCGGGGGCCTCGACAGCCCCACCGAGGGACAGGTCCTCGTCGAGGGCGTCGCCCTCGGCGGCCTCAGCCGCAAGCGGCTCGCCCAGGTCCGCCGCCGCTCCATCGGCTACGTCTTCCAGGACTACAACCTCATCCCGGCCCTGACCGCCGCCGAGAACATCTCGCTGCCGCGCGAACTCGACGGCCTCTCCAGCCGCGCCGCCCGCCGCGAGGCCCTCGCCGCGCTGGAGGAACTGGGCATCCTCGAACTCGCCGACCGCTTCCCCGACGACATGTCCGGCGGCCAGCAACAGCGCGTCGCCATCGCCCGCGCCCTCATCGGCGACCGCCGCCTCGTCCTGGCCGACGAGCCCACCGGCGCCCTGGACTCCACCACCGGCGAGGCCGTCCTCGCCGTGCTGCGCGCCCGCTGCGACGCCGGCGCCGCCGCCATGATGGTCACCCACGAGGCCCGCCACGCCGCCTGGGCCGACCGCGTCGTCTTCCTGCGCGACGGGAGGATGGTCGACGAGTCCGTCAGCCAGGACGCCGCCAGCCTCCTCGTCGCGGCCGCCGCCAACAGCAAGCAGGTGGACGAGTGAAGCTCGGAGCCTGGCGGGTCGCCCTGCGCATCGCCCGCCGGGACGCCCTGCGTGCCAAGGGCCGCAGCGCCCTCGTCATCGCCATGATCGCCCTGCCCGTCCTCGGCGTCACCGGCGCCGACGTCTTCTACCGCAGCGGCGAACTCACGCCCACCGAGCACGTCGCCCGCGTCATGGGGCAGGCCGATGCCGAAGTGCGCATGGCCGAACGCGGATCGCTCGTCCTCCAGGCCCCCGACCCGGACACCGGCATGACGATGCCCCCCGCCGGTCGCGACGCCCAGGGCAGGATCGTCGAGCGGACCCCCGCCCAGAAGCGCAGCCAGGAGACCGAACCCGCCGAACTGGCACGCCAGTTGCTGCCCGCGGGAACCGTCTTCGTCCCCGAGCCCGCGGGAAGCTACGGCGCCGCCAGGAGCGCCGAGGGGCTGCTCACCACCCGCGCCACCGAGAAGGACCTCGCCGACCCCGTCTGGAAGGGCGTCGTCGACCTCCTCGACGGCCGGACCCCCACGGCCGACGACCAGGTCGCCGTCACCAGCGCCTTCCTCAAGCGCTCGCGCCTGAAGCTCGGCGCCACCACCGGCATGCAGGGCGTGGACTCCAGGACCTTCACCATCACCGCCGTCGTCGAGTACCCCGGCGAACTCGACGCCACCGAGATCATCGCCCGCCCCGGCGCCCTCCTCGCCTCCCTCGCCCAGGCGGCCGGCACGAGCCGGAAGGTGGACGGGGTCACCGCCCCCGGCACGGTCGACAAATGGCTCGTCAAGCTCCCGGGCGGCGCCACCCTCGACTGGAACAAGGTCGTCGAGCTCAACTCCTACGGGTTCGCCGCCACCTCCCGGGCCGTCCTGCTCGATCCGCCCGCCCGCGCCGACGTCCCCTACTACGTCGAGGCCGACCGGCGCGGCGGCGGCGACCGGCTCTCCTTCTTCAACCGCACCTCCGTCGTCATCCTCGGCACCGTCATCGGCATGGCCCTGCTGGAGATCGTCCTGCTCGCGGGCCCCGCCTTCGCCGTCGGCGCCAGGAGGTCCCGGCGGCAGCTCGGCCTGCTCGCCGCCGCCGGCGGTGAACGCGCCAACGTGCGCGCCGTCGTCCTCGGCGGCGGCATCGTCCTCGGCCTCACCGGCGCCGCCGTCGGCATCGCCGTCGGCCTCGGCCTGACCGCCGCGCTGCAGACCGCCGCGGAGGAACGCGCCGGATCCCGCTTCGGCCACTTCAACGTCCAGCCGCTCGACCTGATCGGCATCCTGGCGGTCGGCCTCGTCACCGGGCTGCTCGCCGCCGTCGTCCCCGCCGTCCAGGCATCCCGCCAGGAGGTCGTCTCCGCGCTCACCAGCCGCGACTCCGTCAAGCCGCCGAGCCGCCGCCTCGCCGTCCTCGGCCTGCTCATGCTCGGCGGCGGCGCGGCCGCCGCCCTGCTCGGCGCGACCAGCAAGTCCACCAACCGCAGCCTCACCGTCATCGGCGGCTCGGCCCTCGCCGAACTCGGCATGGTCGTCCTCACGCCGTTCCTCGTCGGCCTCTTCGGCAGGCTCGGCCGCTGGCTCCCCCTCGGACCCCGCCTCGCCCTGCGCGACTCCGTCCGCCACCGCGGCCGCACCGCGCCCGCCGTCGCCGCCGTCATGGCCGCCGTCGCGGGCTCCGTCGCCGTCGGCATCTACATCGCCAGCTTCGAGGAGCAGTACCGCCGCGACTACACGGCCGCCGGCCCGTCCAACGCCGTCATGCTCGGAGCCGGCTGGGCCCCCGACACCAACCGCCAGATGCTCCCGCAGCTGCGCGACGCCGTCGAGCGGAACATCCCCGACCTGGGCCCGCGCGCCGACGTCCGGCGCGTCAACTACAAGGGCGACTGCTCCGGCAACGGCGCCTGCGGCTACATCGCGGTCATCAAGCCCAAGGCCACGCGCTGCCCCGCCCAGGACCTGGCCGACTCGGCCCAGCCCGGCGAGTACGTCCGTGTCCTCGAGAGCGACCAGCGCTGCCGCGACGACGAACGCCGCGGCAGCCGCTTCGGCGACCTCACCGCCGGTGACGCCACCCTCCTGCGCAACCTCTACGGCGTCACCGACCCGGCCGCCGGGCAGGCCCTGGCCGCCGGCAAGGCCGTCGTCTTCGACCCCGGCTACCTCGACAAGGACGGCAAGGTCACCCTCCGCCTCGGCGAACCCGTGGACCCGACCCCCGGGGCGAGCGGCGCCAAGCGGCCCGCCCCCACCGACGTGCTCGTCGACGCCGTCCTCTCCCCGGCCGTGCTCCCCGCCCACCGCCAGGCCGTCATCACCCCCGAGACCGCCACCAGGCTCGGCCTCACCACCACCCCGATCGGCTCCGTCTGGCTGCCCGGCGCCGCACCCAGCGACGGCGACGAACAGAAGGCCGCCGGCGCGCTCGGCCGGTACACCGACTACAACCAGCTGAACATCGAACGCGGCTACCAGAGCAAGGCCGGCCTCATCAGCATCGGCCTCAGCGCCTTCGCCGCCCTCGTCGCCCTCGGCGCCGCCGGCATCGCCACCGGGCTGGCCGCCACCGACTCCCAGCGCGACCTCACCACCCTCGCCGCCATCGGCGCCGAACCGCGCATCCGGCGCACCCTGTCCGGCTTCCAGTGCGGGGTCATCGCCGCCATGGGCACCCTGCTCGGCGTCGTCTGCGGCGTCGTGCCGGCCATCGCCCTGCGCAAGCTCAACTCCACCGGCTACCCCGGCATGAGCACGCAGGAGCTCGCCAACCAGACCCTGATCGCCGTCCCCTGGACCAACATCCTGGTCACCGTCGTCGTGCTGCCGCTGCTCGCGGCGGGCCTCGCGGCGCTGCTCACCCGCTCGCGGATCACCCTGCTGCGCCGCTCCGGCTGAGGCCCGTGCGACCCTGCGTCACCCCCGTCACGGCCACCCGCCGTGACGGGGGTGACGGATGTTACAGGCGGTCGCGGGCCCGCCGGGCGAATGGCCGGGGCGGGCACCCGTACGGGCGAACTACAGTCGTCGTCATGACGAGAACCCCGGACAGCGCCGTCCGCTCCCACATCGCGGAGCACCGGGCCGCCTTCCTCGCCGACCTGTGCGAGTGGCTGGCCATCCCCTCCGTCTCCGCCGACCCCGAGCGCGCCGACGACGTGCGCCGCTCCGCCGAGTGGCTCGCCGCCAAGCTGCGCGACACCGGCTTCCCGGTCGCCGAGGTGTGGGAGACGGACGGCCTGCCGGCCGTGTTCGCCGAGTGGCCCTCCGGGGACCCGTCCGCGCCGACCGTCCTGGTCTACGGCCACCACGACGTGCAGCCCGCCGCGAAGGAGGACGGCTGGGCCACCGAGCCGTTCACCCCGACCTTCGTGGAGGACCGCCTCCACGCCCGCGGCGCCGCCGACGACAAGGGCCAGGTGTTCTTCCACACCCTCGGCGTGCGCGCCCACCTCGCCGCCACCGGCCGCACCGCGCCCGCCGTCAACCTCAAGCTGCTCGTCGAGGGCGAGGAGGAGTCCGGCTCCCCGCACTTCGCCGACCTGGTGCGCCGTGAGGCCGGGCGGCTCGCCGCCGACGTCGTGATCATCTCCGACACCGGCATGTGGGCCGAGGACACCCCCACCGTCTGCACCGGCATGCGCGGCCTCGCCGACGCCCAGATCGACCTGTACGGGCCGGACACCGACATCCACTCCGGCTCCTTCGGCGGCGCCGTCCCCAACCCGGCGGCCGTCGCGGCCGAACTCGCCGCGGGCCTGCACGACGCCGACCGCAAGGTCGCCGTCCCCGGCTTCTACGACGGCGTCGTCGAACTCACCGACCGCGAGCGCGAACTCTTCGCCGAACTGCCCTTCGACGAGGAGCGGTGGCTGCGCGTCGCCAAGTCCTACGGCCTGCGCGGCGAGGCCGGCTACTCCACCCTGGAGCGGATCTGGGCCCGGCCCACCGCCGAGGTCAACGGCATCTGGGGCGGCTACACCGGCCCCGGCGGCAAGACCATCGTCCCGTCCACCGCCCACCTCAAGCTCTCCTTCCGGCTCGTCGCCGGACAGGAGGTCGAGAAGGTCCGCGAGGCCGTGCGCGCCTGGGTCGCCGAGCGGGTGCCCGCAGGCATCCGTCACGAGATCACCTTCCCCGGCGCCACCCGGCCCTGCCTAACCCCGCTCGACCACCCGGCGCTGCGCTCCACGGTCCGCGCGATGGAGCGGGCCTTCGAACAGCGGGTGCTGTTCACCCGCGAGGGCGGCTCCGGCCCCGCCGCCGACCTGCAGGACGTGCTCGGCGCCCCCGTGCTCTTCCTCGGCATCTCGGTGCCCTCGGACGGCTGGCACTCGGTGGACGAGAAGATCGACCTCGGCCTGCTCGCCAAGGGCGTGGAGACCGCCGCGTACCTGTGGGGCGACCTCGCAGAGAACTTCCGGCCGGGCGCGTGACGCACCCCGGCAGCCAGATCACTCATCCGGATGACTCATCACATATGGGGATGGAACGACGTGAGCACCGTGCCTGAGACCGATCGCACCCCGTACCTGGGCCTGGCCCGGGCCGGGGTGGACAGGGCGGCCGAGCACCGCTTCGACGAGCCCTGGCTGGCCGCCGCCTGGAGCCACCCGAACACCCGGGTGCTTCCGATCGCCGGCGGCGAGGCGTTCGTCGTCGACACCGCGCAGGGCACCGAACTCGTCCTGCTGCCCTCCTTCGAGGCGCCGCAGACCGGGGACCGGTACTTCCTGGGCACCGACGAGGACGGCGTCTCCTACTTCGCGCTCGCCGGGGAGACCCTGCCCGGGCGACTGGACGGCGACGCCCGCCCCGCCGGGCTGCGCGAGGTCGGCGCGCTGCTGTCCGACCGAGACGCCGGGCTGCTGGTGCACGCCGTCGCCCTGGAGCACTGGCACCGGCTGCACAGCTTCTGCTCGCGCTGCGGCCACCCCACCGAGAAGGCCGGCGCCGGGCACATTCGGCGTTGCACCTCCTGCGCGGCCGAGCACTACCCGCGCACCGACCCGGCGGTGATCATGGTGATCACCGACGAGCAGGACCGCTGCCTGCTCGGCCGCCAGGCCCTGTGGCCGGAGGGCCGCTGGTCCACGCTCGCCGGCTTCGTCGAGCCGGGGGAGTCCATCGAGCAGGCCGTGCGCCGCGAGGTGCACGAGGAGGCAGGCGTGGGCGTGGGCGAGGTGCGCTACGTGGCCAGCCAGCCCTGGCCGTTCCCGTCCAGCCTGATGCTCGGCTTCAGCGGGCGCGCCCTGCCGGACGGGACGGAGATCACCGTGGACGGCGAGGAACTGGCCGAGGCGCGCTGGTTCTCCCGGGAGGAGCTGCGCGCGGGGATGGAGGCGGGGGAGATCCTGCCGCCCTCCGGCATCTCGATCGCCCGCCACCTCGTCGAGCTCTGGTACGGGGAACCTCTTCCTGCGGCGGCCCGCTGGTAATCCTGTACGAATTCCGCGGGCGGTTTCCGCCGATCCCGTGGAGAGGGGGCGTGCGATTCATATCGTGCGCCCCCATTCTTCATTCCCACCCCTGCGCGAAACCGTCACCCCCTGAGGTTCGTGGCCGGACGGGCCAGTTGTGCTACCCCAGGACACCCTTCGGCCCCGCCCGTCAACCCGCCCGGACGACATTGCCGGAAACGGCTGAAAACGCCTCACCGCGCTCGCTACATTCACTCGGGTGACGATTCCGAGGGGCACCGCCCAATCCCCCAAATACCAGCGGCTCGCCGCCGACCTGCGCCGCCGGATCGCCGAAGGCGAATTCACCACCGACGCAGCCCTGCCCGTCGAGGGCGAACTCGAGCGCCAGTACGGCGTCGCGCGCAACACCGTCCGCCTCGCCGTCGACGTCCTCGTCAACGAAGGCCGCCTCGTCCGCCTCCAGGGCAAGGGCACCTACCTGCGCGAACACCCCGTCCTCGACCACCGCGCCTACGGCCCCACCCTCACCCCGGCCCCGCGCGACACCCTCGCCTCGCCCTCCGCCGTCTACCTCGGCGAAGCCGCCGACGCCGGGCGCGACCTCGGCACCGACTTCGAGATGACCATCGTCCGCGCCCGCGTCGACATCGCCGAACGCCTCGGACTGCGCCCCGGCGAGGCCATCGTCGTGCGGCGCCAGCTGCGCCTGCTCGACCGCGAGCCGTACTCCATCGAGGAGAGCCACTACCGCGCCGGACTCGCCGCCGGCACCCCGCTCATGGAACCCGACCCCGTCGAGGGCGGCGACGAGGCCGTCCTCGCCGCCCTCGGGCGCACCGAGATCGGCGCCGTCGACCACCTCGTCGCCCGGATGCCCGGCCCCGAGGAGGCCCAGTGGTTCCAGGGCGGCCCCGGCGTCCCCCTCGTCGTCCAGACCCGCGTCACCTACGACCGGCGCGGGCCCGTGCGCGTCATCGAGACCCGCTACTCCGCCGACCGCTGCCGGCTCGTCTACGGCGTCGGCGACCTCGGCGCCCGCACCAGCCTGCCCGCCCCCGCCGCCCCCGTCGACCCCGCGCGGGCCGACGCGCCCTGACCGCGCGCCGGCCCGTGCCGTGCGTCCGCTCAGGCGGCCAGGGCCTTCTTCACCTGGATCAGGCTCGGGTTCGTCATGACGACCCGCTCGCCACCGCTCTGCGGCGTCACCAGCACCGTCGGGACCGTCTGGTTGCCGTCGTTCACCGACTCCACGAAGTTCGCGGACTCCGGGTCCAGCTCGATGTTGATCTCGGTGTAGGCGATGCCTTCACGGTCCAGCTGGCTCTTGAGGCGGTTGCAGTACCCACACCAGGTCGTGCTGTACATCGTCACGGCGGCGGACATCGAAGGGCTCCTTCTTGTTCGAATCGAGTCGTACGGTCTCACAGCCGCAACACCCACCGGAGGGCGGGCATTCCGGCCGCACCGACCGACGAACGGAAGCGATCATCCTCCGATCACACCGGGCCTGTGGACAACCCCGCCCGCGTTGTCCCACCGGACTGAGAGGATGGAACGCATGCAGGAAGACCTCTTGAGCGGCAGCCCGTACGACGCCCCCGACGGCTGGGCCGACCCCGGCGCCGCCACCGGCCCCGACGCCGTCCTCGCCGGGCTCGACCCCGAACAGCGCGCCGTCGCCACCTCCCTGCACGGCCCCGTCTGCGTCCTCGCCGGCGCCGGCACCGGCAAGACGCGCGCCATCACCCACCGCATCGCCTACGGCGTGCGCAGCGGCGTCTACCAGCCCGCCCAGGTCCTCGCCGTCACCTTCACCGCCCGCGCCGCCGGCGAGATGCGCGGCCGCCTGCGCGAGCTCGGCGCCGAAGGCGTCCAGGCCCGCACCTTCCACGCCGCCGCGCTGCGCCAGCTCCAGTACTTCTGGCCCCGCGCCGTCGGAGGCGCCGTCCCCCAGCTCCTCGAACGCAAGGTCCAGCTCGTCGCCGAATCCGCCGGCCGCTGCGGCCTGCGCGTCCAGCGCACCGAACTGCGCGACCTCACCGCCGAGATCGAATGGGCCAAGGTCACCCAGATCGGCCCCGACGACTACCCCGCCGCCGTCGCGAAGATCGGCCGCGACACCCCCCGCGACCCCGCCGAGACCGCCCAGGTCTACCGCGTCTACGAGGAGACCAAGAGCCGCCGCGGCGCCATCGACTTCGAGGACGTCCTGCTGCTCACCGCCGCCATCCTCGAGGACCGCCCCGACATCGCCGACCAGGTCCGCTCCCAGTACCGGCACTTCACCGTCGACGAGTACCAGGACGTCTCCCCGCTCCAGCAGCGCCTCCTCGACCAGTGGACCGGCCCCGGCGGCGGCGCCAGCCTCTGCGTCGTCGGCGACGCCAGCCAGACCATCTACTCCTTCACCGGCGCCACCCCCGACTACCTCCTCAACTTCCGCACCCGCCACCCCGAGGCCACCGTCGTCAAACTGGTGCGCGACTACCGCTCCACCCCCCAGGTCGTCCACCTCGCCAACGGACTCCTCTCCCAGGCCCGCGGCGAAGCCGCCCGCCACCGCCTCGAACTCGTCTCCCAGCGCGAAGCCGGCCCCGAACCCGTCTACACCGAGTACGAGGACGAACCCACCGAGGCCGAGAACACCGCCCGCCGCATCAAGGACCTCCTCGCCACCGGCGTGCGCGCCAGCGAGATCGCCGTCCTCTTCCGCACCAACGGCCAGTCCGAGGTCTACGAACAGGCCCTCGCCGACCTCGGCGTCCCCTACCAGCTCAAGGGCGCCGAACGGTTCTTCGAACGCCCCGAGGTCCGCGACGCCGGCATCCTGCTGCGCGGCGCCGCCCGCGCCGCCGACGACCCGCTCACCGAGGGCGCCCCCGACCTCGCCGGACAGGTCCGCGCCGTCCTCGCCACCCGCGGCTTCACCCCAGAACCCCCCGCCGGCTCTGGATCCGTCCGCGACCGCTGGGAGTCCCTCGCCGCCCTCGTCCGCCTCGCCGAGGAGTTCCAGCGCACCCGCGCCGCCTCCGGACAGGGCGCCGACCTCGCCGCCTACGTCGCCGAACTCGACGCCCGCGCCGCCGCCCAGCACGCCCCCGCCGTCGAAGGCGTCACCCTCGCCTCCCTGCACGCCGCCAAGGGCCTCGAATGGGACGCCGTCTACCTCGTCGGCCTCACCGAGGGCACCCTGCCGATCATCTACGCCAAGACCGACGAACAGATCGAGGAGGAACGCCGCCTCCTCTACGTCGGCGTCACCCGCGCCCGCAAGTACCTCTCGCTGTCCTGGGCCCTGTCCCGCTCCCCGGGCGGGCGGGCCTCCCGCAAGCCCAGCCGCTTCATGGACGGGCTGCGCCCCGGCTCCTCCGCGCCCGGCGCACGCACCGGCGGGCGCGCGGGCCGGGGGAGCGTCGAGACCGGCGAGCGCTCCGCCGCCCGGCGGGCCCGCGGGCCGGTCAAGTGCCGGGTCTGCGACCGCGTCCTGACCGAGGCGGTCGAACGCAAGCTGCGCCGCTGCGAGGACTGCCCGTCCACCATGGACGAGGGGCTGTACGAGCGGCTGCGCGAGTGGCGGGCCGGGCAGGCGAAGGGCCAGGGCGTCCCCGCCTACGTGGTGTTCACCGACGCGACACTCATGGCGATCGCCGAGGACGTGCCCTCCAGCACCCGGGAACTGGCCCAGATCTCGGGGGTGGGCGCCATGAAGCTGGACAAGTACGGGGCCTCCGTGCTCTCGTTGTGTGCGGGGGAGGAGCCCGAGGAGGCACCGGAC
Source organism: Streptomyces sp. NRRL WC-3742 (assembly GCF_000720635.1). Lineage (GTDB taxonomy): Bacteria > Actinomycetota > Actinomycetes > Streptomycetales > Streptomycetaceae > Kitasatospora. The sequence continues at coordinate 4,120 of NZ_JOCF01000030.1, read as the reverse complement.
GACGTCGAGGACGGCGAGCCGGGCGATCCGGCGTGAGCCGGTCCGGGCGCGGTCGAGGGGCCGCTCGGGGGACTTTCCGACACATGGCGAAACCCGCCCGTGAAAAATAGTTTGCGCGGCGTACCGGGAGCGCAATAGCCTGCCGGAGCGGTCAAGGGGACGCGATCGCACAGGTCACACCTGTGCCGAATCCCCGAGACCACAGAGTCGCAGGGCCTCACGGCCCGGTCGGCCACACAGCTTCACCGAGACAGACATCCGAAGATTCGGAGCCAGGGAGACCAGGCTCCGCGAGACGCCGAGAGGAGGCGAAGACAGTGGGAAACATCATGATCACCAAACTGACTGGCCAGACCGTTGTCGCTGCCTCCCTGCGTGCCGCCCGCCTGCGGGCGCTCGCCGAGCTCGGTGGAACCGGTCTGGGTCTCGACACCACCGGTGTCTCCGTCGTCCCCGCTGTCAGTGCGCTTGGACACACTGATCTCTGCGCCCCGGGCGGCAGGAACGTCGAAGGCACCTCCGTCGAGACCGGTCTGTCCGGTAGCTGGGCGTCGTTCGGCACGTCGCGTCCCATGCGCGATGAGCGACCGACCCAGGCACCGAAGGCGGCCGTAGCCGCCGCCAAGCATGGCGGCTATGCGCAGGTCATCGGTGCCGGAAACACCCAGAAGAAGCAGAACGAGCAGCAGATCGCACTGGCCCAGGCCGCCTTCATCGGCGCCCAGGCCATCCGGATGCGGGCCTTCCGCGGCCCCGAACCCTGGAGAGAACGAACCTGAGTCAGCCTCAGGTCGGCACCCTCCAGGGCCGCGGAACCCGTCACCACCGGGATTCGCGGCCCTTCTGTTTTGTCCGGTACGCAAGACCACCCAGGCCCTCCGGGGCCTCCGGCCGGCACCACCAGTCCACCGAGCCGGAACCACTGAGAAGACGAGGAAGACGCCCAAAGTGTCCACGGTCATCACACCGCCCACCCCGTCCGTACCGACGACAAGCCAGAACACCAAGGCCGACCAGGCCGACCCTCCGGAGGTTCCGTTCATGCAGCTCAACTCGATCGAGCAGGCCGAGGCCCTCGGCCTTCCCATCCCCTGCCGCGCCTTCGACCCCGAGGTCTTCTTCGCCGAGACGCCCGCCGACGTCGAGTACGCGAAGTCCCTCTGCGGCACGTGCCCGGTGAAGGAAGCCTGCCTCACCGGCGCGCTGGAGCGTCGCGAGCCGTGGGGCGTCTGGGGTGGCGAACTGTTCGTTCAGGGTGTCGTCGTGGCCCGCAAGCGGCCCCGTGGGCGTCCGCGCAAGACCGAGGTCATGGCGTGAATCCCGCCGACTCCGCCAGGGCCGTCCGCCGGGGAGAGCAGCCCCCGCTGGACAGCGCCCTCCGCCGATCCGTACGGATCGCCGCAGCCAAGGCCGACGCAGCAGCGGCCCGCACCATTCCGTTCCCGACCACGCACCACGAGCAGGACCACCACATGACCCCCGCCGCCATCGATCCGACCGTCCGCGCAGAGCAGACCACCGAACTTCAGATCCAGAACAGGACCCTCGAGATGCAACTCCTCCACGAATCCCTGGCCCGTGCGCATATGCAAGACAGGCTGCACGAGGCCGAGAACCAACGGCTCGTCACCCGGGTCGTCCGGGCCCGCAAGCTCCGGCAGCGGGCCGAGCGGGCCTCCCTGCGGGCGCGCAAGGCGCTCGCCGTCGCCCTGATGTAGGCGCGGCCGTTCAGTTCCTTCCCCGTCGTGCCGCAGGCCGCCCTCCGATCCTCGTCTCCGAGGACCGGGGAGCGGCCTGCGGCCGTTGGGTCAGCTCTTGCGCTTGGCCTTCGTGCGAGGGGCCGGCGGGGTCGGAGGGGCCGGCGGCTCGTCGGCGAAGCTGGGGAGCCACTCCAGCATCTCCGCCCGGAACGGGGCCTTCGCGCCCAGCTGACACAGCACCCCGATGGTGCTGAGGGTCACCCGGTGGATCAGCAGGTAGGCCGGGGGCAGGTTCAGCTGCTTGCCCAGGTTGTGGGCGGGGGAGCGCGGATCGGCGATCCGGGCCGCCTGGGCGCGCATCCACGTCCGGGTGAAGTGGAAGCTGTCCACCGCGGCCGGCTCGATGATCGGCACCAGGTAGTCCAGCACCGCGTCCGGGTCCAGCCTGATCGAGGGCTTCACGAAGCCCTCCTCGCGCAGCATCTTGAGCACGCCCGCCGCGTCCCCGTCCAGGGCCATCCGCAGGGACGCCCCGATCGGCTCGGGCAGGCCCCCGGGCAGGCGGTCCACCGTGCCGAAGTCCAGCACGCCCAGGCGCCAGCCCGAGACCGGGCCGTCGTCCTTCAGCAGCCGGAAGTTGCCCGGGTGCGGGTCCGCGTGCAGCAGGCCCGTCCGCGCCGGCCCGGCGAACAGGAACCGGGCCAGCAACTGCCCGGCGCGATCGCGCTCCTCCTGGGTGCCGGAGGCGATCACCTCGGCCAGCGGGGTGCCGTCCATCCACTCGGTGACCAGCACCTGGTCGCCCTGCGCCACCACGCCCGGCACCGCGATGTCCGCGTCGTCCGCGAACTCCTCGGCGTGGAGGCGCTGAGCCTGCGCCTCCAGCTCGTAGTCCAGCTCCTCGGAGACCCGCTCGCGCAGCTCGACGATCAGCGGCTTGATGTCCAGGCCCGGGATCAGCGGGCCCAGCAGCCAAGCCACCCGGCTCAGCTGGGCGAGGTCCGCCAGCAGCGCGTCCCCGGCGCCCGGGTACTGCACCTTGACGGCCACGCGGCGCCCGTCGTGCCAGACGGCCCGGTGCACCTGGCCGATCGAGGCGGCCGCCGCCGGGCGGTCGTCGAACTCCAGGAACAGCTCGCGCCAGTCGTCCCCGAGCCGCTGGGCGAGCGCGGTGTGCACCGTTGCGGCGGGCATCGGGGGAGCGGCGTCCTGCAGCTTGGTCAGTGCGGCCCGGTACGGCCCGGCGACCTCCTCGGGCAGCGCGGCCTCGAAGACGGACAGCACCTGCCCGAACTTCATCGCCCCGCCCTTGAGCTCGCCGAGGACCTTGAACAGCTGGTCCGCGGTGGCCTGCTGGAGCTCGGCCGTGACCACCTCGGCGGAGCGGCCGCCGATCCGCTTGCCCAAGCCGAGAGTGGCGCGGCCGGCTATCCCCAGGGGCAGGGCGGCGAGCCGTGCCGTGCGGGTCACTGCCTTGCGCGGAAGATCGCTCACCCGGGCCTCCAAATCCCTGGCCCCCCGACGCCGGACGGGCCCACCATCACTAGGCCATTGTGCCCGTTCCCCGGCCCGGGTCCGGCGGTATTTCGCCGGGCGGGGCAGGCAGTTCGCGTCGGGCTCGGTGAGGTGGGGGGTGGTGGTGCGGAGGGGGTGTGCGCAGGAAGTCGGCGGGGCCGACTTCCTGCGTGTGGTGTCAGGCGGTGGCGCGGCGGTAGGTGGTGACGTGGGTGCCCGTCTTGGCGGTCGTGGTGGAGACCAGCTCGAAGGCGCGCTGCACGCCGTCCGTCGGGAAGATCGTCTTGCCGCCGCCGAGCACGACCGGCATGACGATGAGACGCAGCTCGTCCACGAGATCCTCGGTGAGGAGGGAGCGGACGAGAGTCGGGCTGCCCATGATCAGCAGGTCACCGCCGTCCGCCTCGCGCCGGCGGCGAGCCCAGGAGGCGGCCTCGGGGCCGGGGACGAGGGTGGTGTTCGTCCAGGTGAGGTCGGCCTCGGTGAGGGTGTCGGAGACGACGTACTTCTTGATCGAGTTCATCTGGTCGGCGAACGGGTCGCCGGCGCGCTCGGGCCAGGCGGCGGCCATCGTCTGCCAGGTCCGGCGGCCGAAGAGCAGGGCGTCGGTGGTGCTCATCGTCTCGGCGAGGAAGGGGCCGATGGTGTCCGCGTCGAAGTAGGGGTGCGACCAGCCGCCGTGGGCGAAGCCGCCGTCGGTGTCCTCCTGCGGGCCGCCGGGGGCCTGGACGACGCCGTCGAGGCTGATGAACTGGTTGGTGACGATGCGCATGGGGTGTTCCTTCGGGGTTCTTGGGCTCGGGGCTTCGTAAGGGGAGACCGGCAACCTGCGCGAGAATCATCGCCCCATTCCAGTGATTCAGATCACATTTCACTCTTCCTGGGGCCCCTCCCCCCTCCCCCCC
>NZ_JOCF01000029.1 GCF_000720635.1 Streptomyces sp. NRRL WC-3742 | reverse complement strand
TTTCATTCATCGGATTCACTTTCCGCCTTGTTGCCCCGGTCTCCCGCGGCGACTCCGGAACTGTACGGGGACGGGCCCGCCACATGCAAATCGCCCCCGCCCGGGTATCCGGACGGGGGCGATCCATGGCTCACGGGCCGTCAGTCGGACGGTCAGACGCGGCCCATCTCCTCGGCGATCGCCGCCGCGAAGGCGTCGATGTCGGCCTCCGTGGTGTCGAAGGAGCAGACCCAGCGCACCTCGCCGGTGTGCTCGTTCCAGAAGTAGAAGCGGTAACGCTTCTGCAGGCGCTCGCTCACCTCGCGCGGGAGGATCGCGAAGACCGCGTTCGCCTGGGCCGGACGCACGACCTCGACGCCGTCGATCTTGCGGACGGCCGCCTCGAGCCGGCTGGCCATCGCGTTGGCGTGGCCTGCGTTGCGCAGGTAGAGGTCGCCGGAGAGCAGCGCCTCGAACTGGACGGAGACGAAGCGCATCTTCGACGCGAGCTGCATCGAGGTCTTGCGCAGGTACTTGATGTTGCGGACCCGCTCGGGGTTGAGCACCACCACGGCCTCGCCAAACATGAGGCCGTTCTTCGTGCCGCCGAAGGAGAGGACGTCGACGCCCACGTCCGTGGTGAAGGCGCGCATCGGCAGGCCGAGGGAGGCGGCGGCGTTGGACAGGCGGGAGCCGTCGACGTGGACGAGCATGCCCAGCTGGTGGGCGTGCTCGGTGATCGCGCGGATCTCGTCGGGGGTGTAGAGGGTGCCCAGCTCGGTGCTCTGGGTGAGGGAGACGGCGAGCGGCTGCGCGCGGTGCTCGTCGCCGAAGCCCCACGCCTGCCGGTCGAGGAGCTCGGGGGTGAGCTTGCCGTCCGGGGTGGGGACGGTGAGCAGCTTGATGCCGCCCATCTTCTCGGGTGCGCCGCCCTCGTCCACGTTGATGTGAGCGGTCTCGGCGCAGACCACGGCGCCCCAGCGCGGGAGCAGGGACTGCAGGGCGACGACGTTGGCGCCGGTGCCGTTGAAGACGGGGTACGCCTCGGCCTTGTCGCCGAAGTGGCGGCGGAAGACGTCCTGCAGGTGCTCGGTGTAGTCGTCCTCGCCGTAGGCGACCTGGTGGCCGTCGTTGGCGAGGGCTATCGCGGCGAGGATCTCCGGGTGGATACCGGAGTAGTTGTCGCTCGCGAAGCCGCGCACGGCGGGGTCGTGCCGCCGTACCGCGTCCGTGCGGGTGGGGTCGGTCATCGGGCTGTCAGCCACAGGTGCTGTCCGTTCAGTTCTGCTGCGGGGCGGTCCCAGAGGCCCGCGAGGTGGTCGGCGAGGTCGGCCGTGTCGGTGAAGCCGGCGAACTTGGCCTCGGGCTTCTCGGCCCGCATCTCGGGGCTGACCAGCGCCTTGATGACCAGGATCGCAGCCGCGGCGGTGGGTTCGCCGTCCGGGGAGGTGGTCTCCTTCTTGAAGGAGTCGGCCATGGCGAGGGTCCACGCCTCGGTGGCGGCCTTGGCGGCGGCGTAGGCGGCGCCGCCGGCGGTGGGCTTGTGCGCGGCGGCGGCGGAGATCATCGCGTAGCGGCCGGCCTCGCTGCGGACCAGTGCGGGCTGGAAGGCGAGGGAGGTGTGCTGGAGGGTGCGCACGACGGTGTCGTGCAGGAAGTCCCAGTCGTCGAGGCGGCTGTCGAAGAAGGTCTTGCTGCCGCGCCAGCCGCCGACGAGGTGGAAGACGCCGTCGACGTGGCCGTGCTCGGCCTCCAGGTGGTCGGCCCAGTCGTGGACCTCCTGCGGGTCGAGGAGGTCGATGACCTGGCCGCTGACCTTCGCTCCGCGCACGGCGACGCGGGTGGCGTCGAGGGCGGACTCCAGGCGCTGGGCGTCGATGTCGGCGCCGACCACGGTGGCGCCGGCGGAGGCGAGGCGGCGCAGCACGGCGCGCCCGGCGGGGCCGCTGGCGCCGGCGACGGCGATGACCTTGCCGGCCAGCTCGGTGGAGGGGGACGTGGTCACGCGGCGGCTCCCTGGATTCCGGTGCCGGTGATACCGGCGGTGGCGGCGATGACGCCGCCGAGCTTCTTGGAAAGGGCCTCGTAGAACATGCTCAGCGGGAACTCGTCCGGGAGCACGGCGTCGCACAGCGCCTTGTTCAGGGCCTTGCCGTCGGTGATGTCGAGCGGCAGTGCCTCGGGGCCCTTGGCCCAGTTCGAGGCGGGGTGCGGGGTGAGGTAGCGGGAGACGAGTTCGTAGGCGGCGATCCAGTGGGCCGGCTTGGGCCGGTCGATGCCGTCGCGGTAGAGCGTCTCGATCTCGGCGCAGAGCGCGTTGGTGACCTGCGGGGCGCGTTCCCAGTCGATGCTGAGGCGGTTGTCGCGCCAGCGCAGGGCGTCGTGCTTGTGGAGGTAGGCGAAGAGGAGCTGGCCGCCCATGCCGTCGTAGTTGCGGACGCGGTCGCCGCTGACGGGGAAGCGGAAGAGGCGGTCGAAGAGGATGGCGTACTGGACGTCGCGGGCGTGGGGGTTGCCCTCGGTCTCCAGCTGCACGGCCTCCTTGAAGGTGGTGAGGTCGCAGCGGAGCTCTTCGAGGCCGTACATCCAGAACGGGCTGCGCTGCTTGATCATGAAGGGGTCGAACGGCAGGTCGCCGTGGCTGTGGGTGCGGTCGTGGACGAGGTCCCACAGGACGAAGGTCTCCTGCGCGCGCTGCTGGTCCTGGAGGAGGCCCTCGGCGTCGGCGGGGATGTCGAGGCCGAGCTGGCGGACGGCGCTGGTGGTGACGGCGCGGAAGCGGGCGGCCTCGCGGTCGCAGAAGATGCCGCCCCAGGTGAAACGTTCCGGCGCCTTGCGCACGGCGACGGTCTCGGGGAAGAGGACGGCGGAGTTGGTGTCGTAGCCGGCCGTGAAGTCGGTGAAGGTGATCGGCACGAACATCGGGTTGTCGAAGCGCGAGCTCTCGAGCTCAGCCAGCCAGTCGGGCCAGACGACGCGCAGCAGGACGGCTTCCAGGTTGCGGTTGGGGTTGCCGTTCTGGGTGTACATCGCGAAGACGACGAGGTGCTCGAGCCCGTCCTGGCGCTGGTCGGCGGGCTGGAAGGCGAGCAGGGAGTCCAGGAAGTCGGGCTCCCGGTAGCCGGTGTCGGCCCATTTCGCGAGGTCGCTGTCGACGGCGGCGAGGTAGGCGGCGTCGTGGGGGAACAGGGGGGCCAGTTCCGCGACGGCGGCGCGCACGGTGGCGACCAGGGGGTCGACGGTGTGCCGCTGGACGGTGGACAGGTCGATGGAGCCGTCCTTGGACTGCAGCGGGCGCAGTGCTTCGACGGCTTCCTTCAGGCGCAGCCAGGCCGGGTGGGTGGCGAGGGTCGAGACCGGGGCGTCGGCCGCCGTAGCGAGCCTTGGCGAAAGATTCTGCATCGTGGACTCACTTCGACAGGAGTTATTTCGACGAGGACACCATAAGTACGAAAGGTTCTCCTGTTCAAGAGGGGTCGGACGGACAATGCTCCGGCGCGGCGCCCGTGAGGCCGTGAATCGTCCTGTGGGAGGGGGCCGGGGCGGGGCCCGTTACGCCGACCATGCCGCGTGCGGTGGGCCGCCGCCACCGGGGGAAAGCGAGGAGAGGTGACCGCTCGGGCGTGCGTGGCGGGGGTTCACCACGGCGGTCACCACAGTGCGCCCCCGTACGCGCCCTGGCCCGGCCAAGGCCCCGGCGGTGATCGTGGACGCAACGACCGCCCCGGGAGGTTTCCGTTGCACGGACCTGTCCTGGTCAACTGGCTCCTCGCCCTCCTCACCGCCGCCGCCGGGACGCACTGCCTCGCCCGGCTGCGGCGCTCGCCCTGTCCGGTCGTCGCGCCCGGGCGCCTGGCCCGGGAGTCGGATGCGGCCGAGGCGCTGATGGGGCTCGGCATGGCCGCGATGGCCCTCGCGGGTGCGACCGTGCCGGCCGCCGTGTGGGCCTGGATCTTCGGCCTGCCGGCCGTCGCGTTCCTGCTCGCCGCCCTCCACGCCCCGGCGGGTCGCGCCCATCGGCTGCACCACGCGGTGGGGGCGCTCGCGATGACGTACACGGCGCTCGCGATGGCGGCCTCCCCCGGCGGCCACCACCACGCGGCCGCCTCCCTCGGCACGCCGGTGCTGACGGGACTGCTGCTGCTCTACTTCGGCGCCTACTCCCTGCGCACCGGCACCCGCCTGCTGCGCACGCCCTCCGGGTCGCTCGCCGTGGGCACGGCGGGGCTGCCGCAGGCGTGCCGGCTGACGATGGGGATCGGCATGTTCGCGATGCTGCTGACCGTGTGAGCTGACCGTGTGAGGGGCCGCCGGGCTCCGGGTGCCGCCGCCGGGCAGCGGGTCCGGGCCGGCTGGAGGTGGGTACGCCAACGGCCGTTGTGGTGCGTGGCGTTGGTCACTGGGGCGTCGAAAGCCGTTCCACCGGGCGTCGCCGACGCATAGGTTGGCGGGGAGCGCGCTGTCGCGTTCCGTGCGTACTCGGGGAGCCCCTGCCATGACTGCCCTGATCGGCCTGCTGCTGCTCGGACTGCTGCTCTCGACCGCCGTGCCCCGGCTGCTGGCCCGGGCGCGTTGGGTGGAGCGTGAACCGGTGCTGGCGCTGCTGGTGTGGCAGTGCCTGGTGGTGGCGGTGCTGCTGTGCTGTGCGCTGGGTCTGCTGCTGGCCGCCTCCGCCGCGATGCCCGAGCTGCGCGCCCTGGTGTTCACGGGGGCGCCGCACGGGGTGGAGGCCGCGTACGGGTTGCAGGACTCCGAGGGGTGGGGCCGGCTGTCGGCCGCGGTGCTGGCGGCGGGTGCGCTGCAGACGGTGCTGGCGCTCACCCGGGAGGTCCGGGCGGCGAAGGCGACGCGGGCCCGAAGGCATGCCCAACTGGAGAGTCGGGCGCCGGAGTTGCCGGAGTCGATCGAGGCCGCCCGCGGCCGCCGGGAGCGACTGGTGGTGCTGGAGAGCGTACGGCCGGAGGCGTGGTCGCTGCCGGGGCCGGACTCCCGGCTGGTGGTCACCACGGGTGCCATGCGGCAGCTGACCGACCGGGAGCTGGCGGCGGTGCTCAGCCATGAGCGCGGGCACGTGCGGGCGCGGCACCACTGGCTGCAGCAGTTCGCCCGGGCGCTCGCCTCGGGCTTTCCCGGTGTCGGGGTGTTCCGGGAGTTCCGGGACCAGGTGGAGGAGCTGGTGGAGCTGGCGGCCGACGACCGGGCCGCGCGGCGTCACGGCCGACACACCACCGCGCTGGCGCTGGCCGAACTGAACCTGGACCGCGGGGTGTTCGGGTCCTGTCCGCCGGGGCTGGCGCAGTCGCCGAAGCGGGTGGACCGGCTGCTCGCCGGCCGTCCGCGGCTGACCGTCCCGCACCGGCTGCGGCTGACCGTGGTGGCGCTGTGCGCCCCGGCGGCCGCCGTCCTGCTGGCGGTCGCGCCGGGGCTCGGCTCTCTGCTCTGACGAACGTCGGAAGCCGGGGGCCGGGAAGCCGGCGGACCGTCAGCCGGAGCAGCCCTTGGGCGCCGGTGCCTCGGCGAGGGTGCGTCCGAGTACCTCGCGGTGCAGCGGCCGGGCCAGCTCGTAGCGTTGGCGTCCGCTCTCGGTGAGGGTGATCACGACGCCCCGCCGGTCGAGTTCGCACATCGAGCGGGTGACGAGCCCGTGCTTCTCCAGCCGGGCGATCAGCCGGGAGAGCGCGCTCTGGCTGAGGTGGACGGTGGGGGCGAGGTCGCTGACCCGTAGGTTCGGGCCGTTCTCGCCGCACGCCTCCACCAGGCGTTCCAGTACCTCGAACTCGCTCATGCCGAGCCCGTACTTCTCCCCCAGTTCGCGGTCGAGCGCGCAGGAGGTGGCGGCATGGCGGGCGAGCAGGTCGCGCCACTGCGCGACGAGGGCGGCCTGAGCCGGGGAGTCGAGTCCAGCAACGTCGAGTTCAGCCACCCCGCCACGATAGCACATGCACATGAATCTTATGCGTTCACATCTAATTCATTTGCATTTGATGCACGTGCATGTACTGTCCTCCCCATGACCACCGCGACCGTCACGTCTCCCGACGCCTCGTCAACCAGCGTGCAGAGCTGGACACCCCGCCTCTGGGGCACCCTGATCGTGCTCTGCGCCGCCATGTTCCTGGACGCCCTGGACGTCTCCATGGTCGGCGTCGCCCTGCCGTCCATCGGCTCCGAACTGCACCTGTCCACCTCGACCCTCCAGTGGGTGGTCTCCGGCTACGTGCTCGGCTACGGGGGCCTGCTCCTGCTCGGCGGCCGCGCGGCCGACCTCCTCGGCCGCCGACGCGTCTTCCTCGTCGCACTCGGCGCCTTCGCCGCCGCCTCCCTGATCGGCGGCCTGGTCGACGACGGCGCCCTGCTGATCGGCGCCCGCTTCCTCAAGGGCGTCAGCGCCGCCTTCACCGCCCCGGCCGGCCTGTCGATCATCACCACGACCTTCGCCGAGGGCCCCGCCCGCAACCGCGCGCTGTCCATCTACACCACCTGCGCCGCCTCCGGCTTCTCGCTCGGCCTGGTGCTCAGCGGTCTGCTCACCTCGGTCGGCTGGCGCTGGACCTTCCTGATGCCCGTCCCCGTCGCGCTGCTGGCCCTGGTGTTCGCCGTCCGGCTGCTCCCCCGCCCCGTCGAGGAGCGCCGGAACGGCGGCTACGACGTGCTCGGCGCGATCACCGGCACCGCGGCCGTGCTGCTGCTGGTCTTCACCGTCACCGAGGCGCAGGGCGCCGGCTGGCTGAGCGCGCGCACCCTCGGCTCGCTCGCCGCGGTCGCCGTCCTGATCACGGCCTTCCTGATCACGGAGAGCCGCGCCGCCCACCCGCTCGTGCGGCTCGGCATCTTCCGCAACGGCGCGGTCGCCCGCGCCAACATCGTCACCTTCGCGATGGCGGGCGCCTACGGCGGCTTCCAGTTCGTCGTCACCCTCTACCTGCAGCACCTGCTCGGCTGGTCCGCCCTGCAGATGGCGCTCGGACTGCTGCCGGCCGGCGCGCTGATCGCACTCTCCGCCCCGTTCATGGGCCCGGTCATCGACCGGTTCGGCCCGAGCCGGCTGCTGCCGGTCGGCCTGCTCTCGCTGACCGTCGCCTTCGCACTGTTCCTGCGGCTGGACGCACACAGCTCCTACCCGGTGCTGGTGCTGCCGTCGATGCTGCTGCTCGGCGTGGGCTTCGCGCTGGCCTTCCCCTCGGTGAACATCGCCGCCACCAACGGCGTGGCCGACGAGGAGCAGGGGCTGGCCTCCGGCCTGGTCAACACCGCACTGCAGGTGGGCACCGCCGTCGTCCTGGCCGGCGCCACCGCGATGATCACCGCCGGCAGCGCGGGCGGCGACAGCCCGCAGGCCCAACTGGACGGCTACCGCCCGGCGCTGGTGCTCGTGACGGCGGTCGCGCTGCTCGGTCTGGTCATCGCGACCCTGGGCGCCCTGGTGGACCGCCGCCGCGGTGGCGGGGCCGCGCCGGAGCGCCACTATGATGAGCCCTCGATCGAGGCCGACCAGGCCCCGGCCCTCTCCGCGGCGCGGACCGAGGTCCTCTCCAACTCCTGAGCGGCGAACGCCCGTTGACCGACCCCCGGTCGACGGGTGGGGCGTGAACGAGCAAGGGCGTGTCTTTCGGATCAGCCCGCCCGGCGTGATCCGAAGGACACGCCCACGGGCGCCGGCTCCACCAAACCCCCGTGTTGGTGGAGCCGGCAGTCTTCGTGCGGCCGACCGCCCGGGAGCGCTTCCGCGGTCCGCCCGCCGGCTCCGCCAGTATATTGGCCCGGAGCCAACGAACGTTCGGAGCTGACACGATGGCACCTCGCGGGGATTCGGTCAATGAGGAGATGCGGCAGCGCTCGCGGCGGCGCATCATGCGGGCCACCGTCGAACTCGTTGACCAGCGCGGTTACGCGGGCACCACGCTGACCGACATCGCCGAACGGGCCGGACTCGCACGCGGGTTGCTCTCGTACTACTTCGACGGCAAACGGCTGCTCATGCAGTCCGCCACGCACCGGCTGATGCACCAGGCCCTGGCCTCGTCACTGGCCGAACTCCCGCCCTGTTCCTCGCCGGAGGCCCGCCTGGCCCGCGCGATCGACGCCGTGCTCACGCTCGCCCTGGAGCATCCCCGGGTGATGCGCTCCCACCTCGCGCTGATCCTCGACCCGGACACCGGCGCCTTCGTCCAGGACCCGGAGCAGCAGCGCCTCGGCGCGATCCTCCAGGGCCTGCTGCTCGAATGGGGCGCGCCAGACCCGATCGCCGAACACGCGGTGCTGCGCAGCGCGTTGATGGGCGGCTGCATCGGGGTACTGCTGCCCGGGGCCGAGCTCTCCCTGGCGCCGATCCGGGCGGACCTCTTCCGCCGCTACGACCTCCCCTGGGAGCTGGGCGTGCCGCCGCAGGCCCAGCCCCCGGAACGCGAACGGCCGCCGGCCCGCGGCTGACGGCGGGTGGGCGGCTGCGAGGTCGGTGAGCCCGAGGGGGCTCAGCGCTCCTTCAGGATCGAGGCCAGCAGGTCTATCGTGCGCTCGGGCGTGAGGCTGTCCACGCAGAGCCGCTCCATGACCTGGACGTACGCGTCGACGTCGTCGCGCTTGTCGAGGTAGAGCGCGCTGGTCAGCTGCTCCAGGTAGACCACGTCGGCCAGGTCCTGTTCGGGGAAGCGCAGGATGCTGAACGCCCCGGACTCGCCCGCGTGCGCGCCGAAGCGGAACGGCATGACCTGGATGACCACGTTGGCCTGCTCGGCGACGTCGATCAGGTACTGGACCTGACCGCGCATCACCTTGGGCCCGCCGACCGGCCGGCGCAGCGCCGCCTCGTCGATCACGGCCCACAGCCGCGGGCTGGTGCCCTCGGTCAGCAGCTTCTGACGGCGCAGCCGCAGGCTCACGCGCCGTTCGATCTCCTCGTCGGAGATGACGGGCCGACTCTGGCCGAAAACCGCCCGTGCGTACTCCTCGGACTGCAGCAGTCCGGGAATGAACTGCACCTCGTAGGTGCGGATCAGCTGGGCGGCCTCCTCCAGGCCGACGTACGTCTGGAACCAGCCCGGCAGGACGTCGTTGAAGCTGTGCCACCAACCGGACTTGTTGGCCTCGCGGACGAGTCCGAGCAGGGCCTCGCGCTCCAGGCCGTCCTCGACGCCGTAGAGGCTGAGCAGGTCGGCGACGTCGCGCTCCTTGAAGCTGACGCGGCCGAGCTCCATGCGGCTGATCTTGGACTCCGAGGCCCTGATCGCGTAGCCCGCGTCCTCGCGGGTGATGCCGCGCGCCTCCCGGAGGCGGCGCAGCTGCGAGCCGAGGAGGATTCGGCGGACCATCGAGCCGCCGCCCGGCTGAACTGTGGTCATGCGGTCCAAACCTCCACGTAGGGCAAACAGCGCACAGTCTGCCATCAGTTGAGCGCTCACGGTGCCGATACTGACGGATGTTCCTATCAGTTCCGTACTATCCGCACCAGGATGCACGTGCAAACGGCGCTTGCATATGCCAATAGTGCGACTGCACGTGAATCGACTCTTGCATCTGCAGTGAGCGCACACCACCATGGTGCACGTGCACCTGCACATCCCTGGCAATCCCGCGGGCTCCGCGTCGACCCCACGCGCGACTCCGTGCACCCGGCCGACGGCGTCCCCCGCGCCGGCGGGCGTTCGAGTGCGCGCGCGCCTGGGCGTCGAGGGGGCGGCCGAGCGGCCGAGCGAGTCGGAGGTGACCGGCATGACCCCGGCGGGTCCAGCCGTGTCCGCCCCCTTATGGGAGGAGCTCTTCATGAGCACCGGTACGGCTTTGGCGGTTGACCCCCTTGTGGTCACCTGTACGCTCGCACCTCGCTACGAAGCTGTCAGAACCGCGCGCGACTTCGTCAGAACCGCTCTCGACCGCTGGGATCTGACGGAACTGTTCGACGATGTCGCGCTGGTCGCCTCGGAGCTGGTCACCAACGCGCTTCGGCATGCGATCGGCGCACGGCCCGACCCTGCGGGCGGTGCCCTGGGCGAGGTCGACTTTCCCATACAACCGACGCCCGAGGGGCGGTTGCCGATCCGAATAAGCCTGGTCCACCGCGCCCCGCAGGTGGTGTGCGCGGTCAGCGACCCGAGCAACGTCGGCCCGGTGGCCCGGGAGGCGGACTTCGTCGCGGAGTCCGGCCGCGGGCTGCACCTGGTCGAGTCGTTCAGCCGCTCCTGGGGCTGGCACCCCCTGGGCAGCGGCAAGGTGGTCTGGGCCATGTTCGAGGCGGAGCCAGCGAGCGGCTCCGAACTCGGTGGACGACACCGCCGTTCGGCCTAGGCCGACACCGCGGCACCGCCGGACGCGCAGCCGTCCGAGGTGCGGACGGTCGTGGCGAGGCCCCGGGAGGACCACACCCCGGGCGCCCTGGGACTCCCTGCCCGAACGCCCCGATCGACCCGTACGCACTGCTCCACCTGTACGTCGTGCTCGACCCGCGTGCGCGGAACGGTCCGCACGCACCGCCCCGGCTTGGCCCGCCGCCCTTCGGCGCGGCGCGAGGCGCCCGGGCGAGGACCCCGTAACGAGTTCCGGACGGGGTTCCGGACAAGACAAAGGCCGTCGTGGTGTCAGCACCCACGACGGCCCCCAGATGATCGGGCAGCAGCGGCCGTCAGACCGCCAGGTGGTCGAACTCCCCGTCCTTGGCCCCCAGCAGCAGGGCCTCGATCTCGGCCCGGGTGTAGATGAGCGCCGGCCCCTCCGGGAAGCGCGAGTTGCGCATCGCGACCTCGCCGCCGGGCAGGGCCGCGAACTCGACGCAGTTGCCCTGGGAGTTGCTGTGCAGGCTCTTCTGCCAGACCACCCCCTGGAGTTCGGTGGCGGCCATCCCGTTGTAGGGGCCGTAGGAGCCGTGCTTGTTCTGCGAGTCGTGCATAGAAATCTCCCGAAGAGATCCGGAGTTGTCGTCCAGCGCGGCGCTCCCGGCACCCGCCGAACGAACGGACCGGCCCCGTACCGGCCCGGCACAACGCCTCACTTGACGTGATGATAGCCGCAGTGCACGTGCATCAGCACGGGACATTGCAGGTGCACAAGCCCTTTCACCGGCAGCCGCGAACTCTTCACGGACCCTTCCCCTGACGGTGCGTAAACGGACATACGCGATTGAATCGGGGGCGGCCCGGCCACCGACCGTGAGCATCCCTCCGCTGAATGTTGATCTTCGGACGCCCCGAGTCGCACCACCGTGACCCTGTGTCAGACCCGTTCGTCCACACATCCGGGCTGTGAAACACATCACTCGCCCCAGGTGCAACGCCCGACCCCTGCGGCCGCGTCAGACGTCTATGGCCCCGGTCGCGGGACCCGTGGCGATTCGTCCGTTTTGGAGGCGTTCCTCCCTGAGCGGTCGAGGCGGGCGCGCGGGCCGGCCTACGAGCTCCCAGGTGGCGCGTACGGCAGCCGACTGCGGGCCTGACGGGGCGATGTCCTACGATCTCCGGCATGAGCACCGCAGCCATCCCGGGCGCGCCACTGCCCGTCCGTACTCCAGGCTCCCGTGCGCGGGGGCGCCACCGCCGTCCCGAGCGCCCCGAGATCCCCACCGGCAGCCCGGCCCTGGTGCTGGCCGTGCCCGCGACCGCAGGGCCCGATTCCCGCTCCGTCGTCGAGGAACTCCTCTCGATCGTGCGCAGCGAGCAGAACGGCGTCCAGACGGCCGTCGGCTACCTCCCCGGCGAGGGCACCCAGGCCGAGGGCGAGCACACCGTCGCCGAGCTGCTGGCCTCGGCCGCCGAGGCGGGCCTGCCCACGCCCGTCGTGGTGCCGCTGGTGCCGGGCGCGCACGGATTCCTGACCGACCTGCACGCCGTCGCCGCCGAGTACGGCGCGAGCGTGACCGACGCGCTCGGCCCGCACCCGCTGCTGGCCGAGGCCGTGCACGTGCGGCTGTCCGAGGCCGGGCTGGCCCGGGCCGACCGGGCGCGGCTGTTCGCCATCGCCACCGCCGCGGACGGGGTCGTGCTGACCGTCGTCGGCGGCGAGGAGGCGGCGGCCGCCGCGGGCATCACCGGTGTGCTGCTCGCCGCGCGCCTGGCCGTGCCGGTCGTCGCGGCCGCGCTGGACGTGCCCGGCTCGGTGGCCGGCGCCGTCGAGCACCTGAAGGAGACCGGCTCCCAGCGCCCGGCGCTGGCCCCGCTGGTGATCGGCCCGGAGGCGGACTCCGAGCTGCTCGCCGCTGCCGCCGAGGAGACCGGCTGCCCGTCGGCGGCCCCGCTGGGCGCGTACCCGAGCGTGGGGCAGCTGATCGCCTCCACCTACCTGGCCGCGCTGCCCGCGCCCTCCCCGGAGGCCCTGGCCGAGGCCGAGGCGGCCGCGGAGCCCTCCCAGGGCTCCCGTGGCGCCCACGCGGCCGCCCAGGCGCCCGTGGAGGGCTGAGAGTCCGCGACAAGCCCCTCGAAGGGGGTCCGGAACGGCCGAAAGCCGTTCCGGACCCCCTTCCGCATTTCCGGCGCCGGTGAAGACCACCGAAGTCGACCGAAGACAGCCGAGGACAGTCGAAGTCGGATGAGGACGGATGACGGCGGATGAAGGCGGCCGGAGGGCGTGATGTCCGTTCTGGTCTCTTTTGTCGATGAATACGGGAAATGATCCGGCGCCCGCATCGTGGACGCTCCCCCGGCGCGAAGGGCGCTCCCCCGCCGCGCTCCGACACTCCGTCACTCCCGACCTGAGGCGGAGCCAGTTCCGGGAATTCGACGCCACCTTGCCGATAAACGATCATTTCCGATCTTGAAATGCACCCATTCGGCAATTTCCGATTCCCCGTGATGCGCATCACAGCTATTTGCGGATTGAAGTTCGGTCTGCTTAACGTGCTCCCCGTTCGTAACCACACGGACCCAGTTCATCCGCGACGCCGAGTCCTGCCGTCGGATGTCCTGGCAGCGCGAAACGCACCACGGCAGGAGCGGGGGAACCAGGTAAGTCGCCCTCGGCCGTTCTCCGGAACGGCCAGGGGCTAGGGGTGAAGCCGCGCAGCGCGCGGCCGGGCAACTCCAGCCCGAATCCGACAGCTCACCTCGCAGGCGTAGGAGAGGACCGCGTCTTCATGCTGCCCACCAACGGCACCCGCCTGTCCAGCCGCACCCGTCGCGTGATCGCCGCCCTCGGCGTCGCGGGCGTCGGCCTCACGATCCCCTGCCTCACCACCACCACCGCCTCCGCAGCCTCCGTCGCCACCTGGGACAAGGTCGCGCAGTGCGAGAGCAGCGGCGACTGGAGCATCAACACCGGCAACGGCTTCTACGGCGGCCTGCAGTTCACCTCCAGCACCTGGGCCGCCTTCGGCGGTACCTCGTACGCCCCGCAGGCCAACCAGGCCACCAAGGACCAGCAGATCGCCATTGCCGAGAAGGTCCTCGCCTCGCAGGGCCCCGGCGCCTGGCCCGTCTGCTCCGTCCAGGCCGGCCTGACCAAGGGCGGCGGCGCCCCGGCCGTCGACACCTCGGCCGCCAAGCCCGCCACGCCCGCCGCGAAGCCCGCCACCCCGGCCGCCCCCGCGCAGGACCAGGCCCAGGCGCAGACCCAGGCCCCGGCCCAGGGCGGCAAGGGCGCCTGGGCCCAGAAGAAGGCCCAGCCGCAGGCCCCCGCCGCGCAGGCCCAGCAGACCCCGCAGGCCGCCCAGGGCGACTACACCGTGGTCGACGGCGACTGGCTGTCCGCCATCGCGGACAAGCACAACGTGCACGGCGGCTGGCAGCACCTGTACGAGCTCAACCGCTCCACCCTCACCGAGGGCCCGGACACCATCTACCCGGGCCAGAAGCTCAACTTCGACGAGGCCGGCACCGCCGCCCAGTCCGGCTCGGACTTCTCCTGGTTCGACCGCTCGCAGAAGTCCGGCTCCTCGAACGGCGGTTCCTCGAACGGCGGTGCCGTGAACGCCAAGCCCGCCGCCCAGCAGCAGGCTTCCAAGCCGGCCGCCCCCGCCCAGCAGGCCCCGCAGGCCCCGCAGACCCAGGCCGCCACCGGCAGCATGGCCGCCGCCGTCTCCTTCGCCCAGTCGAAGGTCGGCCAGGCGTACGTCTACGGCGGCACCGGCAACGGCGGCTGGGACTGCTCCGGCCTGACCCAGGCCGCGCTGCGCGCCGCGGGCATCTCCGTCCCGCGCGTCGCCGCCGACCAGGCCGCCGCGAGCACCCACGTCTCGCTGGACAGCCTGCAGCCGGGCGACCTGCTGTTCTGGTCCAACAACGGCCAGGACTCGGGCGTCTACCACGTCGCCATCTACATCGGCGGCGGCAAGTACGTCGAGGCCGCCAACCCGTCCTCGGGCGTGCGCGTGCAGACCGTCGCCAACTGGGCGCCGGACTTCGCCGGCCGCGTCTGACGAACAGCGGGCGCACGGCGGGCGCACGGCGGCCGCGCACCGCGCGGTGAAGCGCTGAAGAGCCCCCCGGGGAGAGTGCGGTCGCTCTCCCCGGGGGCTTCGGCATTCGCATGGTCAAACCCCGGGCCAACGGGCATGCTGCTGCTCTGCACCCGAGGAGGAGTCACCATGGCCCAGGTCACCGTCACGCTCGACGCCAATCTCGCGATCGACGTGATGATGCTCGCCGGTACCAAGAACCCTCAGGACGCCGTCGAACTCGTCCTTCGCGACTACCTGGCCCGAGGCCGCCGCACCGAGACCCGTACCGGCGAGGGCGCGGACGGCCACCGGCTCACGGTCGACCGGGACCGCCCCACCGCCCAGGAGGGCTGAGCAGGGCTGAACACACGGCGGGAGGGCCCCGGAGAGCAACCGCTCTCCGGGGCCCTCCCGTACGCCGTCCTGTGGGCCTTCCCCTGCCGGGGGCTCAGCGGGTGCGCGCCCCCGTGGAGCCGCGCATCACCAGCTCCGGCTGGAAGACGAACTCCCCACGCTGGGCGGAGTTCCCGCCGACCTCCTCCAGCAGCGCGTCCACCGCCGCCGTGGCCATCGCCTCGACCGGCTGGCGGATCGTGGTCAGCGGCGGGTCGGTGAAGGCGATCAGCGGCGAGTCGTCGAAGCCGACCACCGAGACGTCCTGCGGCACCGAGAGGCCGCGCTGGCGCACCGCCCGGATCGCCCCGAGCGCCATCATGTCGCTGCCGCAGACGATCGCCGTGCAGCCCTTGTCCAGCAGCGCTCCGGCCGCCGCGTGCCCGCCCTCCACGCTGAACAGCGTGTGGTGGACGAGCCCCGCGGCCTCCTCGGCGCTCAGCCCCAGCACCTCGCGCATCGCGGCGGTGAAGCCCTCGATCTTGCGCAGCACGGGCACGTACCGCTGCTGGCCTATCGCCAACCCGATGCGCTCGTGGCCGAGTTCGGCCAGGTGCTGGACGGCCATCCACATCGCGGCCCGGTCGTCGGGCGAGATGAACGGCGCGTCGATCCGCTCGCTGAAGCCGTTGATCAGCACGAACGGGACGCCGCGCCCGGCGAGGCGGGCGTAGCGGTCGTGGTCGGCGGTGCTGTCGGCGTGCAGGCCGGAGACGAAGACGATGCCCGCCACTCCCCGGTCGACGAGCATCTCCACCAGTTCGTCCTCGGTGGAGCCGCCCGGCGTCTGGGTGCAGAGCACCGGGGTGAAGCCGTGGCGGCCGAGCGCCTGCTCGATCACCTGCGCCAGGGCGGGGAAGATCGGGTTGCTCAGCTCGGGCGTGATCAGTCCGACGAGTCCGGCGCTGCGCTGGCGCAGCCGGGTCGGCCGCTCGTAGCCGAGCACGTCGAGGGCCGCCAGCACGGTCTGCCGGGTGGCGGCCGAGACGTTCGCCTTGCCGTTGAGTACGCGGGAGACGGTGGCTTCGCTGACCCCCGCCTGCGCCGCGATGTCTGAGAGTCGCGCCGTAGTCACGGGCCCAGAGCCTATTGCACCCACGTCAGACCGCCCACCAGCCGGTGCTGTCCGGTGCGAGGACCGTCTCGCCGCCGTCGACCGCCAGGTCGGTGGAGCCGAGCAGCAGGTCGCCGGGGGCGGGCAGGCGCACGGGCTGCCCGGTGGTGTTGACGGTGCAGACGAAGGTGCCCCGGCGGAAGGCGAGCACGCCCTCGGGGGCGTCCAGCCACTCGACCTCGGTGCCGGCGCCGAGTTCGGGCCGGGAGCGGCGCAGGGCGAGGGCGCTGCGGTAGAGCTCCAGGGTGGAGGTCGGGTCGCCGGTCTGGGCCTCGACGCTGAGGTGGGCCCACTCGGCGGGCTGGGGCAGCCAGGAGGGGCCGCCGGCGGCGGGGCCGAAGCCGTACGGGGCCTCGGTGCCGGACCAGGGGATGGGGACGCGGCAGCCGTCGCGGTAGCCGTCCTGGCCGGCCTGGCGGAAGAAGGACGGGTCCTGGCGGACCTCGTCGGGCAGGTCGGTGACGTCGGGCAGGCCGAGTTCCTCGCCCTGGTAGACGTAGGCGGAGCCGGGCAGGGCGAGCATCAGCAGGGTGGCGGCGCGGGCGCGGCGCAGGCCGAGGGCGCGGTCGCCGGGGGTGCGGATCTGGGTGCCCAGGCCCGGCTCGTTGGCGAAGCGGGTGGCGTGGCGGGTGACGTCGTGGTTGGAGAGCACCCAGGTGGTGGGGGCGTCGACGGGGCGCATGGAGTCGAGGGAGAGGTCGATGACCTCGCGCAGTGCGGCGGCGTCCCAGTCGGTGCCCAGGTACTGGAAGTTGAACGCCTGGTGGAGTTCGTCGTGGCGCACGTAGTTGGCGGTGCGCTGGACGGTCGGGGTCCAGGCTTCGGCGACGCCGATGCGCTCGCCGGGGTACTCGTCGAGGATCTGGCGCCAGCTGCGGTAGATCTCGTGGACGCCGTCCTGGTCGAAGAAGGGCATGACCTCGTTGCCGAGCAGCTTGAGCTGGTCGGCGCCGCCGAGGTCGGGCAGGCCGGGGGCCTTGACGAGGCCGTGGGCGACGTCGATGCGGAAGCCGTCCACGCCCATGTCGAGCCAGAAGCGCAGGATGGAGCGGAACTCGTCGGCGACGGCGCGGTTGTCCCAGTCGAAGTCGGGCTGCTCGGGGGCGAACAGGTGCAGGTACCAGTCGCCGGGGGTGCCGTCCGGGTTCTCGGTGCGGGTCCAGGCGGGGCCGCCGAAGATGGACTCCCAGTCGTTGGGCGGCAGTTCGCCGTTCTCGCCCTTGCCGGGGCGGAAGTGGTAGCGCTCGCGCAGCGGGGAGCCGGGGCCCTCGCGCAGGGCGCGCTGGAACCACTCGTGCTGGTCGGAGGAGTGGTTGGGGACGAGGTCGACGATGATGCGCAGGCCCAGGGCGTGGGCGTCGCGGATGAGGGCGTCGGCGTCGAGGAGGGTGCCGAACATCGGGTCGACGGCGCGGTAGTCGGCGACGTCGTAGCCGGCGTCCGCCTGCGGGGAGGCGTAGAACGGCGAGAGCCAGACGGCGTCCACGCCGAGGTCGCGCAGGTAGGGCAGGCGGCTGCGGACGCCGGGCAGGTCGCCCATGCCGTCGCCGTTGGAGTCGGCGAAGCTGCGCGGGTACACCTGGTAGATGACCGCGTCCCGCCACCAGCCTCTGGGCGCGCCGGCGTTCGCCTCGTGAGCGGTCGCGTCGGCGGCGGGCCGGGAGGTGTCGGCCAGGTTCTGGGTCATGGACGGTATCCCTCGGGGATCGGAGGAGTGCTGGGCGTGCGGGTTCGTCGCGACTCGGTGCGTAACGGCTCGGTGCGTAACGACTTGCTGCGTCACGACTCGGTGCGTCACGACTTGGCGGCGCCGGCGGTCAGGCCGGTGACGAGGTGGCGCTGCACCAGGTAGAAGAAGGCGGCGGAGGGGATGGCGATCAGCACGGCGGTCGCGGCCATCAGGTTCCACTGGGCGTCGTGCTCGCTGACGAAGGTCTGCAGGCCCACGGCCAGCGTGTACTTGTCGGAGCTGAGCATGAAGGTGGAGGCGAAGGGCACCTCGGCCCAGTAGGTGAGGAAGGAGTAGAACGCGGCGACCGCCAGGCCCGGGCGGGCCAGGGGCAGCACCAGGCGCCAGAAGGTGCCGAAGGGGGTGAGTCCGTCGACGCGGCCGGCCTCGTCGATCTCCACCGGGATGGTGTCGAAGTAGCCCTTCAGCAGCCAGGCGCAGTAGGGCACGGTGGTGGTCGAGTAGACCAGGATCAGGCCCAGGTAGCTGTCCAGCAGGCCGAGCGAGGAGAGCATCGTGTACATCGGCACGATGAGCACGGCGATGGGGAACATCTGGGTGAGCAGCAGCGACCACATCAGGGGCCGGTGTCCGGGGAACTTCATCCGGGAGACGGCGTAGCCGGTGGTGGCGGCGAGCAGGACGCCGAAGACGGTGGTGACGCCGGAGACCAGCAGGGCGTTGCCGAACCAGGTGAAGAAGTCGGTGTCGAACAGCACGTGCTGGTAGTTGGCGAAGGTGATCTTGTCGAGGATCTTGCCCGGGTGGAGGTAGTCGTTCTTGTCCGGGCCGAGGGAGACGAACAGGATCCACGCCACCGGGAAGAGCGCGATCAGTCCGGCGGTGATCAGGACGCCGTGGGAGAGGGCGCGGGCCAGGGGGCTGCTCTCGCCGCGCCGGCGGTGCCCGGCGGGCCGGGTGGCCGGGGCCTTCGCCGGTGCGGGGGCGGGGAGTTCGGTGGTGGTGGTCATGGGCGTTACCTGCCTTCGTCTGCCTTCGTGTGCCTTCGTGTGGTCGACTCGGTCCGGCGGCTCAGCCGTTGGCCTGTTCGTTGCGGGCGAGCCAGCGCCGGTAGAAGGCGGTGAAGACGATCAGGATGGACAGCAGGATCACGCCGTACGCGGCGGACTGCGCGTAGTCCCGGGGGATCTGGCCGAAGCCGAGGCGGTAGGCCCAGGTGACGAGCAGCTGGGCGTCGGGGGCGCCGGAGCCGAACAGCAGGAAGATGACGTTGAACTGGTTGAACGTCCAGATCACGCCGAGCAGGACGACGGTGGAGGAGACGGAGCGCAGGCCGGGCAGGGTGACGTGGCGGAAGCGCTGCCAGGGCGTGGCGCCGTCCATCTCGGCGGCCTCGTACAGCTCGGCGGGGATCGACTGCAGGCCGCCGAGCAGGGAGATCATCATGAACGGCACGCCGGCCCAGGTGTTGACCAGGATGGCGGCGGCCTTCTGCGCCCACGGGTCGGTGAGCCAGCCGGGCTCGGGCAGGTGCAGGGCGCCGAGCAGGCCGTTGACGACGCCTCCGTCGGCGAGCATCAGGCGCCAGGAGAAGACGGTGACGAAGGTGGGCACGGCCCAGGGCAGGATGAGCAGCAGCCGGTAGACGGAGCGGCCGCGCAGCTTCTTGTTGAGCAGCAGGGCGAGGCCGAGGCCGAGGGTGTAGTGGAGGAGGACGCAGATCGCCGTCCAGGCGATGGTCCACACGAAGTGGGACCAGAAGCGGTCGTAGGAGCCGGGGCCCCAGAGGATGTCGGCGTAGTTGTGGAAGCCGACGTACTCGTAGCTGGCCGGGATCTCGTTGACGCCGATGGTGCGGGCGATGTTGAGGCTGTTGGCGTCGGTGAGGGTGAGCCAGAGGCCCTCGCCGAGGGGGTAGAGCACCAGGACGCCGAGCACCAGGACGACCGGGGCGGTCATCGCGTAGGCGTACCAGTTCTTGGCGTAGGAGCGCTTGAGGCGTTCCCACGGGCCGGGGCGCTGCTCGCGGTCCCGGCTGCCCTTGCCGGCGGCGCCCTGCACGGCGACTGACATCTTCACACCTTCTCGGGGAGTTCTCGGGGTTGCCGAAGGGCCCGGCCCGCCGTGGTGGTGGCGGACCGGGCTCGGGGGACTACTTGGCGAAGCCCGGCAGGAGCTTGGCGTAGTCGGTGGCGACGGTGTTCAGGGCGTCCTGGGTGCCGGTGCCCTGGGTGGCCTTGCCGAGGTTGTCACCGAGGGAGGAGAACAGCGAGCTGTACTCGGGCAGTTCGGGGCGCGGCTTGGCGCTGGGGAGGATGGCCTGGAAGCCGGCGATGCCCGGGTCGGCCTTGACCTCGGCGGTGAAGGCGTCGGAGCGGGTCGGCAGGGTGGAGTTCTTCTGCGCGATGAACGCCTGGCTCTCCGCGGAGGTCATGAAGGCGGCGAACTTCTCGGCGGCGGCCTTGTGGGCCTTGTCGGCGCCGGCGTAGACGGAGATGTTGTGGCCGCCGGTGGGGGCGCCGGACTTGCCGGCGGAGCCGCCGGGGACGGCGGCGATGCCGAGGTTCTTCTTGTCGGCGAAGGCGGAGCCCTTGTAGACGTTGGTGATCTCCCAGGGGCCCTGGATGATCGCGGCGACCTTGCCGCTGTTGAAGGCGTCCATCATGTGGGCGTAGGCGTCGGTGGTGACGTCGGCCTTGGCGGTGCCGGGCGCGGTGAACATCGTCTTGTACGTCTCGACGGCCTTGACGGCCTCGGGCGAGGTGACGGTGATCTTCTTGCCGGGGGCGTCGACGGTGTCGGTGCCCTCGCCGAACAGGAACGGCATCGCGTAGTAGCCGTCCGCGGCCTTCATCCAGAAGCCGTCGACGCCGGCCTTCTCCTTGACGGCGGCGGCGTCGGTCTTGAGCTCGTCCCAGGTCTTGGGCGCCTCGGTGATGCCGGCCTTGGCGAAGAGGTCCTTGTTGTACATCAGGCCGAGGGTGTCGGTGACCAGCGGGACGCCGTAGAGCTTGCCCTGGTACTTGGCCTGCTGGACGAGGCTGGGCTGGAAGGCGGCGGTGTCGGCGGCCGCCGGGGTGCCGTCGAGCGGCTCGAGGAAGCCGGCCTTGGCGAAGGCGGCGGTCCAGCCGACCTCGGAGCGGAACACGTCCGGAGCGCCCTTGGCCCCCATGGCGGTCTGGAGCTTGTTCTGGGCCTGGTCGAAGGGGACGTTGACGAAGTCGACCTTGACGTTCGGGTTGGCCGCTTCGAACTTCTTGACCAGTTCCTTGTAGTTCGGCGCCTCGTTGGTGGCGTTCGAGGTGTCCCAGTACGTGAGGGTGACCGGCCCGTCGGCCTTGCCGTCGGAGCTGGAGCCGCTGCTGCCACAGGCAGCCATCGAGACCGCGAGGGCCACAACGAGGGCAGAGGCCGCGATGCCACGCCGCATGAGAACTCCTTGGAGGGTGGGGGTGCCCGAGATGGTTCGGAGGCAGGCGCATAATGGGCTGCCTCGTCCGACCGCACCGAAGCTGTCGTCGGGCTCGGGAAGGAAGTTAACAGCGGCGAAAGATCGACGGAAAGTCCTTGCAGCAAGTTTCTGCAAGAAACGGGGATCGTTACAGCCGCGTGTCCTGGACGTTGCCGCACGGTAGTTGACGGCAGGGCGAAGCGCCCCGGTTCGTCCGATTTCCCCCGGCTCCTCGGGCCCGGCCGTGCCACCCTGCGTGGCTGCAAGCCCTGCAAGGGCGCCCGCCCGGCGTCAGCCGAAAGACACGGTCTAGTTGACGCCCAGCCGCAGCACGGTCCTCGAGCGGAACTCCTCCCCCGGCCGCAGCACGGTGGAGGGGAACTCCGGGTGGTGCGGGGAGTCCGGGAAGTGCTGGGTCTCCAGCGCGATCCCGGCGAACGGCCCGTACGCGGTGCCGCTCGCGCCCGTGACGGCGCCCTGGAAGGTGTTCGCCGTGTACACCTGCACGCCCGGCTCGGTG
Organism: Streptomyces sp. NRRL WC-3742; assembly: GCF_000720635.1. Lineage (GTDB taxonomy): Bacteria > Actinomycetota > Actinomycetes > Streptomycetales > Streptomycetaceae > Kitasatospora. The sequence goes on along the minus strand of NZ_JOCF01000029.1, from coordinate 60,650 downwards.
GTCAGCACCTCCAGGGTGCGGCCACTGGCCGGGTCCTCCAGCAGGGCGGCCCGCGCCGGGCTTCCGTCGGCCGGGCGGGGGCGCAGCACCCAGTTGTGGTCGTAGCCGCCGGGCCCGGCCAGCTGCGGGTGGTCCTCGTGCACGGACTTGCCGATCGGGGTGGCGGTGGTGAAGTCGAAGGGCGTGCCGGCCACGGGCTCGATCCGCCCGTAGGGGATCTGCCGCTCGTCGACGGGGGTGTAGGCGTCGGCGTCCAGGGTGAGCAGGTGGCCGAGGACGTCGCCGCGGCCCTCGCCGGCGAGGTTGACGTAGGCGTGGTTGGTGAGGTTGACCACGGTGGGCCTGCTGGTCACGGCGTGGTAGTCGATGGCCAGTTCGGCCCCGGCTCCCGGGGCGTCCGGTGCGTCCGGTGTGCCCGGTGTGCCCGGGGCACTCAGGGCGCTCAGGGTGTAGGTGACGGTGACGTCCATCGCGCCGGGGAAGCCCTGGTCGCCGTCGGGGCTGTGCAGCCGCAGCCGCACCCCGCCGTCGACGGGCTCGGCGCGCCAGATCCGGTTGGCGAAGCCGTCCGGGCCGCCGTGGATCGTGACGCCGCCGCCGGTGGGGGCGAGCGGGTGCTCCTCGCCGTCGATGGTGACGGAGCTGCGGTCGATCCGGTTGGCGTAGCGGCCCACGATCGTGCCGTAGTGCCGGGCGGGGCCGAGGATCTTCGCCAGCTCGTCGGTGGAGAGGAGCAGTTGGGCGCTGTCGCCGGAGCGGTCCGGGGCGGTGAGGGTGTGCAGGGTGGCGCCGAGGGTGAGCACGCTCGCCTCGTACGGGCCGGCGGTGAGCGTCCAGCGTTCGATCGCGGCGCCCGCGCCCGAGGGGGTCAGGGGTTCGTGCCGCACGCTGGTGGCGCTGGTGGCCATGGCCTGCTCCTCCTCGTTCCTCGACGGACGCGTCGCGCCCCGTCCCTGCGGCAGCCTAGCGATCGCGGCGGTCGCGGGGGCGCTTCCGTGCACTCGCGCGCCGCCCGGTCACCACCATCCGCCCTCGCGTGTGGGGGGCGTCAGCCCTGCCCGTCCTCCCGCGTAGGCGGCGTCAGCCCTGCCCGTCCTCGCGGCGGTGCTGCTGGGGCAGGCCCAGTGCCGAGGCGAGGCCGTCCGGCCCGCTGCCCGCCTTGCGGTAGACGGCGGCGAGGCGGCGGTTGACCAGGCTCAGGGAGACGCCCAGCTCGTCGGCGATCCGCTGCGGCGGCACGCCCTGCACCACCAGCTTGGCGACCTCCCACTCCGGGTTGCTGAGCGTCTCCAGGGTCTCGCCGAGGTCGCGCGGCCCGAGCCGGTTGGGCCGCAGGCCGTAGTTGGCCAGCTCGCGCCGGGCCCGGTCGACGAGGCCCTCCGCCGAGCAGTGCTGGGCCAGCTCGATGCCCTGGTACAGGTACTCCTGGGCGTCCTCCAGGCGGCCGACGCGGCGCAGCGCGGCGCCGAGGTCGACCAGCGCGACGGCGTGCTCGTAGCCGGCCGGGGACTGCCCGAGGTGGCCCACCGCCTTCTCCAGCAGGTCGACGGCCGTCTGGCCGTCCTCGATGGCGGCGTGCAGCCGCAGCGCGGTGCCGATCGCCGAGGCGGTGCCGAACTTACGGGCGTCCGCGACGGCCTTCTGGGCGTACGTGCGGGCGCGCTCGGGCTCGTCGTCGGCGATCGCGACGGCGAGGTGCCCGGCCCAGGGCGCCCAGACGGTGTTGCGCCAGCCGCGTACCTCCAGCTGGCCGCCCGCCTCGGTGAGGGCGGCGGCCGCGCCCGCGTAGCGCTCCTTGGCGACGAGCAGCTTGCCGTACAGCGAGGCGGCGTCGGGCAGGACCATCGCGGTGTCGTGGTAGGGCGGGTGGAAGCCGAAGCCTTCCGCCAGCTCCGACGCCTCGGCGATCCGGCCGCGGGCGATGAGGGTGTCCACCAGGACGCCGACGGCGTCCCAGGCCAGTGGCAGGCGCTCGCCGATCCGGTTGGAGATGCGCAGCGCGCGGCGCAGGAAGTCCTCGGCCTCGGCGAGCAGGCCCCGGCGGAAGCGGGCCAGGCCCATGAGGAAGTAGGCGAAGCCGCGGTGGGCGCCGCTCCAGCCGGCGATCTCGAACTGGATGATGGCGTCGGCGGCCAGCCGTTCGGCCTGGGCGATGCGGTCGTTGTAGATGTAGGTGAGGCCGAGCATGGCGGGCAGTTCGAAGCCCCAGGCGGTGTCGGTCCAGCCGAGGCCCTTGGGCAGGCGGCCGCCGTCGAGGACCTCGTCGGCGAGGGCGAGCGCGTCGACGGAGGGTTCGCCGCGCAGGGTGAGGTCCCAGGCGCGCATCGCGAGGACGGCCCGGTCGGAGGCGTCCCGGCCCCTCAGTCCGCGGCACATCTGCTCCAGGCGCTGGGAGCGGCCGGGGCCGTCGGTCTCGGACTTGCGGAAGGCGTGCCACATGAAGGAGGCGGCCAGCAGCCGCTGGCGCCCGGCCGGGTCGCGGGTGACCTCGGCCTCCTGCTGGCAGACCAGGGCGGCCTGGCCGAGTTCGCCGCTGTGGGCGAGCACCTCGGAGAGGCGGAAGGTGGCGTCGACGCGCAGTTCGGGGCGCAGCGGGCCCTCGTCGGGGTCGAGGGCGAGCTTGAGCTGGTTGACGGTGGCGACGGGGTCGGTGAGCAGGGCGGAGCAGCCGAGCTCGTACAGCACCTCGGCCTTGATCTCGTCGGCGGGCGGCTCGTTGAGGGCGCGGTGCAGGCAGCGCTGGGCGGCCTCGGGGGCGCCGATGAGCTGGTGTTCGACGGCGGCGCGGCGCAGTTTCTTGACGATGCGGTCGTCGCCCTCGCCGGAGTGGGTCTCGACGAGGTGGCGGGAGGCGGCGAGCAGGCCGAGTCCGGCGTTCTCGATCTCGGCGGCGGCGATGCCGTGCATGCCCAGGCGGGTGGCGTCGGGCATGGTGTTGTAGATGGAGCTGGCGATCAGCGGGTGGACGAACTCCAGGGTGCCGTTGGGGCTCTGGATGAGGACGCGCTGTTTGCGCAGCTGCTTGATGGCCTCGCGGGCGCCCTCGGTGCTGAGGGTGGAGATGCGGGTGGCGAGGTCGACGCGCACGTCGGTGCCGAGCATGGCGCAGGCCCAGGCGAAGCGCAGGGTGGCGGCGCCGAGGCGGTCGAGCCAGGACTTGAGGGTCATCCCGGTGGCGTCGACGGCGAGTTCGCGCAGTTGGCGGGAGTTCTCCTCGACGGGTTCGAGGTCCTGGTCGCGGACCTGGTCGAGGAGGGCGACGACCTCGTAGGGGTTGCCGTTGACGACGTTCCAGAACTCGTAGCAGAAGGCGTCCTCGGCCTTGTCGCCGAGTTCGGAGCGGATCATGTCGGTGACGGAGCCGAGGTTGAGGCGGTTGAGCTCGTGCTTGCGCCCGCGCAGGCCCGTGACCTCGCGGCGCAGCTGCTGGGTCTCGCCGGGCCAGTCGTTCTCGTCCTCGCGGAAGGCGAAGACGAGCAGGACGGGCAGTTCGCCGGAGCGGACGGCGAACTTGGTGAGCCAGGCGAGGGATTCGGCGTCGGCCCAGTGCAGGTCGTCGACGATCATCACCATGGGGGCGCGGCGCGGGGCGAGCTGGGTGATGACGTAGTCGAGGCCGTCGCGCACGCCCTGGGGGTCGAGGCGGCGGGCGCCGGCCTTGGGCTGCTTGAGGCCCATGGCCGGTCCGACGACCTCCTCCCAGGTGCCCATGACCTGGCGGAACTCGTCGTCCGCGAGGGTGGTCAGGACGGGCTGGAGGAGCTGGCGCAGGACGTGGTAGGGCTCCTTGAACTGGCGCTCGCCGCCGCGGGCGAACAGCACGGTGGCGCCCTCGTGGAGCCTGGCGATGCGTCGGACCTCGTGCAGCAGGCTGGTCTTGCCGATGCCGGGGCGTCCGGTGAAGGCGAGCAGGTCGCCGATCTCGGTGCCGCCGGCGGCGAATTCACGGCAGAGCCGGTCCACGGCGGCGTCCACGGAGCGCAGTTCGGAGTCGCGGTCGCGGAGCCTGACGCGTGGCGCGGTGGCGTCGCCCCCTTGGCCGGGAGCGGTCCCCGTCCGGAGTTCGTTGTCCTGCTCGGTCACCGTCGCGCCTCCGCCTCGCCCGTTCGCCTCACAGTTCCATCACTGCTCGTGCAGCAGAGGTTAGCGCTGCGTACGGTCCGCCGTGGGGCATTCGCGCAGGCTGGGACGGACGGGGAGGGTTCGAACGGCTTGCCAGGGGCATTTGCCCTATATCCCTAACGTCCGATCATTGCATCCGATACCCTGCGGCCCACGAGGTGCGGATGATCTTGTACACCCACCCTCCCCCGAAGGCGCCCGCACCGTCAACTCCCCCACCCTCAGTGCCCGAACACCCACCACCCCCACCATCCGCCGCACCGGGAGTCCGATGTCTGACGACACCTCACTTCAGATTCCGTTCCCGTACCGCCGCAGCCTGCACGGTCCCTACGCCGCAGGGCTGCACCGGGACTGGCTGACCCGCCACCCCCTGCTCCCCGACGCCGACCACCCCGGCTACGCCCATTGGGAGGTCGTCGACCTGGCCGCGCTCGGCTACCCCGACGCCGGCCCGGACGACATCGCGCTGGGAGCCGACCTCATGGGCTTCTACTTCCTCTTCGACGACCAGTTCGACGGCCCGCTCGGCAGACGCCCCAGCGAGGTCGCACCGATCTGCGAACGGCTCATCGCCATCCTGCACGGCGCCACGCCCGAGCAGTCCTCCGCCGCCGAGACCGCCTTCGCCGACCTGTGGAGCCGCAGCGTCCAGGGCATGTCCGCCCGCTGGCAGGCCCGCGCCGCCTACAACTGGGAGTGGTACTTCGCCAGCCACCCCGCCGAGGCCGCCGGCCGCATCTCCAACCGCCCGCCGGACAGGGACGGTTACCTGGTGCTGCGCCGGGGCACCGCCGCGATGGAGACGGTCTTCGACATGGTCGAGCGCCTCGGCCGCTTCGAGGTCCCCGCCGCCGTGCTGCACCACCCCGTCCTGCGCCAGCTGCGCCAACTGGCCGCCGACATACCCTCGCTGAGCAACGACGTGCGCTCCTTCCCGCTGGAGGCCCCGCGCGGCGACGTGTACAACCTCGTGATGATCGTCCAGCGCGAGCGCCACTGCTCGGCCGAGGAGGCGTGCGCGCTGGTCCTGGAGGAGGCCCAGCTGATGATCGGGCGCTGCGGCTCGCTGCACGAGTCCCTGCCCGACGTCTACACCGAGTTGGGCCTCTCGCGGATCGAGCGCGCCGTCGCCCAGCGGTACGCGGACGGACTGATCACCTGGCTCGCCGGCTACCTCAGCTGGGAGGCCCGCACCGGCCGCTACCAGGCCGCCTGAGGCCCCCCGGGGACGGCCCGAACGCGCACCGTCCGTACGGAGGAGAGGTACGGACCGTAGCCGCGCGGGCGCCCGGCGGCTATCGTGCTCGACGGTGGACGCCCCCACGGGGTGCCCGACCCGCACGCGTGTCCAAGGGCTCGCCGCACGAGCCCGTACCCTCCCGCCGGACCGCCCCACCGGGCGCGGTCCGGCGCGCCGCCGGGCCCTCGCGGCCACCGGCGGCGCCCGACGTCGCGAGGAGACACCAGAGCATGACGGTCTACCAGCCCCCCGGCGCGCCCGACAGCATCGTCGCCTACCGCCCCCGCTACGAGCACTGGATCGGCGGCGAGTGGCGCCCGCCCGTGCGCGGCGAGTACTTCGGCGACCCGACGCCCGTCACCGGCGAGGTCTTCACCGAGGTCGCCCGCGGCACCGCCGAGGACATCGAGGCCGCCCTCGACGCCGCCCACGCCGCCGCCCCCGCCTGGGGCCGCACCCCCGCCGCCGAGCGGGCCCAGGTGCTGCTGCGCGTCGCCGACCGGATCGAGGCCAACCTCGAGCAACTGGCCGTCGCGGAGAGCTGGGAGAACGGCAAGCCGGTGCGCGAGACGCTGGCCGCCGACCTGCCGCTGGCCGTCGACCACCTGCGCTACTTCGCCGGCGCGCTGCGCGCCCAGGAGGGCGGCCTGTCCCAGCTGGACGAGGACACCGTCGCCTACCACTTCCACGAGCCGCTGGGCGTGGTCGGCCAGATCATCCCGTGGAACTTCCCGATCCTGATGGCGATCTGGAAGCTCGCCCCCGCCCTCGCGGCCGGCAACGCGGTGGTGCTCAAGCCCGCCGAGCAGACCCCCGCCTCCGTGCTGCTGCTCGCCGAGCTGACCGCCGACCTGCTGCCGCCCGGCGTGGTCAACATCGTCACCGGCTTCGGCGAGGAGGCCGGCGCCCCGCTGGCCGCAAGCCCCCGGGTGCGCAAGCTCGCCTTCACCGGCGAGACCTCCACCGGGCGCCTCATCGCCCGCGCCGCCGCCGAGAACCTGATCCCGGCCACCCTGGAGCTGGGCGGCAAGAGCCCCAACCTGTTCTTCGCCGACGTGGCCGCCGAGGACGACGCCTTCTACGCCAAGTCCGTCGAGGGCTTCGCGATGTTCGCCCTCAACCAGGGCGAGGTCTGCACCTGCCCGAGCCGGGCGCTGATCGAAACCCCCGTCTACGAGCGGCTGCTGGGCGACGGCCTCGCCAAGGTGCGCTCCCTGCGCCAGGGCAACCCGCTGGACACCGACACCCAGATCGGCGCCCAGGTCAGCGTGGAGCAGCTGAAGAAGATCCTCTCCTACTTCGAGATCGGGCAGGCCGAGGGCGCCAAGGTGCTGGCGGGCGGCGAGCGCGCCGACCTCGGCGGCGCGCTGGCGGGCGGGTACTACGTGACGCCGACCGTCTTCGAAGGTGTCAACAGCATGCGGGTCTTCCAGGAGGAGATCTTCGGCCCGGTCGTCTCCGTCACCCGCTTCGACGGCTTCGAGGAGGGCGTCGCGCTGGCCAACGACACCCAGTACGGGCTCGGCGCGGGCGTGTGGACGCGGGACGTCAACGCCGCCCACCGGGCCGGGCGGGCCATCCAGGCCGGCCGGGTGTGGACGAACTGCTACCACGCCTACCCGGCCCACGCGGCCTTCGGCGGCTACAAGAACTCCGGCATCGGCCGCGAGACCCACAAGGCGCTGCTGGAGCACTACCAGCAGACCAAGAACCTGCTGGTGAGCTACTCCGCGGACCCGACGGGCCTGTTCTAGGCGCCGCATGACGTGAGTGGAGCGGGAGACCTGTCTGGTCTCCCGCTCCATCGCCACTCCCCGCGGCGGGCTCGTCGGGCGAATCGCCCGCTTTCGGGATCAAAGCACAGGAATCGGGCAGGCGCTCAGATGTGCCGCCGACGCGCCGCCGGCCCGCCCTACCGGTCGAGCCCGAGACAGGAGCGGACGGCGCGGATCAGGCTGCGCGAGCGCAGGTCCCCGGTGACGCCCGGTTGCATGCCGTTGGTGACGTAGCCGAAGCCCACCCCCAGGTCCGGGTCGGCGAAGCCCAGCGAACCGCCGCTGCCCGGGTGGCCGAAGGCCGCCGGGGAGGTCATCGGTGCGGTCGGGCCGTGGCGCCAGAAGCCCAGCCCGAACGTGGAGTTGACGATCAGCACCCGGTCCGGTCCGCTGACCACCGGCCCGAGCGCGCGCTTGAGCACCTCGTCCCCGAGCAGCGGCGCCGCCGAGCCGTCCGCGCCGATCAGCGCCGCGTAGAAGCGGGCGAGCGAGCGAGCCGTGCCGATGCCTCCCGCGCCGGGGATCTCGGCGGCCTGCACCGCCGGGTCGTTGAGGTCCACCCGGGCGCGCACCGAGGCGAAGGAGCGGGCCGTCAGCGAGGCCGGGTCCCGGTAGGCGTCCCGGACGCTCTGCTTGGGGCGCAGCCGCAGCCCGGTCGGCCCCGTCCGGGCCGCCTCGGGGGCGGGCAGGTCGACCAGCCGGCCGACCCTCGGCGCCGCCTCGGCCGGGAGCCCGATCCACAGGTCCAGCCCGAGCGGGCGGGCGATCTCCTCGGCGAAGTACTGCCCGAGGGTGCGGCCGCTCACCCGGCGCACCACCTCGCCGACCAGCCAGCCGAAGGTGTACGGGTGGTAGCCGTGCGCGGTGCCGGGCTCCCAGGCGGGCGCCTGCGCGGCGACGGCGGCCGCCGCGGGCTCCCAGGTCAGCACGTCCTCCAGGCGCAGCGGCACGTCCAGCGCCGGCACCCCGGCCTGGTGCGAGAGCAGGTGGCTCACCGTGGTCGCGCCCTTGCCCGCGGCCGCGTACTCGGGCCAGTACCTGGTGACGGGCGCGTCCAGGTCCAGCTTCCCGCGCTCGGCGAGCAGCAGGGCGGCGGTGGCCGTCAGTCCCTTCGTGACGGAACGCAGCACCTGGGCGGTGTCCGCCGTCCACGGCGCCGAGGGCGCGGGCCGGCTGCCGACCTCGGGCCGGGCGTCGCCGCCCCACAGGTCGACCACCTTGCGGCCGTGCACGTAGAGCGCGAAGGCGGCGCCGAGCTCGCCGTACGCGGCGAAGTTGCGCGCGAACGCCTCCCGTACGGGCTCGAAGCCCTCGGCCGTGTCACCCCAGATCTGCACCACCGCGCGCCGCCCTACCCTCGGATTCCGCCATGACATCCCGCTCTTCGTATCTTCATACTGATCGGGCCCCCGAAACCCTAACGTGTCCCCCATGAGCAACCCTTCCGAAGAAGTGCTGGACGTCGTCGACGAGCAGGACCGGGTCCTCGGCACCTCCCCGCGCGGGGAGGTGTACCGGCTGGGCCTGACCCACCGGTGCGTCTTCGTCCTCGTCCGCGACCCCGCCGGCCGGATCTTCGTCCACCGCCGCACCGACACCAAGCTGTTCGCCCCCGGCGCCTACGACATGTTCGTCGGCGGCGTGGTCGGCACCGGGGAGACGTACGCCGAGGCGTCCGTGCGCGAGGCCGAGGAGGAGCTGGGGGTGAGCGGCATCGCGCCGAGGCACCTGTTCAAGTTCCTGTACCGGGAGGAGAAGCTCTCCTGGTGGTGCGACATGTACGAGGCCGAGTGGGACGGCCCCGTCCACCCGCAGGAGTCCGAGGTGGCCTGGCACACCTGGCTCACGCCGGAGGAGCTGGACGGCCTCCTCGCCCGGGAGACCTTCGTGCCCGACGGCCTGGAGGCGTACCGGCGCTACCTGGAGCTCCGGGCCGCCTGAGGGGCGCCCCTCAGGCGAGCGGCTGGGAAGCGCCTGCGACGGCGGGTTCGAACGCGCGGCCTTATAGGGTGGCGCGCATGGCCTCCCGTACGCCGTCGACGACGGCCGACCGCGCCGACCGGACCGCCGACCGGCCGCGCCGGCGCCTCAGCGTGGACGAGCGGCGCGAGCAGCTGATCGCCGTCGCGCTGGAGCTGTTCAGCAGGAGGGCGCCCGAGGAGGTGTCGATCGACGACATCGCCGCCGCCGCGGGCGCCTCCCGGCCGCTGGTCTACCACTACTTCCCCGGCAAGCAGGCCCTGTACGAGGAGTCCCTGCGCCGGGCCGGGCGGGAGCTCTCCGCGCGGTTCGAGGAGCCGATGGAAGGGCCGCTGTCGGAGCGGCTGTACCGGGTCATGGGCCGCTACCTGGACTTCGTGCAGAGCCACGGGCCCGGCTTCGCGGCGCTGCTGCGCGGCGGCTCGGTCGCGGCCAGCCCCGGCACCTCGGCGGTCATCGACGAGGTCCGCCGGGCCGCGCACGACCAGATCCTCACCCACCTGGCGATCCCCGCGCCGAGCCCCGGCCTGCGGCTGACCGTCCGGGCCTGGATCGCCAACGCCGAGATCACCTCGCTGGAGTGGCTGGGCGAGCGGTCGCTGCCGCTGGAGGAACTGCAGCTGCACCTGGTGCAGGAGTTCGTCGCCTCCCTCACCCTCACCGCCGCCCGGGAGCCCGCGCTCGCCGCCGAACTGGCCGGCTTCTTCGCCGACGAGCGCCCCGACGGGCCCACCGGACGGCTGGTGCGCGACCTCGCCGCGCTCCTCGCCGTCCCCGGCATCGTCGAGGCCGTCACGGCCCTCGCCACCGCCGAACCCGGTGCCGATGGCGCTGCCGACACCGCTGCCGACGGCGAACCGTCCACCCAGGCCACGACCGGCTCCGCCTGACCCCCGCATGATCCACCATCGGGTGATCCACCGGTTCTGCCGGAGCAGCGCGCTCTGATAGGAATGGGCGGGGATCGGACGACGGGCCGCATCCCACTCGAACGACCGAACCACCGACGGCACGGAGCAGAGCGGGGGGCTCACCAGGTGACCCAGGACGTCCAGTTCAGTGCGGAGGCCAACCCCTTCGCCGCGGCCGAGCAGGTCTGCGCGACCCTCGGCACGCTCACCGACGCCCTCTTCGACGAACACGCCTCCCGCCACCCGGCGGCCTCGTTGAGCGCCCCGCGCACGGCGCAACACCCCGACGCCGAGGCCCTGTTCGGGCTGCCACTGGCACCCAACGGCCCGGTGCACACCGCCCTGCACGGGCTCGGCACGGTCGTCACCGCCGGCACCGCCCGCCCGGGCACCGGTGCCCGGCTCGCCGACCGGGTGACCACCGCCCTGCACACCCGCTACGGCGGCGGAGCCGTCCGCGGTGCCATCGCCGACCGGGGCACCACCTCGGCCGCGCTGTTCCACCTGCCCGTCAACGGCGAGTACGCGGACGCCAAGCTGCGCCCGCCCTTCGCCCCCGCGCTGGCAGCGCTGGCGGCCGGTCAGCAGACCCGCCAGCCGGTCGAACTGCCCACCGGCGCGGGCACCGAGGTCCGCCTCGTCGTCCCGCCCGGCTTCCACCCGCTGACCTCCCCCGGCGGCCCCGCCGGGGTCACCGCCCGTACGGTGCCCGCGCAGCCCGCCGACGCGGACGGCACCGACCCGGCCACCCTCGCGGCCGCCGCGGAGCTGACGGGCCATCTGGCCGAGGTCACCGAGGAGTTGTTCAGCGCCGCCGGCCGCGAGCAGCGCCGCGACTTCGCCGTGATCTGCGCCACCCTCACCGACGTGCTGCAGGACTCCGGCACGGTGTACGCGGGCGTCTGCGCCCTGGAGTCCGAGGGCCGCCGCACGGACGCGGCGCTCGTCGTCTCCCTCGCCCGGCACCCGCTGCCGATCACCGAACTCGCCACCGAACTGGCCACCGTACGGCGGCACGCGGAGGTGTGGACGGTGCTGCTGCCCGCCGGACCGGCCGCCGTCCTGGTCGAGGGGCGGACCGTCCCGGTGCCCGGACCGCTGGCCGGGGACGGGCAGCGGCGCTGGGTGGTCACCTCCGCCGTCCAGGCGTTCGTGCCGCTGCCGGACGGCGGGACGGTGCTGTGCGTGCAGCTGTCGACGGCGCAGCCGGAGGACTGGGACCTGTACACGGAGGCGTTCGCGGAGCTGCTGAAGAGCGTTCAGTTCGGCTGGGACGGGGTGCCGGTGGCGGGGGCGGTCGCCGTGGCACCGGTTCCGGTTCCGGTCGAGGCTCCGGTGGAGGTGCCCGTGCCGGCCGGGGAGCCCGAAGAGCTGCCGGTCCACCTGCGCGGCACCCCGGTGCGCGTCCCGCCCGTGGACTTCAACCCCTTCGCGCCGATCGCCGAGGAGGGGAAGGCCGCGGAGACGGCTGCGGACGCGACCGAGGAGACGGCCGAGGAGGCCGCCGAGCGGGATCCCGCGCTCAGGGGCACCCCGGTGATGATCCCTCCGCCGGACTTCAACCCCTTCGCCCCCGAGAGCCTGCCGACCGCCACCACCGCAGCCGCTCCGGCGGCCGTGGCGGCGACCTCCGCGCCGGACCCGTTCGGCACGACGGTGGCGGCCGAGCAGAAGCCCGACCCGTTCGGCACGAGGATCGCCGCCGACGGCCCGGCCGTCCCGCCACCGCCCTCCACCCCGCCGCTCGTCCCGGCCCAGGCCGAACCCGTCGCACAGGCTTCCGAGGACGCGCCGCCGCGCAAGGGCACCCCGGTGATGATCCCTCCGCCGGACTTCAACCCGTTCTCCCCGGAGAGCATGCCTGCCAAGTCCACCGCGGCCCCGGAGCCCGAGGAGGCGCCCGAGGCCGACCAGGAACCGGAGCACCGCCCGTTCGGCTGAGCCCGGGCGCGCGAACACATCACAGCGAACAGATGACGGCTGACAGATTTCATCATCTGTCAGCCGTCATCTGTTCGCTGAACCATGTTCAGTGAATTCTGTTCGCCGAATTCTGTCCGCCGACTTCCGTCAGCCCTCCGCCCCACCCCGGCGCTCGACCAACGCCCCGATCCCGTCCAGCATCCGCACCAGCCCGAATTCGAACAGCGCGTTCAGGCTCATGTCGATCTCCGGCCCCCGGTGGAGCGACTCGAACATCGGGAACCGCTCCGCGTCCGACATCAGCTCGGTGTGGTCCGCGCCGCCGTGCTGGCCGTCCATCCACTCGTCCGCCGACATCCCGCTGTCCTGCTCCGCCTGCACCTCGCGCTCGAAGTGGACGGCCAGCCCACAGGCGAAGGCCGCCAGGGTGACGGCCGCATGGGCCATCTCCTCCCCGCTCAGCCCCAGCCCCGCCAGCACGGCCAACGACCGCTCGGTGTGCAGCGCCGCGTCCGCCACCAGCACCGGCCGGGTGAAGGACATCGTGGACGCCAGCCACGGGTGTCGCCGGTAGATCGCCCACTGGAGCCGGGCGACCGCCTCCAGGCCCTCCCGCCACTGCCCGGGCGGCGGCGGGGCGGGCAGCGGCTGCTCGGCGAAGCAGACGCCCGTCATCAGCCTCAACAGCTCGTCCTTGCCGGGCACATGGCGGTAGAGCGACATCGTCGGCACGTCCAGCTCGGTCGCGATCCGGCGCATCGACAGCGCCGCCAGCCCCTCGGTGTCCGCCAGCCGGAGCGCCGCCAGGACGATCCGCTCGGACCCGAGCTCCCCGTCCCCTCCCCCGCGCCGCGCACCGGCTTCGGCCTTCACGGCGGCGGCCGGAGCCGGCTTCCGCTTCGGCGTCGCTGCGCCGGGCCGTCGGGCCTGCCCGGCCACCACCGTCCCGACCCCGGGTACGGCCCGGACCAGCCCCTCCTCCCGCAGCCGGTTGAGGACCTTGGTCGCGGTGGCCATCGCCACGCCCCACTCCTGGGTGATCCGCCGCGTGGACGGCACCCGTGCCCCCGGCGCCAGCTCCCCCGCGGCGATCCGCCGTCGCAGCTCGGCCGCGATCCTCTCCGAGGGCGATCCCGACGATCCCGATGAACCCGCCGATCCCGCCGAGCCCGACTCCGTCACCTCAACTCCCCGCCCTCACGGCCGAGTCGGCCCTCAGCCCGCCCGCCGCGCCAGGTGCACCACGTCCGGCACACCCCGGCTCACCGGGATCTCGTGCGTCACCACGTCCGAGAACCCGGCCGCCCGCAGCGCCTCCTCGAACGCCGAGGACGGCTGCGCGCTCCACACCGCCAGCACCCCGCCCGCCCGCAGCCGGTGCCAGAGCACGGCGAGCCCGTCCGCCCCGTAGAGCCCGTCGTTGGACTCGGTGACCGTCCAGTCAGGCCCGTTGTCGATGTCCAGGCACAGCGCGTCGTAGCGCTCTCCGTCGGCGGCCGCCAGGTACTCCAGCAGGTCGGTGTGCAGCACCTCGACCCGCGTGTCCTCCAGCGCGCCCGCGGAGAAGGCGCCGAGCGGCCCCCCGCGGTGCCAGTCGATGATCGCCGTCTCGCGCTCGACGACGGCGATGCGCCCCCACCGCGGCTCGGCGGCCGCGTACGCGAGCGAGAAGCCGACGCCCAGCCCCCCGATCAGCACCGACGGGCCCCCGGCGGAGGCGGAAGCAGAGGCGGAGACCGCACCGGTGCGGTCCAGCTCGTCCAGCGCCGCCTGGATCAGCAGCCGCTCGGAGCGCCCGTCCGCCGTGTCCATCAGGAAGCAGCCGTTGGCGATGATCTCGAAGTCCTGCCCGCGCTGCCGCAACACCACCTCGCCGTACGGTCCCTCCCGCCGGTCGAGCGTGACGACGGCCGCGTGGCCGTCCCGTTCGGGCAGTGCGGTGCTCATCCGTTTTCCTCGACGAACTCGGGTGCAGGGCCGTCCCGACCGGACGGATCACGCACGCGGACCCCGCCCGACACCGGGTACCCGCCCGACAATAGCGGAGCCCGGCCGAGGAGCACGCCGCCCCGGCTACCAGGCCCTGTCCGGGCCTAGGTGGTGAGCAGCACCCCCGCGTACGAGACGCCCGCGACGACCACCCAGGAGCCGAGCCCCAGCAGCGCGATCCGCCCGCCGGTGCGGGCCATGGTCGGCAGGTGCACGGCGCTGCCGAGCCCGAAGAGCGCGGCGGCCAGCAGCAGTTCCTGCGCGTCCCCGGCCAGCCCGAGCGCCCGCTCGGGCAGCACCCCGGTGGTCCGCAGCACGATCATCGCCAGGAACCCGGCCACGAACAGCGGCAGGATCGGCGGCTGGCCGCCCTTGGCCTCCCCCTCCTCCCCCGCCTCCCGGGAGCCCCGCGCCCGCACGCCCCGCCGCACCGCCACGGCCACGCCCGCGACCAGCGGCGCCAGCAGCACCACCCGCATCAGCTTGACGAGCACCGCCTCCCGCAGCGCCCCGGCCCCGCCGGTCTGCGCGGTGGCGACCACCTGCCCCACGTCGTGCACGCTCGCGCCGACCCAGCGCCCGAACTCCGTCTCCCCGAGCCCCAGCGGGTGCTGGAGCAGCGGCAGCACGGCGATCGCCAGCGTCCCGCAGAGGGTGACGAGCGCGACGGACGCGGCGACGTCCTCCTCGTCGCTGCCCGCCGCCTGGCTGACCGCGCCGATCGCCGAGGCCCCGCAGATCGAGTACCCGGTGGCGACGAGCAGCGGTTGGTCCCCGGGCAGCCCGAGGCGCCGCCCGAGCCAGAGGGTGCCCGCGAAGGTGGCCGCGACGACGGCGAGCACCATGGCGACGGTCGTCCAGCCGAGGCCCAGGACGTCCCCGAGGCTGAGCTTGAGCCCGAGCAGCACGATCCCGATCCGCATCAGCCGCTTGCCGGCCGTGGACAGCCCGGGCCGCGCCACCCCCTTGACGACCGGGCGCAGCCCGGGCAGGTGCGCGGCCGCCATGCCGAGCACGACGGCGGCGGTGAGCTTGGGCACCGCGGGTACCGCGGCGTGGACGCCGAGCGCGGCGGCGACCCCGAGCGCGGCGAGCAGCAGGCCGGGCGCGTCCCCGCGCATCGGCGGCAGGAACCGGGCCCGGGCGCGGGTGCGCGCGAGGCGCCGGGTGGGTGCGGCCAGTGCTTGTCCGGGCGCCACGCCGCTCCTCACCGGCCCTGGTCGGCGGGCAGCCGGTAGACCCGCCGGATGCTGGTGCCGAGCCGGGAGACGTCGGCGCCGTACACGTGGATGGAGATGGCGGTGGTGGTGCAGGCGTTGCGGACCAGGTGGATGTCCCCGGGCGGGGCGAAGGCCGCGACCGTCCCGGTGGGGCCGGCCACGTGCTCGGTCTCGACGAGCCGGGCGGTGCGGCCGTCGGAGACCAGCCGGTAGCGGGTCTCGCTCTCCTGGCCGCGGTGGACGCCGGCCACGCACCAGGAGACGTGGTCGTGGATCGGGGTCTGCTGCCCGGGCAGCCACACCAGGGCGACGACGGAGAAGCTGCCGTCCTCCTCGGCGTGCAGGACGTGCTGGCGGTAGCGCTGCGGGTCGCCCTCGCACTGGGCGGGGGTGAGCAGCGCGCCGGGCCCGTCCGCCTCGGCGCGCAGGTGGGGGGCGAGGCGTTCGCCGACGAGGTACGCGGTGAGTTCCGGTGGCAGGCCCCGGTCCACCACGGCACGGATCTCGCCGATGAGCGCGGTCATCCGCTCGGTCGTCTGCTCGGTCATCCGCTCGGTGAGCCGGTCGCTGCCGGCGATCGCTGAGGGTGTCATGCGAGCAGGTTCGGCCTGGCCGACCTATCACGTCCAAGGAGGGTTTCTAAGCCGAACCCCCATCGCCGCTTATGGGTCGCGGCGAGGCTTCAGCACCCGACCCGGCTGGCCGCCGCCCGCCGCAGGTGGTCCAGCACCAGGGCGGTGGCGGGGATGCGCCGGTGCTCGCGCAGCACGTACGCGCTCACCTGCCGCCGCAGGTGCGGCTCGACGGCCCGCCCGGTGACCTTGCGGTGGCACATGAAGGAGAGCACCAGCGCGGGCATCAGCGCGATGCCGACCCCGGCGGCGACCAGGCTCTGCACGGCGAGGTTGTCGTCGGTGGAGAAGACGATGTCGGGCGCGAAGCCCTCCTCCGCGCAGACGTGCAGCAGGTTGGCCCGGCAGCGCGGGCAGCCGGCGATCCACCGCTCGCCGTCGAGGTCCGCCAGCCGTACGGCGTGCCGTCGCCCCAGCGGGTGCCCGACGGGGAGCAGCACGGTGAGCAGGTCCTCCATCAGCGGGATCTCGTCCAGGCCCTCGGGCACCTCGCCGGGCGCCCCGGCGTAGCGGAAGGCGAGGGCGATGTCGCACTCCCCGCGCAGCAGCCGCTGGACGGAGTCGGGCGGCTCGGCCTCCAGGAGTTCGACGCGCACCCCGGGGTGCTCGGAGAGGAGGCGGGCCATGGCCTCGGGTATGAGGGTGGCGTTGGCGCTGGGGAAGGCGCAGACCCGCACCCGCCCGGCGCGCAGCCGGGCGAGGGCGGCGAGCTGCTGCTGGGCGGCGGAGAGGCTGCCGAGGATGACCTCGGCGTGCCGGGAGAGGGCCTCGCCGGCCTCCGTGAGCCGCAGTCCGCGTCCGGCGCGGGTGAACAGCGGTACGCCGACGGTACGTTCGAGGGCCTTCATCTGCTGGGTGATGGCGGGCTGGGTGTAGCCGAGTTCCCGGGCGGCGGCCGAGTACGAGCCGGCGCGGACCACCTCGTGGAACGTCCTGATGTGCCGCGAGTCGAACACCGGCTCCATGGCCCCTCCGCCCGGTCGTCCACGGCCGGTCCCCGCGACCGGCCGGCCCGGGCAATCATAAGAGGAATTTGGAGGTGGCCGCCCCGACCCCACCCGCACCTATGGTTCAGCCGCGAACCATATCCACCAGGACCGGCCTCACAGCTGCGCCGAGGGCGGCAGCCCCATCGCGACCCCGGCCTTCACCACCGGCGCCCCGCCCTTCATGCTCGGGCTGCGCCGGCTGCGCCGCTCGACCCACCGGGCGAGCCAGGACAGCAGCAGACACATGCCGATGTAGATCGGCGCGATCACGATCACCACCGGGATGAACGGCAGGTCGTAGTCCAGGTTGGTGGCGATCAGCTTGCCCGCGTGCAGGAACTCCTCGTAGGTGATGAGGAACCCGAGCGAGGTGTCCTTGAGCGCCACCACCAGCTGGCTGATGATCGCCGGCAGCATCGCCCGGTTGGCCTGCGGCACCAGCACGTACGTCATCACCTGCGTCTTGCGCATGCCCAGCGCGAACGCGGCCTCCCGCTGCCCCTTGGGCACGGCGAGCACTCCGGCCCGGAACACCTCGGCCAGCACCGAGCCGTTGTAGAGGACCAGGCCCGCCACCAGCGCCCACAGCGGCTGCACCTTGAGCGCCACGAACACGAAGAAGATCATCACCAGCAGCGGCATGGCCCGGAAGAACTCCACCACCAGCCCGGAGAACCAGCGCACCACCCGGTGGTCGGACAGCCGCCCGGCCGCGAACAGCGCGCCGAAGGGCAGCGCGAACAGCACCGTCCAGCCGAACGCCTGCAGGGTGTTGCCGAGCCCGCGCAGCAGGAGGTCCTGCACGCCCCGGTACTCGAAGGGCTCCCACTTGGCGTACGTGAACTGGTGGGTGTGGAACAGCATGTAGACGACCCAGCCGATCAGCGCCGCGATCAGCAGCAGCGCGATCCCGCCGTACAGCCGGTGGCGGGCCAGCGCCTTCGGGCCGGGGATGTCGTACAGCGCCGAGGATTCGACCGTCATCGGGACACCGCCACTCGTCGTTCCAGCAGGTTGAAGACGGCGCTGACGGCCAGGGTGATGACCAGGTAGCCGACGGCGATCCAGAAGAAGGTCCAGATGATGCTGTAGCCCAGCTCGTTGATCGTCCGGTAGCTGCCCAGCAGTTCGGTGACGCTGAACGAGCCGGCGATCGCGGTGTTCTTCGCCAGGGCGATCATCACGCTGCCGATCGGCGCCACGACCGAGCGGTACGCCTGCGGCAGCACCACCAGGCCCATCGTCTGGCCGAAGTTCATGCCGAGGCTGCGCGCCGCCTCGCCCTGCCCGGTGGGCACGGTGTTGATGCCCGAGCGCATCGCCTCGCAGACGAAGGCCGAGGTGTAGCAGCCCAGCGCCAGCACCGCGAAGGTGTAGAAGGGCAGCGTGATGTGGAACCTCGGCAGGCCCAGCACCACGATGAAGAACAGCAGGGTCAGCGGGGTGTTGCGCAGGACGGTCACCCAGACCGTCCCGAAGAGCCGCAGCGGGCGCACCGGCGAGACCCGGAAGCCCGCGATCAGCACGCCGAGCACCAGCGACAGCACGCCGCTCACCGCGAAGAGCGAGAGCGTGCCGAGGAAGCCGTCCCAGTAGGTCGACCAGTTGTCGGTCAGCGTTTTCACGGAGCGGCCCTCTCAGTACCGGTTGATCTGCGGCGGGTTGGGCGCGGGTTCCCCCGACAGTCCGAGGGTGGCGTCGAACGCCTTCTTCCAGTCGCCGTTCTGCTCGTGCGCGGCCAGCGCGTCGTTCAGGGCCCCGCGGAGCACGGTGTCGTTCTTCGGGGTCCCGACGCCGTACGGCTCGGAGGAGAACAGCGGCCCGACGACCTTGAGCTCGTCCGGCGCCTTGGCGGCGTAGCCGAGCAGGATCGCGTTGTCGGTGGTGACGGCGTCGACCTGGTCGGTGATCAGGTTGTCCACGCAGGCCGAGTAGGTGTCGTAGCCGATCAGGTGCGCCTCGGGGTAGGTCGACTTGATGCGCTGGTAGGGCGTGGACCCGGCGGCCGAGCACACCTTCTTGCCGTTCAGGTCCTGCGGCCCGTGGATGGCCTTGTCGTTCTTGCGCACCAGCAGCGACTGCCCGGCGACGAAGTACGGACCGGCGAAGCCGACCAGCTTCTTGCGGTTGTCGTTGATGGTGTACGTGCCGACGTAGTAGTCCACCTGGCCGTTCTGCAGCGCGGTCTCGCGGTTGGCCGAGGCGATGGTCCTGAACTGCACCTTGTCGGGCGGGAAGCCGAGCGAGGCGGCGAGCATCTTGGCGATCTCGATGTCGAACCCGGAGTACACGCCGGTGGCCGGGTTCTTCTGGCCCAGGTACGGCTGGTCCTCCTTGGCCCCGACCACCAGGTGGCCCCGGCTCCGCGCGGCGTCCAGCGTCGAGGATCCGGTGATCCTCGCCGCGTCCTGCACCTGGTAGGTGGGCAGGGCGCTGGGCTGCGGGCCCTTGGGCGGCGGGGTGCCGGCCTTGCCGCAGCCGGCCGCCAGTGCGGCGACCAGCGAGGTGGCCAGCAGGGCGGCGGCGAGCGCGCGGGCGCGCGAGGGCGTCCTCGTACGGTTCACGGCGCCCGCCTCAGTGCTTCAGGATCTTGGACAGGAAGTCCCGGGCGCGTTCGCTCTCCGGGGCGCCGAAGAAGTCCTCCGGGGCGCGGTCCTCGACGATCCGGCCGTCCGCCATGAACACCACCCGGTTCGCGGAGGCCCGGGCGAAGCCCATCTCGTGGGTCACCACGACCATCGTCATGCCCTCGTGGGCGAGTTGGCGCATGACGTCCAGCACCTCGTTGATCATCTCGGGGTCGAGGGCCGAGGTGGGCTCGTCGAACAGCAGCGCCTTGGGGTCCATCGCCAGCGCCCGGGCGATCGCCACGCGCTGCTGCTGGCCGCCGGACAGCTGCGCCGGGTACTTGTCGGCCTGCGAGGCCAGGCCCACCCGCTCCAGCAGGGCGCGGGACTTGGTGTCCGCCTCGGCCCTGGCCCGCCCGCGCACCTTGATCTGGGCGAGCGAGACGTTCTGCAGCACGGTCTTGTGCGCGAACAGGTTGAAGGACTGGAAGACCATGCCGACCTCGGCGCGCAGCTTCGCCAGCCCCTTGCCCTCCTCGGGCAGCGGCTCGCCGTCGATCAGGATGGTGCCCCGCTCGATCGGCTCCAGGCGGTTGATCGCCCGGCACAGCGTGGACTTGCCGGAGCCGGAGGGGCCGATGACGACGACGACCTCGCCGCGGCCCACGGTCAGCTCGATGTCCTGCAGCACGTGCAGGTCCCCGAAGTGCTTGTTGACGCCCCGCAGTTCGATCAGCGGGGTGAAGGCGGAGGCGCCGGCCGCGGCCGGCCCGGGGTCCGTGGTCACCGGTTGCGCCGCCCCTTCAGCAGCCAGCCCAGTGCGGCGCCGGCGACCAGGGTGGCCAGCAGCGCGATCCACAGCGGCGCCGTCACGGTGAACACCCAGAACTGGATCTTCACCTTGTCGAGGTTGGCGAACAGGAACCACACGGCGAGGATCACGATCACGCCGATCCCGATCCACCGGGTGGGGATCCCGCCGATCTCGCTGCGCTGGGAACCGGACGAACCGTCTGAAATCTTGGTCACCGGAGCAGTCTGCGGGCCTTGCCCACGTTTTGCCCGATTACGCGCCCTCCGGGGCCGAGGTGTAACCCGCACGGGGCAATCCGGCCCCGCTCAGGTTTGAGACGCGCAGGTTTGAGATGCGCAGGTTTGAAATCCGTGCGAGGGACGAACTCCGCGGACGCCGCACCGTCCGCGGGACCCCGGTCCTACCCCTCGTCCCGCCAGGAGCGCCACAGCGCCGCGTACGGGCCGCCGGCCGCGACCAGCTCCGCGTGGCTGCCGTACTCGCTGATCCGCCCGGCCTCGACCACCGCGATCACGTCCGCGTCGTGCGCGGTGTGCAGCCGGTGGGCGATGGCGATGACGGTGCGCCCCTCCAGCACCTTGGAGAGCGAGCGCTCCAGGTGGCGGGCGGCCCGCGGGTCCAGCAGCGAGGTGGCCTCGTCCAGCACGAGGGTGTGCGGATCGGCCAGCACCAGCCGGGCCAGGGCGAGCTGCTGCGCCTGCGGCGGCGTCAGCGAGGCGCCTCCGGAGCCGACCTCGGTGTCCAGGCCCTTCGGCAGCGCCTGCGCCCAGTCGCCGGCGTCCACCGCGTCGAGCGCCGCACGCAGCTCGGTGTCGTCGGCCCCCGGCGCGGCCAGGCGCAGGTTGTCCCGCAGGGTGCCGACGAACACGTGGTGCTCCTGGTTGACGAGGGCGACCTCGGCGCGCACCCGCTCGGCCGGCATGCCGGCCAGCGGCGCGCCGCCGAGCGTCACACTGCCCCGGCCGGGGGCGTAGATCCCGGCCAGCAGCCGGCCGAGGGTGGACTTGCCCGCGCCGGAGGGGCCCACCAGGGCGACGCGACTGCCCGGCGCGACGTCCAGGGAGATCCCGTGCAGCACGTCGACGCCCTCGCGGTAGCCGAACCGCACGTCCCGGGCCTCGACCCTGCGGCCGTCCGGGTGCAGGTTCTCGTCCCCCTCGTGCTCGGGCACCTCCTGCACGCCCACCAGCCGGGCCAGCGACGCCTGCCCGATCTGCAGTTCGTCGAGCCAGCGCAGGATCAGGTCCACCGGGCCGGTCAGCATCTGGACGTAGAGCACGCCGGAGGTCAGCTGGCCCACGGTGATCCAGCCGCGCAGGGTGAACAGGGCGCCCAGCACGAGGGTGGCCAGCAGCGCCGAGGCGTAGACCGCGTCGATGCTCGGGAACCAGACCGAGCGCAGCCACAGCGTGTACCGCTCCCAGGCGACCCACTCGCCGAGCTTGCGGTCCATCAGCCGTACGCGGCGGTCGCCCAGGCGCAGCGCCTCGACGGTGCGCCCGGCGTCCACCGTCTCGACGAGGACGTTGCTCACCTCGGCGTGCGCGGCCGACTCGCTGCGGTAGGACTGCGGCGCGCGCCGGAAGTACCACCGGGTGACGAGGACGAGCAGCGGCAGGCCCGTGAGCGCGGTGAGCGCCAGCGGCGGGGCGGTGACCAGCAGCGCGCCCAGCAGGAGCAGCAGGGAGACGAGCGCGACGGCCAGTTCGGGCAGGGCCTCGCGGACGGACTTGTCCAGCCGGTCGATGTCGGTGGTGCCCCGGGAGACGAGGTCCCCGGTGCCGGCCCGCTCCAGCACGCCGGTGGGCAGGGTGACCGAGCGGACCAGGAAGTCCTCCCGCAGGTCGGCGAGCACCCGCTCGCCGAGGACGGCGCCGCGCATGCGCGACCACCCGGTGAACGCGGCCTGCACCAGCAGCGCGGCCAGGTACCAGCCGACGGCCGAGGAGATGGCCGCCTCGGTGGTGCCGGCGGCCAGGGACTCGACCAGGGTGCCGAGCACCCAGGGGCCGACGAGCCCGGCCAGGGTGGCGACCGAGTGCAGCCCCACCACGGCGGAGAACCCCAGGCGGTGGCGCCTGGTGAGCACCCGCAGGTACCCGCGCACGGCGGCCGGGGAGCCGACCGGCAGGGTGGTGGCCGGCTCCCGGTCGTGCCTCAGCGGCGGCTTCACGACGTCCTCCTCACGGTCCGCGCGCCGTTCGCCGGCGCCGGTTCCTCGTCCCGGGCGACCACCGCCCGGTAGGCGGGCTCCGCCCGCATCAGCTCGCCGTGGCGCCCCGCGGCGACGGCCCGGCCGCCGCGCAGCAGCACCACCCGGTCCGCCTGGTCGAGCAGCAGCGGGCTGGTGGCGAACACCACGGTGGTGCGCCCGGCTCGCACGCCGCGCAGCCCGGCGGCGATCCGCGACTCGGTGTGGGCGTCCACCGCGCTGGTGGGCTCGTCCAGGACGAGCACCGGCGGGTCGGCCAGCACCGAGCGCGCCAGGGCGAGCCGCTGGCGCTGCCCGCCCGACAGCGAGCGCCCGCGCTCGGCGATCCGGGCGCCCATGGCGTCCCCGTCGCGGACGGCGCCCGCGGCCGCGAGGGCGTGCAGGACGTCGTCGCAGCGGGTGGCGGCCAGGGCCTCGGCCACCGGCACCCGCCCCGAGGAGGGGATGTCGAACAGCTCGCCCAGCGTGCCGGAGAGCAGCACCGGCTCCTTGTCCTGCACCAGC
This sequence comes from Streptomyces sp. NRRL WC-3742, assembly GCF_000720635.1. Classification (GTDB taxonomy): domain Bacteria; phylum Actinomycetota; class Actinomycetes; order Streptomycetales; family Streptomycetaceae; genus Kitasatospora. The sequence goes on along the minus strand of NZ_JOCF01000029.1, from coordinate 37,769 downwards.
ACCGCCTCCCTGGCCTCGGCGAGCGGCACCGCGTCCAGGTCCGTCCCGCCGAGCCGTACGGAGGGCGGGGGCGTCTCGCCCTCGCCGAGGGGGACGTGCCCGCCGAGGCGCTCGGCGAGGACGCCGGCGAAGTCCGGGTCCCCGCAGACCACGGCAGTCAACTCCCCCGCCCGGGCGGTGAGTCCGGTCTCCGGGTCGTGCAGGTCGCCCTTCTCGGGCCGTATCAGCACGGCGTCGCCCGGGCTGCCGGTCCGCCTGAGCGAGAGCACCCGCACGGCCCGTCCGGCGGAGACCCGGGCCACGCTCCAGGCGTGGGCGGCCTCGCCGAGGATGCGCAGCGGGGCCGCCAGGTAGGCGGTGGCGCCGTAGACGGCGATCAGGGTGCCGACGGCCAGCTCCCCGTCGGCCACCAGCCGGGCGCCGTACCAGGTGACGCCGACCACGAACAGGCCCGGCAGCAGCACCTGCTGAGCCTGCATCAGGGAGGAGAAGCGGGCGGAGCGGACGGCCGCGGCGCGCACCTCCTGGGAGGCGGCGCGGTAGCGCTGCAGGAACAGCTCCTCGCCGCCGATGCCGCGCAGCACGCGCAGGCCGGCCACGGTGTCGGCGGCCAGTTCGGTGGCCCGGCCGCCGTAGGCGCGCTGGCGCTCGTAGCGCCGCTCGAAGGGGCCGATCAGCGGCCACATGGAGACGGCCAGCACCGGCACCCCGAGCAACACCCAGACGCCCAGGCCGGGTTCGACCACGAGCACGGTGGTACTGACGGCCAGCCAGGTGATCACCGCGCCCCGCACCCGGGCGACCAGCTCGACGTACCAGGCGATCCGTTCGACGTCCCCGCCGCCGACGGCGACGGCCTCCCCGGTGGCGATCCGGCGGGAGAGCCCGGCGCCGAGGGCGGAGGCCCGGCGGGCCACCAACTGCCGCACCTGGCAGGCGGCGTCGATCCAGTTCCAGATGGCCTGACGGTGCAGCAGGACGGCTCCGGCGGCGCCGAGGACGGCGAGCAGGAGCACGAGGCCCGCGGCCCGCCAGATCCCGGCCGTGTCGCCCTCGGCGGCGGCCTGGACGCCGAGCCCGAGCGGGACCGGCAGCGACGCCTTGCCGCCCATCTCCAGCAGGGCCCAGCAGGTGGCGAGCGTCTGCCCGCGCCGCTGGCCGTGCCTGAGGCGGCGCAGGAAGGCGGCGGGCGAGCTCAGGTCGGGTGGGCCGGGATCGGCCGATGGCAGGGAGGTGAGCAACATGGCACTCCGATGCGGAAGGTTGGGATGTACGGGAGCTCTGTCGTGAGAGCTGCGGACGGCGGCCGAACGCGTGGGGCGGCGGGCGCGCGTCATCGATCCCGGGGTGGGGCACCGGGTGAGCATGGGCAGGGCGCGAAGGGGCCCGGGTCTCAGGAGGCTGTGGCCGCGAGACTGCCAATCGCATTGTGAGCAGTGCAAGGGGTTATTCCCACCCATCGACACCAAACCCACACAGCACTTCCGCCCCACCGGCCACGCACCGGAAGTTCCTCCGGCGATTCGGGGCCCCGACGCGGTCCCTTCATGCGCAGGTCAAGAGCCTGACGGGCCGAAGCAGATTCCCTCGAACGGCGGGAACAATCCCGGGGGAACACCAGTTGCCCCCGATGGAATCCGCACGCACCACCGAGCGCGCACCACCGGACACCCCCAGAAGGGCACTGCTTCCCCGTGAGCACCATCCCCGGCATCACCCTCAACGACGGCACTCGGATCCCGCAGCTCGGCTTCGGCGTCTGGCAGGTCCCGGACGCGGAGGCCACCGCCGCCGTCCGCACGGCGATCGAGGCGGGCTACCGCTCCATCGACACCGCCGCCGTCTACGAGAACGAGACGGGCACCGGCCGCGCCGTCACCGAAGCCCTGGCCGACGGCACCGTCTCCCGCGCCGACCTGTACATCACCACCAAGCTGTGGAACTCCGGCACCCGCGACTGGTCGGGCGAGCAGGGCCGCGACGCGGTGCTGCGCGAGTTCGACGCCTCGCTCGAGAAGCTCGGCCTCGACCACGTCGACCTGTACCTGATCCACTGGCCGCGCCCGATGCACGGCACCTACGCCAACGTCTGGAAGGCCCTGGAGCAGATCAAGGCGGACGGCCGGGCCACCTCCATCGGCGTCTCCAACTTCGGCACCGAGCAGCTGACCCGCCTGCTGGACGAGTCCTCCGTCGTCCCGGCGCTGAACCAGGTCGAGCTGCACCCGTACTTCCCGCAGGAGGAGCTGCGCGCCTTCCACGCCGAGCACGGCATCGCCACCGAGGCGTGGAGCCCGCTGGGCCAGGGCGGCGAACTGCTCGCCGAGCCGGCGCTGGTGAAGATCGCCGAGAAGCACGGCCGCACGGTCGCCCAGGTGGTGCTGCGCTGGCACCTGCAGAGCGGCGTGATCGCCATCCCGAAGTCGGTCACCCCCTCCCGCATCCGGGAGAACCTGGACGTCGCCGGCTTCGAGCTGGACGCCGAGGACCTCGCCGCGATCGCCGGCGTGGCCACCGGCAAGCGGATCGGGCCGGACCCGCAGGGCTTCGACTGGAACTGACGCCCGATCGGGCCCACCCGGGCCTGAGCGGCCGCCACGCCCTCATGCCGAGGACCGCCCACCCCGTCGCGGGGTGGGCGGTCCTCGGTGTGTCACGGGCCGCCGCGAGCAGGCCGCGACGGCCGACCGCGTGCGTGACCGCACGGCCGCCGTGATCGCGTCACGGCGGCCGAACGACACCCGCAGTCACCACGGCCGCCACGGTCGCCCACGAAAGATTCCCGAACGATCGGAACTCTCCACTACGTTGGCGAATCGTTTTGGCTGTGATTTCGGGGACGACCGCTAAATCCTGGCCGCCTTGGCGATCAGGGCCAGCGCCGTCGCGTGCTCGTCCTCGTCCAGCGGGGCGAGCAGCAGCCGCTGGACCTCGGCCACGCCGGCGGCCGAGCGGTGGAGCAGGTCCTGTCCCGCCGGTGAGAGCGAGAGCAGGTTGCGCCGCCCGTCCGAGGGGTCACGCCGACGCTGCACCAGACCGCGGCGCACCAGCCGGCTGACCATCTCGGCCATGGTGGCCTTGTCCAGCGAGGCCAGCTCGCCGACCGTGCGCTGGTCGGCGCCCGGTTCCTGTTCCAGGGCGTCCAGCACCGCGTACTGCGGTGCCGTCAGCTCGGCCCCGACGTGCTCGGACCAGAGCTTGGTGTGCACCTGCTGACCGACCCTGATGAGGTAGCCGATCGCCCGCTGGGCGTCCAGTATCGGCCGCGCGTCCGTGAAGACGGCGACCGCGGCGGGTTCAAGCCTGGCTATCTTGGCCATCACCCGCACGATCTCGACCTGCTCCTCCGCCGAAAGCGGCTCGAACAGGACGCGCTGCACGCGGACCACTCCTCCGGTGGCCTCGCGCACCGCCTGGGCGCCGCTCTGCGAGAGAGCGAGCAACTTGCGTCGGCCGTCGGCCGGGTCCCGCCTGCGCAGCACCAGACCGCGCCTGACCAGCCGCGCGACCATCTCGGCCATCGTCGCCTTGTCGAGCGAGGCACGCTCGCCGACGGTCCGCTGGTCCGCGCCCGGTTCCAGGGCGAGCACCAGCAGTACGGCGAACTGCGGAGCCGTGAGATCGGCTCCGACGTGCTCGGACCACAACCGCGTGTGGACCTGTTGAGCAACACGAATGAGGTGTCCGGGCGACTGCTGCAGTCGCGCGGACACGCGGGTTGTCGGGATCTCCCCCAGCACCATGTATCCGTCCCGATGTCACACCCGGTGTGTGTGGGACACCCGGGTGGGGCAGTTACGGCGAGTGGGCGTCCAGCTATGAGGGAGGGCGCTCCAGCCGTGCAGCCGGTGGCTGCTGGCGGACACTATACAAACGGCAGGGCCTTGCTGGCAGGCAGGGGCGGATAGTAGACGCAGGTTCGGCAACATTGGCATATTTACGCGCTCCGACTCGCCCCCGGTAACCCGGATTCAGCAGAAAGCCGACCGGTCGGTCCTTACCGACCGTCACACCTGGGGCTCTCCACCCTGGCCGCCCTCCCTACCCGCCGGTAAGGTGTGGCCACCCTCCCCGGGGGACTCCCCCGGAGACACCCCCGAGAGAGACGAGAGCGAGCATGACCGAGCAGAGCACCGCCCCCCGGGTCGCCGTCGTCACCGGCGCCGCCCGCGGCCTCGGCGCCGCCACCGCCGTACGCCTGGCCGAGGACGGCTACGCCGTCGCCGTGCTGGACCTGGACGAGAGCGCCTGCAAGGACACCGTCGACCGGATCACCGCCGCCGGCGGCCGGGCCCTGGCCGTCGGCGCCGACGTCTCCGACGCCGACCAGGTCCAGGCCGCCGTCGACCGCGTCGCGGCCGAGCTCGGCGCCCCCGTCGTGCTGGTGAACAACGCCGGGGTCCTGCGCGACAACCTGCTCTTCAAGATGTCCGAGTCCGACTGGGACACGGTCATGAACGTCCACCTGCGCGGCGCGTTCCTGATGACCCGTGCCGTGCAGAAGCACATGGTGGACGCCGGTTTCGGCCGCGTCGTCAACCTGTCCTCCTCCTCGGCCCAGGGCAACCGCGGCCAGGCCAACTACTCGGCCGCCAAGGCGGGCCTGCAGGGCTTCACCAAGACTTTGGCCATCGAGCTGGGCAAGTTCGGCGTCACGGCCAACGCCGTCGCCCCCGGCTTCATCGCCACGGACATGACGGCCGCCACCGCCGCCCGCGTCGGCATGGACTTCGAAGACTTCAAGCGGGCCGCCGCCTCTCAGATCCCGGTCCAGAGGGTCGGTCTGCCTGAGGACGTGGCCCACACCATCTCCTTCCTGGCGAGCGAGGGCGCCGGTTTCGTCTCCGGCCAGGTGATCTACGTGGCGGGCGGTCCCCTCGACTAGGGCTTCGCCTGAGCACGGAACCCACACAGGGTTACCACGGAGTGGGAAGCCGGTCGCACCGGCCGCCCACTCCGTTTCCTTTACCGGGGCTTTTGCATCACCATTCGAGAACGGCACGGATATTCGATGGCGGAAACCGGGAAATCACTCCCCGGGCCACACCCCGCGCGGGCCGATTGTCGATTTCCCGGGAAAATGACAATTCCCCCCGAAAGGGCCCCGCCCGCCTGGGTAAGGTCACCCCCGTGCAAGCCAGAAGTACCCGTGCGCCTTTTCCTCCCAGCCGCCGCCAGGCCGCCCTGCTCGCCGCCACCGTCGCGGTCTACCTGCTGGTGCTGGCCGGGGTGGCGCTCAACACCTCGCTCGTCGACCTCGACTGGTCGGTGCGGCTGCTGCGCCCCTACCAGCGCTGGCCCCGCCTGGAGCCGCTGCTCGACACCTGGGTGGTCGCCGGCCAGCGCGGCCCCTCCGCGATCGCCGCCTTCGCCTGGCTGGCCTGGCGCGCCCACCGGATCGGGCGGCTGCGCCCGCTGCTGGTGATGGCCGTCGCCCTGCTGCTGCTCAACGTCACGGTCGGCGCGGTCAAGATCGTCACCGGCCGCCTCGGCCCCCACTACGCCCAGTACGTGGGCTCCCCCGAGCTGTTCTCCGGCGGCACCATCTTCCCCTCCGGCCACACCGCCAACGCCGTGGTCACCTGGGGCGTGCTCGCCTACCTGGCCGGGCGCTGGCGGCGCACCGGCGCGGTGATCGCCGCCGCCACCGCCTGCTCGATCGGCCTGACCACCGTCTACCTGGGCACCCACTGGGTCACCGACGTGCTGGCCGGCTGGGCCGCCGGGGCCCTGGTGCTGCTCTCGCTGCCGCTGCTGGAGCCCCTGGTCACCGCCGCCGAACAGCGGCTCTCCCGTCTCCCGGGCCGCTGAGCACCGAGGGCCCGGGGCGCCCTAGCCCTCCCAGGAGCGCTGCACCAGGCCGCCGTCCACCACCAGGTTGAGCCGCCCCTCGCGGTACTCCAGGGTGATCCGCTCCTGCGGCCCCAGCTCCCGCACCACCGCCCAGCCGTCCCGCCCGGCGGCCTCCCGGGCCCGCTCGACCGTCATCCCCGCGTACCGCTCGGCATCCATCGACCCTCCCCGGCCCCGCTGCCCGGACGTACGCTGGAATCGTAGCCCCCACCCGCGCGGTCCGGAGGTGCCAGGCCATGCGCACCACCACCCCGAGGCGCTGGCGCAGCGGCACCGAACCGGCCAGCGCCCGCAGCGACCTCAAGCTTCGCTACCTGCTCTCGCTGACCTTCACCCCGCTGTTCGCCCTCGCCACCGCGGGCTTCGCGCTGTGGGCGGCCGCCTCCCCCGCCTTCGGAGCGCCGAGCCGCGGCACCCTGATCGGTTTCGCGGTGGCCTGCGGCCTGCTGACGGTGTTCGCCGCGGTCGACCTCGCGGTGGTGATCCGCCGCCGCCGCACGGAACTCTGACCCGGCGCCCGCGCCCGAACGCGGTGTCTCCCACGGCGTGGGAAGCCGGCCCGCCCGGCCTCCCACGCCCGGCATCGTCACGGCCGGTTGCCGAGCGACTGCTTCACCAGCGTCCGCCCGAAGTCCCACATCAGCCCGCTGCCCCGGTGGGCGTCGTCCATGATGTCGGTGAAGGCGTCCACGAAGCGGTCCACGTCCCGTTCGGTGATGATCAGCGGCGGGATCAGCTTGATCACCTCCAGGTGGTCGCCGGACACCTGGGTCAGGATGCGGTGGCGCTGGAGCAGCGGCACGACGACCATCTGGGCGAACAGCCCCTTGCGCGCCGCCTGCAGGGCCGTCCAGCCGGTGCGCAGCTTGAGCGACTTGGGCCTGCCGAACTCGATGCCGATCATCAGACCGCGCCCGCGCACCTCGGCCAGCATCTCGTACCGGTCCACGAGCGCGGCCAGCCGCTCCCGGAACTGGTCGCCCACCTTGCGGGCGTTGTCCACGACCCGCTCGTCCTCCATGACCGCGAGCGTCGCGAGCCCCGCCGCCATGGCCTGGTTGTTGGCCCCGAAGCTGGTGGAGTGCACCAGCACCCGGTCCATCGAGGAGTACACCTTCTCGAAGATCCAGCTCTTGCCCAGCGTCGCGCCGATGGGCACGTACCCGCCGGAGAGCGCCTTGGCCGCGCAGACCAGGTCGGGCAACACCCCGTCCTCGTGCTGGTAGGCGAAGAACTCGCCGGTGCGCCCGATCCCGGTCTGGACCTCGTCGCAGATGAGCAGCGCCCGGTGCTCGTGCAGCAGCGCCTGCGCGGCGCGCAGCCAGCCCGGCGGGGGCGCGAGCACGCCCTTGCCCTGGATGGGCTCGACGATCAGGGCCGCGACGTCGCCGCGCTTCAGCTCCTTGGCCAGCGCCCCGATGTCGCCCAGCGGGATGGCGGTGTCCGGCAACAGCGGGTCGAAGCCCTTGCGGAAGCCCTTCTCCCCGTTGACGGACAGCGAGCCGGTGGTCAGCCCGTGGAAGGCGTGGTCGGCGTAGAGGACGCGCCCCCGCCCGGTGGCGTAGCGGGCGAACTTGAGCGCCGTCTCCACCGCCTCGGTGCCGCTGTTGCCGAAGAACACCCGGTCCAGCCCGGGGGCGTAGGAGAGCAGCTTCTCGGCCAGCAGCCCGGCGAGTGGCGAGCAGTCGAAGCGCACGAGGTCCGGCAGGTCGAGGTCCATGACCTGCTGGACGGCCGCGCGCACCACGGGGTGGTGGCGGCCGAGGGCGAAGATCCCGAAGCCGGCCAGCATGTCGAGGTACTGGTGGCCCTCGGCGTCGTAGAAGTACGGGCCCTCGGCGCGCTCGTAGAACTTGTCGAAGCCGATGGTGTGCAGCATCCGCGACAGCTGCGGGTTGAGGTAGCGGCTGTTCAACTCGTAGCGCTCGCCCCCGCGTTCGGCGAGGAGTGCCGCGAGGTCGAAGGCAGGCCGGTCGGGGTCGGGGCGGTCGGCGTCGGGGCGGTCGGGGTCAGCCGGCATGGCGCGGGTTCGCTCCTCGGGTCGGCAGCAGGTTCTTGGCGAAGACGGCGCTCTGGGCCGCGACGCCGGTGCCGGTCAGGCCGGCCTCCTCGAGGATCTCCCCGCGCGAGGCGTGGCCGTGGAACTCCTGCGGCAGCCCGAGCACTCGGACGGGCACGTCCACGTCGGCGTCGCGCAGCGCCTGGGCGACGGCCGCGCCGACGCCGCCGGTGCGGCCGTTGTCCTCGACGGTGACCACCAGCCGGTGGGCGGCGGCGAGCCGGGGCAGCGCCGGGTCCACGGGCTTGACCCAGCGCGGGTCGACGACGGTGGCGGTGAAGCCCTCGGCGAGCAGCAGCCGGGCGGCGTCCAGGCAGGCGGGCGCGGTGGTACCGACGGCGACCAGGAGGATCTCCGGCAGCGGCCCGGTGCGCAGCAGCACGTCCACCCCGCCGATGCGCTCGGTCGCGGGGACGGAGGGGCCGATGGCGCCCTTGGGGAAGCGGATCACCGTGGGCGCGTCCTCGACGGCGACGGCCTCGCGCAGCTGGGCGCGCAGCTGCTCGGCGTCCCGGGGCGCGGCCAGGCGCAGGCCCGGGACGACCTGGAGGATCGACATGTCCCACATGCCGTGGTGGGAGGCGCCGTCCGGGCCGGTGACCCCGGCGCGGTCCAGGACGAAGGTGACGCCGAGCCGGTGCAGGGCCACGTCCATCAGGACCTGGTCGAAGGCCCGGTTGAGGAAGGTGGCGTACACCGCGACCACCGGGTGCAGCCCACCGGTGGCCAGGCCCGCGGCGCTGGTGACGGCGTGCTGCTCGGCGATGCCGACGTCGAAGGTGCGCGCCGGGTACGCCTTGGCGAAGGGCGCGAGGCCGACGGGCTGGAGCATCGCGGCGGTGATCGCCACCAGGTCGGGCCGCTCGCCGCCGAGGGCGAGCAGTTCCTCGCCGAAGACGGAGGTCCAGGAGACGCCGGCGCTGGGCGAGATCGGCAGGCAGGTGTAGGGGTCGATCGGGTTGACGGCGTGGAAGCGGTCGGCCTCGTCCTGTTCGGCGGGCCGGTAGCCGCGGCCCTTGACCGTGAGGCAGTGGACGATGACGGGGCCGCCGAACCCCTTGGCCTGTCGGAGCGCCTGCTCGACCGCGCCCAGGTCGTGCCCGTCGATGGGCCCGAGGTACTTGAGGCCGAGGTCCTCGAACATGCCCTGCGGGGCGAAGGCGTCCTTGAAGCCCTTCTTGGCGCCGTGCAGCGCGTCGAAGATCGGCTGGCCGACGAGCGGGGTGCGCTGGAGCGCCCCCTTGCCGAGGGCGAGGAAGCGTTCGTAGCCCTGGGTGGTGCGCAGGGTGGCGAGGTGGTGGGCGAGGCCCCCGATGGTCCTCGCGTAGGAGCGCTCGTTGTCGTTGACGACGATGACCAGCGGCCGGTCATCCGCTTCGGCGATGTTGTTGAGCGCCTCCCAGGCGAGCCCGCCGGTGAGCGCGCCGTCGCCGATGACGGCGACGGTGCGGCGGTCGTGCTCGCCGCGCAGCTGCGCCGCCTTGGCGAGGCCGTCGGCGTAGGAGAGGGCGGTGGAGGCGTGGGAGTTCTCGACGAGGTCGTGCTCGGACTCGGCCCGGGAGGGGTAGCCGGACAGGCCGCCCTTCATCCTCAGCCTGGTGAAGTCCTGGCGCCCGGTGAGGAGTTTGTGGACGTAGCTCTGGTGGCCGGTGTCGAAGACGATCCGGTCACGGGGTGAGTCGAAGACCCGGTGCAGGGCGATGGTGAGCTCGACCACGCCGAGGTTGGGGCCGAGGTGGCCGCCGGTGCGGGTGACGGCGTCGATCAGGAAGTCGCGGATCTCCTGGGCGAGCAGCGGGAGTTCGGCCGCCGGGAGCCGGCGCAGCTCGGCCGGGGAGGTGACGCGGGAGAGCAGAGACATGGGTACACCTCACGACGTTCTGTGGTGCGGTGGTGGCCCCCGCCGGCAGGTGCCGGGCCGGGCGGGGGCGGGGCCGGCCCGGGCAGGCCGCCCGGGCCGGACTGGTCGTTCTCAGCGGCCTTTGCCCGCGTTCACCGTCTCGGTGATGGCGCGCAGCGACTCGCGCAGCGAGCCCATGGTGGCGAGGACGGCGGTGGGCTCGTAGCCGCAGTGCGCCATGCAGTTGGCGCAGCGCGGGTCCTTGCCGCGGCCGTACTTGCTCCAGTCGGTGTCCTCCACCAGTTCGCGGTAGGTCGGCACGTAGCCGTCCGCCATCAGGTAGCAGGGGCGCTGCCAGCCGAACAGCGAGTAGTTGGGGATGCCCCAGGGGGTGCACTCGAAGTCCTTCTTGCCCTCGAGGAAGTCGAGGAACAGCGGGCTGTGGTTGAGCCGCCAGCGCCGCCGGTTGCCGCCGGCGAAGGCTGTGCGGAACAGCTCGCGGGTCTGCTCGACGCCGAGGAAGTGCTCCTGGTCGGGGGCCTTCTCGTAGGCGTAGGCCGGGGAGATCATCATCTCGTCGACCTTGAGCTCGTCGTTGAGGTAGTCCAGCACCTCGACGACGGTCTGAGGGGTGTCGGTGTTGAAGAAGGTGCTGTTGGTGGTGACCCGGAAGCCGCGCCGCTTGGCCTCCTTGATCGCGGCCACCGCCTCGTCGAAGACGCCCTCCTTGGCCACCGACTCGTCGTGGCGCTCGCGCAGGCCGTCGATGTGCACGGCGAAGGTGAAGTACGGCGAGGGCTTGAACTTGTCGATCTTCTTGCGCAGCAGCAGGGCGTTGGTGCAGAGGAAGACGTACTTGCGGCGCTCGACGAGCTGGCGCACGATCTCGTCGATCTGGGGGTGCATCAGCGGCTCGCCGCCGGCGATGGAGACCATCGGCGCGCCCGACTCCAGGACGGCTCCGACCGCCTGGGCGACGGGCATCCGCTGCTTGAGGACGCCCGCGGGGTGCTGGATCTTGCCGCAGCCCTCGCAGGCGAGGTTGCAGGCGAACAGCGGTTCCAGCTCGACGATCAGCGGGAACTTGTCGCGCCGTTTGAGCAGCTTCTGCTGCATGAGGTAGGTGCCGACCCGCACGGTCTGGCGCAACGGCATGGCCATGGCTAGCTCGCCTCCTGGCTGAGCGTCGAGGATGTCGGGTGGTTCAGGTCAGCGGGGCCGGGCCCGGGACCGGGCCGGTACCAGTCGACGATGGCGGGCACGGTGGCCCGCAGCGTCCGCCAGGCCCGTACCCCGGCCGGCAGGGTGCCGGGCCGCAGCAGTTCGTGCTCGGGGGTGTCCACCACCACCCGCAGGACGGCCGTCGGCAGCGCCGGGCGCACCTCGGCCAGAGCGGCCAGGACGCCGGACGCCTCCATGTCGACGGCCAGCGCGCCCTGGACGTGCAGGGCCCGCCGCTCCAGGCCGCGCACCACGTGGTCGGCGGTGTGGTGCACCCCGGTGTGGGCGACGATCCCGCACTCCTTGAGCGCGCGGGCCAGCTCCGGGCCGGAGTCGACGCGGTGGTGGTGGCCCTCCGCGTCGCGCACGCCGTCGGCGACCACGACGTCCCCGGGCCGGATCCCGGGGCCGACGGCCGCGCCGAAGCCGGCCACGACCACGGCGCCGTACCCGGTGGGCGCCGAGCCGAGAAGCCGGCGCACCGTCAGGGCCGCCCGGCGCCGGCCGACGCCGGTGCGCACCAGCACCGGCGGCCCGCCGGCCGCGCCCCGCCAGTCGCCGCCGCGCAGGGCCCAGACCTCGGGGCCGAGGGCGCAGAGGACCAGCAGGGGCGCGCAGGTCACCGTGACGCTCCGATCGCCGGGGCGGCGTCCAGGTAGCGGCCGAGCGCGGTCACCGGGAAGACCAGCCGGTAGAGGTGGTAGTTGATGGAGAAGTCCCACGGGAACCCGGTGCCGGTGAACTGCGGCTCGTCCCAGGTGCCCTCGGGCAGCTGGGTGCGCACCAGCCAGGCCACGCCGCGCTCCACGGCCGGGTTGGCCCGGCCGCGCGGGCCCTCGCCGGCCGCGAGGAGCGCCATCAGCGCCCAGGCGGTCTGCGAGGCGGTGGAGTCGCCGCGCCCGGCCCACTGCGCCGGGTCCTCGTAGGAGCGCATGTCCTCGCCCCAGCCGCCGTCCGCGTTCTGGCGGTCCTCCAGCCAGCGCACGGCGCGCCGCACGGCCGGGTGCTCGTCGGGGACGCCGGCCGCGGCGAGGGCGGGCAGCACCGAGCCGGTGCCGTAGATGTAGTTGGTGCCCCAGCGGCCGAACCAGGAGCCGTCCGCCTCCTGGTTGCGCAGCAGCCACTCGATGCCGCGCCGGGTGCGCCGGTCCGCCGCGAGGCCCGTCTCGGCGAGCATCTCCACCACGTGGGCGGTGACGTCGGCGGAGGGCGGGTCGACCACCTCGCCGAAGTCGCAGAACGGCAGCCGGTTGGGCAGCTTGCTGGTGTTGTCGACGTCGAAGGCGCCCCAGGCGCCGTTCTTGGACTGCATGCCGAGGTTCCACAGCACGGCGCGGTCCACGGCCGCGTCCAGCCGGGCCGGTTCCGGGTGGCCGACCCGGCGCAGGGCGAGCACCACCTCGGCGGTGTCGTCGATGTCGGGATAGGTGTCGTTCTCGAACTCGAAGGCCCAGCCTCCCGCCGGCAGGCCCGGCCGCTTCACGGACCAGTCGCCTCGGGAGGTGATCTCCTCGTCGAGCATCCAGTCGGCGGCCGCGACCAGCGCCGGGTGGTCGCGCGGAAGGCCCGCGTCGACCAGGGCGATGGTGGCCAGGCAGGTGTCCCAGACCGGGGACTGGCACGCCTCCATCCAGCGCATGCCGTCCTCGGTGTGCACGGTGAAGCGGTCGAAGGAGGCGAGGCCCGCCTTCATCACCGGGTGGTCCAGCTCGTAGCCCTCCAGGTGCAGGGCGATCAGCGAGTAGACGGCCGGGGGCTGGATGCCGCCCCAGCAGCCGTCCGCCTCCTGCCGCTCGACGATCCAGCGGCAGGCTTGGGTGACGGCGAGCTTGCGCAGCGGGCGGAAGGCCCGGTGGTGGTAGGCGTGGAGCACCCTGTCCAGGCGCTCGAAGAGGCCGTCCCAGCTGGTGGCGGGGGCGAGCGGCCGGGTCGGGTAGGGGTCGGCCGGGTCGGTGTGCAGCTCGGTCAGGGCGAAGGGCGCCGGGCGTACGGGCCGGTGGGAGGAGACGACGGTGAGCGGGACGATGGTCTGACGGGCCCAGCAGCCGAAGGCGTAGATGTTCAGCGGCAGCCACTTGGGCAGGAAGATGATCTCGGGCGGCATCTCGGGCAGCCGCTCCCAGGGCCACCAGCCGAACAGCGCGAGCCAGATCCGGGTGAACACCCGGGCGGCCGCGATGCCCCCGGCGGAGCGGATGTGGCGGGCGGCGGCCAGCATGTGCGGGGCGTTCGGGTCGTCCCCGGCGAGTTTGAGGGCGACGTACGCCTCGACGGTGGTGGACAGTTCGGCCGGGCCGCCGTGGAAGGTGGCCCAGGTGCCGTCCTCGCGCTGCTGGGAGCGGATCCACTCGGCGGTGGCGGCGGTCTGCTCCTCGGTCCGGATGCCGAGGAACTGCCTGAGCAGTAAGTCCTCGGCGTCCATCGTGACGTTGGTCTCGAGGTCGCCCTTCCACCAGCCCTCGGGGGACTGGAGCGAGAGCAGGTGGGCGGTGGCGCGGGCCAGGGCCTCGCGCGCGTCGGCCGGTCCCTGGCCCTGGCCCTCGCCCGCCGGCCGCGCCGGGCCGGCGTCCTCGGGCTGCCACCGCCCCGCGCCCAGCAGGGCGGCAGGGCGGTCGCCCACCGCGACCGGCTCGGAATCGTACTCAGGGTCGAGCCGGCCGTCCGCGGTTGCTGTCAACGTAACGTCACCTCTCTCGTACCACCACGAATTCGGCGAGTGCGACGAAGTGCTCGCGCACCTCGTCGGTCATGGGCACCTCGTCCAGGGCGGCGAGGGCAGTCGTGTGCTGGCGTCGGGCCTCTTCCTGCGTCCAGGCCCGGCCGCCGGCGGCCTCGATGAGGGCGGCCCGGGCGGCGAGCTCGGACTCGCTCTCCTCGCCGCGGCCCTTCGGGTCGGCCAGTTCCCCGGCGAGGCGGCGCGAGGCCGCACCGCCCTCGGCCAGCGCCGCGGCGACCGGCAGGGACTTCTTGCGCTGGCGCAGGTCGCCCCAGTGCGGCTTGCCGGTGACCTCGGTGGCGCCCCAGATCCCGAGCAGGTCGTCCACCGCCTGGAAGGCCAGGCCCAGGTGGTGGCCGTAGCGCTGGAGCGCGTCGGAGACCTCGTCGTCCGCCCCGGCCAGGACGGCGCCGATCGCCGAGGCGGCGGCCAGCAGGGCGGCGGTCTTGCCCCCCTCCATCTCGAGGCACTCCGCGACCGTGACGCTGTCGCGCTGTTCGAAGGAGACGTCCATGGCCTGGCCGTCGATCAGGCGGCGGGTGGCCGTGGTGAGCAGCCGGACGGCCCGCGCGGCGTCGGCGGGGCTGGCGCCGCCGGTCTCACCGGCGTCGAGCAGCACCTCCGTGCCGAGCGTCGCCAGGGCGTCGCCGACCAGGATCGCCTGGGCCGGACCGAAGACCGTCCAGGCGGTGGCCCGGTGCCGTCGGGTCTCGTCACCGTCCATCAGATCATCATGGAGCAGGGAAAAGTTGTGCACCAGTTCAATTGCGACGCCCCCGGGCACCCCGGCCTCCGCGTCGGCGCCCGCGGCCCGCGCCGACAGCAGGGCCAGGGCCGGGCGCACGGCCTTGCCGCCGTCCCCCTCCACCGGCGTGCCGTCCCGGTCGATCCAGCCGAAGTGGTACGCCGCGACGGTGTCCATCGGTGCGGCCAAACGGGCGACCGCGCCGCGCAGCAGCGGGCCGCAGAGCGTACGGCTGCGGGCGAGCAGCTCCGGCACGGAGACCGGTTCGGCGTGCGCCGTGCCTGAGTCGGCGAAACCGGTACGAGACTCCACGTGCGTTCCCTCTCCCTCGTCCTGCCGAGCCGCCCCTGGCGGCCGGATGGCGGCGTTCTCGGCGCGGCCGGTGTCGGTGCGGATCGTGTCAGTACGGATCGTGTCAGTGCGGATCGCGGTGCGGATCGCGGCGCGGATCGTGTCGGGCCGAACGGTGTCGGTACGGCCGGTACTGCCCGGGTCGTCGCCGGTGCGCGGGCCCCTGGCTCTGGCAGGGTCCCCGGCGAGGGGGCCGGCCGTCACCGGGGCCACCTTCCGTCACCGGCGTCCACCGGCACCCGGGCGCCCTCGGCCGCGAGCGCCGCGTCGGCGGCGGCGTGGCCGCTGCGCACCGCACCCTCCATCGTCGCGGGCCAGCGGGTGGCCGTCCACGCGCCGGCGAGCAGCAGGCCCGGCACCTCGGTGCGGGCCCCGGGGCGCAGCGCCGCGGTGCCCGGGGCCGGGTCGAAGGTGGCGGTGCGCTCGCGGGTGACGAAGAAGTCCAGCACCTCGGCCCCGGCGGCGGCCGGCAGCAGCCGGGCCAGCTCGGGCAGGTAGCGCCGGCGCAGTTCGGCCACCGGCAGGTCGATCTCGTCCTGGACGGCGGACTGCGACAGCGCCAGGTACTGGGCGCCGGGGTGGGCCCGGCCCAGTTCGGTGCCGGCCAGGCCCGAGTGCGCGGTGCGGTCGAAGACCCACTGGACGGGCGAGCCGAGGGCGGCGAAGAAGGGCTGACGCATCAGCGTGCGGTCGTAGACCACGTGCACGTTGAGGATCGGCGCGGTGCCGAACCCGGCCAGCCGCTCCTGGTTGGGGACGGCCTTCGGCGGCAGCAGGGCGGCCGCGCTGTCCTGGGCGCCGGCGAGGACGACGGTGTCGGCGGTGAGCAGTTCGCCGTCCTCCAGGCGCAGGGCGTGCTGGGGGGCGCCGGGCTTGAGCTCCGCCACGCGGGCGCGCAGCAGCACCTTCACGCCGGCCCGCTCCAGCTCCTCCAGCGCCCGGTCGTGGTGGATCTCGCCGAGCGGGACGGCGGCGATACCGATGTCGGAGGCGCCCGGGTCGGAGAGCAGGCCCGTCTTGAACACCATCGCGGCCAGCGCCAGGGAGACCTGGTCGGCCCTGGCGTTGAGGGTGGCCACGCCCACGAGGTCCCACAGGGCGGCCGTGGTGGCGGCGTTCTGCCCGTGGCGGCGCAGCCAGTCGCCGAAGGAGATGTCGTCCAGCGCCGGGTCGTCCAGGTCCAGGCCCTTGAGGGCGAGCGCGCCGCGCACCACCCGGGCCCGGTCGGCGGGCGACAGGTGCGGGTAGCGGGCGAGGCTGCCCGCCAGGTGCAGCGGGACGGGCAGGGCGGCCCTGCGCAGCCGGCCGAGGGTGCGCACGGGCGCGCCCTCGGGGCCGGTGACGGACAGGACGGGGACGTCGAGGCGTTCCTGCAGACGGGTGAGCCGGGCCGCGCCGAGGCGTTCCAGCAGGCCCCGGTAGGCGGTGCAGCAGCGCAGGTAGACGTGCTGGCCGTTGTCGACGGTCAGCTCGCCGCGCTTGAAGGAGAAGGCCAGGCCACCGAGCCGGGGCCGGCCCTCGACGAGGGTGACCCGCCGGTCGGCCTCGGCCAGGCGCAGCGCCGCGGTGATGCCCGCGAGGCCCCCGCCGACCACCACGACGGCCGGGCGTGCGGCAGCGGCTCGCCCGGTCATCGGTCCTCCCCCTCGAAGTCGGTGGACCGCCCCGGGGCGGTCGCCCCGGTCGGCACGCGTGTGGTCGGCACGGCCCTGTCCGCCAGGGCTCTGCCCGGATGTGATTCCCCGCTGACACAGCGTGACAGAAGTGCGGTGAGAATCAAGAACGCCCCCCGGCGAGCCCGGAAAGCGCCACGTACGCCTTCTCCCAGCCGGGCAGGGAGACCCGCCCGCGCAGCACCGACTCGGGGTCCGCGGCGATCCGGCCGAGCAGCCGGTGGTAGATCCCGGCCATCGCGGCGGTGCAGGCGCGGCTGCGGCGGTCGAGCATCGGCAGCAGCCGCAGGCCCTCCTCGAAGGCGGCCTGGGCGCGGGCGGCCTCGAAGGCGACCAGGCCCGTGAAGTCCGCGCCGACGGGCGGCTTGGCCAGGGCGAAGCCCTGCTCGCAGCCGAACCGGACGAGGTCCTCGGTGGGCAGGTAGGTGCGGCCGGTGAGGGCGTCCTCGCGCAGGTCGCGCAGGATGTTGGTGAGCTGCAGGGCCAGGCCCAGGGTGTCGGCGTAGTGCCCGCCGCGCTCGAAGTCCTCGCAGCCGTAGACGCCGAGCGAGAGCCGGCCGATGGCACCGGCCACGCAGCGGCAGTAGACCTTGAGCTCCTCGTACGTCTGGTACTCGGCGCCCTTGAGGTCCATCTCGACGCCGTCGATCAGCTCGTCGAAGCCGCCGAGCGGGATCGGGAAGCGCCGGGCCGTGTCGGCCAGGGCGACCTTGATCGGGTCGGTGTCGTCCTCGGCGACCGTCCCGGCGCGGACCTCGTCGACCAGTTCCCGGGTACGCAGCAGCGCCTCGGCCTTGCGGTCGGCCGGAAGGTCCCCGTCGCCGATGTCGTCCACCCGACGGGCGAGCGCGTACAGGGCCGACATGGCCAGCCGCTTGGGCTCGGGCAGCAGCCGGATGCCGTAGCTGAAGTTGCGCGCCTGCAGGCCGGTCACCGCCTCGCAGTACCGGTATGCCGCCATGACCTGGGCCGACGCCAGTGGTGATGCCGCCACGCGGGCGTTCACCTTCCCTTCGCGAAGATTGCCGCCGCCTTCGCTGCGAGGCGGCGCTTGTCCGGCTTCGCCTGCCGGGCGAGCACGTCGTACCCGGCGTCCTCGACGGCCGCCAGGGCCGCGTAGCCGCCTGCGGTGAATCCCGCGAGGAGCAGTCGAAGCCTCCCCCGAACCGTACCTACCAATGGTGCGCCCCGGTCGAGCAGGGTGCGGGCCCGTTCGGTCTCGAAGGCGATCAGTTCCCGCACGGCCCCGTTCGCGGAGGGGGCCGCGAGGTCCTCCTCGGTGACGCCGAAGCGCTCGAGGTCCTCCTGGGGCAGGTAGATCCGGCCCGCGGCGAGGTCCTCGGCCACGTCCTGCAGGTGCTCGGCCAGCTGGAGGGCGGTGCAGATCGCGTCGGAGAGGGCGATGCGCTCGGGGGTGGAGAATCCGGCGATGGCCAGGACGAGGCGGCCGACCGGGTCGGCGGAGAGGGTGCAGTAACCGGCCAGGTCGTCGTAGGTGGCGTAGCGGGAGGTGGTCTGGTCCACCCGGTTGGCCTCGATCAGACGGCGGAACGGCTCGGGGGTGAGCGCGTGCCGGTCGACGACGGGGACGAGGCCGGCCATCAGCGGGTGGAGGGGCCGTTCGGCGCCCGCGGGGTGCAGGGCGGACTCGAAGACCCGGTCGAGGTCGCGCTCGAGCGCGTCGAGCAGGGAGAGCCGGAAGGCGGTCTCGGCCGGACTCGGCGGGCCGGACTGGGCCGAAGGGGTGGCGGGGGGTGCCTGGGCGGCTCCGAGGAGGGCGGCGGTGGCGCCCGGGTCGGCGAGGTCGCCGTCGCCGGCGTCGTCGACCAGCCGGGCGAAGCCGTAGACCGCCATCAGGTCGTCGCGCCAGGCCCCGGGCAGGAAGAACGGGGCGACCGGGAAGTTCTCGGCCGCCGCCTTCGCCAGGGTCTGGCCCGTGGGCGGGGTCTGCGGGGTTTCACTGGGCTGGGCCGAAGCCGACACTGCTGTCACTCCCCCGTTCTACACCGCTCGGTATGAGCGGTCCGACTCGGACACGCGTCCGAGCGCGGGCGCCACGTCCGACACACGAGCCTCGCACCCCGGGGCGCGCGGAGAAAGGGCGCCCCGCCCGGCGCACGGTGGCGCTCACCCCGCCGGAGGTACGGGCGGGGGCACAACGGGCGGGGGCACAACGACCAGGGGCCGGTCCCGGAGGGTTTCCGGGACCGGCCCCTGGTCAGGGCGGGGTTGCGCGGGGCTACGGGCGCTCGCCGCGCTCGTAGCGGCCGACGACCTCGTCGGTGGGGCCGTCCATGACCAGCTCGCCGTGCTCGATCCAGATCGTGCGCTCGCAGACCTCGCGGATCGAGTTGTTGTCGTGGCTGACCAGGAAGACGGTACCGGCGGAGGCGCGCAGCTCCTCGATCCGCTTCTTGCTGCGCTGCTGGAACGCCTGGTCGCCGGTGGCGAGGGCCTCGTCGATCAGCAGCACGTCGTGGGTCTTGGCGGCGGCGATGGAGAACCGCAGGCGGGCGCCCATGCCGGAGGAGTAGGTGCGCATCGGCAGGGAGATGAAGTCCCCCTTGTCGTTGATGCCGGAGAAGTCGACGATGTCCTGGTAGCGGGAGCGGACCTCGGCCGGGGACATGCCCATGGCCAGGCAGCCGAGGATGACGTTGCGCTCGCCGGTCAGCTCGTTCATCAGCGCCGCGTTGACGCCCAGCAGCGAGGGCTGGCCGTTGGTGTAGATGCCGCCCTTCTCGGTGGGCAGCAGGCCGGCGATGGCGGACAGCATGGTCGACTTGCCGGAGCCGTTGGAGCCGATCAGGCCGATCGCCTCGCCCTTGTAGGCGGTGAAGCTGACGCCGCGCACGGCGTGCACCTCGCGCACGCCGGCGGCGCGCCTGCGGCTGATGATGCGGCTCAGGGCCGAGGTGGCGCTGCCCTTGCCGGAGCCGGCGCCGTGCACCCGGTAGACGATGTGCACGTCGTCGACGACGACGGTGGGTTCGCGGGCGATGTCCACCGCCGGGACGGCGTCGCGCTTGCTCAGGTCGGTGTCAGCCACGGCCGTACTCCTCCTCGGCCTTCCAGAAGAAGACGTATCCGACGACGAACATCCCGACGCCCCACACGAGGCCGTAGGCCCACAGATGCGGCGGGAGCTCCTGGTGGGCGCTCTGGTGCTTGTCGTAGATGACCGGCGCGAACGCGTGGCGCAGCAGGTCCATGTAGACCGAGGCCGGGTTGGCGGCCACGATCTTCTGGATGATCGGCGCCCAGTGCTCGCTCTTGTCCTGGATGGGGAACATGACGCCGGACAGGAACATCCAGGCGCGCATCACGAACGGGATCAGCTGGGAGATGTCGCTGGTCCTGGCGCCGATCCGGGCGAACACCAGGGAGACGCCGGTGTTGAACAGGGTCTGCAGGATCAGCGCGGGGATGATCAGCAGCCAGGTCCGGCCCGGGGCGATCCCGGCGGACAGCACGGTGACGACCAGCACCACCATCGAGATCAGCAGCTGCTGGAGCTGGATGACCGTGAAGGCGATCGGCAGGCTGGCGCGCGGGAAGTGCAGCGCCCGGATCAGGCCGAGGTTGTCGGAGATCGCCCGGGTGCCGGACTGCACCGCGTTCTGGGTGAACTGGAAGACGAAGACTCCGATGCACAGCCACGCGATGTAGGTGTTGCCCGGGAAGCCGCGCTTGTTCGCCAGGATGACGCCGAAGACCAGGTAGAACACGCCGCAGTTGAGGAGCGGGGTGACGACCTGCCACAGCTGGCCGAGCTTGGCGTCCGTGTACTGGGCCACCAGTCGGGCGGTGGCGAAGGCCCAGATGAAGTGGCGCCGGGCCCACAGCTGCCTGGTGTAGGCGATCAGGCCGGGACGGGCGCCGCTCACCGACAGTCCGTACTTGTCCGCAAGCTGCTTGGGGGTCAATCCCGCGTCCGCCCCCGTGGGGGCTGAGAGGCTGACGGGTTCACTCACTGTCGACACATTCGTCCTTCACGCGGGATCGGTCGGGGCGGCCGGTCGGCGGGGGTCCGCCGGCCTTGCGCCGATGGGGATCCACTGGGATCACGGGAGAGAAGGGCCGGCGGGGGGCCACCGGCCGTGGCGATCGGTCGTCCGATCACGGATGGATCAGATGACCGGAGGGCGTCCCAGCCTGGTCAGTCGCCAAACGGTACGCCATCGCATGGGCCGACGGGGACCACCGGGTTCGCGCCAGCCCGCCCGGAATCCGCCCCACCAAGCCTTCAGCGCCTCCGGGGAGGGGCGTCGGGCCAGGGTCAGCAGGAACCAGGTTCCCAGATAGAGAGGCACCAACAGGGCCGGAAGGTTCCGCCTCGCGAGCCAGACCCTGTTGCGGGCCACGTTGTGGAAGTACGTGGCGTGCCGGGCGGGGGAGGTCGTCGGGTGGTGCAGGACGACGTCCGCCCGGTAGTCGATGGCCCAGCCGGCGTCCAGCGCGCGCCAGGCGAGGTCGGTCTCCTCGTGGGCGTAGAAGAACTCGCCGGGCAGCTGCCCGGCGTTCTCGAACACCTTGCAGCGCACGGCGCTGGCGCCGCCGAGGAAGGTCGTCACCCGGGAGGAGCGCAGCGGGTCGCTGGCGCGCAGCCGGGGGACGTGGCGGCGCTGGGTGACGCCGGTGTCCGGGTCGGCGATCCGGAAGGAGACGATGCCCAGCTCCGGGTCGGCGGTGAACGCCTCGCGCAGTAGGCGGGCCGAGTCGGTGCGCGGCAGGTGCCCGTCGTCGTCCAGGAAGAGGACGGCGTCGACGTCCCGGCCGTCGGGGCCGAACAGCTCGATGCCCACGTTGCGTCCGCCGGGGATGCCGAGGTTCTCGGGCAGCTCGACGGTGCGCACGCCCTCGGGCAGCGGGGGCAGCGGGGCGCCGTTGGCGACGACGGCCAGTTCGACGGCCGGGCCCTCCTGGGCGCGGACGGACTCGATCAGGGCGTTGAGCTCGGCGGGCCGGTTGCCCATCGTGATGATCACGGCGCCGAGGCGGAAGGCGTCCGCAGTGGCCGGGGCGCTCATCGCAGCCTGCTCGAGAGGACGATGCTCAGCAGGTGCAGCACGGTCTGGAGCATGGCGATCGCCGCCAGGACCACGACCGCGAGGCGGGTGAACAGCAGCCCGCCGTGGACGGCGTCGGCGACGCCGGCGGCCAGGATGAGCAGCGACGCCTCGACGGCGCCGACCAGGCGGTGGAACTTGAGGAAGGCGGCGGCGCGGCGGGCCCGGGCGACCGAGGCCGAGCGGGGCACGGAGGCGCTGTCCTCGACGGCCGTCAGGCCGCTGCGGGCGCGGGCCACGTCCACCAGGTCCGTCTCGGACTTGATGAGGATCGCGCCGAGGGCGGCCAGGGTGCCGAGGAAGGCCCACTCCCAGTGGGAGCCGGCGCCCTCGCGGTGGAACAGGTCGGTGGCGCGCAGGCCCAGGCCCGTCAGCAGGGCCGCCTCGGACATGTAGTGGCCGACGCGGTCGAGGTAGACGCCGGTGAGCGAGGTCTGGCGGCGCCAGCGGGCCACCTCCCCGTCCACGCAGTCCAGCAGCAGGTAGACCTGGATCAGCAGGGCGCCCAGGATCGCGCCGGTCAGGCCCGGCAGGACGAGGGCCGCGCCGGCGAGGACGCCGGTGAGCATCATCAGGTAGGTCAGGCCGTTGGGCGTGATCGCCGTCATGGTGGAGAGCACGCGGGTGATCCGCAGCGAGATCTTCCGCATGTAGAGGCGCCCGGCCCAGTGCTCGGCGCTGCGGCGCTGGAGCATGCCCTCCGGGTGGATCACCGCGCGCAGCTCCTCGATCGAGGGCCGGCGGGTCAGGTCGACCGGGGGCGGTGCGGCGCCCGCGGTGGAGGGGTCAGCTGTTGACGGCTTGGACATAGTCGGCGTACGCGTCCCTGATCGCGGAGGGGGAGAGGTCGAGGTGTTCCAGGATGGTGAAGCGCCCCGGTCGGGTGTTCGGAGCGTAGTGCACCGCTTCGGTGAACTCCGCATCCGTGAAGCCGATTTGAGCTGCGGTCACCGGCAGGCCGTGGCGCGCCAGGCGTTCCACGATCAGACCGGACAGCTCGCGTTCGCCCCGCAGGAAGCTGGCGAACGCCGCGCCGAGGCCGACCTGTTCGCCGTGCTGGGCGGAGCGCTTGGGGTGCAGCACGTCCAGGGCATGCGAGATCTCGTGACAGGCGCCCGAGGAAGGCCGGGTGCTGCCAGCGATGTTCATCGCGATGCCGGACAGTACCAGGGCTTCGGCCAGGGCCGTCAGGAGGTCCTGGTCCTGCGTGCTCCCCGGGTGCCGCAGGAGGTTCTCGCCGGCCGAGCGGGCCATCGCCACCGCCAGTCCGTCCACCGGCTCGCCGGTGACGGCGTGTGACAACTCCCAGTCGGCGCAGGCGGAGATGTTGGAGACGACGTCCCCTATGCCGGCCGCGACGAAGCGCTGCGGCGCCTGCCGGATCACGTCGAGGTCGACGACGATGCCGATCGGGCTGGGCACCCCGTAGGAGCCGCGGCCGGCGTCGTTGTCGAGGGTGGAGACGGGCGAGCAGATGCCGTCGTGGGCCAGGTTGGTGGCCACGGCGACGATCGGCAGGCCCACGCGGGCGGCGGCGTACTTGGCGGCGTCGATGATCTTGCCGCCGCCCAGGCCCACGATCGCGTCGTAGTGGCCGCCGCGCATCGACTCGGCCAGGCTGACGGCGCTGTCGAGGCTGCCGTCGTCCACGTTGTACCAGTCGGCGCCGGGCAGGGCCGGCTCCAGGCGGCGGCGCATGGCCGTGCCGGAGCCGTTGCTGATCGCCACCGCGATCCGGCCCAAGGCCGACAGCCTCTGGTCGGCGAGGATGCCGCCGAGCGCGTCCAGGGCGCCCGGGCGGATCTCGACGAAGAGCGGCGACGGGACGAGTCGGGTCAGTACCGGCACGCGATCTCCCGCGCCTTCGCCAGGTCGTCGTGGTTGTCGACCTCGACCCAGGAGACCTCGCCGATGGGCTGCACGTCGATGCGCAGGCCCCGGTTCACCATCTCCTGGTAGCCGTCCTCGTAGTACAGCTGCGGGTCGCGCTCGTAGGTGGCGCGCAGCGCGTCGGTGAGGTCGGCGGCGGCGGAGGGGTTGATCACGGTGACGCCGATGTACTCGCCAGTGGCCTCGGCCGGGTCCATCAGCTTGGTGATGCGGCGCATGCCGGCGGCCGGGTCGACGACGACCTTCATCTCCTCGTCGGCGAGCTTCTTCACCGTGTCGAGGGCGAGCAGGATGCCGGGGGCGCGGCCGGCCTCCTCCAGCCGGCGGTTGCCCTCGAGCATGGTCCGCTGGACGGAGGCGGGGTGGACGGTGTCGCCGTTGGCGAGCAGGAGGCCCTCGGCGAACAGCTCGCGGGCGCACCAGAGGGAGTAGGCGTTGTTCCACTCCTCGGCCTTGTCGTTCTCGACCAGGTGGAGCTTGACGCCGTACTTCGCCTCGAGGGCGTCCTTGCGGTCGTACACGGCCTCCTTGCGGTAGCCGACGACGATCGCGGCCTCGCGCAGGCCGACCTCGGCGAAGTTGCGCAGGGTGAGGTCCAGGACGGTCCGCTCCCCGTCGACCGGCACCAGCGCCTTGGGCAGGGCGTCGGTGTACGGGCGCAGCCGGCGGCCGGCGCCGGCTGCGAGAACGAGGCCGATCATGCGGGGTCTCCTGATCCGTCGTGCGGTGCACAGGGGGGTGTGCCGAGGGACACCGGTGCCGCTTCGCCCGACCGGGCGGCGGCGCGCCCGTACGGGCGCGGATGCGGTCACCGCGTCGTATGCGATGGTAGGCGACCCGGGCGACCGGCCGGAACGCGGCCGGGGGCGTCGCGACGGGCGGGCGGGGCGCCGGCGACGGGCGGGCGACGGGTCGGCAGCGGGGCGATTCCGGGTCGGCGGCGGGGCGGTGGCAGGGCGGCGGCAGGGCGGCGGCCCGAACGGAATTCGAACGTTAATCGTATGGATCTTCGAAGGAAATCCGGCGTTCGGGGGAAGGTTCCGCCCGTCTCTGCACGGACCGAAACTCCTCCGGGTCATGATCCGCCCGATTGTGCGTGTGGCCGGTGCCGGGCACCACCCATACGGCACACTTGACCCCCGGTGACGGCGCCGGCACCCCCCGCCGCGTCCGCCGCGCCCGGCCGGTCCGCCGGGCGCGTTCCGCTTGGTCCCGCTCCTGGTCCCGCTCCCGAAAGAGGCCCCATGCCCCCCCAGAGTCTGCCGACCGACCCGACGCACTTCGCAGCGGAGATCGACACCGGTCTCGACGTGGAGACCGATGTCTCGGTGGCTGCCACCTCAGGTGCGGGCACCGAGATCCTGCTGGAGCTCGTCGACGACGAGGGCGTCACGATCGGCACCGGCGAGAAGCTCTGGGCCCACCAGCAGCCGGGCCGGCTGCACCGGGCGTTCTCGGTGTTCCTGTTCGACCGCCAGGGCCGGCTGCTGCTCCAGCGCCGGGCGCTGGGCAAGTACCACTCCCCCGGCGTCTGGTCGAACACCTGCTGCGGCCACCCGTACCCGGACGAGCCGCCCTTCGTCGCCGCCGCGCGCCGCACCGCCGAGGAGCTGGGCGTCGCGCCGGCGCTGCTGTGCGAGGCCGGCACGGTGCGCTACGACCTGCCGGACGAGGCGTCCGGGCTGATCGAGCGGGAGTGGAACCACCTGTTCGTCGGGCTGGTCACCGCGCCGGTGGTGCCGGACCCGGACGAGGTGGACGACTTCGCCTTCGTGACCGCGCAGGAGCTGCGGGAGCTGCGGGCCGAGCGGCCGTTCTCGGTGTGGTTCGAGACGGTCTTCGAGGCGGCGCTGCCGGGCATCCGGGAGATCGCCGGGCGGGACTGGTAGGTCGTCCGGCAGGTCGTCCGACGCCGTCCGCCAGCCGTCCGTGAGCCCGTCCGCCAGGCCGCCCGTCAGTCCTCGGGCTCCGGGGGGACGGGCAGCGAGGCCCAGATCACCTTGCCGCCCTCCCCCGTCCGCTCCACGTCGCAGACCCCGCCGGCCTGCAGGGTCACGCTCTTGACCAGCAGCAGGCCCCGCCCGCCGGTGCGGCCGGTGTCGCTCTCCTGCGCCTTGGGGTGGTGCGGGTCACCGTCCTCGACGGAGACCCGTACCCAGCCCCGGCGCACGCTCAGCTCGGTGGTGACCTGGGGGGTCATCTCGGCGGCGTGCGTCACCGCGTTGCCCACCAGCTCCGAGACGATCAGCAGCAGGTCGTCCACCAGCTCCTGGTAGCGCACCCCCGTCATGCCCTGGGCGAGCAGCCGGTCCCGTACGGCGTGGCGCGTGAGCGGCACCGACGCCTGCTCGGCGGGCACCGGGAAGCGCCAGACTCCCTCGACCGGTCCGGACGGCCCGGCGGGCGCGCGGCGCCGGCCGCCGGGTCTCGGCTCGGCCTTCGCCGCCCCGCTGATCTGCTCCACGTCCAGCCGCCCTTCGTCCGCGACCCGGGAACCGTCCGGGAACCAGGCGTTCCACTCGGGGCGCCCTTGGTGCACAGAGGCTAGGAGAGCGGCCCCCGCAGCCGTGGCACCGGCGACAAGTTGCCCGTGTCGGACCGGTTGTGTCCGGAACCGATCGCGCGCACCACTGAAGTCGACCGCTTGCTTCGCGCTCCGCACCGCTTCGGCCCGTTTTCGAGCACGTTCGCGAGCCGTCCCACCCACCCCGGGCGCCCCGACCGTCCCCACCGGCGGAAACGCTGGTGAGGACCACTCCGGAACCCTGGTAATGTTCTCTCTGTCGCCGAGGGGGCGAACAGAAAGTCCCCGAAGCACACACCCCGTCCGGGTGGCGGAATGGCAGACGCGCTAGCTTGAGGTGCTAGTGCCCTTTATCGGGCGTGGGGGTTCAAGTCCCCCCTCGGACACAGCCGAATTCCCCGTGGAATCCCCCAAGGAATCCACGGGGAATTTTTCGTTTCCCGCCGCAGCCCCGTGACCTACCGCGCACCGGGCCGCTTCGTCGTTCGAAAAGTTCGGACACGAGATGGCAACGATCGAGCCGTTTGAGCTTCCCATGAGGTATTCGCCCGATTTCGGCCCATAGGCTGCTTTCCGTTTGCCCCGAACAGGCGGGCAAATCCGTAGAAAAACGACTCCACCCGATGGACCACGAGCGAGGGGACCGATACGTTGAGTGAGCCCGACACGTCGACGGCGTCACACAAGAACTACCGCCGGTCCCTCGGCACGATCAGCCTCACGGCCGTCGGGCTCGGGTCGATCATCGGGTCGGGGTGGCTCTTCGGCGCCGAGCGCGCCGCCAAGCTGGCCGGCCCCGCGTCGATCCTCGCCTGGGTCATCGGGGCCGCGGTGGCACTGACCATCGCGCTCACCTACAGCGAGCTCGGCTCGATGTTCCCCAAGGCCGGCGGCATGGTCCGCTACGGCCAGTACTCGCACGGCTCGCTGGCGGGCTACCTGGCCGCCTGGGCCAACTGGATCGCCATCGTCTCGGTGATCCCCGGCGAGGCCACCGCCTCCGTCCAGTACATGAGCTCCTGGGACTTCGGCTGGGCCAAGGGGCTGTACGACGGCAAGGAGCTGACCCTCAGCGGGGTCGGGCTGGCCAGCGTGCTGCTGCTCGTCTACTTCGCGCTGAACTGGTTCGCGATCACGCTGTTCGCCAAGACCAACACCGCGATCACCGTCTTCAAGGTCGTCGTGCCGACGCTGACCGCCGGCGCGCTGCTGCTCGCCCACTTCGACACCGCCCACTTCACCGACCACGGCGGCTTCGCGCCGAACGGCTGGAGCGCGGTGTTCACCGCCGTCGCCGTCTCCGGCATCGTCTGGGCCTTCAACGGCTTCCAGTCCCCGCTGAACATGGCCGGCGAGGCCCGCAACCCCGGCAAGTCCCTGCCGAAGGCCGTCATCGGCTCGATCCTCATCGCCCTGGTCATCTACGTGGCGCTGCAGATCGCCTTCCTCGGCGCGATCCCCGCCGCGGACCTCTCGGGCGGCTGGAGCAGCCTGTCCTACACCTCGCCGCTGGCCGACCTGGCCATCGCCTGGGGCATCAACTGGCTGGCGATCCTGCTCTACGCGGACGCGTTCATCTCGCCCTCCGGCACCGGCATGATCTACGCCGCCACCACCTCGCGCATGATCCACGGCGTGCAGGAGAACGGCCACCTGCCCAAGCTCTTCGGCCGGGTCGACGCCAAGACCGGCATCCCGCGCCCCGCGCTGGTGCTCAACCTGGTCGTCGCCTTCGGCTTCCTCGCCGTCTTCCGCGGCTGGGGCTCGCTCGCCGAGATCGTCTCGGTGGCCACCGTCATCTCGTACATCACCGGCCCCGTCGCCGTGATGTCGCTGCGCCGCCTCGCGCCCGACCTGCCCCGGCCGGTGAAGCTGCGGGCCATGCCGGTGATCGCGCCCGTCGCCATGGTCTTCGGCTCGCTGGTGCTCTACTGGGCCCGCTGGCCGCTCACCGGCAAGGTCATCCTGCTGATGGCCGCCGGCGTGCCGATCTGGGCCTGGTACGAGCTGCGCAAGCCGCTCGCCGAGCTCAAGCCGCACCTCAAGGCCGGCGCCTGGATGGTGGCCTACCTGTTCGTCATGGCCGGCGTCTCCTGGGCCGGCAGCAAGGACTTCGGCGGCAACGGGCGCCTGCCCGAGGGCTGGGACATGCTGATCGTGGCCGGCATCGGCCTGGCGTTCTACTACTGGGGCGTCGCCAGCGCCTGGGCGAACCCCTCGCTGGCCGAGGTGCGCCGGGAGATCGAGGAGGCTCAGGCCGCCGAGGCGGCCGAGGCGGCCCCGGTCGACGCGGTCGTGGGCGCGGGCGCGGGCGCGGCTTCGCAGCGGAGCTGACACCCGGGTACGTGAGAAGGGCCGGTCGGCCCCTGCACTGTCAGGGGCCGACCGGCCCTTTCGCGTACCCGGCGCTCGGACATCGACCCTTGCGCGCACCGGCCCCGGGCGCCTTGACTGGCCGTCAACCAGCAGCGGTAGTTGAAGAGACGGCTGATCGGACGAGAGGACCAGCGGTGCAGCAGCACGCGGAGCACGCCGGGTACGCGGAGCACGGCGACCAGTACATCGACGGTGCCTGGCGGCCCTCCCGGGACGCCGGGGCGATCACCGTGCTGAACCCGGCCACCGAGCAGGTGCTCGCGAGCGTGCCGGCCGGCGGGGCCGCCGACGTGGACGCCGCGGTGGCCGCGGCCCGCCGGGCGGCACGGGCCTGGGGCGCCACCGCGCGGGAGGAACGGCTCGCCCCGCTGACCCGGCTGCGGGACGGGCTCGCCGCCGCGCAGGAGGAGATCACCGCGACGGTCGTCGCCGAACTCGGCGCCCCGGTCGGTTTCGCCGCGGCCGTCCACGCCGGGCTGCCGCTGACCGTGGCCGGGTCCTACCTGGCGCTGCTGGCCGAGCACCCCTTCGAGGAGCGGATCGGCAACTCGGTGGTGCTCGCCGAGCCGGCCGGGGTCGTCGCGGCGATCACGCCGTGGAACTACCCGCTGCACCAGATCGTGGCCAAGGTCGTCCCGGCGCTGGCGGCCGGCTGCCCGGTGGTGCTCAAGCCCGCCGAGGACACCCCGCTGGTGGCCCGGCTGTTCGCCCGGCTGGTGCACGAGGCGGGCTTCCCCGCCGGGGTGTTCAACCTGGTGACGGGCACCGGCACGGAGGCCGGGGCGGCGCTGATCGCGCACCCGGGAGTCGACCTGGTCTCCTTCACCGGCTCCACCGGCGTCGGCCGGGAAGTGGCCGCGACGGCCGGGCGCGCCCTCAAGCGCGTCGCCCTGGAGCTGGGCGGCAAGTCCGCCAACGTGGTGCTGCCGGGCGCGGACCTGGCGCGCGCGGTGAACGTCAACGTCGCCAACGTGTTCGCCAACTCCGGCCAGACGTGCAGCGCGTGGACGCGGCTGCTGGTGCACGAGGACCGGTACGAGGAGGCGGTGGAACTCGCCGCCGAGGCGTGCGCCAAGTACGTGCCGGGCGACCCGGCCGACCCGCGGACCCGGATAGGGCCGCTGGTCAACGCCGAGCAGCTGGCGCGGGTGCGCAGGTACCTCGACGGCGCGCTGGCCGAGGGCGCCCGGCTGGTCGTCGGCGGCTCCGAACCCGTCGAGGGCCTGCCCACCGGCTACTACGTCCGCCCGACCGTACTCGCCGACGTGACACCGGAGATGACCGTCGCCCAGGAGGAGATCTTCGGGCCCGTCCTGGTCGTCCTGCCCTACCGGGACAAGGACCACGCCGCCGAACTCGCCAACGGCACGCCGTACGGCCTGGCCGGGGGCGTCTGGGCCGCCGACACCGAGACCGCCGCCGCCTTCGCCCGCCGGCTCGACACCGGGCAGGTGGACCTCAACGGCGGGCGCTTCAACCCGCTGGCGCCGTTCGGGGGTTACAAGAGCTCGGGCCTCGGGCGGGAGCTGGGGCGGCACGGGCTGGAGGAGTTCCTCACCTACAAGTCGCTGCAGTACTGAGGGGGTTGGGGCCGGGGCGGGTTCATCTCCCGCCCCGGCTTCCTGGGCCCGTCAGGCTCCTGGGTCGAGACCCCTGTGACTCAGGCTCCTGGGTCGGTCAGACCCCCTGTGACTCAGGCTCCCGGGCCGGTCAGGCCAGGTCGACGCCCGGGTAGAGCGGGAAGGGCGCGAGCAGGTCGGCGGCGCGCTTGGCGACGCCCTCGCTGACGGTCGCCTCCAGGGTGTAACCCGCCTTGGAGGCAGCGCCGTTGGCGGTGGTGGTCGGGGTGGCGGCGCGAAGGACGGTGTCGATGAGGCCCGCGATCTCGTCCATCTCGGTGGCGCCCAGGCCCCGGGTGGTCAGCGCCGGGGTGCCCAGGCGCACGCCCGAGGTGTACCAGGCGCCGTTCGGGTCCTGCGGCACGGAGTTGCGGTTGGTGACGATGCCCGAGTCCAGCAGCGCCGCCTCGGCCTGACGGCCCGTCAGGCCGTGGCCGGAGACGTCGGCGAGCACGAGGTGGTTGTCGGTGCCGCCGGTCACCAGCGCGGTGCCGCGGCTCAGCAGGCCCTCGGCGAGCGCCCGGGCGTTGTCCACCACGGCCTGCGCGTACGCCCGGAACTCGGGACGGCGGGCCTCGGCGAAGGCGACCGCCTTGGCGGCCATCACGTGGGAGAGCGGGCCGCCCAGCACCAACGGGCAGCCGCGGTCCACGTGTTCGGCCAGCTCGGCGGTGCTCAGCACCATGCCGCCACGCGGGCCGCGCAGGGACTTGTGGGTGGTCGTGGTGACGATGTGGGCGTGCGGGACCGGGTCGTAGTCGCCGGTGAACACCTTGCCCGCGACCAGGCCCGCGAAGTGCGCCATGTCGACCATGAGGGTCGCGCCGACCTCGTCCGCGATCTCGCGCATCTTCGCGAAGTCCACCCGGCGCGGGTAGGCGGAGTAGCCGGCGACCAGGATGAGCGGGCGGAACTCGCGGGCGCTCTCGCGCAGGGCGTCGTAGTCGATCAGGCCGGTGGCCGGGTCGGTGCCGTAGCTGCGCTGCTCGAACATCTTGCCCGAGATGTTGGGGCGGAAGCCGTGGGTGAGGTGGCCGCCGGTGTCCAGGGACATGCCGAGCATGCGCTGGTTGCCGAGCTCCTGGCGCAGCTGCGCCCAGTCCGCCTCGGTGAGGTCGTTGACGTTGCGGACCTTCGCCCGCTCCAGGGCGGGGCTCTCGACGCGCTGGGAGAGGACGGCCCAGAAGGCGGTGAGGTTGGCGTCGATGCCGGAGTGCGGCTGGACGTAGGCGTGGTCGGCGCCGAAGAGTTCGCGGGCGTGCTCGGCGGCGATCGTCTCGACGGTGTCGACGTTGCGGCAGCCGGCGTAGAAGCGGCGGCCGGCGGTGCCCTCGGCGTACTTGTCGCTGAGCCAGTTGCCCATGGCGAGCAGGACGGCCGGGGAGGCGTAGTTCTCGCTGGCGATGAGCTTGAGGGAGGCGCGCTGGTCCTCGATCTCCCGGCCGATGGCGGCCGCGATGCGCGGCTCGACCTCGGCGACGACGTCGAGGGCGTTGCGGAAGGCGGTGTTGGCGGCCGGGCCGGCGGCGGTGTGCGGGGCGGGAAGCGGGGATTGCTGGGCCATGGCGGTCTCCTGACGGCGATGCGGGCGGCCCAGGCGCTCGGCAACTTCAGGCGTGAGGATTCACGGGGCCGCTTCCCGATGGTCGATTCCATCCGTGCGCGCCAGTCGCGGCCCACCGGGATCGTACCAATCCGGCGGGGGCTGTGGCGGAGGTCTCAGAATGCGGGACGGGAGGGGGATTCGGGGCTTATGTCCGTTCCTTGGATGTTCCCTGGATGTCCTCCCGTATCGGCGGTGTTGCGGCGAAACGAAGCCGCCACATTTCCCGAAACAATGCGGCAGGAATTCCCTCCGACCACCTCGGAGGGATTTGCCTGGCATCCGATGTATCCGATCTGATGTGGCCCGTGAGGCCGACGGGAAAACCCCAGAAGCCCCCACCGGAAATGCCCATCAGCGCACCCTCACCCATGGGGCGGCCGAGAATTCGGGGAGTACGCCTCTCATGGCAGTGGTCGACACCGTCCCAGATCCCACCACGCCCCCCGCCCCGGCCTCCGCGCCCGCCGCGTCCGCCGCGCCGGGCCTGCTGCGCCGGCTGCTGCGCGACCGGGTCGGCGCCGCCGCCCTCGCCGTCGTCCTGCTGTTCCTGCTGCTCGCCGCGGCGGCCCCGCTCGTCGCCTCGCTCTACGGCAGGAACCCGCTCGAGCACTACGGCCAGAACACCCCCGGCCTGCTCAGTGACGGCGGGCTGCCGATGGCCGCCAACGGCGGGATCTCGGGCGAGTTCTGGTTCGGCCTCGAGCCCGGGCTCGGGCGGGACGTCCTCACCCAGCTGCTGTACGGCATCCGCACCTCGCTGCTGATCGCGGGCGCCGCCGCCGTCGTGACCACCTCGATCGGGGTGCTCGCGGGCGTCGCGATCGGCTACCTCGGCGGGATCGCGGACCGGCTGTTCGGATTCCTGGCCAATGTGCTGCTCGCCTTTCCCACCCTGCTCCTGCTGCTGGCGCTCAGCCCGGTCATCCAGTCACGGCTGGTCGATCCGGGCAGCGCGGAGCCGGAATGGATGCAGTTCCTGGTGCTGATTCTCGTCTTCTCCGCGTTCGGCTGGATTCCGCTCGCGCTTTCCCTGCGGGCCACCGTCCGGTCGCTCCGGGAAAGGGATTTCGTGCAGTCCGCCCGGGCGCAGGGGGCGGGCCGCTACCACCTCGTCGTGCGCGAACTGCTGCCGAACGTCCGCTCGCAGCTGCTGGTGCACGCGACCATGGCCGTGCCGACCTTCGTGGCCTCCGAGGCCGCGCTGTCCTTCCTCGGCGTCGGCGTCACCGAGCCGGTGCCGGACTGGGGGCGGATGATCGCCCGCGGCTCGGAGGTCTTCCAGGCCGACCCGACGTACATGGTCTTCCCCGGCGTGGCGCTGCTGGTCTTCGTCCTCGCCTTCAACCTGCTCGGCGACGCCGTCCGGGACGTGCTCGATCCGCGTGCCGGCGGCCGCTGAATCGCCTTCGTTCCGTCCCTCGTTCCACCCCTCGTTCCACCCCTCGTTCCGCCCTTCCTTCAGTAGACCCCCGGCGCGATCCGCCGGGGCCGAGGAGAGATTCGCCATGCGCTGGACCAAACCGTCGCTCGCCGTCATCGCCACCGCCCTGCTGGCGACCTCCTGCTCGGCCGGCGCGAGCAACAGCGGCTCGGGCGGCGCCCAGGCCAAGGAGACCTCGCCGCTGACCGCCGCGCTCGGCACCGAGAAGGAGAGCGCGGGCCCCGCCCCGGCCGTGGCCGGAGCCCGGTCGGGCGGCACGGTCAACGTGTACAACGCCACCGAGTTCCGCCACCTGGACCCGCAGAAGGTCTACGCGGGCGCCACCTACAGCGCCTCCCTGCTCTGGGGGCGCCAGCTGACCCAGTACCAGGTCGTCGACGGCAAGGCCAAGCTGGTCGGCGACCTCGCCACCGACACCGGCACCTCGGCCGACGGCGGGCGCACCTGGACGTACAGGCTCAAGCAGGGCGTCGCCTGGGAGGACGGCAAACCGATCACCGCCCAGGACGTCAAGTACGGCATCGAGCGCACCTTCGGCAAGGGCTACGAGGTCGGCCCGCCGTACTGGCCGCAGTGGCTCACCGGAGAGGCCGGCTACGAGGCGGCGGTCGCCAAGTACGCGGGCCCGCAGTCCGGCGACCTCGCCGCGATCGAGACGCCGGACGAGCGCACCGTCGTCTTCCACTTCCCGCAGCCGCAGGCCGACGTGCCGTACATGGCCGCGCAGTCCTCCTCCGCCCCGGTGCGCCGGGACAAGGACACCGGCACCGACTACGACCGGCTTCCGTTCGCCACCGGCCCGTACCGGATCGCCGAGCACGTGCAGAACACCCGGATGGTGCTCGAGCGCAACCCGGCGTGGAAGGCCGAGACCGACCCGATCCGCAACCAGTACCCGGACAGGTTCGTCTTCACCTACGGCAAGGAGACGCTGAGCATCAACCAGCAGATCCTGTCCGGACGCGACGGCGGCGCCGACGCCACCACCGCCGCCGACACCCTCTCCCCCGAGCTGTACCAGAGCGCCGACACCGACCCGAAGGCCAAGGAGCTCGTCGTCTCCGGCCGCCAGGGCGCCTTCGTCACCCAGCTGGTCGTCAACAACGAGCGGGTGTCCGACGTCGCCGTGCGCAAGGCCCTCCACCTGGCCTACCCGCGCCAGCAGGCCCGGCAGGTCCAGGGCGGCTCCCGCACCGGCGAACTGGCCACCACCCTCAGCTCGCCCGCGCTCATCGACTGGCAGAAGTACGACCTGTACCCCGCCAGGCCCGAGGGCGACCCGGAGGCCGCCAGGGCCGAACTCGCCAAGGCCAAGCAGGCGCCCGCGAGCCTGACGTACGGGTACAAGAACACGCCGAACGGGCAGCGCGTCGCGCAGGTGCTCGTGGACGGCTTCGGCAAGGCGGGCATCACGGTCGTCCCCAAGCCGATCGATCCCAAGTCCTTCCTGGACGAGGTCCACCGCGCCGACTCGCCGTACGACCTGTTCGAGGAGACCTCCTCCGTCGACTGGCCGACGCCCTCCACCCTGATCCCCTTCTCCTTCGACGGCCGCGCCGGCGCCGACCTCAACGCGGCGCGCTACCGCAACCCCGAGGTGGACAAGGAGATCGACCGGATCAACCGGATCGGCGAGCCGCGCGCCAAGGCCAAGGAGCTGTACGCGCTGGAGCGGACGGTCATGAAGGACGTGCCGGTGCTGCCGTACGCGTACCCGACCGTCAACCAGCTGCGCGGCGCCAACGTGGGCGGGGCGTTCATCCACCCGATCTACGGGACGATCGGGCTGAGCTGGCTGTACCTGAAGTCCTGAGGTGCCCTTCGCCCGCTCCCGCGTCCGGTGTTCCCGGCGCGGGGGCGGGGCGCTCCTCCTGGCGGTCCCCTTGGCGCTCCTCTTGGCGCTCCTCCTGGCGCTCGTCCTTGCGCTCCCCTTGGCGCTCCTCCTGGCGCTCGTCCTCAGCCCCCGTCTCGTCGACCCCCGGATCGGCCATGCTCTCCTTCGCCCTGCGGCGCGTCCTCCAGGCACTCGCCGTCCTGGTCGCGGTCTCCGCCGCCGCCTTCGCCCTCTTCTACGCCGCGCCCGCCGACCCCGCCCGCGCCGCCTGCGGCCCGCGCTGCGACGCCGGACAGGTCGCGGCGGTGCGCCAGAGCATGGGCCTGGACCAGCCGCTGCTCACCCAGTACACCGACTACCTGAGCGGGGTCGTCGCCGGGCGGGACATCGGCGACGTCGACGGCTCGGTCATCCACTGCGACGCGCCGTGCCTGGGCTACTCCTACCGGCTGCACCAGCCCGTCACCGAGGCACTGGCCGACCACCTGCCCGTCACCCTCTCGCTGACCGCCGGGGCGCTCGCCGTGCTGGTGGTGCTGGGCCTGGGCACCGGGTTCGTCTCCGCGCTGCGCCACGGCCGGCGCACGGACCGGCTGCTCGCCGGCTTCACCCTGGTCGGGGCCAGCGTGCAGATCTACTTCCTCGGGTACGTCGCCCAGTGGGCGCTGGTGTACTCCACGGGCCTGCTGCCGCTGCCCTCGTACACCCCGCCGGCCGAGGACCTCGGGGCCTGGGCGGGCGGGATGCTGCTGCCCTGGCTGGTGCTCGGGTTCGTCAACTCGGCGGTGTTCGCGCGGCTTTCACGGGCGCAGCTGCTGGAGACCATGAACGAGGAGTACGTGCGCACCGCGCGGGCCAAGGGGCTCGGACGGCTGCGCGCCCACCTCAAGTACACCTCGCGCGGGGCGGCCGGGCCGCTGGTGCAGCTGCTCGGGCTGGAGGCCGGGGTGCTGCTGGGCGGGGCCGTGATCACCGAGACGGTGTTCGGGCTGAACGGGGTCGGGCGGTTCGCCGCCGAGGCCGTGGAGGGGCAGGACCTCCCGGCCGTGGTCGGCGCGGTGCTGCTGGCCGCCTGCTTCATGGTGCTGTTCGTCGCGCTGGCCGACCTGGCGGTGGCCTGGCTCGATCCGCGCATCCGCCTGAGCTGAGGGGAGTCGATCTCGATGAAGTCGCTTGATCTGTTGGGGAGTCGTTCGGGTTCGGGTTCGGGTTCGGGTTCGGGCTTCAGTACAGGCTCGGGTTCGGAGCCGGTGCTGAGCGTGCGGGACCTGACGGTGAGCTTCGCCGATCCGCGCGGCGGTGCGCCCGTGGCCGCCGTACGGGGCATCTCCTTCGACCTCGCACCGGGTGAAGTCCTGGGCCTGGTCGGGGAGTCGGGCTCGGGCAAGTCCACCGTCGGGCTGGCCGTGCTCGGCCTGCACGATCCGCGCACCACCACCGTCACCGGCTCGATCCGCCTGGACGGGCGGGAGTTGGTCGATGCCGGGGAGTCCGCGCTGCGCGAGGTGCGCGGGGGGCGGGCGGCGCTGGTCTTCCAGGACGCGCTGACCTCGCTCAGCCCGTTCCACGGCGTCGGCGCCCAACTCGCCGAGATGTACCGGCTGCACCATCCACGCTCCTCGCGCGCCGAGGCCCGGCGGCGGGCGGCGGCCATGCTCGACCGCGTCGGCATCGCCACCGCCCGGGCCGGCGACCACCCGCACCGGTTCTCGGGCGGCATGCGCCAGCGGGTGATGATCGCCATGGCGCTGATGAACGACCCGAGGCTGCTGATCGCGGACGAGCCGACCACCGCCCTCGACGCCCGGGTGCAGCGGCAGGTCCTCGACCTGCTGGAGGAGTTGCGGCGCGAGCACGGGACGGCCGTCCTGCTGGTCAGCCACGACCTGGGCGTGGTCGCCGGCCGGACGGACCGGACGCTGGTGATGCGCGGCGGCTCGCAGGTCGAGTCCGCGCCCACCGCCGAGCTGCTGGCCGCACCGCGCGAGCCGTACACCCGGGCGCTGGTGGGCGCGGCGCTGCGCCTGGACTCCGTACCAGGCAGTGTGCTGCCGACAGTTGACGCACCGTCACCTGCGGCGCGCTTCCGGGTGCGGGAGGCCGTGGCGCCGCCCGGACCGGACGGGCGGTGGCTGGTGGAGGTGGAGGACCTGTCCGTGCACTTCCCCGGGCGGCGGCGCCTTCCCTCGCTGCGCGCCGAGCCCGTACGGGCGGTGGACGGCGTCGGGCTGCGGATCGCGCCCGGGGAGACGCTCGGGCTGGTCGGCGAGTCCGGCTCCGGGAAGTCCACCACCGCGCGGGTCCTGGCCGGGCTGCAGGCGCCCACGAGCGGGCGGGTGCGCTACGACGGGCTGGACGTCACCCGACCGGACCGCGAGCTGCGCCGCCGGCTCAGCCGCGAGATCCAGCTGGTCTTCCAGGACCCGTACGCCTCGCTCAACCCGCGCCGCACCATCGGCCGGACGCTGGACACCCCGCTACGACTGCACACCCCGCTCGACGCGGCCGGGCGGCGGGAGCGGGCGGCGGAGCTGCTCGAGCGGGTCGGGCTCTCCCCCGACCACCTGGACCGCTACCCGCACGAGTTCTCCGGCGGGCAGCGCCAGCGGATCGGCATCGCCCGGGCGCTGGCGCCCGAGCCGCGGCTGATCATCGCGGACGAGCCGGTCTCCGCGCTGGACGTGTCGGTGCAGGCACAGGTGCTCAACCTGCTGATGGAGCTGCGCGAACGGCTGGACGTGGCCTTCCTGTTCGTCTCGCACGACCTGGCGGTGGTGCGGCACTTCTGCGACCGGGTGGCGGTGATGCACCGGGGGCGCCTGGTCGAGTCGACGGACCGGGACCGGCTGTTCGCGGCGCCGCACACGGCGTACACCCGGGAGCTGCTGGCGGCGGCCGCGCACTGAGCCGCGCGGGCGGGGCGGGGCCGGGCGGGGCCGGGCGGGGCCGGGC
>NZ_JOCF01000028.1 GCF_000720635.1 Streptomyces sp. NRRL WC-3742 | reverse complement strand
CCCGGTTACATTCCGAACCCGGAAGCTAAGCCTCGTAGCGCCGATGGTACTGCAGGGGGGACCCTGTGGGAGAGTAGGACGCCGCCGAACAATTCTTCTAGAGAAGCCCCCGCCGGGTGAACCGGACGGGGGCTTTTCTGTTGTATGGTCAACGTGCATTGTTGTCACACGGTTCAGGAG
The DNA here is from genome assembly GCF_000720635.1 of Streptomyces sp. NRRL WC-3742. GTDB lineage: Bacteria > Actinomycetota > Actinomycetes > Streptomycetales > Streptomycetaceae > Kitasatospora. The sequence continues at coordinate 82,545 of NZ_JOCF01000028.1, read as the reverse complement.
GCCCCCGGGTGGAGGTCCAGGAGACGCGGGTCCAGACCGATCGCGTCCTCACCATCCCCAACCTGCTCAGCATGGGCCGGCTGGTCGGCGTTCCGATCTTCCTCTGGTTGATTCTCTGGCCGGTCTTCGACGGCCCGAAGAACGACGGCTGGGCCCTGCTGATCCTGATGCTCAGCGGTGTCAGTGACTATCTGGACGGAAAGCTCGCCCGGCGGTGGGGGCAGATCAGCCGGGTGGGGCAGTTGCTCGATCCTCTGGCGGATCGGCTCTACATTTTCTCCACGCTGATCGGGCTGACCTGGCGCGGGATTCTGCCGTGGTGGGTGACGGCCATTCTGGTGGCGCGCGACGCGTTCATCAGTGTGCTTCTGCCGATTCTGAACCGGCACGGTTACGGACCGCTCCAGGTGAGTTTCCTGGGGAAGGCCGCGACCTTCAATCTGATGTACGCGTTTCCGCTTCTCCTTCTCGGTCAGCTGGACAGCTGGATCGCGCGGCCGGCCGAGGTGGTGAGCTGGGCGTTCATCTGGTGGGGGACGGTTCTGTACTGGTGGGCCGCCATTCTTTACGCGGTGCAGGCGCGGCAGATCGTCCGCGCGAGCACGGCGCGTGCGGCGTCCACGGGCTGAGACGTGATCTGAGAGAAGTCCCACGTCGGGTCGGTGCGTCGGACGATTTCATCCGGGTAGAGAACCCTCTGGAACGGTTTGATGGACCTGCAGGTCCACCACCGAAGGAGGACGCACCCGTAATGAAAGCCGTAGTAATGGCAGGGGGCGAGGGCACTCGACTCCGCCCGATGACCTCCAGCATGCCGAAACCACTGTTGCCGGTCGCCAACAGGCCGATCATGGAGCACGTGCTTCGGCTGCTGAAGCGACACGGTCTCTCCGACACCGTGGTCACCGTCCAGTTCCTGGCGTCACTGGTCAAGAACTACTTCGGTGACGGCGAGGAACTGGGCATGCATCTGACGTACGCCCATGAGGAGACGCCACTCGGCACTGCGGGGAGTGTCAAGAACGCCGAGGACGCGTTGAAGGACGATTCCTTTCTGGTGATCTCCGGTGACGCTCTGACCGACTTCAATCTCACTGAACTGATCGACTTTCACCGCAGCAAGAACGCGCTGGTCACCGTCTGTCTCACCCGTGTTCCGAACCCACTCGAGTTCGGCATCACGATCACGGACGACGAGGGGAGGGTCGAGCGCTTCCTCGAGAAGCCGACCTGGGGCCAGGTCTTCTCGGACACGGTGAACACCGGGATCTACGTGATGGAGCCCGAGGTCTTCGACTACGTGGCGGCCGGCGAGTCCGTGGACTGGTCGAGCGACGTCTTCCCCCAGCTGCTGAAGGAGGGCAAGGGCGTCTACGGGTACGTGGCCGAGGGCTACTGGGAGGACGTGGGCACCCACGAGAGCTACGGCAAGGCCCAGGCGGACGTCCTGGAGGGCAAGGTCGAGGTCGAGCTCGACGGGTTCGAGATCTCGCCGGGCGTCTGGGTGGCCGAGGGTGCGGAGGTGGACCCGGAGGCGGTGCTGCGAGGGCCGCTGTACATCGGGGACTACGCCAAGGTCGAGGCCGGTGTCGAGATCCGCGAGCACACCGTGCTGGGCAGCAACGTGGTCGTCAAACGGGGTGCCTTCCTCCACAAGGCGGTGGTGCACGACAACGTCTACGTCGGGCCGCAGAGCAATCTGCGCGGCTGTGTGATCGGTAAGAACACCGACGTGATGCGGGCCGCGCGGATCGAGGACGGCGCGGTGATCGGGGACGAGTGTCTGATCGGCGAGGAGTCGATCATCGCGGCGAACGTCCGGGTCTACCCGTTCAAGACCATCGAGGCCGGCGCGGTGGTGAACACCTCGGTGATCTGGGAGTCCCGGGGGCAGGAGCACCTCTTCGGTGTCCGCGGTGTCTCGGGCATCCTGAACGTCGAGATCACCCCGGAGCTGGCCGTTCGGCTGGCGGGCGCGTACGCCACCACGTTGAAGAAGGGCGCCACCGTCACCATTGCGCGTGACCACTCGCGTGGTGCGCGTGCACTCAAACGGGCGATGATCTCGGGGCTCCAGACCTCCGCGATCGACGTGCGCGACCTGGAGAACGTGCCGATGCCGGTCGCCCGGCAGCACACGGCGCGGGGGAGCGCGGGCGGCATCTTCCTGCGGACGACGCCCGGTGTGCCGGACTCGCTGGACATCCTGTTCTTCGACGAGCGGGGCGCGGACCTGTCCCAGGCGGGGCAGCGCAAGCTCGACCGGGTCTACGCCCGGCAGGAGTTCCGCCGGGCCTTCCCCGGTGAGATCGGCGACCTGACCTTCCCGTCCAGCGTCTTCGACTCGTACGCGGGCAACCTGCTGCGGACGGTGGACACCACCGGGGTCCGGGAGGCCGGGCTCAAGGTGGTCGTGGACACCGCGCACGGCAGCGCGGGGCTCGTTCTGCCGAGCATCCTCGGTCGGCTCGGGGTGGAGGCGCTCTCCGTCTCCAGCGGGCTGGACGAGGCACGGCCGACCGAGGACGCGGAGACGCGGCGGGCGGGGCTGGCCAGGCTCGGTGAGCTGGTGGCCTCCTCGCGGGCCGCCTTCGGGGTGCGGTTCGACCCGGTCGGCGAGCGGGTCGCGTTCGTGGACGAGCTGGGCCGGGTGATCGACGACGACCGGGCGCTGTTGGTGCTGCTGGACCTGGTGGCCGCCGAGCGGCGCAGCGGGCAGGTGGCGCTGCCGGTGACGACCACGCGGATCGCCGAGCAGGTCGCCGCCTACCACGGCACGCAGGTGATCTGGACGACCACGACGCCGGACGACCTGGCGAAGGCCGCCTCGGCCGAGGGCACGGTGTTCGGCGGGGACGGGCGCGGCGGTTTCGTGGTGCCGGAGTTCAGCGGGGTGCTGGACGGCGCCGCGGCGTTCGTCCGGCTGGTGGGCCTGGTGGCACGCACCCAGCTGACGCTGAGCCAGATCGACGCCCGGATTCCGCAGGCGCACATCCGGCGGCGGGACATCGCGACGCCGTGGGCGGCCAAGGGCATGGTGATGCGCTCGGTCGTGGAGGCGGCGGGGAGCCGGCAGCTGGACACGACGGACGGCGTGCGGGTGGTCGAGGCGGACGGGCGGTGGACGCTGGTGCTGCCGGACCCGGCCGAGGCGGTCACCCACCTGTGGGCGGAGGGCCCGGACGACGCGGCCACCGAGGCGCTGCTCGACGAGTGGGCGGCGGTGGTCGACGGAGCGGGGCGGTGACCTCGGCGAGCTGAGAGCGGGACAGCTCCGATCGGTGGGGCGCGCGGCCTGGTCCGCGCGCCCCGCTGTCCGTTTTCACCTCATTCGGAAGGGTCCGTCACTTTCCGGAGTGTGAGCAGCTCAGGGGGCGTGCACGGGCCCGATCGCCGCCATGGGACGATGGTCGGCATGCCAGCGACGCCGACGCCGAGTGCCCCGAACGGACGGTACAACCGCCCGGACGCCTCGATGTCCCTGCTGACCAGCGTGATGGACCACGGCCTGGACGAGGGGTACGCGGAGGCGGCCGCCGCGCGGGGCGGGGAGCAGGACGGCCGGATGCCGAGGACGGCGCGCGGGCTGCTGACGCTGGGCGTCGGGCTGGCGCTGGTGGGGACGGTCGTGACGGTCGGCGCGGTGAACGCGCACAAGGCGGAGCCCTCGCTGGCCAAGGAGCGCGACGCGCTGATCAGCCGGATCAACGACAGCAACGGCTCGGCGGACCACCTCCAGCAGCAGGTCCAGGACCTGCGGCGCAAGGTCGACAGCACCCAGCAGCAGGCGCTCGCCTCGGGCGGCGGGGACGCCGGGACGCTGGCCGGTCCGGTGGGCCTGGGAGAGGTGACGGGGCCGGGGCTGAAGCTCGTCCTGGAGGACGCGGCGGGCACCGGCGGCGGGGGGAGCGTGGACCCGCGGGCCGGGCAGGGCTTCTCCAACACCGGGCGGCTGCGCGACCGCGACCTCCAGCTCGTGGTCAACGGCCTCTGGGCCGCCGGCGCCGAGGCCGTCTCGATCAACGGCCAGCGGCTGACCGCGCTCTCGGCGATCCGCGCCGCCGGTGAGGCCGTCCTGGTGGACAACCGGCCGCTGGTGCCCCCGTACACCGTCCTGGCGATCGGGGACGGGTCGAAGGTGCTGACCGCTTTCGAGGGCAACATGGCGGGGCAGTACCTGCGGGTCATCCAGGAGAAGTACGGCATCAAGTCGACGCTCTCCACGCAGAAGAGCCTGACGCTGCCGGCGGCGGTCGGCGTCACGCTGCGGAACGCGCAGCCGCTCACTCCCGAGCCGTCGCCGACGGTGAGCCCCTCGGCCACCCCGGCCACCCCGGCCGACACGCAGTCGGCGACGCCCGGAACCCCGGCGAGCCCGAGCGCGTCCGTCTCACCGTCGGCGAGCGCGACCGGCGCGCGCCGTACGCCCGGTGGCACCGGGAAGACGACCACAGCCCACACGCCCACGACGGCCTCGACCGGGTCGTCGCCCGCAGGGACAGGAGCAGCTAGACCGTGATTGCCGTACTGGGTCTCGTGATCGGGGTGGTCGTCGGGCTCTTCGTCCAGCCGGAGGTGCCGGACGCCGTCGTGCCCTACCTGCCGATCGCGGTGGTGGCGGCGCTGGACGCCGTGTTCGGCGGTGTCCGGGCGATGCTGGACGGGATCTTCAACGACAAGGTCTTCATCGTCTCGTTCCTGTCGAACGTGGTGGTCGCGGCCCTGATCGTGTTCCTGGGTGACCAGCTGGGCGTCGGCTCGCAGCTGTCCACCGGTGTGGTCGTCGTCCTCGGCATCCGCATCTTCTCCAACGCGGCTGCGATCCGGCGCCATGTCTTCCGTGCCTGAGGCGGGCCGCGAGGCGGCGGCGCGGGAGGAGAAGGCCGAGGTCAAGGCTGTGGAGGCCGAGGAGGCCGAGGAGCGCACCGCCGAGGAGGTGGAGGAGCCCACCGAGGCGGCCGAGGAGGCGGGGACGGTGTCCGAGAAGTCTGACGCTGAGGCTGAGGTCGAGCCTGAGGTCGGGGCTGAGGTCGGGGCTGAGGTCGGGACCGGGGAACCGGCTGAGCCGGAACCGGAGCCCGAACCGGCAGCCGAGCCCGAGTCGAAGCCCGAACCGACGCCGGAGCCTGAACCCGAGCCTGAGCCCGAAGCGACGCCCGAGGCGGAAGCAGAGCCCGAGCCTGAGCCGACGCCCGAGCCGGACGCCGTTCCGGAGCGGCTCGCCGGTCGGCGGCGCCTGAAGGCGGCCCTGTGGCCGCCGCGGCTGTCGCGCGGTCAGCTGGTGGTGGCCCTGTTGCTGTTCTCGCTGGGCCTGGGCCTGGCGATCCAGGTGCGCTCGACGAACGACCACCACAGCCAGCTGCGCGGCGCCCGCCAGGAGGACCTGGTTCGCATCCTCGACGAACTGGACAGCCGCCAGCAGCGTCTCCAACAGGAGAAGGCGGAGCTGGAGCAGTCCCTGGCGAAGCTGGAGAACAGCTCGAACCAGGCCAAGGAGGCCCAGGAGCAGACCAGGAAGAAGGCGACGGAGCTGGGCGTGCTCGCGGGCACCGTCAAAGCCACTGGTCCGGGCATCGTACTCACGGTCGATGATCCCCAAGGGCAGGTGAAGGCGGATATGCTGCTGGACACCCTGCAGGAACTACGAGCGGCGGGGGCGGAGGCGATTCAGATCAACGATGTGCGCGTGGTGGTCAACACCTACTTCACCGACGTGCCCGGCGGTGGGGTGCAGATCGACGGGAAGAAGGCGTCCCAGCCCTACCGGTTCACCGTCGTCGGGAACCCGCAGGACCTGACTCCCGCGCTGAACATCCCGGGAGGGGTCGTCCGTACGCTGGAGAACAACCAGGCGCGGGCGACGATCACCCAGCAGCAGAAGGTGGCCGTGGACGCCGTCGTGGACTTGAAGACGCCGCAGTTCGCCAAGCCGGCCTCGAAGTGACGCGGCGCCCGACGAACGGCCCGTCACGTGCGGGCGGCACCCGGTGCGGGGTTCCGCCGCGGCGTGGGCGAGACTGGTCCGTGCCGGTCCCCGGGAGAGCGCCGGGGCGCACCGGAGCACCAAGAGCAGCAGCACCAACAGTCGGAGTACCACTCCAGCAGGCTCCGGCCACAGCCGGTCCCACAGCCTGTCCGAGGTTCTCACCCTGCCCCGCGGGCGGGTCTGTCACACGCAAGGGGATTCGCCCGTGAGTTTCTTCTCGAAGTTGTTCGGTCGCAACAAGGGTCGTGACGCGGCCGCCGTCGAGGCGCCCACCGCACGGCACCGCCGGCCGGAGGACGAGCCCGCCGTGCCGGGCATGCGTCCCGCTCCCGAGGCCGCGCCGTACGGCGGCCAGCCGCTGTTCCGCGACGGCGGCGCCGCGCAGTACGCGGGGAATCCGGCGGGCTACGGCGCGTCGGTTGACCCCTCCGGCGACCCGCGCATAGGTTTCCCGTCAGGACCCTCAACCTCTGGTGGAGGGTTTGCACCGGACCCGTACGCCGGGCACAACCCGTCGGGTGTGCCGCGCCAGGAGGCTGTGAACATGGCTGGCCCCACTCCGTGCCCCAGGTGCGGCAACCAGAACCCTGCCGGGGCCCGCTTCTGTTCCAACTGCGGCACCGCTCTGCGCGGCGGGCTCCTGCCGGAGGGGGCGGCGGAGACCACCTCGACCATCTCGATCTCCGGCCTGGAGTCCTACGACCCCAACACCACGACCGGCACCGGCGCCACGCCGGCCCTGTCGGCCGAGGTGCTGTCGGCGATCGACGCCCTGCCGCCGGGCTCGGCCCTGCTGATCGTGCAGCGCGGCCCGAACTCGGGCAGCCGCTTCCTGCTGGACTCGGACGTGACCACGGCGGGCCGCCACCCGCAGGGCGACATCTTCCTGGACGACGTGACCGTCTCGCGCCGCCACGTGGAGTTCCGCCGTACGCCGGGCGGCTTCAGCGTGGCCGACGTGGGCAGCCTCAACGGCACCTACGTCAACCGGGAGCGCATCGACGAGGTCCCGCTGAACAACGGCGACGAGGTGCAGATCGGCAAGTACCGGCTGGTGTTCTTCGCCGGCCACAACCGGGGGTACTGAAACCAACGTCGGCAGGAGCCCGAGTGAGTACGAATCCCCCCTCCTCTTCTCTCGGGGCGGCCGCCCCCGCGCCGTCCGGTCCGCAGTCGGACCGGAACGGGCGCGGGGTGGTCGCGGGCCCCAGGCAGCCGGTCCGGCCGGAGCGGTCCGGCGGGCGGCGGCGCGGCGGTGACGAACTGCTGAGCATCGGAGCCGTGCTGGCCTTCCTGCGCGACGACTTCCCCGAGGTGACGATCTCCAAGATCCGTTTCCTGGAGGCGGAGGGGCTGGTCGAGCCCCAGCGCACGCCCTCGGGGTACCGCAAGTTCAGCCCGGCCGACGTGGAGCGGCTGGCGTACGTCCTGCGGATGCAGCGGGACCACTACCTGCCGCTGCGGGTGATCCGCGAGCACCTGGACGCGATCGAGCGCGGCGAGGCTCCGCCCGCGCTGCCCGTCGCCGACGCCCGGCCCGGGCCGCTGGAGGAGGCGGACCGGGAGCTGGTCGCCTCCGCCGAGGTGGCCCCGGGGGTGCGGCTCGGGCGGGCCGAGTTGCTCGCCGCCGCCGAGGCGGGGGAGCCGGAGCTCGTGGAGTGGGAGTCGTACGGGCTGGTCGCGCCCGGGCCGGACGGCGGGTACGACGGCGAGGCGCTGCAGGTGGCCCGGCTGGTCGCGGAACTGGGCCGCTACGGGCTGGAGCCGCGGCACCTGAGGGCCATGAAGGCGGCGGCCGACCGTGAGATCGCGCTCGTCGAGCAGGTGGTGGCGCCGCTGCGCAGGCACCGCAACCCGCAGACCAGGGCGCACGCGGAGGCCACAGCGAGGGAGCTGGCGACGCTGTCGGTGCGGCTGCACGCGGCGATGGTCCAGGCCGGTCTGCGCGGCAGGGGATAGCCGTTCCGCCGCCGGGGCAGTGCGCTGACCAGCGGCGTCCCTCCTGCGCTTTCATATCCGGGGTCGGAGCCATAGGGTTGCCTGTGTGAATGAGCTCGACGTCGTGGGTGTCCGAGTGGAGATGCCTTCCAGCCAGCCGATCGTGCTGCTGCGGGAGGTCGGGGGAGACCGGTACCTGCCGATCTGGATCGGCCCCGGCGAGGCGACCGCGATCGCCTTCGCCCAGCAGGGCATGACTCCGGTGCGGCCGCTGACGCACGACCTGTTCAAGGACGTCCTCGAGGCGCTCGGCCAGCAGCTCACCGAGGTGCGGATCACCGACCTGCGCGAGGGCGTGTTCTACGCCGAGCTGGTCTTCTCCGGCGGGGTCGAGGTCAGCGCCCGGCCGTCCGACGCCATAGCGCTGGCCCTGCGGACCGGGACGCCGATCTACGGCAGCGAGGAGGTGCTCGCCGAGGCGGGCATCGCGATCCCGGACGAGCAGGAGGACGAGGTCGAGAAGTTCCGCGAGTTCCTCGACCAGGTGTCACCCGAGGACTTCGGGGGCAGTGGTCCGCAGTAGCGCGGACGGGGCGGGTGGCGGTCGCGCCCGTCGTTTTGCCAAAAGCCGTCCACCTACCCACACTAGGGGCACGAAAAACCACTCTCCTGAGTGATGCCGTTTGTCCGGCTCGGCGTGGCGATCGTTGACGGGTCATAGGGGACTGCCTACCGTCGTCAGGAGTGGCTGTCCGGGTGGTCGATGCCCGCAGCCGGGTTGCCCGCAGCACGAGTGGACGGAGGTAGGCATGACCAGCACCGGCGATGACGCGGCCGTGGGCGGTCTGTGCGCCGTGCACGTGCCGCGCACCGCTCGCGCCGTGACCGAGCTGCCCAGGGTGGGCAGGTTCCCCGCCGTACAGCCGGGCCAGCCGGCGATCGAGCGGCTCGCACCGACCTCCGAACTGATCGGTTTCCGAGGGCCGACGGCCTGTGCGGCGGCCGGCATCACGTACCGCCAGCTGGACTACTGGGCCCGCACGGGGCTGCTGGAGCCGAGCGTGCGCACGGCGTACCCGGCGACCAGCCAGCGGCTCTACAGCTTCCGCGACGTCCTGTTGCTGAAGATCGTCAAGCGGCTGCTGGACGTCGGCGTCTCGCTGCAGAACATCCGGGTGGCGGTCGCCCATCTGCAGGCGGCCGAGCAGGGCGACCTGGCCGGGCTGACGCTGATGTGCGACGGCGCGACGGTGTACGAGTGCACCACGCCGCAGCAGGTGGTCGACCTGCTGAAGAACGGTCAGGGGGTGTTCGGCATCGCGGTCGGGGCCGTCTGGCAGGAGCTGGAGCGCACCCTCGGGCGGCTGCACGCCGAGCGGACGGACACCGGCGAGACGCTGGTGGGCCAGGACCCGGGCGACGAGCTCGCGCAGAGGCGCAACCGGGCGGTCTGAGAGCACGTCACTCCGAGGCCGCGGCCCGGGCGGGGAACCGTTCGGGGCCGTGGCCTCGTCGTTCGTCCGTCGAGGCGATCGAGGGAGGGCGTGTGAGGGGCGGCACCGATGTGGTGGGCCTGCTGCGGCGCAGGGCCGGGCAGTGGCGGGTTCGGCTGCGGCAGAGGCGGGCGCAGCGGCGGCTGTTCCAGTTGGTGACGGTGGGCTGCTCGCTGGCCCTGGCGCCCAGTGCCTGGCTGTGGTGCACGGCGGGGGACCGGGTGGGCACGGTGGAGAGCGCGCCGTCCGCGCCGGTCGCGGTGGTCTTCGGCGCCGGGCTGGACCAGGGCAAGCCCTCGCCGTACCTGGAGCACCGGCTGGTGGCCGCGCTGGACCTGTACCGGGCGGGGAAGGTGCGGGTGATCCTCGTGACCGGGGACAACGGGCGCGTCGAGTACTCCGAGCCGGACGCGATGTACGACTACCTGACCGAGCACGGGGTGCCCGGCTCACGGGTGGTGCGGGACTACGCGGGCTTCGACACCTGGGACTCCTGCACCCGGGCGCACCGGATATTCGGGGTGGACCGGGCGGTGCTGGTGAGCCAGGACTTCCACGTCCGGCGGGCGCTGGCGCTGTGCGAGGCGGCGGGCATCCGCTCGTACGCCGTCGGGGTGCCGGAGCTGCACGACGAGACCTGGTGGTACGGCGGGCTGCGCGAGATCGCCGGGGCGGGGAAGGCGGCGGTGAATGTCTGGCTGCGGCCGGACCCGCACTTCCTCGGGCCCCGGGAGGACGGCGTCCCCAAGGCGCTGGCGGAGGCGGGCAGTCGGTAGGCGGGCGGGACACCAGGGTCCGCCTTGCCGATCCGGGCCCGGTGAGGCGCCGTTGTCGTACCCGTGCGCGATGATCGCCGGGTGCGTTCTCTGCCGAGCATCATCCACCTCGACATGGACGCCTTCTTCGCGGCGGTGGAGCAGGCGGCCAAGCCGAGCCTGCGCGGGAAGCCGGTGATCGTGGGCGGGCTCGGCGGGCGCGGGGTGGTCTCGACGGCCTCGTACGAGGCGCGCAGGTTCGGGGTTCACTCGGCGATGCCGATGGCGCAGGCGCGGCGGCTGTGCCCCAACGCGGCGTTCCTGTCGGGCCGGTTCGAGGCGTACCGGCAGAACAGCGAGATCGTGATGGGCCTGCTGAGGCAGCTGTCGCCGCTGGTGCAGCCGCTCAGCCTGGACGAGGCGTTCGTCGACCTGGAGGCCGGTCCGTACGGTCCGGCGCTGGCGGAGGCGGACCACGCCACCGGCGAGCGGCTGGTGACGGCCCTGGGCGAGGACCTGCGGGCGGACATCGAGCGGCGCACCGGGCTGACGGGCTCGGTGGGCGCGGCGGGCTCCAAGCTGATGGCGAAGATCGCCTCCGAGCGGGCCAAGCCGGACGGGCTGGTGCTGATCGAGCCCGGGCAGGAGCGCGCGGTGCTTGGGCCGATGCCCGTACGGGCGCTGCCGGGGATCGGGCCGGCCACCGAGCAGGTGCTGCGGCGGGCGGGGCTGAACACCGTGGCGGAGCTCGCGGAGGCGGGGGAGGCCGAGCTGGTGCAGCTGCTGGGGCGGGCGCACGGCGCCGGGATCTTCCAGATGTCGATAGGGCTGGACGACCGGCCGGTGGTGCCCGACCAGGACGCCAAGTCCGTCTCGGTGGAGGACACCTTCGAGGTGGACCTGGCGGACCGGGACCGGGTGCTGCGGGAGGTGGAGGCGCTGGCGGCGCGCTGTGTGCGGCGGCTGCGGGCGGCGGGGCGCTCGGGGCGGACGGTGGTGCTCAAGGTGCGGCGGTTCGACTTCTCGACGCTGACGCGCTCGGAGACCCTGCGCGGGCCCACGGACGACGAGACGGTGATCGTGGGGACGGCGCGGCGGCTGGCCGAGCAGGTGGACATCACCGGCGGGGTGCGGCTGCTGGGCGTGGGTGTGGCCCAACTCGCCGACTACACGCAGGAGGACCTGTTCGCGCAGGCGCTGCGGGAGGAGGCGGCCGAGCACGCGGAGGAGGCCGAGGCCGAGGCGGTGGAGGAGGAGGCGCCCGAGGCGGCGGTGCGGCGCTGGCACCCCGGGCAGGACGTCGAGCACGCGGAGTTCGGGCCGGGGTGGGTGCAGGGCAGCGGGGTCGGGCGGGTGACGGTGCGGTTCGAGACGCCGTGGAGCGGGCCCGGGCGGGTGCGGACGTTCGCGGTGGACGATCCGGCGCTGGAGCCCTCGCGGGCGCTGCCGCTGCGCAGGCCCGAGGGTTCCTCGGACGGGTGAGGCGGGACGCGGAACGGCCCCACCCGGTGTGGAGAAACCGGGTGGGGCCGCATTTGCGTGCCGGCCGGGGTGCGGTCGCGATGCCCTCACGAGCCGCAGCCGGGCCGGGCCCCCGCGCCCTGTCCCTGGGCGCGGGGGTCGGACGCCTCGTCAGGCGTCGGTCTTGGCCAGCTCGGGGCTGGTGTGCTGCGGGGCCGAGCCGCCGGCGGTGACGGCGGTGGCCGACTTCGCGGAGCGGATCAGGAACGGGACGGCACCGGCGACGATGCAGACCACGGCGGCCGTCCAGAACGCGTGCTTGAAGGCGTCCAGGGTGGGCAGCGTCAGCGGGATCTGCGGCGGCAGCTTCATGGTGTCGCCGGTCAGGATGGCGGCCATCACGGCGGTGCCGATCGCGCCGCCGACCGTGCGCAGCACGGAGTTCATGCCGTTGGCGATGCCGCTCTGCTCCACCGGGACGGCGCCGTTGATGTAGGCGGGCATCGCGGAGAAGGCCAGGCCGATGCCCAGGCCGAAGATCGCCGAGGCGGTGTAGATGTCGCCCTCGGCGCTGTGCCGCAGGGCCAGGTAGGCCATGGCGACGGCGCCGAGCACACCGCCGGCGACGAGCGGCAGGCGCGGGCCGCGGCGGGCGATCAGCAGGGCGCCGAGCGGGGCGGCGACCATCGAGCCGAGGGCCGAGGGCAGCAGCATGATGCCGGCGTGCAGGACGCTCGCGGTGAAGCCGTAGTGGGTGATCTTGTCCGGGGCCTGGGCGAAGTTGCTGATGACCATGAACGAGCCGTACATGCCGAAGCCGATGAGCAGGCCGGCCAGGTTGGTGAAGGCCACGGCCGGGCGGGACATCATCTTCATGTCGACCAGCGGGTGCGCGACCTTGGTCTCGATGATCCCCCAGACGAGGGCGACCACGGCGGCCACGGCGAAGAGGCCGAGGGTCTTGGTGGAGGTCCAGCCCCAGTGGTTGCCCTGGCTGACGGCGACGAGCAGGGCGGAGAGCCAGCCGGCGAGGGTGAGTGCGCCGAGCGGGTCGGCGCCGCCCTCCTTGTCGGTCACCGGGTCGGTCGGGACGCGGAAGACGACCAGGGCGATGGCGATCAGGCCGAAGACCAGGCCCATCCAGAAGATCGACTTGTAGTTCCAGTGCTCCAGCAGGAGACCGGTGGCGACCAGGCCGAGGCCGGAGCCGACGCCCATCGAGGCGGAGATGGCGGCGACGCCGCCGGTGACCTTCTGCCGGGGCAGTTCGTCGCGGACGATGCTGATCGCCAGCGGCATCACGCCACCGCCGGCGCCCTGCAGGACGCGGGCGACGACCAGCCAGGTGAAGGAGTGGGTGCCGACCGCCAGGGCCGAGCCCGCGACCAGGCCGACCAGCGAGATCAGCAGCATCGGCTTGCGGCCCCGGAGGTCGCCGAAGCGGCCCAGCAGGGGAGTCAGCACGGCGGCGGAGAGCAGGTTGGCGGTCATCAGCCAGGTGATGTTGGAGCCGGAGACGTCCAGTTCCTTGGCCAGCGAGGGCAGGATCGGGACGACGGCGGTCTGGATCACGCTGAACGACAGCATCGCCAGGATGAGGGCCGGCAGGACCCGGGCGGTGCTCTGCTTCTCGGCCGCGATGGTGGGCTTGAGTGCCTCACTCACGGTTGCTTCCTCCCGTACATAGTGAATGAACTGAAGTAACGATGCCGGGAGATAGTTAAGAGTGTCAAATATCGAGTGGTTAAGCTTTGGCAAAGGAGAACGGCCGGGCCGGTCCCGGCATGCGACAGGGCCCCGGACCGGGTGGTCCGGGGCCCTGGTGGCGAACCGTCAGGACAGGGGCCGCATCGCCGCCGCCGGGCGGGAGCCGTCCGCGACCGGGACGCCCGTGGCCGGGACGCCCGCGGCCGGGAGGTCGGGGGCGGGGGCGCCGGGGGTGGAGTCCTGGACCTCGACGTGCTCGCGGCGCAGCTCGTCCCGGACGACCTCCTCGGCCGTGTAGCGCTCGACGACCAGGCGGACCCGCTCGATCGGGGCGAGGTACTTGCGGACCACCGGGCGCTCCTCGCGCAGGGTGACCTCCTCCACCGCCTCGGCGATGTCCTTCTCCGTCAGCGAGGCGCGCTCGGCCTCGCTCACCGGCATCCGCTCCACCCGCACGCGCTCGCGCACCACCGGGACGCGGCGCTCGACCTGCTCGCTGGTCACGTACTTGCGCAGCTTCGCGGTGCCCACGGTGTGCCACTCGGTGGTGATCTCCAGCCGCTCCTCGCGGCAGGTGATCTCCAGCGGGCCGCTGGGCGAGGTGGTGGCGGCGCCGTCCGTCCGCGCAGTGGTGGCGGCCGAGGGGGCCGGGCGCTCGGCGGGGACGGGGGCGGCGGGCTGCGGCTTGGGCTCGACCACCGGGACGGTGGTGGTGGCAGCGGCGGGCGCGGGGGTGCTGAGGGTCCGCACGTTGGCCTCCGGGGCGGTGCTGGTGGTCGTGGTGGTCGCCGTCATGGTGGTCGGGGTCGAGGGGGCGGGCGCGGTCGCGAGGGCCGCGGCGGGCTCGGGGGAGTGGAAGGCCCGCGGGGCGGCGCCGGTGGCGGCCGCCGCCGTGGTGCCGAAGTCCAGGTCGGGCTCCGCGGCCAGGCGGGAGGGTTCCGGCGCCGGGTGGCCGTCCACCGGGGTGTCGAGGCCGTAGTAGCGGTAGAGCTGGAGCTCCTGGGCGGGCGACAGGTGCTGGCCCACGCCGAAGTCCGGGGACTCCTTGACCAGCGACTTGTCGTACGGCACGCGGAGCTCGTCGCCGGAGAACTCGCTCGTGGTGAGCGGGACGAAGGCGTCCCGGCCGAAGATGCCCGTCCGGACGGCGGCCCACTCGGGCCGGCCGGTGGCGTCGTCCAGGTACACCTCGTCGACGGTGCCGATCTTGTCTCCGTTGCGGTCGACCGCCTTGTGGCCGATGAGGTCCCGGGGGTCGATGTCGGTCTGCACTCTTTCCTCCAGTGCGCTGCGCCTGCGGAACTCCCGCAGGTACGGCGGCCGGAGCACCCCGACCGTCCGCCTCTTCACACCCAAGGGCATCGTCCGCGGGGGCGCGAGCGGGGTGCGGCCGGACGGGCTGCGCGCTGGGCCGTCCGGGGCATTTCCGACGCCACGCGCGTAGACCCCGAGTGACCTGACGCACCCGTGATCGGAGGGCCTCCCGCTGGTACCCTGGGCCCCGACCGCCGAGCCCGCGCGGGAGAGTCCCCGCCAGTGAAAACCGCTGGTAGGGGCGCCGAAGGAGCAACTCCTCCCCGGAATCTCTCAGGCATCCGTACCGTGCGGGATAGGTCACTCTGGAAAGCAGGGCAGGAGCGCCGGCGCGGGAGCCGACACCACCACCCTCACCGACGGTGCAAGCCAGACGCGGCGCCCACAGCGCTGCGTACGGGTGAAGCTCTCAGGTCCCGATGACAGAGGGGGAGGCCCGCCGGGTGCGCCCGCCCGAGGCCGAACCGCTGTCACCAGCGGCTCAGCCGGCCGGCGTGCGTGCCCCCCGGTCCGTGACCAGGAGACCACCATGAACGCCCAGCCGAACGCGGGACGCCCCACCGGCGCCCCGACCCTCACCGAGCTTGAGCTGGCCAGCCCCTTCGAGAACCGTCACATCGGCCCCGATGCGGACGCTCAGGAGAAGATGCTGGCGTCGGTCGGCTACAGCTCGCTGGACGAGCTCGCCGCCACCGCCGTTCCCGAGGCCATCCGTTCCATCACCGGACTGGACCTGCCCGCCGGGCGCTCCGAGGCCCAGGTCCTCGCCGAGCTGCGCGAGCTGGCCGGCCGCAACCAGGTCCTCCAGCCGATGATCGGCCTGGGCTACTACGGCACCTTCACCCCGCCGGTCATCCTGCGCAACGTCATGGAGAACCCGGCCTGGTACACCGCCTACACGCCGTACCAGCCGGAGATCTCGCAGGGCCGCCTCGAGGCGCTGCTCAACTTCCAGACCCTGGTCTCCGACCTGACCGGGCTGCCGACCTCCGGCTCCTCGCTGCTGGACGAGGGCACCGCGGCCGCCGAGGCGATGGCGCTGGCCCGCCGCGTCACCAAGGTCAGGGGCGGCGTCTTCCTGGTCGACGCGGAGACCCTGCCGCAGACCGTCGCGGTGATCAACACCCGCGCCCTGCCGACCGGCGTCGAGGTCGTCGTCGCCGACCTGTCCGAGGGCATCCCGGCCGAGATCGCCGAGCGCGGCGTCTTCGGTGTGCTGCTCCAGTACCCGGGCGCCACCGGCGTCGTGCGCGACCTCGCCCCGGTGATCGAGCAGGCGCACGGCCTGGGCGCGATAGTCGCCGTCGCCGCCGACCTGCTGGCGCTGACCCTGCTCAAGTCCCCGGGCTCGCTCGGCGCCGACATCGCCTGCGGCACCTCGCAGCGCTTCGGCGTGCCGATGGGCTTCGGCGGCCCGCACGCCGGCTACCTGTCGGTGCGCGCCGAGTACGCCCGCTCGCTGCCCGGCCGCCTGGTCGGCGTCTCCGTGGACGCGGACGGCAACCGCGCCTACCGCCTGGCCCTGCAGACCCGCGAGCAGCACATCCGCCGCGAGAAGGCCACCAGCAACATCTGCACCGCCCAGGTGCTGCTCGCCGTCATGGCCTCGATGTACGCCGTCTACCACGGCCCGGACGGCCTGGCGGACATCGCCCGCCGCACCCACCGCTACGCGGCCGCCCTCGCCGAGGGCCTGCGGGCCGGCGGCGTCGAGCTGCTGCACGGCGAGTTCTTCGACACCGTCACCGCCGTCGTCCCGGGCCGCGCCGGCGAGATCGCCGCCGCCGCCCGCGCCCACGGCATCAACGTCCACCAGGACGGCGAGGACCGGATCTCGGTCTCCACCGACGAGACCACCACCCGCGAGCACCTGGCCGGCGTCTGGGCCGCGTTCGGCGTCGCGGGCGTGGAGGTGGCCGAGGCCGCCGAGGCGCTGCCCGCCGCGCTGCTGCGCGAGGACGACTACCTCACCCACCCCGTGTTCCACAGCCACCGCTCCGAGACCGCCATGCTGCGCTACCTGCGCCGCCTGTCGGACCGCGACTACGCGCTGGACCGCGGCATGATCCCGCTGGGCTCCTGCACCATGAAGCTCAACGCGACCACTGAGATGGAGGCCGTGACCTGGCCGGAGTTCGGCCAGCTGCACCCCTTCGCGCCGATCGACCAGGCCCAGGGCTACCTCACCCTGATCCGCGAGCTGGAGCGGCAGCTCGTCGAGGTCACCGGCTACGACGCCGTCTCGATCCAGCCGAACGCCGGCTCCCAGGGCGAGTTCGCCGGCCTGCTGGCCGTGCGCGCCTACCACCACGCCAACGGCGACGCCCAGCGCGACGTCTGCCTCATCCCGTCCTCGGCGCACGGCACCAACGCCGCCTCCGCGGTGATGGCCGGCATGCGCGTCGTCGTCGTGAAGACCCTGGTCGACGGCGACGTGGACGTCGACGACCTCAAGGCCAAGATCGAGCAGCACCGCGACAACCTCGCCGTGCTGATGGTCACCTACCCGTCGACCCACGGCGTGTACGAGACCCAGATCACCGAGATCTGCGCCCTGGTGCACGAGGCCGGCGGCCAGGTGTACGTGGACGGCGCCAACCTGAACGCCCTGGTCGGCCTCGCCAAGCCGGGCAAGTTCGGCGCGGACGTCTCGCACCTGAACCTGCACAAGACCTTCTGCATCCCGCACGGCGGCGGCGGCCCGGGCGTCGGCCCGGTCGCGGTGCGCGCCCACCTGGCGCCGTACCTGCCCAACCACCCGCTCCAGCCGGAGGCCGGCCCGGCCACCGGCGTCGGCCCGATCTCGGCCGCGCCCTGGGGCTCGGCGGCGATCCTGCCGATCTCCTGGGCGTACGTCCGGCTGATGGGCGGCGAGGGCCTCAAGCGCGCGACCCAGGTCGCGGTGCTGAACGCCAACTACATCGCCAAGCGCCTGGCCCCGCACTTCCCGGTGCTCTACACCGGCCCGGGCGGGCTGGTCGCCCACGAGTGCATCATCGACCTGCGTCCGCTGACCAAGGAGACGGGCGTGACGGTGGACGACATTGCCAAGCGCCTGATCGACTACGGCTTCCACGCGCCGACGATGTCCTTCCCGGTGGCCGGCACGCTGATGATCGAGCCGACCGAGTCCGAGGACCTGCACGAGATCGACCGGTTCTGCGACGCGATGATCGAGATCCGTGGCGAGATCGACAAGGTCGGCTCGGGCGAGTGGGTCGCCGAGGACAACCCGCTGCGCAACGCCCCGCACACCGCCGCCGAGCTGGCCGGCGAGTGGGCGCACGGCTACTCGCGGCAGGAGGCGGTCTTCCCGGCGGGCGTCAACCCGGCGGACAAGTACTGGCCGCCGGTGAGCCGCATCGACGGCGCGTACGGCGACCGCAACCTGGTCTGCTCCTGCCCGCCGCTGGACGAGTACGGCGTCTGACCGGCGGATGCGTGTGAGGCGGGGCCCCGGCGAAACCGTTCGCCGGGGCCCCGCCCGCTTCGCTTCGCTTCCGTAGGGTCGGCGGCTGCTCCGCGCCGTTCGGTCGGGCCGGGCCGGTGGTCAGGCCGCGTGGGCGACGGCCCGGCGCGGGGCGATCACCCGGCCGTCGGGCAGCAGCTCTCCGGTGTCCTCGAAGAGGACGACGCCGTTGCAGAGCAGGCTCCAGCCCTGCTCCGGGTGGCAGGCCACCGGTACGGCGGCTTCGCGGTCCTCGGACTCGGCCGATGGGCACTCAGGACGGTGCTGGCACATACGCGTACCCTCGCTTCGCTCTGCGATCCTCCCCGTGGTGCGGTCGCCCGTCGAGTGTGTCTCCGGGTGCCGCCGCGGTGGCCGGATTCTGTCCATGCGCCGACCAGGTGTTGACCGGCACTCAAGTGGGTAGGACAGGTGGTCCTTCCACGCTGGTTCCCAGTGTCGGCATCCGGGGACGTGCGCGCAGGTATTTGGTGACATGCGCCACAACTCCCGGGTAGAGATCACCCGTTCAGGTGGGCCGAGGGGGAAAGTGCGCACAGGTGGGCCAGGCACGGCATGGCCCAAAGGGGCCATGCGGAGTCCTCCGAAAGGGTGAGAGGCCGTCCGAGTGGCCGTCGAGCGAGCGTCGAGCGGGTACGGCGGCGGGCCGCCGGGCGGGGTGCCCGGCGGCCCGTGCGGTTGCGCGGACGGCTCAGGGGGAGCCGAGCAGCAGGGGCCTCGCCGTCAGGGGTGCGCGGGCGAGCAGGGGGAGCAGGTCGGCCGCCGGGTAGGCGCGGTGGGCGGTGACGCCGAGCGGGGCCGGGGCGAGCGGGATCAGCAGGTCGGCGGACGGGTCGGCCTCGGGGCTGTGCAGCCACAGGGCCGTCGCGTACTGGCCGGGGAAGGTCAGCAGCCGGGGCCGGCGCTGGGCGCGGGAGCCCTGGGCGATCTGCCACGCCTGGCGCAGCGCCCGGACCGTCGAGTCGAGGTAGGGGCCGGCGGTGAAGTGGGAGAAGGTGTGCCCCTCGGCGCTCTGCACCACCTCCGCGGCGGCGGCCACCTCGGGACCGTCCTTGATCAGGAAGCGCCAGCCCGTGCGGCGGGCGGCGGAGAGTTCGGCCCGGGGGCCGTCCAGGACGTGGACGGCGAGCGGGTGGGCGGGCAGCAGGGGGCCGGTCGGATGGAGTAGTGCGGCGGCGGCCGGCTGGCGCAGCGCTGTCTCCGAGTCGAGTGCCCCCAGGACGGCGCGCAGCGCGCTCGGTGGGGGCTGGGGGGTCTGCAGAGTCATGGCGGGGTCCGCCCTCCGTGCGAGATCGGCGTGCGAGTGCGGCATACCGGCGTGGCGCGGGTGCGTCGGCATTGACGGGAGCCTGGCCGTGTCCGGTTGTGCAGGATCGCGGTGCCGGCGCTGTCGCCGCCGTCGACGAGGGGCTCGGGGCGGGAACGGGCGACCGGCCGGCGCGCTGTGCGAATTCCTTCGAACAGATGCGCAGGGTGACCTGTTTATCACAGGCGGTGGCCTCGGGCAAGTTGACAGATTTGGTGAATCCGCGTCAGTTGCCTTGCATTGCAAGCCAGTAGAGCCATTCGGGTATCGATCTTCGAGGTGGGCATGATGCTGTGGCACGGTCGGTCGACGGGTGGTTCAGGAGGAGGGGAACCGTGGGCGAGAAGGTCGTGGCCACACGAGCGGATCTGGCGGACCGGCAGCTGTACCGGCGCAAGCTCCAGGCATGCCAGGACGCGCTCGGGCGGATGCTGAGCGAGAACCGCTTCGACCGGCCCCGCGCCGTGATGGGCCTGGAGATCGAACTCAACCTGGCCGACGACCAGGGCCTGCCGGTGATGCACAACGCGCAGGTGCTCAGCGCGATCGGCTCCAGCGACTTCCAGACCGAGCTCGGCCGGTTCAACATCGAGGTCAACATCGCGCCGCACCGGCTCTGCGGGCACGTCTTCGAGGACCTGCGCGAGGAGATCGACACGGGCCTGCGCTACGCCGACCGCCGGGCCGCCGAGGCCGGGGCCAGGATCGTCATGGTGGGCATCCTGCCGACCCTGGAGCACGGCCACACCGGGCTGGACGCGATGAGCGGCAACCAGCGCTACAGCCTGCTCAGCGACCAGATCCTGGCCGCCAGGGGCGAGGAGATCGCCCTGGACATCGAGGGGGTCGAGCACCTCCAGCTGGAGTCGATCACCATGGTCGCCGAGGCGGCCGCGACCTCCCTGCAACTGCACCTCCAGGTGACCCCGCAGCGGTTCTCCTCGGTCTGGAACGCCGCCCAGGCGATCTGCGGCCCGCAGCTGGCGCTCGGCGCCAACTCGCCCTTCCTGTTCGGGCGGGAGCTGTGGCGCGAGACCCGTCCGGTGCTCTTCCAGCAAGCCTGCGACACCCGCTCGGCGGAGCTCAAGGCGCAGGGCGTGCGCCCGATCACCTGGTTCGGCGAGCGCTGGGTGGACTCGGCCTACGACCTGTTCGAGGAGAACCTGCGCTACTTCCCGGCGCTGCTGCCGATTTGCGACGACGAGGACCCGCTGAAGGTGCTGGCCTCCGGTGGCGCGCCCAGGCTCGCCGAGATGCGGCTGCACAACGGCACCATCTACCGCTGGAACCGGCCCGTCTACGACGTCGCCGGCGGGGTGGCGCACCTGCGAGTGGAGAACCGGGCGCTGCCGGCCGGGCCGACGGTGGCCGACACCCTCGCCAACGCGGCCTTCTACTACGGGCTGGTGCGGGTGCTCGCCGAGCAGCCCCGGCCGGTGTGGACGCGGCTGTCGTTCGAGAAGGCGGACGAGAACTTCCGCCAGGGCGCCCGCTACGGCATCGACGCGGTGTTCCAGTGGCCGCGCTCCGGGCGGGCGGGCCGCGGAGGCGGGCTCGCCACCGTCCCGGCCGTCGACCTGGTGCTGGACGAGCTGCTGCCGATGGCCCACCAGGGGCTGGACGAGTGGGGCGTCGAGCCCGGCGACCGGGACCGGTACCTGGGCATCATCGAGCAGCGCTGCCTGCGCCGCACCAACGGCGCCTCCTGGCAGAGCGCCACCTTCCACCGGCTGCGCGAGCGGTACGGGATGGACCGGCCGACCGCGCTCGCCGCGATGACCCGGCGCTACGCCGAGCACATGCGCACGGGGGAGCCGGTGCACACCTGGCCGGTGGGCTAGGGGGCCTGTCCGGGGCGCTGTGTCAGGATGATCGTTCCTGCGGCTGGTCGGCCGTGGGGACGACCGCCCTCCTGGAGCCCCCGTGACCACCGTCCCGACCGAGCCGACGGAGCCGGCCGACCCGGCCGACCCGGAGAGCGTGAGGGCGAGCCGCCGGCTGCTCGGTGTGGAACTGCTGATCGTGCTGGCGCTCTCGCTCGGGGCCAGCGGGGTCAGCGCGCTGATCAGCTTCGCGGGCTCGCTCACCGAGCCGATCAAGCTGGGCCAGCAGGTCGCCACCCTCAACGGCTCTCGGGCACCGGGGCGGCCCTGGCTGGACCTGGTGTGGCAGCTCTACTACATCTGCCGTGGCCTGGCACCCGTCGCGCTCGTCGGGTACCTGCTGGTGCGTGAGGGCGTCTCGCTGCGGGTGCTGGGCTTCGACCTCGGGCAGAAGCTGCGCGACCTCGGCCGGGGCGCGGCCGTGGCGGCGGCGATCGGCGGCTCCGGGCTGGTGCTGTACCTGGCCTCGCAGGCGGCCGGGTACAACCTGACGGTGGCGCCCTCCGGGCTGCCGGACGTGTGGTGGCGGGTGCCGGTGCTGGTGATGTCGGCCTGGCAGAACGCGATCCTCGAGGAGGTCATCGTCCTCGGCTACCTGCTGCGCCGGCTGAGCCGCCGGGGGTGGTCCTGGCCGGCGATGCTGGTGGCGAGCTCGGCGCTGCGCGGCTCGTACCACCTGTACCAGGGGGTCGGCGGGCTGGTCGGCAACATGGTGATGGGGGCGGTGTTCTGCCTGCTGTACCGGCGCTGGGGGCGGGTGATGCCGCTGGTGGCGGCGCACGCGCTGATCGACACGGTGGCCTTCGTCGGGTACGCGCTGCTCGCCGGGCACGTCAGCTGGCTGCCGACCCCCTGAGTCCCCCGAGCACCTGCTCGCGCGGCGGGTGGGTGAGCAGCCGCTCGACGTGGTGGCGCTCCAGGCCCTGGCCGGGGTCGATGCGCAGCAGCAGGCGGTCGCGGCGCCAGAGGGAGTTGCGCACCAGCCGGGTGGGGATGACGTCGTCGACCCAGGCGAAGGGGCGCCCGGCGGCGTAGCGCAGCAGCGGGGCCCACTTGGCGGCGGAGAACAGTTCCATCAGGGGGACGCGCGGGTCCCCGGGCTGGGGGACGTAGCCGGTGAAGCGGACCACCGGGAGGGGGTCGAGGCCGATCGCCGGGGCGATGTGCTCGTTGGCGTGGTCCTCCCAGGTGGTCGCCCAGACGAGGTCGTAGGTGCCGGCGAGTTCGCGCAGCCACCGGCCGTGCCGGTCGCTGAGCAGGACGGCGTAGCCGAGCAGGGTGTGCGTGTCGAATCCGGCGTCCGGGTGCGGGCAGACCGGGTTCAGCACCCCGTCGACGTCCAGGAACAGCAGTGGCTTCGGCACCGGAGGCCCCCCAGGAACGGTGGTGGTGTTCATCTGGTCGGACGCCCCAGGGGCACCACCGGTTGCTCACCGGCTGGCGCACGCGGGGCGCACGGGGCGCTCACGGCGCGGTCGCCCGCTCGCGCGCGACCTCCGTTGCGTCCGTCGTGCTCCGCCTGCTCAGCCGGCGGACCTGGGGGTCGACCAGGACGGCGGCGCTGAGCAGCAGGCAGAGCGCGGCGCAGGCCCACAGGGCGCCGTTCAGGCCGAGGGCGGCGGCGGCCGGGCCGGCCAGGGCGGTGCCGACCGGGGAGAGCGAGTAGGAGCCCAGTTCGTCGTAGGCGACGATCCGGGAGAACGCCTCCTCGGGGATCTCCTGCTGGAGGGCGACCATCCAGTTGACGCCGAAGACGGTGACGCCGACCCCGGAGAGGAACATCGCCGCGGTCAGCACGGACAGGGGCGCGTTCGCCGCCAGCGCGAGCGCGGGCACGCCGAACAGGAAGACGCCCCAGTTGCCGACCAGCAGCAGGCGGCGGGGGCGCCAGCGGGCCATCAGCACCCCGGCGGCGACCAGGCCCGTGCCGAACGCGGCCATCGCCAGGCCCCAGCTGCCCGCGCCGCCGAGCCGCTCCTCGGCGACGACGGGCCCGTACACCGACTCGACGGCGCCGGTGCAGGCGACCAGGACGGAGAACTGCAGGACGATCCCCCAGAGCCAGCGGCGGGAGACGAACTCCCGCCAGCCCTCGTGCAGGTCCCGCAGCATGCTGCTGCCGCCGGGGGCGGGGGCCGTCTCGGGTTCGAGGAGGAAGCGCAGGGAGGCGGCGATCAGGAAGCACAGGGCGTCCAGGGCGAGCACCCAGCCCGGGCCCACGGCCGTGGTGAGCGCCCCGCCGAGGGCGGCGCCGCCGATCTGGGAGGCGTTCAGGCCCATCCGGAAGACCGAGAACGCCTTGGCGGCGTACTCCTGGGGGACGGCCTGCATGATCATGCCGCCGGAGGCCGGGGAGTAGAGGGCGTACCCGGCGCCGCCGGCCGCGGAGAGCACCAGCAGCTGCCACAGCTGTACGTTCCCGGCCAGGACCAGGGCGGCCAGGACGGCCTGGGCGACGCCGCTGAACAGGTTGGCGCCGACCATGATCCGGTGGCGGGGGAAGCGGTCGGCGAGGGCGCCGCCGAGCACCAGGAGCAGGACGGTGGGCACCAGGCGGGCGGCGGTGACGTAGCCGACCTCGGTGGCGGAGCCGCCGTTGCCGAGGACGGCGAACGCGGTGGCGATGGGGGCGCCGGCGTTGCCGAGGCCGCTGACGACGGTGGCCGTGGTCTGGATGCGGAAGTTGCGGCTCGCCCAGGCGTAGCGGCGGCCCGGGGAGGGGGAGTCGGGGGAGGCAGCAGGGGAGTCGGGGGAATCGGGGGAGTCGGGGGTCGGCACCCGGTGACTATGGCCTGGGTTCGTACAGCTGTCCATCGGGTTTTCGGGCCTGATGGGGAGGGTGCGGGAGAGGGCTCAACCCAGGTGGCCGGACAGGAAGGTGAGGGTGCGGCGCCAGGCGATCCGGGCCTGGAGCGGGTCGTAGG
This sequence comes from Streptomyces sp. NRRL WC-3742, assembly GCF_000720635.1. Taxonomy (GTDB): domain Bacteria; phylum Actinomycetota; class Actinomycetes; order Streptomycetales; family Streptomycetaceae; genus Kitasatospora. The sequence goes on along the minus strand of NZ_JOCF01000028.1, from coordinate 58,309 downwards.
TGCCGATCAGGTTCTCGTCGTTCATGAAGGCGTGGCCGGCCGGGTAGAAGTGGAACTCGGGGCGGACGTCGGTCGCCTCGCCGATGCGGATCGCCGCCTCGTCGACCACGGCCATCGGCAGCGAGCCGTCCAACTCGCCGAAGTGGCCGAGGACATGGGCGGTCAGGCCGCGGTAGTCGAAGTCCGGGTCGGGCGGCAGGCCGTAGAACGGCACCACCGCGGCCACCCGGTCGCCCTCGTGGGCGGCGAGCAGCAGGGCGAAGCCGCCGCCCATGCAGAACCCCACGGCGCCGACCGCGTCGCCCACCACGCCGTCCTGGGCGAGCAGGAAGCCGACCGCGCCGGAGAGGTCCTCCACGGCCCGCTCGACGGGCAGTTCGCGCTTGAAGCGGGCCGCCTCGGTGCCGTCGTGCGTGGTCGCGCCGCCGAAGAGGTCCGGGGCGAGGACGGTGAACCCCTCGGCGGCGAGGCGGTCGGCCATCGCCGCGACGTGCGAGGTCAGGCCCCACCACTCCTGCACCAGCACCACGCCCGGGCCGACGCCCTGCGGCGGGCGGGCCAGATAGCCGTGCGCGGTACGGCCGTTGCTCGGGAAGGTGACGTTCTGCCGGGAGCCGCCCTGGTCAGTCATGGCTTCCTCTCGGTGGCTCGGGCCGCGTGCGGCGCGGGTCGGCGTGCATCAGCCCATCTCCTCCAGGGCGCGGCCCTTGGTCTCCCTGATGCAGAAGGCCACGAACGGGATGGAGAGCAGCGCGAAGGCGGCGTAGATGACGTACGTGGCGGAGAGGTTCCAGTCGGCGAGGTCCGGGAAGCTGACGGTGATGGCCCAGTTGGCGATCCACTGGGCCGAGGCGGCCACCGACAGGGCCAGTGCCCGGATGCGGTTGGGGAACATCTCGCCGAGCAGCACCCACACCACCACGCCCCAGGAGAAGGCGAAGCAGAGGACGAACACGTGGGCGGCGACCAGAGCGACGGTGGCATGGGTGTCGTCCAGGGTCGCGGTGTCGCCGGTGCCGTTGCGGTAGGAGAACGCCCAGGCGGCGGTGCCCAGCGCGGCCGCCATGCCGATGGAGCCGGCCAGCGCCAGCGGCTTGCGGCCGATGCGGTCCACCAGGGCCATCGCGATCACCGTGCCGATCACGTTGATGATCGAGGTGGAGAGGCTGATCAGCAGGGAGTTGGACTCGTTGATGCCCACCGACTGCCACAGGAAGGAGGAGTAGTAGAAGATCACGTTGATGCCGACGAACTGCTGGAACACCGAGGCGCCGATGCCGACCCAGACGATCGGCAGCAGGCCGAAGCGCCCGCCCAGCAGGTCCCTGAGCCGCGGCTTGTGGGCGGACTCCAGCACCCTGCGGATCTCCGCCACCCGGGCGTCGAGGTCCACGTCCTCGCCCTCCACCTCCACCAGCACCTTGCGGGCCTGCGCCTCGCGGTGGTCGGCGATCAGGAAGCGCGGGGACTCGGGGATGGACAGCGCCATCAGGCCGTACACCAGGGCGGGGACGGTCTCCACACCGAGCATCCACTGCCACGCCTGGATGCCGCCGAGGTGGCCGGTGGACTCGCCCCCGGCGGCCTGGTTCAGCGCCCAGTTCGCCAGCTGGGAGACGGTGATGCCCAGCACGATCGCCATCTGCTGGAAGGAGGCGAGCCGGCCCCGGTAGGCGGTGGGGGCGACCTCGGCGATGTAGGTGGGCGCGATCACCGAGGCGATGCCGATCGCGATGCCGCCCACCACGCGCCAGGTGGCCAGGGTCTCGATGTTCGGCGGGAACATCGAGCCGACGCCGCTGGCCGCGAACAGCGCGGCGGCCAGCAGCATCGTGCGCACCCGGCCCAGGTGGTCGGCCAGGCGGCCGGCGACCACCGCGCCGGCGGCCGAGCCGAGCAGCGCGATGGCCACCACGAAGGCGGTGGTGCCGTGGCCCACCGCGAAGTGCTTCTGGATGCCCGTCACGGCGCCGTTGATCACCGCGCTGTCGTAACCGAACAGGAAGCCGCCCATCGCGGCGGCCGCGGAGATGAACACCACGTGGCCGAGGTGGGCCTCGCCGCCCCGGTGGCTGGTGGGTGTGGACAAGCGCGCTCCCCGAGTGGACGGGCCCGCTCCTACGGCCGAGTGGGCAGGATTCGTCTCACATTCGAGCAGTGGCGGCGGGTCCGCGCCCAATGGCGGGGCCCGATCGGGTGATGCCAGGTCAGCCGGAGGTGCGAGCGGCCGCCGTGCGCAGCTGGTGACGGCGCAGCAGCTGGGTGCGGGCGCCGGCGTACTGGTCGCGGGCGCGGCCGGGGCCCTCGGCGCGTTCGGCGAGCAGGTCGGCGATGGCGTGCTGCTCCTTGGGGCGCTTCTTGTCGTCGTACTTGAACTTGGCCCGGACCTCGCGCACGCTCAGGCGCAGCCCCCGCATGCCGGGCAGCTGGCGGGCCAGTTCGCCCTCGCCGGGCACGACGCGGACCTCGGGCGTCTCCGGCTGGAAGTGCGCCAGCTGGCGGTTGAGGAGCTCCGCCTTGGCGGCGGGGGACTCCACGATCTCGGCGGTGCAGTGGAAGTGCACGGAGGCGTAGTAGCTGGTGGGCGTGCCCGGGGAGCCGCGCCAGTGGCCGGGGGCGAAGGCGTAGCCGTCGGTGACGGCGAGGGTGACGTGCGGGTCGGCGCGGACGGCGGCCAGCAGCGGGTTGGGCGCGGCCAGGTGGAGCAGGATCTCGCCGCGGTCGGCGTCCAGGAGGAAGTGGGTGGGGACGAGGACCGGCCCCTCGTCGGGCCCGCCGTTGGCGGCGAGCAGGCCGAAGTCGCGGCCCTCGGCCAGCCAGGCGCGCCACTCCTGTTCGTCGCCGCGGTCCCAGGTGCGGATCAGCATGGGGACTCCCTGGTCAGCGGGGGTAGGCGCTCAGGTGCGCGGGCAGCGGGACGGTGGTGTGGGCGGCCGGCTCGGGGGCGCCGTGCACGGTGGTGACCGGGATCAGGCCGGCCCAGTGGGGCAGGTCGAGGTCCTCCGGGTCGTCGTTGGCGCCGTCCTCGCGGGTCTTGGCGGAGACCTCGTCCAGGTCGAGGCGGATGACCGCGGTGGCGGCCAGCTCCTTGGGGTTGGCCGGGCGGACCTCGGCGGAGCGGCCGGGGACGGTGTGGTCGACCAGCGCGGCCAGGGCGACGTCCAGCTCCTCGGGGTCGGTGACCTGGTACGCGGTGCCGTGGGCGACGACCGAGCGGAAGTTCACCGAGTGGTTGAAGGCGGACTTGGTCAGCACCAGGGCGTCGACGAGGGTGACGGTGACGCAGACGGGCAGGCCCTGCTCGTCGGAGGCGCCGCGCAGCGGGCGGCTGCCGGTGGAGCCGTGGACGTAGAGCCGGCTGCCGACCCGGGCGAAGATGGTCGGCAGGACGACCGGGGCGCCGTTGGCGACGAAGCCGAGGTGGCAGATGTAGGAGGCGTCGAGGATGGCGTGGATGGCCTCCTGCTCCCAGGTCGCGCGGTCCTTGTAGCGGGTGGGGGTGGTGCGGGGGGTGCGGGAGTAGCCGGGCGCGCCCGCCGTGGCGTCTGCTGTGTGGACCGACATGACAACCTCTATGTACTAGTGCATAATCTGCTTTGTGCTAGGAGACTATCCGCTCAAAGGGCGACGCGCCAGTGAGATCGCGGCCCACATCGAACAGGGAGTCAGCCGGGGCCTGATCGCCCCCGGCACCGCGCTTCCCCCGCTGCGCGACCTCGCCGCCGAACTCGGCGTCAACCCCAACACCGTCGCCGCCGCCTACCGGCTGCTGCGCGACCGCGGAGTGATCGAGACGGCCGGGCGCCGCGGCAGCCGCGTCCTGCCCCGCCCCTCCCTCACCCCCCGCGACCAGATCCAGGTGCCCGTCCCCCCGCACGCGCGGGACCTCTCCACCGGCAACCCGGACCCGGCCCTGCTGCCCGACCTCGGCGCGGCCCTCGCGGCCGCCGCCGAGTCCGCCCGCACCTCGCCCGTCCTGTACGGCAGCGCCGCCGCCGTGCCCGAGCTCCTCGACCTCGCCCGCGCCTCCTTCGAGGCCGACGCACTACCCGGCGGGCCGATCGTCGTCGCCTCCGGCTCCCTCGACGCCGTCGAGCGCATCCTCGGCGCCTGGCTGCGCCCCGGGGACGCCGTCGCCGTGGAGGACCCGGGCTGGGGCAGCCTGCTCGACCTGCTGCCGGCCATGGGCCTGCGGCCCGCGCCCGTCCTGCTGGACGACGAGGGGCCGCTGCCCGCCTCGCTCGCGGCCGCGCTGGAGGAGGGTGCCCGGGCGGTGATCGTCACCAGCCGGGCGCAGAACCCGACCGGCGCCGCGCTCACCGCGCGCCGGGCCGAGGAGCTGCGGGCCGTCCTCGCCGGGCACCCCGACGTGGTGCTGATCGAGGACGACCACGGGCACGGCATGGTCGACCAGCCCTACCACCCGCTGGCCGGCTCCGGGCCGCTGCGCTGGGCGGTGGTGCGCTCGGCGGCCAAGGCGTACGGGCCGGACCTGCGGCTCTCCGTGGCGGTCGGCGACGCGGAGACCGTCGGGAGGGTCGCCGGGCGGCTGCGGCTCGGGGCCGGCTGGGTCAGCCACGTGCTGCAGCGCACCGTCGCCGAGCTGTGGCGCACGGACGCCGCGCCGGCGGCCGCGGTGGCCGCCACGTACCGCGCCCGGCGCGACGCGCTGCTCGGCGAACTGGCCGCGCGCGGGATCGAGGCGCACGGGGAGAGCGGGCTGAACGTCTGGGTGCCGGTGCCGGACGAGACCTCGGCACTGGCGGCGCTGGTGCAGCGCGGCTGGGTCGTGGCTCCCGGCGCGCGCTACCGCATCCAGTCGCCGCCCGGACTGAGATTCACCACGGCGGCGCTGGACACCACGGACGCACGACGGCTGGCCGACGATCTGGCGGCGGTCCTGGGAACGGGCGGTGGACGCTCCCGGCTGGTCTGAACCCGTCGGTAACAAAGCGGGAAACCTCGTGCACGCCTCTGGCGCGGGCTTGCGCGAGCATGCCATCTTCTTGGCGCCACCGGCCGGCGGCCTTCCCCATCCCGACGCGTCCCCCCGTCCCCACCATGCGGGGGGATCGAGCCGCAGGAGTTTCCGTCGTGCCCGAAAACAGTTCGAGCATCACCCGCCCCGCCGCGCGCCGCGGTTCACGGCTGCTCGCCGCCGCCCTCGCCCTGCCGCTCGCCGCGGCCGGGCTGGTGGCCGCGGCGCCCGCCGCCTCCGCCGCGCCCGCCACTCCTGCCCTGGCCGCTCCCACGGGGCCGACCGCCAGCGTGACCCTCGGCGACAGCTACATCTCCGGCGAGGCCGGCCGCTGGAAGGGCAACGCCGCCGGGACCAGCGGCAGCCGCAACGGCACCGACCGGGCCTGGAACGGCAGTTCGGCCGACCCCTCGACCGTGTACGGCGCCACCGCCGCCAGCGGCTGCGACCGCTCGGACGTCGCCGAGGTGATCGGCGCCCCGACCGTCGCGCAGAACCGGATCAACCTGGCCTGCTCCGGGGCCGTCACCGCCAACGTCTTCCGCGCCTCCAACGGCGGCCAGACGCTCAAGGGCGAGGCCCCGCAGGCCGACCAGCTCGCCACCGTCGCCCGCCAGAACAACGTCAAGCTGATCACGCTCTCGATCGGCGGCAACGACCTCGGCTTCAGCGGCGTCATCTCCGACTGCGTGCAGGACTACCTGATCTGGTACTCGTACTGCCACGACTCGGCGCAGTCCTCGATCGACTCCAAGATGCCCACCGCGATGGCGGGCGTCGGCAAGGCCATCGACGAGATCCGCGCCGTGATGGCCGGGGCCGGCTACGCCCAGGGCGACTACCGCCTGGTGCTGCAGTCCTACCCGTCGCCGATCCCGCGCAGCGCCGAGATGCGCTACCCCGAGAGCGGCTGGAGCCGCTCCGACACCGGCGGCTGCCCGTTCTGGGACGGCGACGCCGACTGGGCGCGCGACACGATGGTGCCGCAGATCTCCACGGCGCTGGCGGGCGTCGCCGCCGCCAAGGGCGCGCAGTTCCTGGACCTGTCCGACATGCTCCAGGGCCGCGAGGTCTGCTCGACGGCCACCAGCCAGCCCACCGCCTCCACCGGGCCGTCCGCGACCACCAGCGAGTGGGCGCGCTTCCTGGACGGCGGGCTGAACAGCACCCAGGGCGTGCTGCAGGAGTCCATGCACCCCAACTACTACGGTCAGGCCGCGCTCGGGCGCTGCCTGACCCTGCTGTGGGGGCGCACCAGCGGTGACTTCGCCTGCCGCAACACCGCCGGGCAGGACGCGAGCGGGATGTACCTGAGCGCGCGCTGATCCGCGCGGCGGCCGCCCCTCGCGCCGAGGGGCGGCCGTCCGTACGCCCGCGGGTCAGCCCTTGGCGAGCAGGGACTGGGCGTGGGAGCGGACCTGATCACTCGTCAGGTACGCGTCGGTGTACTCGAAGTCGCGCAGCCGGGCGGGCTGGCGGGCCAGGAAGCCGGTGCGGACGAAGTCGTCCCCGGCGGTCGCGTTGAGCAGCCAGTTCGCGCCGACGCGGAACTTGGCCGCGTTGGTGCGCATCGCCATCAGGTGGTAGCCGCGCGCCACCACCTGGGCGGGCACCCCGCGCAGCTCGACGCCCATCGGCTTGGAGACCGCGTCCTTGCCGCCGAGGTCGACCACCAGGCCCAAGTCCTTGTGGTAGTACGGCTCCAGGGGCTGGTTGCGCAGCGAGGCGATCACGTTGTTCGCCACCGCGCGGCCCTGGCGGGCGGAGTGCTGGGCGGTGGGCGGGCAGACCGCGCCGTCGCCCTTGGCGAGGTCCGGGACGGCGGCCGCGTCGCCGAGCGCGAACACGCCCTCGAACTGTGGCACCCGCATCTCGGCCGTCACCGCGAGGCGGCCGCGCACCGTCTCGGCGTCCAGGGTGCCGATCAGCGGGCTCGCCGCCACGCCGGCCGTCCAGATCAGGGTGCGGCAGGGGAGTACCCGGCCGTCGGTGAACTTGACGGTCTCGGCGCCGACTTCGGCCACCGAGACGCCCAGCGACACCTCGATGCCCCGCTCGCGCAGCACCTCCAGGGCGGCGGTGCCGAGGGCGTCGCCGAGTTCGGGCATCAGCTTCGGGGCGATGTCGATCAGGTGCCACTTGATCTGCCGGGCGTCCAGGCGCGGGTAGCGGTGGGTGGCGGCGGTGGTCAGGCGCTGCAGGCAGGCGGCCGTCTCGGTGCCCGCGTACCCGCCGCCGACTACGACGAACTGGAGCCGGGACTCGCGCTCCTTCTGGTCCAGGGTGGCGGAGGCGAGGTCGAGTTGGGCGATCACGTGGTCGCGGACGTACGTCGCCTCGGCGAGGGTCTTCATGCCCCGGGCGTAGTCGGTCAGGCCCGGGATGTCGAAGGTGCGGGTGACGCTGCCGGGGGCGAGCACCAGGACGTCGTACCTCTGGGCGATCACTTCGTCGGTGATCTTGCGGACCACGCAGACCTTGGACTGCGGGTCCACGCCGATCGCGCCGCCCGGAATGATGTGGGTGCGGCGCAGGCTGCGGCGCAGCGAGACCGCGACCGACTGGGGGGTGAGGACGCCGGCGGCGACGTGGGGCAGGAGGGGCAGATAGAGCTGGTAGCTGAACGGGGTGACCAGGGAGATCTCGGCCTCGGAGGGCGCGAGTTTGCGTTCGAGGCGGCGGGCGCACTCGAGGCCGGCGAAGCCGCCGCCCACGATCAGGATTCGAGGTCGTTCCATCGCTCATCCCTTTGCCGTGCGGGTCGTTCCGTGATTGTCCCCATCGATGACCGCCACACTCGCACGGAGCAGCGGGGGCTGCCACCGGGGCGGGGCCAGTGGGGGCGGCCGGTGCGGGCGGGGCCAGTGGGGGCGGCCGGTGCGGGCGGCCGACGGGGGCGGCGTCCGGATAAGCTCGTGCCGTGCTCCCCGAGGTGACGGCGATCCGGTACGTGACGCCACTGCGAGAAGGCGGCTCGATGCCGGGCCTGGTCGAGGCCGACGACCGGCGGCTCTACGCGCTCAAGTGGGTCGGCGCCGCCCAGGGCCGCAAGGCGCTGGTGGCGGAGGTGCTGGCCGGGGAGCTGGGCCGGCGGCTGGGGCTGCCGGTGCCCGAGCTGGTGACGGTCGACCTCGACCCGGTGCTCGCCCGCAGCGAGCCGGACCACCAGATCCAGGACCAGATGCGGGCCAGCGGCGGGACCAACCTGGGGATGTCCTTCGTCTCCGGGGCGCTGAACTTCGACCCGCTCTGCTTCGAGGTGGACCCTGAACTCGCGGGCCGGGTGCTCTGGTTCGACGCGCTGATCGGCAACGTCGACCGCTCCTGGCGCAACCCCAACCTGCTGGTGGCCACCGGCGGGCTGCGGCTCATCGACCACGGCGCGAGCCTGATCTTCCACCACAACTGGCCGGGCGCGGCCGCCTGGGCGCGCCGCCCGTACGTGGCCCCCGACCACGCGCTGATCCACCACCGGCCCGACCTCGCCGCCGCCGACAAGGAGTTGGCGCCGCTGGCGGAGGAGGCCATAGAGGGCGCGGTGGCGCAGATCCCCGAGGTCTGGCTGGTGGACGAGCCGGGCTTCGACTCGCCCGGGGCGGTGCGCGCCGCGTACCGGGCCCAGCTGACCGAGCGACTGGCCGGTCCGCGCGACTGGCTGCCGGAGGTGCCCGCATGAGTGAGCGGAGCGAGCGAACGATCGATGGCGGGGCGGGCGCATGACCGAGACCTCGCAGAGCCTGCTGCCGGCCGTGGTCGAGCTGTACGACTACGAGTACGCCGTGATCCGGGCGGTGCCGCGGGTCGAGCGCGGCGAGTGCGTCAACGTCGGGGTGCTGCTGTACTGCCGCCGCAGCACGCACCTGGCGGCGCGCACCCATCTGGACCAGGGGCGGCTGCTGGCGCTGGACCCGGTGGCGGACGTACAGGGGGTGCGGCGGGCGCTGCAGGGCATCGAGGCGGTCTGCGAGGGCGGCCCGCAGGCCGGGCCGGCGGCCGCGGACAGCCCCGGGCAGCGCTTCCGCTGGCTGACGGCGCCGCGCAGCGCGGTCGTCCAGCCGGGGCCGGTGCACACCGGGCTGACCGCCGATCCCGAGGTGGAGCTGCGGCGGCTGTTCGAGCAACTGGTGCTGTGACCGGTGCTGTGACTTCGGTGCGGCGATTGCTGGTGCGATTGGTGCTGTGACCGGTGCTGTGAGGCGTCCCCGCGGCGACGCGCTGACGGTTGCTGTGGTCAAAGCTTGAGTTACTGAAGCAGTTCGCCGTACCCTGGGGCCATGGGTTCGACCTCGACGACGACCGTCCCGACCAACGCCGAGCTGATGGAGGTGTTGGCCGCCGTCGGTGCCGCGTACTTCCAGGACTTCGCGGCCGCCGCCGCCCGGCACGGCCTCTCCTCCTCCCAGGCGAAGGCGCTGGGCGCCGTCCAGGAGCCGGTACCGATGCGCGCGCTGGCCGGGCGGCTGGGCTGCGACGCGTCGAACGTCACCGGGATCGTGGACCGGCTGGAGTCGCTGGGCCTGGCCCACCGCGAGGCCGCCGCCGGGGACCGCCGGGTGAAGATCGTGGTGATCACCGACGAGGGCCGCGAGAGCCTCAACCGCATCCGCGGCGAGATGGCCCGCACCCACCAGGCGTTCGAGGCGATGACCGATGAGCAGCGCATCGCCCTGCACTCGATCTGCGGGCAGGTGCTGCCCGTGCTGGCCGGCCGGACGGGCGCGCCGCAGTAGCGCCATGGCTCTACGGGCGTAGCGCGTCGGTGGCTGCGAGGGCCGTGACCTCGGCTGTTAGGCTTGCGAAGCGTGAGCGCGAAGCCCCAGATCCCCAATGTCCTGGCCTCCCGGTACGCCTCGGCGACCCTGGCCCAGCTGTGGTCCCCCGAGCACAAGGTGGTCCTCGAGCGCCACCTGTGGCTCGCCGTCCTGAAGGCCCAGCAGGACCTCGGCGTCGAGGTGCCCGCGACGGCCGTCGCCGACTACGAGCGGGTGATCGACCAGGTCGACCTCGGCTCGATCGCCGCCCGTGAGCGGGTCACCCGCCACGACGTGAAGGCCCGCATCGAGGAGTTCAGCGAGCTCGCCGGGCACGAGCAGATCCACAAGGGCATGACCTCCCGGGACCTGACCGAGAACGTCGAGCAGCTCCAGATCCGCCAGTCCCTGGAGCACGTGCGCGACCGTACGGTGGCCGTGCTGGTGCGCCTGGCCGGTCTGGCCGCGCAGCACTCCGAGCTGGTCATGGCCGGCCGCTCGCACAACGTGGCCGCGCAGGCCACCACCCTGGGCAAGCGCTTCGCGTCGATCGCCGACGAGCTGCTGGTCGCCTTCCGCCGCCTGGAGGAGCTGATCGCCCGCTACCCGCTGCGCGGGATCAAGGGCCCGGTCGGCACCGCGCAGGACATGCTGGACCTGCTCGGCGGCGACACCGACAAGTTGGCCGAGCTGGAGCGCCGCGTCGCCTCGCACCTCGGCTTCGACAACGTGCTGACCAGCGTCGGCCAGGTCTACCCGCGCTCGCTGGACTTCGAGGTGCTCACCGCCCTCGTCCAGCTGGCCGCCGCGCCGTCCAGCCTGGCCAAGACCATCCGCCTGATGGCCGGCCACGAGCTGGTCACGGAGGGCTTCAAGGAGGGCCAGGTCGGCTCCTCCGCGATGCCGCACAAGATGAACACCCGCTCCTGCGAGCGCGTCAACGGCCTGGCGGTCATCCTGCGCGGCTACGCGTCGATGACCGGCGAGCTGGCCGGCGACCAGTGGAACGAGGGCGACGTCTCCTGCTCGGTGGTGCGCCGGGTCGCGCTGCCGGACGCGTTCTTCGCCTTCGACGGCCTGCTGGAGACCTTCCTGACCGTCCTCGACGAGTTCGGCGCCTTCCCCGCCGTGGTCGAGGCCGAGCTGGACCGCTACCTGCCGTTCCTCGCCACCACCAAGGTGCTGATGGGTGCGGTGCGCGCGGGCGTGGGCCGGGAGACCGGGCACGAGGTCATCAAGGAGCACGCCGTCGCCTCCGCGCTCGCCATGCGCGCGGGCGCCCGGGAGAACGAGCTGCTGGACCGCCTCGCCGCCGACGAGCGGATCCCGCTGGACCGGGCCGCGCTGGACGCGCTGCTGGCCGACAGGCTGTCCTTCACGGGTGCGGCCGGGGCGCAGGTCGCCGAGGTCGTCCGCCGGGTGGAGGCCGTCGCGGCCGCCTACCCGGAGGCCGCCAAGTACGCGCCGGCCGACATTCTCTGACGGCACTTCAGTTTTTGGGCCCCGCTGCCGGACCGGTGGCGGGGCCCTCGTGCGTCTGGAGGCGGCCCGGGTCCAGCGGCGGGGTGGTGGTGCCGCAGGGCCACTCGCAGTTCGGCTCGGCCACCGGGCGCTCCTCGCCCCCGGGGGTGAGGACGTTGCCGCGGATGGTGGAGAAGGCGATCAGGCCGCCGGCGGCCAGCAGGCCCGCGCAGATCAGCATCGCGGTGTGGAAGGCGGAGTCCACGGAGGACGGCACCCGGTAGGCGTCGCCGCTCAGCCCGGCCAGGGCGGGCAGGGCGGCCACCGCGAGCAGGCCCGCCGCGCGGGCGGCGGCGTTGTTGACGCCGCTGGCGATGCCCGCGTGCCGTACCTCCACGGCGGCCAGCACCGTCGCCGTCAGCGGGGCGACCAGCAGCGTCATGCCGCTGCCCATCACGGCGACGGCGGGCAGCACGTCCAGCCAGTAGGAGGAGTGCGCCCCGGTGCGCAGCATCAGCAGGACGCCCGCGGCGCAGAGCAGCGGGCCGAAGGTGAGCGGCAGGCGCGGGCCGATCCGCTTGCCGAGGCGCCCGGCGCGGGCCGAGAAGAGCAGCATCAGCACGGTGATGGGCACCAGCGCGAAGCCGGAGACCAGTGGGGAGAAGCCGGCGACGATCTGCAGCTGCACCACCAGGAGGAAGAAGACCCCGCTGAAGGCGGCGTAGACGCAGAGGGTGACCAGGTTCACGGCGGTGAACAGCCGGGAGGTGAAGAGGCCCAGCGGCAGCATCGGGTCGGGCGTGCGGCGCTCGACGACCAGGAAGGCCGCGCCGAGCAGCACGCCCAGCACGCCGGAGACCCAGACGCCGGGGGAGAGGCCCTCGCCGGCGGCCGTCAGGGCGTAGGTGATCGCGCCGAGGGAGAGCGCGCCGAGCAGGGCGCCGGTCACGTCGAAGCGGCCGCTCGCGCCCTCGTCCCGGCTCTCGGGCACGTAACGGGAGGTGACGGCGATCACGGCGGCGGCCAGCGGCAGGTTCAGCAGGAAGATCCAGCGCCAGCCGGGGCCGTCCACCAGCCAGCCGCCGAGGAAGGGGCCGATCGCGGCGGACACCCCGCCGAGGCCCGACCACAGGCCCACCGCGGGCGAGCGGTCGTCCGGGTGGAAGACGGCCTGGAGCATGGCGAGGGAGCCGGGGGTGAGCAGGGCGCCGCCGACGCCCTGGACGGCGCGGGCGGCGATCAGCACGTGGATGTTCGGCGCGGCCGCGCAGGCCGCGGAGGCGATCGCGAACCAGACCACGCCGAGCAGGAACACCCGGCGCCGGCCGTACCGGTCGCCGAGCGCGCCACCGAGCAGGATCAGCCCGGCGAGGGTGAGCAGGTAGGCGTTGAGCGTCCACTGGAGGGACGCGAGGGAGGCGCCGAGATCGGCGCCGATCCTGGGCAGGGCGACGTTGACGACCGTGCCGTCGAGCATCGCCATGCTGGAGCCGAGCACCGTCGCCAGTAGTACCCAGCGACCCTGCGCGGTGCCCAGGCGCAGGGTGCCGGCCTCGGAGGTGGCCACGGGGTGATCCTCCGCCCGCTGGGGTGTGCGTGACAAGGGTCACCGGGTGGTGTGTCGGTGGTGGGCGGTGGGTGAGCGGGCGGTCACGGGGCGTCGCGGAGTTCGGCGCAGGGTCGTGGATCAGTGGCGCGGGGTGAATGAGTTGTATGCGTACGGTGCTTGTGCCGGTTCGAAGGGTGAGCGTTTCGGCGGGGGTCGGAGTGGTTTCGGGAGATCGACATTGCTTCACCCGGACGGATGAGTTTTAGTTCAGCGACCGACCGGCCAGCCCGGTCGGACCCACCGGGTGGAACGCCGAGTCCTGCCGCTGCCCGGTGGCTCGCAACGAACTCTGTACGGCAGGAGCGGGGGACCCACAGGTAAGTCGCCGGACCGTTTCTGCGCGCCACAGTGCGTGTACGACCAGGGCCGGCTCGGGGTGAAGCCGCGCATGCGGCCGGGCAACTCCAGCCCGAACCCGACAGCTCACCTCGCAGGCGTCGGAGAGGAAAGTTCCATGCCTGCTCAGGCTCGTCGTATCACCATGCCCCGCGCCGTCCGCATCGGCATCGCCACCGCGGTGACCGGGGTCTCCTTCGTCCTCCCGCTGGTCACGGCGGTGAACGCCCAGGCCCACACCGGCGGTCACACCGCTCCGGCCGCTCCGGCTGCTCCGGCCGCCGCCGCTGCTCCGGCTGCTGCCGCCGCCGGTTCCGCTGCTCAGGAGAGCTACCGGGTCGTCAGCGGTGACACCCTGTCGAAGATCGCCGACGCGAAGCACGTCGAGGGCGGCTGGCACGCGCTGTACGAGCGGAACCGCTCGGTCGTCGGCGCCGACCCGAACCTGATCTTCCCGGGTCAGCAGCTGACCGTGGCCGCTGCGGCCGCCGCCGCTGCTCCGGCCGCTCCCGCCGCCCCTGCGGCTCCGGCTGCTCCGGCCGCTCCGGCGCAGAAGCCCGCCGCCGCGCCGAAGGCCGACCTCCAGGTCACCACCGAGGCCGCCAAGCCGGCCGCCAAGGTCCAGACCCAGGTTCAGACCGCCGCCCCGGCGCAGGCCGTGACCGCCGCTCCGGTCGCCGCCACCTCCGGTTACGTCGCGCCGCTGGCCAACCCGGTCCTGGGCGAGGCGTACGGTGTCGCCGGTTCGATGTGGGCCTCCGGCCACCACACCGGCCAGGACTTCGTCGCCTCCACCGGCACCCCGCTGCGCGCGGTCGCCAACGGTGTCGTGGTGAAGGCCGGCAACGGCGGCGCCTACGGCAACGAGGTCGAGATCAAGCTCGCCGACGGCAAGTACGCGCAGTACGCGCACCTCTCGTCGATCGGCGTGAAGATCGGTCAGACCGTCACCGTCGGCCAGCAGCTCGGCCTCTCCGGTGCGACCGGCAACGTGACCGGCCCGCACCTGCACTTCGAGATCCGTACCGGCCCGGAGTACGGCTCGGACATCGACCCGGTCGCGTACCTGCGTGCGCACGGCGTCGCGCTCTGACGCGACGGGGTCGCTCCAACCACCGCCGGTGCGGGGCGAATCGATCGTCCGGGATGGTCATGTCGGGTGACCGCTCGACCGGATGACCGCCGTACCGGTGGACATGGGCGCGGGACACGCCCAGGCCGGCCCGGCTTCGCGGGACCTCTCCCTGCGAGGCCGGGCCGGCCGTTGCCGTTTTCCGGGCTCTGCACGGCAGTTGGGGCCGTGTCAGGCACGGTTGGCGTGCAGGCCCTGGTGGGCGGCGGTGAGGAGCTCGTGCACGAGGTGGCCGAAGTCCTCGGCGTCGCGGGCGGGTTGGGGGAAGACCAGGCGTACGTCGCGGTGGCCGTCCGGGTGTTCCAGGCGCAGGACGAGGCCGAAGCGGTCCACGGCGAGCGGGCGCACCTCCGGGCGGCCGGCGAGCAACTCCCGGTCGAGCAGCCGGGTGAGGACGTGCAGGGCGTCGGCGTGGTCGTCGGCGAGGTGGGTGAGCAGCGCGGCCTCGTGGCGGGCCAGGGGGTCGGGGGTGGCGAGGGCGAGGTCGGCGGCGGTGAGCGCGCCGGTGCCGTACGGGGTGGAGACGACGGCGTGGGCGACGTCGATCCGCAGGTGGACCGAGAGTCCGTCCTCGGCGAGGTGGGCGAGGTGCAGCCGCCCGGCGAGGGTGAGGCGGGCGCGGACGCGGTCGCGGACGGCGACGGGGGCGACGTCGGTGAGGTCCACGACGACGGCGAGGCCCTCCGTGGCTCCGGTCGCCGCGCCGGTGAGCGGGGAGTCGAGCGGGACGCGCAGGCGCAGTCGGGAGCCGTGGACGGAGACGGGGGTGTCCAGGTCGTGGCGCTCGCCGTGGGCGCGGACGGTGAGCGAGGAGGCGGCGTCGAGCAGGCTCAGGGCGCGTTCGGCGTAGGTGGGCTCGGGGGTCCCGGGCAGGCTCACGGCAGTCCTCCAGTTGGTTAGGTGAGCCTAACCTAATCATGTGGAGTGGCTGTGGCAAGCGTGCGAGGGCCCGGACGCGCGGCGCGTCCGGGCCCTCGGGGGCGGGGGTGTGCTCAGGCGACGACGGCCTGGGCGTCGATCTCCACCAGCATGGGCTCCTGGGGCAGTTCGACGAAGATCGTGGTGCGGCAGGGCTTCACGCCGCCCGGCTGGATGTTCTCGTCGATGAACTCGGCGTAGACCTCGTTCATCAGCGGGAAGTCCGCCCGCTTGGTGAGGTAGACGCGGAACATGACCACGTCCTCGATGGTCGCGCCGCCGGCCTCGACGATGGCCTTGACGTTCTCCAGGGTGCGGCGGGTCTGGGCCTTCACGTCGCCGTGGTGCAGGTACTCGCCGGTGGCCGGGTCCTGCGGGCCCTGGCCGGAGACCTGGAGGATGGGGCCCTTGCGGACGCCCTGGGAGAACATCCAGGCGGGCGCGGGGGCGCCGTCGGTGCGGATCTCGGTCTTCTCGCTCTTCGCGGACTTCTGGTAGTTCTCGTAGTTCTCGGACTTCTCGCTGGACATGGGTGTCCGGGCTCCTCGCGGTGGGTGACGGTTCGTCAGGTGTGGTCGGGGCGGCCGCAGTCGGCGGAGATCGCGCGGGTGGTGGCGAGCAGCTGGGGCAGGAGGTCCAGCACCTGCTCGTACGGGAGGAGGACGTCGGGAACGGAGATCGAGGCGGCGGCGATCACCCGGCCGCCGACCTCCCGGATCGGCGCGGCCACGCAGTTGATGAACGCCTCGTGCTCGGCGTGGTCCTGCGCCCAGCCCTGGACGGCGACCTTCTCCAGCTCGGAGAGCAGCGCCTCGGGGGAGGTGATCGTGTGCGGGGTGTGCGGGGTGAAGTTGATCCCGGCGACGACCCGGCGGCGCTCGGGCAGCGGCAGGTCCGCGAGCAGCACCTTGGAGACGGCGGCGCTGTGGAGGGCGGCGCGCAGGCCGATCCGCGAGTACATCCTGACCGGGTGGCGGGAGTCGAACTTGTCGATGTAGACGACCTCGCCGCCCTCGTACGCGGCCAGGTGCACGGTCTGGCCGGTGGCGGCGTTGAGCTCGGCCAGGTGCGGGGCGGCGATGCGGCGGATGCCGCGCTGCTCCAGGGCGAGGCCGGAGAGGGCGAACAGGCCCGCGCCGAGGTGGTAGCGGTAGCCGGCGTCCCGGTAGACGAACCGTTCCTCCTCCAGGCTCTGGAGCAGGCGCAGCACGGTGGTCTTGTGCACGCCGAGCACCTCGGCGAGCTGGTCGAGGGAGCGTTCGCCCTCCCCGAGTTCGGCGAGGATGCGCAGGGCGCGGGTGACGGTCTGGCTCATCGGGCTCGGCTCCGGGGGTCGGGGTTCCCGCTCATTGTGCCGCCCGGTCGCGTACCGGCAGGTCGGAGGGCCGGGCGGCGGCCGGGTCGGCGGGGAGGGCGGGGCAGGTGATGCCCTCGGCGCTGACGCGGGTGGCGGCCCAGTCGGCGGCGGAGGCGTCGAGCAGTGCGGTGAGCACCGGGGCGGGCGGCAGTTCGGCCTGGTCGCCGTGGGCGGTGAGCGCGCAGGCGGCGCTGAGGTGGCCCAGTCGCAGCCGTCCGCGCTGGTCCAGGCCGTGGACGGTGCCGGCGAGGTAGCCGGCCGCGAAGGCGTCGCCGGCGCCGGTGGCCTCGACCACCTCGACGCTGAGCGCGGGTTCCGTCACGGCCGTCCCGTCGCGCTCCAGCGCGGTGACGGCGCGGGCGGCGTCCTTGACCACCACCGTCGCGGGGCCGGGGAAGCGGCGGCGCAGGGCGGCCGCGTCGCCGGTGCCGAAGGCGTCCTCGGCCTCGTCGGCTCCGAGCAGCAGGACGTCGGCCGCGTCCAGCAGGGGCGGCAGGACGGACGGGTCGCGCTCGCGCCACAGCGCCGGGCGCCAGTTGAGGTCGAAGCTGACGATCCGGCCCGGGCGGCGGTCGGCGAGCAGGGCGCGCAGCAGGGCCAGGCAGTCGTCGGAGAGTGCGGCGGTGATGCCGGACAGGTGCAGCAGGCGGGCGCCGGTCAGCAGCGCGGCGGCGGCCGGGTCGGCGAGCAGGGTGGGGGAGAGGGCGGCGGCGGCCGAGCCCCGGCGGTGGTAGTGCAGGCGGCTGCGGCCGGGGCCGAGGTCGTGGAGGTGGCCGGAGGCGCCGCCGACCTCCTTGAGGTACAGGCCCGTCGGGCGGTGCGGGTCGACGGTGACGGCGGAGACGTCCACGCCGCGCGCGGCGACCTCGGCGAGCAGCCGCCGCCCGAAGCCGTCGTCGCCGACGCGGCTGATCCAGGCCGTCGGCACGCCGAGCGCGGCCAGCGCGCTCGCCACGTTGGACTCGGCGCCGCCCACGGAGAGGCGGAAGTTCTCCACGGCCTCCAGGGGGCCCGGCCGGTCCGGGAGCAGGACGGCCATCGACTCTCCCACACAGACCGCGACCGGGGGAGGGCCTGGTCGGGGTGGTGGCGGGGTGTCCTGTCGCGGCATCTGCTGGGGCTCCTCGTCCGGCTGGTCCGGCAAGCGGTGGTGACGGTTCCGTTGACCCTGATCCGGCGCCGATGCTAGAACCGTGATGCCAGCATGTGCAACCCTCATTGCGCATGTTGCAACACGGCTGATGGAGGAAACACGGTGGAGCAGACCTTCGCACACAGCGTCCGCGGGCCCGGCATCGCCGAGGGCGCGGTGGCGGCCCTCGCCGACGAGACGCTGGACTGGAGGTTCAAGGCCGCCCCACCGCAGTCGTGGGGCCGGACCGTCCGCGACTGGCTCGCCACCGGACCGACCCTCGGCGACCTCGGTACCCCGCTGCTCACCCTCGACGCCGGCGCCCTCGAGTACAACCTGCGCACCATGGCCGACTGGTGCGCCGACGCCGGCGTGGCCCTCGCCCCGCACGGCAAGACCACCATGGCCCCCGCCCTCTGGCAGGCGCAGCTCACCGCCGGAGCCCACGGCATCACCCTCGCCAACCTCCCGCAGGTCCGCGTCGCCCGCGCCTTCGGCGTGCGGCGCATCCTGCTCGCCAACACCCTGCTCGACCCGGCCGGGCTCGGCTGGCTCGCCGCCGAACTCGCCGACGACCCGGCCTTCGCCTTCGCCTCCTGGGTCGACTCCGTCGAGAGCGTCCGTTTGATGGACGAGGCGCTGCGCGCCGCCCGGGCCGAACGGCCCGTCGAGGTGCTCGTCGAACTCGGCGGCCCCGGCGGGCGCACCGGCGCCCGGGGCGTGGACGCCGCCGTCGAGGTCGCCGCCGCCGTGCTGCGCGCCCCCACCCTGCGCCTGGCCGGCGTCGCCGGGTACGAGGGCGCGCTCGCCCACGACGCCACCCCCGAGGCGCTGGCCGCCGTCCGCGCCTACCTGAACGACCTCGCCACCCTCCACGGCCGGCTCTCCCGCGCCTACCCCGACGACGCCCGGCCCGTGGTCTCCGCCGGCGGCAGCGCCTACTTCGACCTGGTCGTCGAGGAGTTGGGCGGCCTGCCGGACGCCCTCGTACTGCTGCGCTCCGGCGCCTACCTCGCCCACGACGACGGCTTCTACCGCGGCATCTCCCCCTTCGCCCGGGGCACCGGCGCGGCCCCGCTGCGCGGCGCGCTGCACGGCTGGGCCCGGGTCGTCTCCCGCCCCGAGCCCCAACTCGCCCTGCTGGACGCCGGAAAGCGCGACCTGCCCTTCGACGAGGGCCTTCCCGAGCCCCAACACGTACGCGGCGGAGCCGAGTTGACGGGCACCACCGCCCGCGTCACCGCGCTCAACGACCAGCACACCTTCCTGCGCGACGCGGGCGACCTCGCCCCCGTCGGCGCGGTGCTGCGGCTGGGCCTCTCGCACCCGTGCACCGCCTTCGACAAGTGGACGGCGATCCCGGTGCTGGACTCGGCGGACGCAGCCGAGCCGAAGGTGACCGGCCTGGTAAGGACGTTCTTCTGATGGGTGGGCCTTCGACGGGGAGCGCCGGAGCGACCGTCTTCCGGGGCGCCACCGTCGTGGACGGCACCGGCGCAGCGCGCTACCGGGCCGACGTGCGGATCGAGGGCGGCCTGATCACCGAGGTCGGCCCGGGGCTCGAGGCCCCGGAGACGGTGGACGCGGACGGGCTGGTCCTCACCCCCGGCTTCATCGACATGCACGCCCACTCCGACCTCGCCCTACTGCTCGAACCCGAGCACCCGGCCAAGGTCACCCAGGGCGTCACCTGCGAGGTCCTCGGCCAGGACGGGCTCTCCTACGCCCCCGTCGACGACACCACCCTTCCCGCGCTGCGCCGCCAACTCGCGGGCTGGAACGGCGATCCCGACGGCTTCGACTGGGACTGGCGCGGTGTCGCCGGCTACCTCGACCGGATCGACCGCACCGGCGTTGCCGTCAACGCCTGCTACCTCGTCCCGCACGGCTCCCTGCGGATGCTCGCCATGGGCTGGGCCGACCGCGCGCCGAACCCCGCCGAACTCGACCGGATGCGCCAGCAGTTGGCCAAGGGACTGCTGGAGGGCGCGGTCGGCATGTCCAGCGGCCTCAGCTACACCCCCGGGATGTACGCCGACACCGCCGAACTCGTCGACCTGTGCGTCGTGGTCGCCGCCTACGGCGGATTCCACGCCCCGCACCAGCGCTCGTACGGGCGCGGCGCGTTGGAGGGGTACGCGGAGATGGTGGAGATCGCCCGCCGCAGCGGCTGCGCCCTGCACCTCACCCACGCCACGATGAACTTCGGCGTCAACGAGGGGCGCGCCGGTGAGTTCCTGGACCTCCTCGACGACGCCCTGGCGGACGGTGTCGACCTCACCCTGGACAGCTACCCCTACCTGCCCGGCTCCACCAGCCTGGCCGCCCTGCTGCCTAGTTGGGCCACCGAGGGCGGCCCGGAGGCCACGCTGCGCAGGCTCGCCGACCCGGCCGCCCGGGAGCGGATCAGGTACGAGGTGGAGGAGAAGGGCAGCGACGGCTGCCACGGCGTGGTCACCGACTGGGCCACCATCCAGGTCTCCGGCGTGCGTTCGCCCGGCCTGGCGGGTGCGGTCGGCCGGACGGTCGCCGAACTCGGCGCCGAACAGGGGCGCGGTGGGACGGAGGTCTTCCTCGACCTGCTGGAGCGCGACGAGTTGGCGACCACCATCCTCCAGCACGTCGGCCACGAGGAGAACGTCCGGGCGATCATGCGCCACCGCGCCCACACCGTGGGCAGCGACGGCCTGCTCGTCGGTGCCCGCCCGCACCCGCGCGCCTGGGGCACCTTCCCCCGCTACCTCGGCCACTACAGCCGGGAGTTGGGCGTCCTCACACTGGAGGAGACGGTGGCGCGGATGACCGGCCGCCCGGCCGCCCGCCTCGGGCTGCACCGGCGCGGGCGGATCGCCCCCGGCTTCCACGCCGACCTGGTGCTCCTGGACCCGGAACGCGTCCGGGACGCCGCCACCTTCGAGCAGCCCCGGCTGCCCGCCGAGGGCATCGAGCACGTCTACGTCAACGGCACCGCCGTCGTCCGGCAGGGCCGCACCACGGGCGCCAGGCCCGGGCGCGCCCTGCGCCGCACCGATCGAGGGACCATGGCCCAGTGAGCACTCTCCCCGTGAGCACGCTGACCGACGAACTGCGCGAGGACCCGGTCATCGCCGTCGTCCGCGCCCCCCGGATACCGGACGCCGCCGCGCTCTGCGCCGCGCTGGCCGAGGGCGGCATCGGCGTCACCGAATTCACCTACACCACGCGGGATGTGACGGACCATCTGAAGCGCGCCTCCGGCGCCGGATGGAAGGTCGGCGTCGGCACGGTGCTGACCGCCGAGCAGGCCGAGCGGGGGATCGCGGCCGGGGCCTCCTTCCTGGTCACCCCCGGCTGCCGGCCCGAGGTCGCGCGGGCGGCCCGGGCCGCCGGGGTGCCGGTGGTGCTCGGCGCGCTGACCCCGACCGAGGTCGCCCAGGCGGTGGACCTCGGGGCCGCCGCCGTCAAGATCTTCCCGGCCCGGGCGTTCGGGCCCGGCTACTTCAGGGACCTGCGCGGCCCCTACCCCGGCGTGCCGCTGGTCGCCTCCGGCGGCGTCAACGCGGGCAACGCGGCCGACTTCCTCGCCCAGGGCGCCCTGGCGGTCTGCGCGGGCACGGACGTGGTGGCCCCGGAGGCCGTCGCGGCGGGGGACTGGGCGGAGATCACCCGGCGGGCCCGGGCCTTCACCGAGGCGTGCGGCGTCGTGCGCCGCTGACCGTCGTGCGCCGCCAACCGTCCTGTCCCGCCAACCGTCGTGCGCCGCTGGCCTGACGCTCGGGTCCTGGTGGACAGCGCGGGTCCGGACGTACGGGCAGGTCGGGGCGGGCTGTCGGGGCGGGCGGGATTGGACGAGAATCGATGGCACCCGGGGCCCGGTCCTCTCCTGGCGGGAGGGACGCCGCCCCGGGCGCTCGGCCGTTCACAGCCCCGGACCCGGCAGGAGGACCCGCCCCCATGACCGCGACCCGCCCAGGCCCCTCGTGGCTCGCCGACGCCGTGCTCTACCAGATCTACCCGCAGAGCTTCGCGGACTCCGACGGCGACGGCATCGGCGACTTCGCCGGCATCACCGAGCACCTCGACCACCTGGCCTGGCTCGGCGTCGACACCGTCTGGCTCAACCCCTGCTTCGCCTCGCCCTTCCGCGACGCGGGCTACGACATCACCGACTACCTCACCCCGGCGCCCCGTTACGGCCGCACCGAGGACCTGGCGGCGCTCGTCGAGGCCGCCCGCCGCCGGGGCGTCCGCGTCCTGCTGGACCTCGTCGCCGGCCACACCTCCGACCGCCACCCCTGGTTCCTGGCCGCCGCCGAGGACGCCTCCGACCACCGCTACATCTGGTCCGACCGGCAGGTGGACGGCTTCGTCGGCTCGCCCGGCAGCCGCCCCGGCTGGTACCGGCCGAATTTCTTCGACTGCCAGCCCGCCCTCAACTTCGGGTACGCGCGCAGCAGTTCCGAGGAGCCCTGGCGCCAGCCGGTGGACGCCGAGGGCCCGCGCGCCAACCGGGCCGCCCTGCGGGAGATCATGGAGCACTGGCTGGGCCTGGGCGTGGCCGGCTTCCGGGTGGACATGGCGTACTCGCTGGTCAAGGACGACCCGGACAAGGCCGAGACCACCAAGCTCTGGGCGGAACTGCGCGACTGGCTCGACCGCGCCCACCCCGAGGCCGCCCTGTTCGCCGAGTGGGGCGACCCGGCCGCCGCCGTCGCCGCCGGTTTCCACGCCGACTTCTTCCTGCACTTCGGCGGCGAGGACGACGGGCTGCCCCTGCGCTCCCTCTGGAACAACAACGGCGGGACGGTCGAGGAGTCCTGGCACCAGGACGCCTGCTACTTCGAGGCCGAGGGGCGCGGCACCCCGCAGCCCTTCCTCGACGCCTGGCGCTCCGCCGCCGCCCTCACCCGGGGCAGCGGCCAGATCGTCCTGCCCAGTGCCAACCACGACTTCTCCCGCCTCGCCACCGCCCCGCGCACCTCCGAGCAACTCGCCCCCGCCTTCGCCCTGTTGCTCACCTGGCCGACCCTGCCCGCGATCTACTACGGCGACGAGATCGGCATGCGCTACCTGCCGGGCCTGCCGGACGTCGAGGGCAGCGTGCTCGGCCCCCGCTTCAACCGGGCCGGCTCGCGCACCCCGATGCAGTGGACGCCGGGCCCCACGGCCGGCTTCTCCAGCGCCCCGCCCGAGCGGCTCTACCTGCCCGTCGACCCGGACCCGCGTCGGCCCGACGTGCTCTCGCAGCGCGCCGACCCGACCTCCCTGCTGCACACCGTCCGCCGGCTGATCGCGCTGCGCCGCTCGCACCCGGGGCTGGGCCCGGCCGGGGCGGTGGAGGTGCGGCACGCCGGGTACCCGCTGGTGTACGTGCGGGACGGGCGCTACCTGGTGGCCGTCAACCCGCGCCGCGAGCCGGGCGCCGTCGCGGTGCCGCAGGGGCGGCGGCTGCGGGCGCTGGACGCCCAGGGGGTGCGGGCGGTGGACGGGGAGCTGCGGGCCGAGGGGTTCTCGTACGGGGTGTTCGAGCTGAGCTGATTCCCCGGGGGTGACCGGGCCGGCTTCCGGCCGATGTCGGACGGTTGTAAGCTACATCCATGGATGGTTGCATTTGCCACCTTCATTGGTTGTAAAAGCCATCCATGTCGGAGATTTCGGAGGACGGAACGAACCCCATGAGCACACCCCAGACCCCCGCCGCGGCGCCCACCCCGGGGCCCGCGCTCAAGCACCTCGCCGTCCACCTGCTCACCCCGCTGCTCATGTGCCTGGGCATGGCGCTCGCCTACCAGGGCGCCTTCCACCAGCCCGAGCCGAACCACCTCAAGGTCGCCGTGGTCGGCACCACCGCCCAGGCGGACGGGCTGGCGCAGACGATCCGCGCCAAGGCCGGCGACGCGCTCGACGTCCGTACGCTGCCCGACCGCGCCGCCGCCGAGCAGCAGCTGCGCGAGCGCGAACTGGTCGGCGCCTTCGTGCCGGACGCCAGGAGCCCCGAACTGATCGTCGCCAAGGGCAACTCGGACACCTCGGTGGTGGCCGCGACGGCCGTCTTCAGCACCGTCACCGACCACCAGGGCGTCCCGCTGCGCGTCACCGACCTGACCCCGCTCGCCTCGGGCGACCCGACCGGCCAGGGCCTGTTCTTCCTGCTGGTCGCGCTGAGCATCGGCTCCTACGCGAGCGTCGCGGTGATCGGCGCCGCCGGCGCCGGGCTGAGCATGCGGCTGCGGGCGCTGGTGGGCGTGGCCGTCTCGCTGGTGGTGAGCGTGATCGGGATCGTCACGGCCGGGCCGGTGTTCCACGTGGTCGAGCACGACCGGGCGGCGGTCTGGGCGCTCGGCTGGCTGTACTCGGCGGGCATCGTGCTGGTCGGCATCGGCCTGCACAGCTTCCTCAGGAGGTGGACCACCCTGGCGCTGATGGTGCTGTTCGTGATGCTGAACTTCACCTCCTCCGGCGGGATCTACCGCCCCGAGCTGCAGAACGGCTTCTTCGGCGGGCTGCACGGCTTCTGGAACGGCGCCGGCTTCATGGAGGGCGCCCGCAGCCTCCTGTACTTCGACGGCGGTGCGGGCTTCGGCGGGCACCTGGTGACACTGGTGGTGTGGCTGCTGCTCGGCGGGGCGGCGATGGTGGCCGCGGCGCTGTACGAGGGCCGGGGGCGGCGCCCGGTGGAGACGGGGGCGCAGGCCGAGGAGGAGATGGAGGAGGCGGCTGCGGCGGCGGTCTGACCTCCGTACGACCTCACCCGGGGGTCGGGGCATCGAAGGCGGGTGAAATTATCCGAATTCGGGTGAAAAGCCCCTGGTGCAACAGCTCGGAGAAGCGCATGATGAGAGATGGACCTGTGAGGTAGCTGAAGGAGTTCGACCGCAGGAGGCAGGGGCGACGGATCGAGACGGATCAGGGTCCGCCGCTGAGCGACTACCTCGGTCGACGATCGAACTACCGGCCGGAGGGCGTGAGTCAAGCCCGGAGGCCACCCCCACCTCACAGGTTCCACGCGTCCACGGAGCATCCCCTCGGCTCCGTGGACGCGGTCGTGTCCGGCTCAGGCGTGTCCGGCTCAGGCCCTCAGACTCCGATCCTCCAGGCTCCGATCCTCACGACGTGGGCCAGCCGTCCACGAAGCTCAGGGTCCGGTGGTACGGCCCCTCGGGCCCGGTGCTGCGGTAGTCCTCGGTGCTGCTGCCGGTGCGGACGGTGCGGTCCCCGTCGTGGCGCTGCGCCGTCGGCCGCAGGGTGTGGTCGACGGTGGCGCGGTCGGTGACGTGGCCGCCCGTGGCACCGGTGGTCTCGCGGTGGTAGCCGAGGTCCATGGCGGTGCGCTGGTCGGTGTTCCCGGCGGCGTCGTGGGTGACCAGGTAGGTGACGTCCAGCGGTTCGCCCTCGTGGACGGTGGTGGTGCGGTGCGGGCCCGAGCCCCAGGTACTGGTGCTGCGGGTGAGGTCGGCGCGGTTGTGGAGGGTCACGTCGTTGCCGGTGTCGCGCAGCCGCTGGGCGGAGCTGAAGGCGAGGTCGTCACGGACCTCGGTGGTGACCCGGCCGTGCGAGGTCTGGACCCAGCCCCGGGCGAGGTCGTGCCGGGCGGCGGTGACCGTCCAGTCGCCGCTGCCGCCGCCGTGGTCGGAGAGGTCCGTGGTCACCGCGGCCTCGGGGGCCACGCGGTGCTCGGTGAGCGCGCCGGTCGTGCGGGCGGTGCCGTGGTCGGTCTCGGCGAGGAAGTTGACCTGGCCGGTCCAGAGGTCGTTGCTCTGCGCCTCGCTCGCGTTGACGGTGATCCCGAGGCTGTGCGGGCGCCCGTCCAGCAGCAGGCCGACGTACGGGGTGAGGTCGAGGCGGTAGGCGGGCAGGTCGAAGGCGAAGATGCCGGGGACGGGCCGCCAGAGCAGCGGGTCCCAGCCGCCGGTGTAGATCACCGGGTACGGCCAGACCGCGCCCGCGACCCGGCCGTCCACGCTGAGCCGCAGCTCGCGGAACGGGCCCTTGCCGCAGATGCCGCTGCCCGGGTTGGCGGCCGCG
This sequence comes from Streptomyces sp. NRRL WC-3742, assembly GCF_000720635.1. Classification (GTDB taxonomy): domain Bacteria; phylum Actinomycetota; class Actinomycetes; order Streptomycetales; family Streptomycetaceae; genus Kitasatospora. The sequence continues at coordinate 32,631 of NZ_JOCF01000028.1, read as the reverse complement.
AAGGCGTCCGGCGCGGAGGCGTACGCGAACTCCTCGCAGGCGCCGCCGCCCCGGGCGTACACCTCGGCGGTGAGGCGCTCGAGGTTCTGCGGGAAGGTCAGGCTGCCGGTGGCGGTCGGGGTGGCCTGGGCGAGGGCGAACGGGCCGGTGGTGAGCACCTGGTCGGGGGTTCGGGCGGCGGGCCGGTGCTCGTCCGCCGTGTAGAAGGTGAGGCTCGCGCTGATGGTGAAGACACCGGTGTAGGTGGCGTCGGTGACGTTGGCGAGGTCGAAGGAGAAGGGCTGCGGGCCGGCCGCGAACAGGGGCGCGTAGCGGGTCAGGTCGTGTTCGAGGCGCCACTCGATGCCGTCCTTGGACGGCTCCGGGGTGGAGGACAGCATCACCTGCACGCCGCCGACGCGGACGCCGAACATCCGGTCGAACTGCCGCCCGGCGACCTGGCCGTGGAGGTCCATGACCACGGCCGACCAGGGGCCGGCGCAGTCGGCGGGCGGGGTGAGGGTGGTGGTGTACGGGGTGTCGGGCGGGTTGCCGTACCCGTTGCGGAACTGCCGTTCGTGCATCACCTCGACGGTGCAGGCACGGGTGTCGGGGCGGGTCAGCGGGCGGGTGGCGGTGACGGGATCGTGGTAGTCGGTGCCGAAGTCGGCGTGCGCGGGGCCGGCGGCGGTGAGGCTGCCGGCGAGCACGAGGGTCGCGGCGCCGAACAACCGGGCGGCGCGGCGGAGCAGTTGGCGGACGGCCAAGGTCGGTTCCCGGGGTCGGGCGGCCCGGGGCGCGGGCCTCGGGCCGGGTGGGTGATCCGGGCATCCTTCCGGTGGTGGCATGTGAGGGTCAAGGGTGGGGGCGGCGTCGATGCGGCGGGCTGTCGCGGCGTCAGGGGAGGTGGGGGTGGGGGTACGTGGGTGCGCGGAGGCCCTCTGGATTCCGGTGCGCACCGTGCCTACGCTGAAGCCCCTGTCGCCCCCCGTCCCAGTGGCACCCCCGGCACCCCCGGTACCCCTGGCACCCCCGGCATCCCCGGCATCCCTAGGAGAGCGCGCACCATGACCGCACCGCCCGCCCGCCGCCCCGCCGCCCGCTCCCCGCAGGCCGTCCACGTCGCCGAGGAGGTCGAGCGGGCCGTGGCCGAGGGCCGGCCCGTGCTCGCCCTGGAATCGACGATCTTCACCCACGGGCTGCCACGGCCGCGCAACCTCGCCGTCGCGCTGGAGGCCGAACGGCAGCTGCGCGCGGCGGGCGTCGTCCCCGCCACCATCGGCGTGCACGCCGGCGTGCCCACGGTCGGGCTGAGCACCGAGCAGATCACCGAACTCGCCGCCACCGACGGCCTGGACAAGGTCAGCCTGCGCGACCTGCCCGTGGTCGCCGCGCTCGGCCGCCACGGCGGCACCACCGTCGCCGCCACCGCCTTCCTCGCGCACCGCGCGGGCGTGCGGGTCTTCTCCACCGGGGGCCTCGGCGGGGTCCACTTCGGCGCCTCGGAGAGCTTCGACGAGTCCGCCGACCTGACCACCCTGGCCGCGACGCCCGTCACCGTGATCAGCGCCGGCGTGAAGTCCATCCTCGACATCCGGGCCACGCTGGAGCGGTTCGAGACCCTCAACATCCCGGTCCTCGGCTACCGCACCCTCAGGTACCCCGGCTTCTACGTCACCGACTCCGGGCACACGGTCAACTTCAGCGTCGACTCGCCCGAGCAGGCCGCCGCCGTCATCGAGGCCCGCGACCGGCTCGACCTGCCGCAGGCCGTCCTGATCGCCAACCCCGTCCACCCTGACAAGCAGCTGCCGCCCGAGGAGCTGGACGGCATCCTCGCCCGCGCCTGGGCCGAGGCCGAGCGCAAGGGCGTCACCGGCAACGCCTCCACGCCGTTCCTCCTCGACTTCATCCAGCGCGACACCGGCGGGCGCAGCCTCGAGGTCAACGTCGAGGTCTACCGGGGCAATGTGCGCCTCGGCGGCGAGATCGCCACCGCGCTGGCTGCCGCTGCCACCACCGGGGCCTGACCGTGCTGGGGGTGCTCGGCGACCTCGTCGAGGACATCGTCGTCTGGGTCGACGGGCCGTTGCGCCACGGCACCGACTCCGCCGCCCAGGTCTTCCGCCGGCGCGGCGGCAGCGCCGCCAACGTTGCTTGCTTCGCCGCCGGGCGGCACCCGGTGCGCTTCCTCGGCTGCGTGGGGCCGGACGCGGTCGGGGACTCCGTCGTCGCCGAACTCGGCGGCCACGGCGTGGACGTACGGGTGCAGCGGCGCGGGCACACCGGCAGCATCGTGGTGCTGATCGACCAGGACGGCGAGCGGACCATGCTGCCCGACCGGGGCGCCGCGACCCTGCTGGAACGCGTCCCCGGGGAGTGGCTCGACGGCCTGACCCACCTGCACGTGCCCGGGTACTCCTTCGACGGCGAGCCGGTCGGCGACGCCGCCGTGGACGCGCTGCGGCGCGTCCGGCGGGCCGGGGGCACCACGTCGGTGGACGCCTCCTCCACCGGGATGCTCGAACAGTACGGGCGGGAGCGCTTCCTCACGCTGCTCGCCGAGTTGGCGCCGACCTTCCTGTTCGCCAACCGCTTGGAATCGGCCTGCCTGGGGCTGCTCGTGGACGGCCTGCCGGGGCCGGCGCGCGCCCGGCTCGCGGCCACCACGGTCGTCACCAAGGCGGGGGCGCAGGACACCACCGTCGACGTGCCCGGGCGGGTGCCGTTCACGGTGGCGGTGCCGCCGGTGGCGGAGGTGCGTGACCTCACCGGGGCCGGGGACGCCTTCGCGGCGGGGTTCCTGGCGAGGTTCCTGGAGCGCGGGGGTCTGGAGTCCGGGGGCCTGCGGTCGGCGGCGCAGGCGGGGCACCGCAGCGCGGCCCGGGTGCTGGCCTCGCCGGGGGCCTCGTTCTAGCTTCTAGCGGCCGGTTTTGTGGAGGAAGCGCTTCAGGCGCTGCCAGGGCCAGGTGTTGATCACGTCCTCGGTGGTGAGCCAGCCGCGCTGCGCGGTGCCGATCCCGTAACGGGGGTAGGCGAGTTGGCCGGTGGCGTGGGCGTCGCTGTCGATCGAGAAGCGGACGCCGTGCTCCTTCGCCCTGAGCACGTCCTCGTCGCGCAGGTCGAGGCGCTGGGGCGAGCTGTTGATCTCGATCGCGGTGCCGGTGCGGGCGGCGGCCGCGAACACCGCGTCCAGGTCCACGTCGATCGGCCCGCGCCGGCCGAGGCGGCGGGTGGTGAGGTGGCCGATGACGTTGACGTACGGGTTCTCGCAGGCGCGGACCAGGCGGCGGGTCTGGGCGGCGCGGTCGAGGGCGAAGTGCGAGTGCACGGAGGCCACGCAGACGTCGAAGCCCGCCAGGAACTCGGCGGGCCAGTCCACGTCGCCCTCGGGGCCGATGTTCAGCTCGGTGCCGTGCAGCAGGCGCAACTTGCGGTGTCGGCCCGCCAGTTCGCGCAGCTGTTCGCGCTGGGCGAGCATCTTCTCGTCCGTCATCCGCTGCATCACCAGGTCGGGGGCGTGGTCGGTGACGGCGTAGTAGGAGTAGCCGCGGGCGGCGGCCGTGTCGACCATCTCGGTGAGGGTGGCCAGGCCGTCCGTCAGGTCGGTGTGGGTGTGCAGGTCGCCGCGCAGGTCCGACTCCTGGACGAGGTCGGGCAGTTCACCGCGCAGGGCGGCCTCGATCTCGCCGCGGTCCTCGCGCAGCGGAGGGGCGATCCAGGGCAGGCCCAGCGCCGCGTACACCTCCTCCTCCGTCGCCGACACCAGCTTCGCCCCGCCCTCGGCCTCGAACAGGCCGTACTCGGAGAGCTTCAGGCCCGCCTTGACGGCCATCGTGCGCAGCCTGATGTTGTGGGCCTTCGAGCCGGTGAAGTAGACCAGCGCCGCGCCCCAGTCCTCCTCGGGCACCACCCGCAGGTCGATCTGCACGCCCCGGTCGGTGCGCACCGAGGTCTTGGTCGGGCCGCTGCCGATCACCTCGGCCACGTAAGGGAGTTCGGTGAGCGCGGCCATCAGCGGGGCGGAGTCGGCGGCCGTCGCCAGGACGTCGACGTCGCCCACCGTCTCGCGCATCCGGCGCAGCGAGCCCGCGTACGCGCAGCGGGTGCAGCCGGGCACCCGGGAGAGGGCCTCGACCAGCTGCTCGGCGAGCTCGGTGGCGGCGTCCAGGAGGGTGCGGCCGCCGGACTGCCGCATCAGCTCGATGCCGTGGAGGATCTTCTCGGCGCTGCGGTCGCCGAACCCGGCCAGGCCGGAGAGCCTGTCGGCGCGGATCGCGGCGGCGAGGTCGTCGACGGAGGAGAGGCCCAGGTCGCGGTGCAGGGCCAGGGCGCGCTTGGGGCCGACACCGGGAACGGCGGTCATCTCCCGGACGCCGGGCGGGATTTCGGCGCGGAGCTTCTCCAGGGCGGGGATGTGGCCGGTGGCGAGGTACTCGGCGACCTTCTCGGCGGTGGACCTGCCGACGCCGGGGATCTTCTGGAGCGCCTTGGCGTCCAGGCCGTCGATGTCGGCGGTGTGCTCGCCGACGGCCCGGGCGGCCTTCTCGTAGGCGCGGGCGCGGAAGGCGTCGCCGCCGGTGATGTTGATCAGGTCGGCGTACTCCTGGAGCAGCTCTCTGACCTGGTCGTTGAGCCGGGGCATGAGGTCAGTCTAGGTGGGGGTGGTTCAGGGGGCCCGTCGGCTCGTGTGAACCTGCGGGGGCCCGCGGCCGTGGGACGGAGTGGGAGCGGTGCGTGCGGCCGGGCCCGTACCCCCCGATCGGCGGGTGCGGGTCCGGCCGCTCGGCGGGGGCGGGCGCCCAGGCTGCGGCCCGGAGCCGGATTGTCACCCGGGCGGGTGAGGCGCAGGCTGGCTGGAGGGCCGGGTGGTCGGCCCGGTGCGGCCGGTGCGCGGCCGATGGTGAGGCACGACGGCCCGTTCGCGGCCGCTGGTCAGGCACGAGGGGCAGGCAGGGCGATGGCACGCGGGAAACTCTGGGGCTACGTCGCTTCCGGGGCCCGATCGGGCGCCCGGGCGCTCGGTGCGTTCGGCAAGCCGGGGCGTACGGGCTCGGCGAGCCTCGGCCATCTGCGGGAGACGGCCGCCGGGGTGGCGGCCGAGGGCCTGGGGGCCGTGCGGCCGGGCGTGGTCGCCGGGCCGAGGGCGCTGACCGGGCCCGAACTCGACCGGCTGCGCTGGTCCGGACGGCAGGCTGGCTGCGGGCCGATGGCGCGGCACGTCCAGGTGGCCGAGGTGCTGCGCCGGGTGGTGCGCGGCGGCGGCCGGGCGGCCGGGGTGACGGTGCAGGTGGCGGCGGGGCTGCCGGTGGTCGCCGGGGACGCGAGGCGGCTGGAGGCCGCGGTGGCCGGGCTGGTCGACCACGCGATCCGGCGCAGCCCGCTGGGCGCGCGGGTGTCGGTGCGGGCGGAGGTCGCCGGAGGGCTGCCGGAGGGGCTGGACGGCGGGCCCGCGAGGCTCGGCGCGGGCCCTGCTGCCGTGGGGCGGGGCGGCGGTCGTGGCCGGGTGGAGATCCGGATAGCGGACCGGGGCTGGTACGACGCGCCCCAGGCCGGGGAGTGGCTGCTGGCCGGGGTGCGGCAGGGGGCGCCGGTCGGGCCGGCGCTGCACAGCCTGGTGCTGGCGGCGGGCGCGCGGCTGGCGGTCGAGCCGACGCCGGGCGGCGGGCTCACGGTGGTGTTGCTGATGGCGGTCGCCCAGGAGTAGGAGGGCTCTCCGCTTCCGTACTGCGGAACCGGTCACCCGGCCGGAGGGCGGCCGGACCACCGGAACAGGACGACGCTCGCGACGGCCGCGAGCGCACACCAGGTGGAGATGAACGCCAACTCCCAGAGCAGCCCGCAGAGGACGGCGCCCACGCCGATGAGCAACCCGAGGCGGCGGAGCAGCCGGTCCCCGCTGAGGAGGAGCGCCCCGACGGTGGCGGACAGGTACCCGACGAGCAGCACGGCCGGATGTGCGACCCCGACGCCGTAGGCGAGCGTGTGGCCGTGCACCGAGGCACTCACAGGGTGCGTACCGACGGCGACGGCGAGCGGAATCGCCACCCCGAGCCCGAGCACGGCGAGGGCCGCCAGTGCCCGCCGACGGGTGGACCTGGTCGCTGTGCGCCGGGGAGGCGCCGGGGCGGTTGGCGTTGGGCGGGTGTGCTCGGCGGCTGCGCACCACACGCCGGCCGGGACGAGGACGGGCAGCAGCGGCAGGGCGATCACTGCCCACGCGGTGCGGGCCGCGGCGCCCAGGGCGTCCGGTAGCCGACCGTCGGCGCCCAGCCAGACCAGCGCCTCGATCAGCTGGTGCACGCCGAGGACCAGCGGCAGCGCGGCGAGCAGCAGGCGCCCGGGCTGCTGACTCCGTGCGGCCCGGGCCAGGCAGAGGACACCGACACCGGCGATCAACCCGCCGGCCACCAGGTCCACCCGCGCGCTCCAACACATCGGCGGGCCTATGCGCCGCCGTCGGTCGGGCGATCGGGCGGACCCGGTTCGCCCGGGCCGTCCGGGCCGTCCGGGGTGTCGGGGGGTGAGGCGCCGATGGATTCGAGGGTGTCGCGGACGGTGCCGGGCAGGGCGGGGTGGCGGCCCAGGAGGACGACGCCGGTGATGATGGCGATCAGGCCGACGGTCTGCCAGGCGAGGGCGGCGGGGGTGACACGGAGGCGGTCGCCGAGGAAGCCGACGGCGCAGGCGATGCCGGAGAGCGGCTGGGCGGCGGTGAGGGCGGGGAGGGACATGCGCAGGGGGGCGGCCTCGAAGGCGCTCTGGACGAGGAGGAGGCCGACCACGCCGGCGGCGATCACGGCGTAGGGCTGCCAGCTGCGAAGGACGGCGTCGAGGCCGCTGTGGTCGAGGCGTTGGGTGGTGGTGCGGGTGAGGGCGTCCTGGAGGCCGTAGAGGAGGCCCGCGGCGAGGGCGAGGAGGGTGGCCTCCTCGAAGAGGGGCAGGCGGCGGGCGAGGGAGACCAGCAGCAGGGTGAGGCCGACGACCGTGCCGACGACCAGCCAGTGGCGCAGTTCCCCGGCGGGGGCGCCGCCGCCGGTGGGGCGGCCGGCGACGATGAACGCCGTCACCCCGAGCCCCAGCAGCAGGATCCCGGCCCAGCCGGAGCGGCCGAGGCTCTGGCGGGTCAGCACCCGGGACAGGGCCATGGCGAACAGCAGGTTGGTGGTGAGCAGCGGTTCGACCAGGGAGACCTCGCCCTTGTTGAGGGCGAGCGCGGAGAGGATGAGCCCGCTCACCATGAACCCGGTGCCGAGCAGCCACTCGGGCATCCGCATCAGGTCGAGCAGCAGCCGCCAGCGCAGCAGATCGGCACGGGGGGCCCGCTGCGCCGCGTGCTGCTGGAGGACGAAGCCGAGACCCAGGCAGCAGGCCGCGCCGAGGGCGAGGAGGAAGACCGCCACGGAGGGACCACCAGGTTGTCGCTGCCGCGTCGGTCGGCCGGGGGTCGGTCGGCGGTCGCGGCGTGCCTCCGTCAGCGTACCGCCGGGGCGGCGCCCGGGCAGCGCTTGCCGGTGCGGGGGCGCCGGGCGCACGCTGGTGTGAGCGGCCGCGGCGGGCCACCGCCTGTACCGGCGGCGCCAGGAGGTGTGGGATGCACAACCAATGGGATGTGGAGCTGAGCTTCGAGGAGGACGGCGTCAACACGGCGTGCGACGCCCGGCTGACCGGCGCGAGGGCGCCGGGGCTGAGCGCGCACGGGGAGTCCGTGAAGAGCGCCGACGACCGTCCGCTCGCCAGGATCGGCGAGGAGATGGCGGCCTCCCGCGCCCTGGAGGAGCTGTCGCGCAAGCTGGCGGCCCAGGCCACCGGGGAGATCGACGACGAGGGCCGCCGGCCGAACTACCTGATCTACTGAGCGGCCGGTTCCAGGGGCAGGGTCCAGCGGTCGGTTCCAGCGGTCGGTTCCTGGGGCTGGCGGGGGCGCTAACTGCGCCACCAGGGCGGGCGGATGACGTCGTCCGGGTCGACGGCGCAGTTGGCGCCGCTGACCACCTCGTGGGCCGGGATGTCCCAGGCGACCACGCCCGGTGCCGAGCGGTCCAGTTCGACCACCCGGGCCCGCTGCGGGCCCGAGCCGGTGTCGACGTCGCAGCGCAGCACGCTCGTCCAGGAGCGGCCGTTGAGCGCGGCCGAGACGGCGAGGACGGGGAGGACGGCCAGGGCCAGCACCATGGCCACGAGGCGGATCACCTCGGCGACGCGGGGCCACAGGCCGGCGGCGGGCCGTCCGGTGCGGTGGCCGGTCTCGGCGGAGCGGCCGCCCGTCCGGTACTCCATGACGACCCCGAGCCGCATCGCGTACCCGAGGAGGCCCGTGGCCACGCCCCACCCGAGGCCGTTGAAGGCCCCGACCACGACGGCGACGGCCACCGGGAGGATCGCCGCGGTGGCCGCCGTGGCCGCGCGGGAGCGGTCGCGGTGCCGGGCGGCGCCGCCGTGGGCGGCCTGGTAGGCGTAGGTGAAGTGGCAGGCGACGGCGGCGAGGACGGCGGCGAGCACCGGTTCGGCGAAGAACATCCCGATGACGACGTCGAGCCAGTTGGCGGGGCCCATGGCGAGCAGGGCGTCGCGGGCGGCGTCGCCGCCGCCGAGGGTCCAGGCGAGTTTGAGGACGGGGATCGTGAAGACCACCGCGGAGGTCATCAGGTGCGCCGCGTTGGTCGAGGGCCCGGTCTCCGCGGTGGAAGCGCTCATCCGGTCACGCTAAGGCCGCCGCCGCTGACTCCTCGTCACGACACCACCGGCGGGCGGGGGTCAGGCGGGCCCGAGGGACCAGCTGATCACCGAGAGGGTGGCCATCGAGACGAGCGTCGACCAGAGCACCGCGTCCCGGGCGAGGCCCGAGCCCTGCCCGTACTCGCGGGCGTAGGTGTACACGTTCTGCGCGGTGGGGAGCGCGGAGAAGAGCACGACGGTGAGCAGCTGGTGCGAGGAGAGGTGGAGGACCGGTCCGGCCACGGCGAGGGCGGCCAGCGGCTGGACGAGGGTCTTGATCGCGACGGTGAGCGCGGTCTCGGCGCGGTGCGAACGGCCTTCCGCGGGCGGGCGGTTGTGCAGCGACATGCCGAGGGCGATCAGGGCGGTCGGCACGCCGGCGCCGCCGAGCAGTTCGGCGGAGCGGTTCACCTCGGCGGGCAGGTGCACGCCGGTGGCGGAGAAGACGGCGCCGAGGGCGGTGGCCAGCAGGATGGGGTTGCGCACCGGCAGGGTGAGCAGGGCGCGGCGCCCGGCCGCGCCGCTGTCGAGGACGGCGAGCACGGCGGGGGTGACCAGCAGGATCTGGAAGAGCACCACCGGCGCCACGAAGGAGGCGTCGCCGATCACCTGCATGGTGACGGGTATGCCGAGGTTCGCCGAGTTGACGTACCCGGAGGCCATCGAGCCGATGGCGAGTTCGCCGGCCTTGCGGTGGAACAGCAGGTGCCCGGCGAGCAGGCCCAGGCCCGTGGCCACGGCCGTGCCTGCGGCGAAGGCCAGCATGGAGGGGTTGGCGAAACGGTCCAGCGGGGTGCGGGAGATCATCAGGAACAGCGCGGCGGGCATCGCCACGTGGAAGACGAACCGGTTCAGCACCGTCTCCGCCTGCGGCCCCAGCAGCCCGGTGCGCGCCACCAGGTAACCGACCCCGGTGAGTGCCCAGATCGGGGCGAAGCCGGACAGCAGCGGATGCAGGGAGGGCATGGGTTCCTCGGATCGCTCGGAAGGTTCTGCCGGTGCGGCGGGGGTCGCCCGCCCGGGGCAGTAAACCAAGCGCCCGCTGACGCCGTGACGACGGGGCCCCGGCAAGATCCACGGGGCGCGCCTACGATGAGGCGATGGACGACCGGTACCTGGACCTGACCGAGGTGGAGGCCATCGCCCGCCGCGCCCACGAGGGGCAGGTGGACAAGAACGGCCACCCGTACGCCGAGCACATCGCCGCCGTGGCGGGCGGGACGGAGCGGCGCGGCGGCAGCGCGGCGCAGATCGCGGCGGGCTGGCTGCACGACACCGTCGAGGACGACCGGCTGACCCGGGGGTGGCTGGAGGGCGCGGCGCTGCCGGAGGAGACCAAGGCGATCGTGGACGCGCTCACCAGGCGCCCGGGGGAGCCGGTCGAGGAGTACACGGCGCGCATCCTGGCCACGCCGGGCGCGCTGCTGGTCAAGCGCGCCGACCTGGCGCACAACTCGGACCCGGCCCGGCTGGCGGCGCTGCCGCCGGCGACGGCGGAGCGGCTGGCGGCGAAGTACGCGCGGATGCGGGAGCTGCTGGGGCTGACCGGGGAGCTGTGAGCGTGCGGGGGAAGGCCGGAGGGAACGTGGAGGAGGAAGGCCGGAGGGAACGTGGGGGGGAAGGCCGGAGGGAACGTGGGGGGGAAGGCCGGAGAGGGCCCGGGCCACGCGGATCGCGCGGGCCCGGGCCCTCTCGGGTCACCTCGGAGGCCCCTGTCCGACCCCCGGGGTGAGGGGGGAGTGGTCAGGTGTGCCGGCGGGCGGGCTTAGTACCAGTGGTTGGCCTGCCAGAAGGACCAGGCGGCGTTCGGGCTGCCGTAGCGGGAGTTCATGTAGTCCAGCGCCCACTTGATCTGGGTGGTCGGGTTGGTCTGCCAGTCCGAGCCGGCCGTGGCCATCTTGGAGCCCGGCAGCGCCTGGGCCAGGCCGTACGCGCCCGAGCTGGGGTTGGTCGCGGTCACGTTCCAGCCGGACTCGTGGGAGATGATCTGGCTGAACGAGGCCAGCTGGTTCGCGGGCACGATCTGCGCGGCGACGCTCTGCGGGGTGGCGGCGCTGGCGGCCGTGGCGGGCAGGACGCCCGCGCCGAGGGCGGTCAGGGCGGCGGTGCCGGCGAGAATCGCGGCGGAAGTACGCATACGGAGCTTGAAAGCGGGCATGTAGAACAAGACCTCAATCGGGTTGGGCCGGGTCACACCCCGCCCTGGACCGTGGCCGGACAGGGGCCATGACGGTCGCGGAGTGTGACTCGGCAGCACGCCGTTCACCGGCGGGACAGGTGCCGGTGCGGCTGACGATGGAGCCATTGTTGCCAGAGGGGATCGGCACTCGCCAAGACCCCTCCATTACGACGCACCGTCGTAGGCGCGGTGGACGCCGTGGATTCGAAGGCCCGGTGATCGCGGAGCGCGGGGGCCTTGTGGGCGCTGAGCGGACGGGCCCTCGAAGGCTGCCCGGGGGCGGGTGGCGGCCGCCGGGCGGCGCTCCACTATCGGGCGTCGTGGACGCGATCGGGGTGTGAGCGCACTCACCGTTTGAGGCCGGGGTCCGTCACGCGCAGGTCGGCGGGCGGCACGGTGCGTACGGGCCGTACCGCCCCTGTGTGTACGGAGAGTGTGTACGGAGAGTTGTCGGGGGTCGGAGAGTTATCGGGGGTCGCCGAGGCGGCGGTGACGCAGGGCACGGGCCGCGAGGCGGTTCGCCTCCGTGGTTCCGGTGAGGGCGGCGAGTGCGGCTCCGATCGCCCCGCCGAGGCGGGCGCAGAACGCCTCCGGGTCCCCCGCCGGGTCCTCGGGCTCCGGGACCACCTCGTCCACCAGGCCCACCTCGGCCAGGTGCCGGGCCCCGATGCCCTGGGCGCGGGCCAGCTCGGCCGCGTGCGCGCCGTCCCGGTGGACGATCGCCGAGGCGCCCTCGGGCGGCAGCGGCGCCAGCCAGGCGTGCTCGGCGGCGATCACCCGGTCCGCCGGGAGGAGGGCCAGGGCGCCGCCGCCCGAGCCCTGGCCGAGGAGGACGGCCAGGACGGGGGTGCGCAGGGCGAGCAGGGTGGTCAGGCAGTGCGCGATCTCGACGGCGATGCCCTCCAGCTCGGCCCCGGCGGACAGCTCGGCCCCGGCCGTGTCCACCACCGTCACCAGGGGCAGGCCCAGCTGCTCGGCCAGGCGCGCGGTGCGGCGTACGGCGCGCAGGTCGGCGGCGGTGAAGGGGCGCTCGTGCCCGGGGGTGGCGCGCTGCTGGCCGACGACCAGGACGGGGCGGCCGCCGAGTACGGCGAGGGCCCGCACCAGGGCGCCCGAGCGGCCGCCGGGGGCGTCCAGCAGGACCAGGTCGGTGGCGGTGCGGCGCAGCAGCTCGCGAGTGCCGGGGCGGTCGGGGCGGCGGGTGCGCTGGACGGAGTCCCAGGCGTCGGGGGTCCGCGTGGTCGCGGTGGTGGTTGCAGGGGCGGCGGTCGCAGGGGCGGGGGAAGGGGAGGGGGTGGTGGAGAGGACGGCGAGGGTGCGGCGGAGCAGTTCGCGCAGCTCCTGCGGCGGGACGACGGCGTCCACCAGGCCGCGCTCGGCCAGGGTCTCCGCCCGCTGCACGTCCGGCGGCAGCTCCACGCCGCGCAGTTCCTCGTACACCCGCGGCCCGAGGAAGCCGAGGCGGGCGCCGGGCTCGGCGAGGACCAGCTGGCCGAGCGTGCCCCAGGAGGCGAAGACGCCGCCCATGGTGGGGTTGCGCAGATAGGTGAGGTAGGGCAGTCCGGCCGCCCGGTGGGCCTGGACGGCGGCGGTGATGCGCAGCATGCAGAGGAAGGCCGCCGAGCCCTCCTGCATGCGGGTGCCGCCGGAGACGGGCAGGGCGAGCAGGGGCAGCCGCTCGGCGGTGGCGCGTTCGACGGCGCGGGTGATGCGTTCGGCGGTGGCGACGCCGATGGAGCCGCCGAGGAAGCCGAACTCGGAGGCGACCAGGGCGATCGGGCGACCGTCGATCAGGCCGACGCCGGTGAGCACGGCCTCGTCCAGGCCCGTGCGCTCGCGGGCGCGGGCGAGGGAGGCGGCGTAGCCGGGGTCGGCGGGCGGGGTGGCCGGGGCGGTCGGCGGGGCTGTCGGAGGTTCGTCCCAGGTCTCGAAGCCGCCCGGATCGACGAGCAGGCCGATCAGCTGGTGTGCGGTCAGTGCGGCTGCGGCGCCCGTGCTCATGTGCACCCCGTAGGTGATCGTTCCGGTCCGAGACGATCCGTCACTCTATGCGGCGGGGGTGGCGGGGGCCGGGATCGTGGTGAAGGTGTGAGCAGGCCGACAGAGGGGTGGCGAGGGGCGCGAACCGGCAGAAGTGCTTGTTCGACGGCGGTCGACCCATAGGGTGGGCGGGCGGTTCGTGGACGGCCCCGGCGGGGGTGGCCGAGGGGTCGGGATACTGGTCAAGTCGCTGGCCGGGCAGGTGAGTTACCTGCGGGTTAATTGTTGTCGCGAGGCTTCCGGAGTTGACCGTGGCTCGCCACACTGGTGGACATGACTCGCACTCTACGCGCGTGGAAGACCCGCGCTGCCGCCGCCGTCGCCGTCACCGTGATGACCCTCGCGCCCGTCGCCGTCGCGACCGACGCGCACGCCGCCGTGAGCGGATCGGTCTGTCTGTCCACCCTCCCGCCGGAGGCCAACGACACCCTCAACCTGATCGCCACCGACGGGCCGTTCCCCTACTCCCAGGACGGCGTGGTCTTCCAGAACCGCGAGCAGGTCCTGCCGAGCCAGTCCTACGGCTACTACCACGAGTACACCGTCATCACCCCGGGCTCCCCGACCCGCGGCGCCCGCCGCGTCGTCACCGGCGAGGGCGTCCAGGAGGACTACTACACCGGCGACCACTACGCCACGTTCTGGCTCATCGACCAGACCTGCTGACCCACGGGTCGCCACCGCGGGAGCGGACGGCCCCGGCGTGCCTCGGCGCCGGGGCCGTCCTGCCGTTCCCCGGTGGCGGCCGGTGTCGGAGGGCGGCCGGTGTCGGGCGGTGTCAGGGAGGCGTACGGAACGCCGGGTGCCGCGTCAGGACGGCGTCAACGCCCGTGGTCGGGGCATGGTCCGGCCGCTTTGCTGGGGGAACCCGCGGGCCCGAGCCGGGCCGGGGCGCGAACCGGGCGGAGAGGCGGAGCGGGCCATGGACGACGGCGATACGGGCGATGCGTACGACGCGTACGGCGCGTACGACGCATACGACGCCGATGCGGCAGAGGGCAGGATCGTGGTCGGCGTCAGCGGCTCCCTCGGCAGCCTCGCCGCGCTCCACCACGCCGTCGCCGAAGCCCGCCGCACGGACGCCGAGGTGCTCGCCGTCCTGTGCTGGGCCCCGCCCGCCGAGGAGATCGGCTACCGCCGCACCCCCTGCCCGATCGTCCACACCGCCGGACGCGACGCCGCCGTCGCCCGGCTGCGCCAGGCCCTCGACGACGCCTTCGCCGGACAGTACGCGGGCGCGCGGCTGCGCTGCCAGGCCGTACGCGGCGAGGCCGGGCACACGCTGATCCGCTGCGCCGACCGGCCCGGCGACCTGCTCGTCCTCGGCGCGGGCCGCGACCGGGGGCGCCTCTCCCGGCTGCTGCGCCCCTCCGTCACCGCCTACTGCGTGCGCCGGGCCTCCTGCCCGGTGCTGACCGTCCCGCGCCCGGCGCTGCAGCGCGACCTCGAGGCGCTCGAACGCGGGTACGGGCTGCGGGAGCTGGTCACGGGCGGGTGATCCGGGCGGAAGCCTCCGGCCACGGCGGGAGCATCTCGTCCTCGCGCTGCATCATCACCTCCTCCTCGCACCAGCCCTTCCCGTCCAGCCGGTCGGCCTGCCGGGCGGCGAGCGAGGGGGAGCCGGCGAACCGTTCGAGGGCGGGCCCGCCACCGCAGGGTGCGGGCGGAGCGGCGGCCGCGCAGGGCGCCGTTCGGGGTGTCGGCCTCAGGTGCGGGCATCGGGCCGCTCCCGCGCGGGGGCGGCGGTCAGGGCGAGGGCCGCGTCGAGGAGGGGGGCGGTCAGGACGGGGAGCCGGTCGGGGGATTCGGAGAGCAGGAAGAGCCAGGCGAAGACGGGGCCGACGAGCAGGGCGTTGAGGGCGGTCGGGTCGGGGCGGACGGCGAGTTCGCCGCGTTCGGCGGCGCGGTCGAGGATCTCGGTGAGGGTCTGCCGCTGGATGCCGAGGTACTTCTCGTCGAAGCGCTCGTGCAGGGCGGGGTCGGCGTGGATGTCGGCCAGGATGCCGGGGATCGTCCCGGGCGGGGCGGAGGCCATGGCGCCGGCGATCTCCTCGATCAGGGCGGCGAGGTCGGCGCGCAGCGAGCCGCGGTCGGGGGCGGCGGCGAGGAACCGGTCCGGCAGCAGGGCGTCGAAGATCATCTCCTGTTTGGTGGCGTGGCGCCGGTAGATGGCCGGCTTGCCGACGCCGGCGCGGGCCGCGACCTCGGCCACGGTGAGCCGGGCGTAGCCGACTTCGACCAGCAGGTCCCGGACGGCAGAGGTGATGGCGTCGTCGACGCGGGCGTCCCGGGGGCGGCCGCCCTGGGCGCGGGCTTGCTTCCGTACTGGCATGGGTGCACCATACAGAACCAGGAGTAACGAAACCAGCGGTTACGTAACCGTGCCCGGCCCAGGAAGGAACGACCGATGCGCATCCCGAAGGCGGCCCACACCGAACAGCCTTGGCGGATCCACGAGTTCACCCGAGACTTCCGGATCGAGGACGTCTGGTCCTTCCGCGTGCCCGATGCCGGGCCCGAGGACTTCCCCGTCATGGTCAAGGCCCTGAAGACCGCCTACGCCAACCGCACGGACCCGCTGCCGGTCCGGTTCCTGTTCGCGGTGCGCTGGAAGCTCGGCGCCCTGTGCGGCTGGGACACCGCCGAGGAGAGCGTGGGCGGGCGGGTCGCCTCGCTGAGGGACCGTCTCCCGCCCGAGATCGCCCGGACGGTGGAGGATGCCGCCCCCGGCGTCGACCCGTTCAGCGAGGTGTACCAGCTCGAGGACGAGGCGGCCCGGGAGCTGGGCAACTTCACGATGCACACGATCATGCACCTGGGCTGGGTGCGGCTCGACGACGGCGGGTACGAGCTGCGCATGGCCGCGCTGGTCAGGCCCAACGGGCTGTTCGGGCGCCTCTACATGGGCTTCATCATGCCGTTCCGGTACGTCTTCATCTATCCGGTGCTGACCCGCCAGTGGGAGCAGGCGTGGCTCGATCACGGCCGCCCGAACCGGCACGGGAAGGCCGCTGCCTCGGAGTGATCCACCCGCGGTCCACCGGCGTTCCCCGGCGCGTCAGGACGGCTGGCGGTCCGACCCCAGCTCCCGGGAGATCCGCAGGCCGGCCTGGGCGACGACCGGGCCGAGGGCGCGGACCCGGGCGGCCGTCATCCGGGAGGTCAGGCCCGAGACGGAGAGCGCGGCCGTCACCTCGCCGGCGTGGTCGAAGATCGGGGCGGCGACGCAGCGGACCTCGGGCTCGTTCTCGCGGTCGTCGATCGAGTAGCCGCGGGCCCGGATGCGGGCGAGGTCGGCGCGCAGCCTCGGTTCGTCCGAGATCGTCCAGGCGGTGACCGGGCGCAGCCCCGCCGCGACCACCTCGGTGACGGCCTCGTCGGGCAGCCAGGCCAGGATCGCCTTTCCCGTCGCGGTGCAGTACGCGGGGGCGCGGCTGCCGACCCGGGAGGCCATCCGGACGTTGGTCTCGTCCTCGACCTTGTCCAGGTAGACGATGCCCGGCGCCTGCCAGACCGTCAGGTGGACGGTCTCGCCGGCCTCGCGCTGGAGGCGGCGCAGGTGCTCGGCGGCGACGCTGCGCAGGTCCAGGGTGGACAGGTACGCCTGACCGAGCCGCAGGGAGCCGTGGCCGAGGCGGAACCAGCCCGTCTCCCGGTCGCGCTCCAGCAGGTGCTCGTCCAGCATCGGGCCGGTGAGTCTGAGGACGGTGCTCTTGTTGAGGTCGAGGGCCTCGGCGAGCTGCGCGAGCGGGACGCCCCGGCCGTCGCTGTGGTCGCGGACGTAGCCGAGGACGGCGAGCGCGCGGCGCAGCGAGGAGGACTGGTTGCGTTCGGTCGCGGGCTTCCTGGGCGCCGTGTCCGTCATGGGTCGGTCCGTTCCCTCGTCTCGGGCAGTCGTCCGAACGTACCCCTTCGGGGGCGCAGCCCCCCATCTTCGATACAACGTTGTGCAGTGCAAAACTTCACGAACCCCCTCTTGTTGGGGTCGATCGTGCCCGCTTAACGTCCCTGCCACGAGCAGGCCACGACGCCCACCCGAAGCGCCGCACCCTGCCGCACCCCCACCAACTCACCCACCATCGGCCCCGGTCAGGGCCTGCTTCGACGTGCCCGTCCCCAGCGGCGCACGTCTCGGCGGCAACTGTCGGGAGGGGAGGTCTCCACCCATGCGACTCACCGGACGGACCGCGATCGCCGCCCTGCTCGCCGCCGGATGCCTGGCCGCCACCGCCTGCGCCCCGGGCACCGCCGCGCCGGCCGGCGACAGAGCGGCCGACGACCGGACGGGCACCCTGAAGGTCTGGCTGTTCAACGAGGCGGGCAACGCGGCCAAGGAGGCCGTGATCGCCAAGGCCGTCACCGAGTTCCAGACCTCCCACCAGGGCGTCACCGTCAACGTCAGCTACATCGACACCGACGCCGCCGCCCGCGCCGCCAAGATGAAGGGCGCCTTCAACGACCCCAACAGCGCCCCCGACCTGGTCGAGTTCGGCAACACCGACCTGCCCGGCTACGTCGCCGCGGGCGGCCTCGCCGAGATCGGCACCGAACTCGACAAGTGGAAGGACAAGGCCGACCTCGACCCGGTGATCGCCAGGACCGCCGTCGTCGACGAGAAGACCTACGGCCTGCCCTGGTGGGTCGCCGTGCGGGCGCTGTACTACCGCACCGACCTGTTCGCCGAGGCCGGGCTCAACCCGCCCACCTCGTACGCCGAACTGGTCGCCGCCACCCAGAAGATCCACGGCGCGCACCAGGACACCTTCGGCATCGCCGTCGGCGGCAAGTACACCTTCGGCGCGCTGCCCTTCGTCTGGGACGCGGGCGGCGACATCGCCACCAAGGACGGCGCCACGTACAAGGCGTCCATCGACTCGCCCGCCTCCCAGGCCGGCGTCAAGCGCTACACCGACCTGTTCGGCGCGGACGGCTGCCCCGCCCAGCAGTGCGCGGACCTCACCGGCGGCAAGACCGTCGACCTGTTCGCCGCCGGCAAGTCCGCGATGGCGATCCTGCCCAACTCCAGCCGCAGCAAGGTGGACGCGGGCCCCGTCAAGGGCAGGTACGGCGTGGTCCCGCTGCCCGGCGAGAAGGCAGGATCCATCGCCCCCGCCTTCGCCGGCGGCAACAACCTCGGCGTCATGAAGGCGGCCAAGCACCGCACCCTGGCCGTCGAGTTCGCCGAACTGCTCGCGAGCCCCGCCTACCAGGAGCAGATGTACGACGCGATGGGCAACCTGCCGACGCTCAAGTCCGTCAGCGGCAAGGTCGCGGCCAAGGACGCGTTCCTCAAGCCGTTCACCGACACCATCGCGGCCGGGACGAAGTTCGTGCCGCTGGACCAGGCGTGGGCGCAGATCGACGCGCAGTCGGTCGTCCCGACCATGCTCCAGCAGGTCGTCACCGGCAAGGCGGACGTGGCCAAGGCGTCCACCGACGCCGCGGCGCAGATCAACTCGGCCTTCGCGGCCCACTGATCGCCTTCACCGCTGATCGGCTCCAGGACTGAGCAGTCTGCGACAGAGAGCAGGTCCCGCACGTGTCCGTACCCACCACGACCGCCCCGACGGCGCCGCCTTCCTCCCGCGGGCGCCGTGGGGGTGAGGCGCCGGCCGCACCCCCGGGCGGCCGGCGCCGCAGGCCACCGCTGCTGCTGCTCCTGCCCGCCGCGGTCATCCTGATCCCGCTGGTCGCCTACCCGATCTACCAGCTCGGACTGCTGTCCGTACTGGACTTCGGGCAGGCGCAGGCGTCCGGGGGCGCGCCGACCTCCTTCGTCGGCTTCGGGAACTACGCGAAGATCCTGGAGGACGACCAGTTCTGGACGGTGCTCGTCCAGACGATCGGCTTCGCCGCGTTCTGCGTGGTCGCCACCCTGGCCGTCGGCGCCACCCTCGCCGTGCTGCTCACCAAGGTCGGCCGCCGGCCCCGGCTGCTGCTCACCACGGCGGCGATGGCGGCCTGGGCGGCGCCGGCGATGACCGGCTCGACGGTGTGGAGCTTCCTGTTCGACACCAACCTGGGCCTGGTCAACCACACGCTGGAGCGGATCGGGCTCAGCGGCTTCCACGAGTTCAACTGGTTCTACGACAGGTGGACGGCGTTCCTGATCGTCGGCGCCGTGGTGGTCTGGCACTCCTTCCCCTTCGTGATGGTCACCCTCTACGCGGGCATCCGCGCCATCCCCGAGGAGATCCACGAGGCCGCCGCCCTCGACGGCGCCGGTACCTGGACCACCTTCCGCCGGATCACCGCGCCGATGCTGCGGCCGATCCTGACCATCGTGGTGATCCAGTCCGTGATCTGGGACTTCAAGGTCTTCACCCAGATCTACGTCATGACCAACGGCGGCGGCATCGCCGGCCAGAACCTCGTGCTCAACGTGTACGCGTACCAGAAGGCGTTCGCCTCCTCGCAGTACGGACTGGGCGCGGCGATCGGCGTGATCATGCTGTTGATCCTGGTGATCCCGACCGCCTTGTACATCCGCAGCCTGCGACGGACGGGGAACGAGCTGTGAACACGCGCAGGAAGTGGCGCCTCGCCGCCGACGTGTCGGCGATCGTGGTGGCGGTGGTGACCGCCTTCCCGATCTTCTGGATGGTCCTGTCGGCGTTCAAGCCCAAGGGCGAGGTGCAGTCGCTGGACCCGAAGCCGTGGACGGCGCACCCGACGCTGGAGAGCTTCCGTCAGGTGCTCAGCGTGGACGGCTTCGGGCGGTACTTCGTCAACAGCGTGGTGGTCGCGCTGTCGGTGGTGGTGCTGTCGGCGGTGGTGGTGTTCCTGGCGGCGGTGGCCGTGACCAGGTTCAGGTTCCGCTTCCGGACCACGATCATGGTGATGTTCCTGATCGCCCAGATGATCCCGGTCGAGGCGATGACCATCCCGCTGTTCTTCATGTTCCGCGACGCCGGGACCCTCGCCCCCGGCGTCGGGCTGAACACCCTGGCCTCGCTGGTGCTGGTGCAGTTGGCGTTCTCGCTGCCGTTCGGGATCTGGATGATGCGCGGCTTCGTCGCCGCCGTGCCGGTCTCCATCGAGGAGGCGGCGCAGATCGACGGGGCCGGCCGCACGCGCATCCTGTGGCGCATCCTGCTGCCGCTGGTGGCGCCCGGGCTGGCGGCGACCAGCGTGTTCTCCTTCATCGCGGCGTGGAACGACTTCGTGTTCGCCAAGACGTTCATCATCAGCGCGACCGAGAACCAGACGCTGCCCTCGGCGCTGCTGGTCTTCTTCAAGCCGGACGAGAACGACTGGGGCGGCATCATGGCGGCGTCCACGCTGATGACGGTGCCGGTGCTGATCTTCTTCATCGCGGTGCAGCGCAAGCTGGTCTCGGGCCTGGCCGGGGCTGTCAAGGACTGAGGGGCGCGGTCAAGGGCTGAGGGGCGCGGACGTCAGGGCCCGGGTCCTCGGGCTCAGGCCACCCCCCGCGGGCGGAACTGGATGCTGATCCGGGGGCCCACCGGGCGGGCGGTCTTGGGGACGGCGTGCTCCCAGGTGCGCTGGCAGGAGCCGCCCATCACCACGAGGTCCCCGTGGCCGATCGGGCGGCGGACGACCGTCCCGCCGCCGTGGCGCGGGCGCAGGGCGAGGACGCGCGGCTCGCCGACCGAGAGGATCGCCACCATGGTGTCCTCCCGGGCGCCGCGCCCGATCCGGTCGCCGTGCCAGGCGACGCTGTCGCGGCCGTCGCGGTAGTAGCAGAGGCCGAGGGTGCGGAAGGGCTCGCCGAGTTCGGGCGCGTAGTGCCGGCTCAGGGCCGTACGGGCCTCGCCCAGGACGGGGTGCGGGGGCTCGGCGTCCGCCGGGTAGGAGGCGAGCAGGCGCGGGACGTCGACCGTTCGGTCGTACATCTCGCGCCTTTCGGCGCGCCAGGGGACCTCGGCGGCCAGCTGTTCGAACAGCTGGTCGGCGCCGTGGAGCCAGCCGGGCAGGACGTCCAGCCAGGCGCCGTCGCCGAGTTCCAGCCGCCGCAGGCCCGTGAGCGGGCCCAGGCGGACGCCCCCGGCGGCCGGGGCGTCGTCGAACAGCGAGGGCTGGAGGTGGACGGTGCCGTGCATGGGGCCAGCGTACGCCCTGAATCGAACGGGTGCTCGAATTGGCGGACCTGGGGGCGTAGGGCACCGTGGATTTTGCGATACAAGGGTGGATCGGAGGTTAGGGCTTCGATTTGAAGGCTTGATGGCGACTGTGGGAGTGTTATCGCAGACACTGGATCGGTTTGGCATCGGAGAACGAAGGATCATGTCGGACGTCGCGCGCGTCATCGTCGGAGTCAGCGGTTCGCTGCACAGCCTGACCGCCCTGCACCGGGCGGCGGACGAGGCACGGGCCCGGCGGGCCGTTCTGGTGCCGGTGCTGGCCTGGGCCCCGGTCGGCGGCGAGCGCAACTACCGGGCGCGGCCCTGCCCGTCGCTGCTGCGCGCCTGGCAGCAGGCGGCCGGTGCCCGGCTGGGGTCCGCGCTGGAGGAGGCGTTCGGCGGGCTGCCGATCGGGGTGCCGATGGAGCCGATGGTGGTGCGCGGGGAGCCCGCCGAGGTGCTGACCGGCCTGGCCGACCGGCCCGGGGACCTGCTGGTGATCAGCGCCGGACGGCAGGGCCTGGTGCGCGGTCGGGCGCACCGGCTGCTGCGCGGGTCGGTCCGTCGCCGGTGCCTGGACCGGGCGCGTTGCGGCGTGCTGGTCGTCCCGCCGTCCACGCTGCACGCGGACCTGCGGGCGCTGCACCGGGACGGGGTCGACCTGCGGGAGCTGGTGGCCGCTTAGGCCCCGTCCGGGCCTAGACCGTGCGGCCGTCGACGATCGTCCGGGTGGGCCTGAGGTCGTGCAGCCGCTCGACCGGGCAGGTCAGCGGGTCGACCGGCCAGAGGGTGAGGTCCGCCAGGGCGCCGGGCCGCAGGCTGCCGCGCAGGGTGCTCTCGCCGGTGAGGCGGGCGGCGTTGACGGTGTGCAGGGCGATGGCCTCGGTGCGCGAGAGGGCGTGCTCGGGGCCGAGCACCCCGGCGGTGGTGTCGCGGGTGGTCATGCCCCAGACGGAGAGCATCGCCCCGTACGGTCCGATCGGGAAGTCCGAGCCGGCGGAGAGTTCGGCGCCCTCGTCCAGCCACTCGCGCAGCGGGAAGACGGCGGTGGTGCGCTCCTCGCCCCAGGCGCGGCGCAGGGTGAGCGCGCCGTCGTGCAGCAGGGGGTGCTGGACGGTCACCGGGATGCCGAGGGCGACGGCCCGGGCGCGCTGGTCGGCGCGGGCGAGGCCCCCGTGCTCGACCACCAGGGTGCCGGGCGCCAGGCCCGGGCGGCGCTTGACGACCTGCTCGAAGACGTCCAGCAGGACGCGCAGCCCGCGGTCGCCCCAGGCGTGCACGCCGACGCGCCAGCCGCGTTCGACCACCCGGTCCACCGCCGCGACCAGGTCCTCCGGCTCCCAGAGCAGGTGGCCGTGGTAGCAGGGCTGCCCCTCGTAGTGCTCCTCCAGCGCGCCCGCCTCGAAGCCGCCGTCGATGCCGAACTTCACGCCCCACAGGCTCAGTCGCCCGTCGTCGCGGCCGGAGGCGCGCCAGTCGTCCATCCGGTCCAGCAGCGCGTCGACCTGCTCTCGGGTGCGGGCGGCGAAGCCGGAGACCAGGACCCGGACCCGGACGGCGAGGGCGCCCTCGGCGCGGGCCGCGTCCAGGACGTCCAGGTCCTCGAGCGGGACGGCGCAGTCGCGGACGGTGCCGATGCCCGTCGCGGCGTACGCGGCGGAGGCGGCGCGCAGGCCCTCGACGCGCTCGGCGAGGCCGGGGCGGGGCAGGACCTGCTCGACGGGCTCGATGGCCCGGTTGATCAGCCGGCCGGTCATCCGGCCCCGGTCGTCGCGCTCGATCACGCCGCCGGGCGGGGCCTCGGTCTCCTCGGTGATCCCGGCCAGGCGCAGCGCGGCCGAGTTGAGCACCATGTTGTACGCGCCGCGGCGCACCAGCACCGGGTGGTCGGTGGTGACGGCGTCCAACTCGGCGGTGGTGGGCATGCGTTGCTCGGCGAGGAGGACCTCCTGCCAGTTGACCGTGGTGGTGATCCAGCGGCCGGCCGGGGTGGTGGCGGCGCGCTCGCGGATCAGGTCGAGGAAGCCGGCGAGGTCGCGGGCCCGGTGGACGGGGACGCCGTGGACGCTGTGGGCGGCCATCACCAGGTGGGTGTGGGTGTCGTCGAAGGCCGGGAGCACGGTGGCGTCGGGGGCGTCGACCACTTCGGTGCCCGGGCCGATCAGGGCGTCGAGGCCGTCGGGTTCGGCGGCCAGGGCGGTGATCCGGCCGCCGCTGACGGCGATCGCCCGCCGCGGCGGCTCGCCGGGGACGAGGGTGTGCACGGTGGCGCGGATCAGCAGGTCGGCGCGGTCGTTCATGGTGACTCCTGAGGGTGGGAGAGTCCGGTGACCTTCTCGACGTACCGCAGGCTCGGCTCGGCCAGCTTCCCGTGCAGCTCGGCGAAGACGGCGCGGGCGGCTCCGGCGCTCCAGGTGTCGGGCAGCAGCGGCTCGGGCAGCCCGGGGTCGAGGTAGGGGAGGCGGCGCCACCGGGTGAGCATCGGCACGTAGCTGCGGAAGGCTTCGGCCGGGCCTTCGGTGCGCGGTCCCTGCGCGACCGGGCGCCAGGCGTCGGAGAAGGCCGCGTACTGCGCGTCGATCGCCGGGAGGTCCCACCAACTCGCCACCGCCGTACGGAGATCGGCGAAGCCGGCGTACTCGGCGGAGAGGAAGAGGTGGACGTAGGCGCTCAGGTCCAGGCGCTCCAGCAGCCGCCGGGCGTCCGGCAGCAGCCGGGCGGGCGCCAGCCAGACGCCGGGGGCGGCGTTGCCGAAGCCGAGTCGGCTGAGTTGGGAGCGCAGCTGGTGGCGGTGGGCGCGGGCGGACTCGGGGACGGAGAAGACGGCGACCACCCAGCCGTCGGCGAGGTC
This sequence comes from Streptomyces sp. NRRL WC-3742, assembly GCF_000720635.1. Lineage (GTDB taxonomy): Bacteria > Actinomycetota > Actinomycetes > Streptomycetales > Streptomycetaceae > Kitasatospora. Next base: position 8,780 of record NZ_JOCF01000028.1, on the reverse strand, counting down.
GGCGGGCTCCAGGCTGTGGAAGATCCGGCGGTCGCCCTCCTCGAACACCGGCTCCACGGCGGGGGCGAGGCGGTAGCCGGTGGCGCCACGGCGCTCCTGGAGCAGGGTGCCGGCCTTCTTCAGCCGGGAGATGGCCGAGCGGACGGCGGGGCCGTCGACGTCCAGCTCGGCCATCAGGGCGATGAGATCGGCGATCGATATCCAGCCGCCGAGGCGGCGGACGAACTCGCCGTAGACGGTGTGGATCAGGGAGCTGGGGCGGGGAAGCGCGCTCTGCGGCGTCTGCGGCATGTGCGGGCCCTCCTCCCCGGTGGTCCCGGTGATCATAACTACGGGTACTCGCCCGAGAGCAGCCGCCCCGCTCCGGGGGCGAAGGCGGGCAGGCCGAGGGCGCGCAGCAGTTGGTGGGTGGTGCAGATCGAGGCCGAGACGACCGGTTTGCCGAGGAGCTGTTCGGCCTCCTCCACGGCGGTCAGGGACGGCAGTTGGACGCAGGCGGAGAGCACCACGGCGTCGGCCTCGGTGTGGGCCAGGCCCTTGGCGATGCCGGGCAGTTTGGCGGGGTCGTGCGCGGCCACGTCCAGGTTGTCGGCGATCTCCAGGGCGGCGTGGTCGAGCACCTCGATGCCCTCCTCGGCGAGGTAGCCGACGACCGTACGGGCGAGCGGGCGCATGTAGGGGGTGACCATGGCGACCCTGCGGGCGCCGAGGGTCTGCAGCCCGGCGACCAGGGCGCCCGCGCTGGTGACCACGGGCGCCGGGGCGCCGTTGCCGACGGTGCGCCGGTGCAGGCGCCGTTCGGCCTCGCGGTGGTAGCCGGGGCCGGTGGCCATGACGGCGACCAGGCAGGCGTAGCCGATCACGTCCACCCGGGCGTCGGAGAGTTCGAGGGCGCAGCGGTCCGACTCGGCGTCCATGGCGCGCAGTTGCTCGGGGGTGACCCTGGTCATCCGCATGCGGCTGGAGTGGAAGGTGAACCGCTCGGGGGCGACGGCCTCGCGGGCGCGCAGCAGGGCGGGGACCTCGGTCTCCATGGTGACGTTGGAGCTGGGGACGATCTGGCCTATCCGGTACGTGGGCGGCATCGGCGGGCCTGTTCCTTTCCTTCGGCCGGGCTTCTCGACAGGCTTCTCGACGGGCCTCTCAGCGGGCCTCCCAATGTTTCAGCGGGCCTCTCGACGGGCGTCGGCCACGGGGTTGGTGAGGGTGCCGATGCGCTCGACGGTGGCCGCGACGAGGTCGCCGGGCTGGAGGAACTGCGGCGGGACCATGCCGGAGCCGACGCCGGAGGGGGTGCCGGTGGCGATCACGTCGCCGGGTTCGAGGGTCATGCCGGAGGAGATGTCGGCGATCAGCCGGGCGACGCCGAAGAGCATGTGGCGGGTGTTGGAGCTCTGGCGCAGCTCGCCGTTGACGGTGAGCGAGAGGTCGAGGCGCTGGGGGTCGGGGACCTCGTCGGCGGTGACCACGACCGGGCCGAAGGGGGCGTAGCCGTCCTGGCCCTTGGAGAAGAACCACTGGCCCGAGCGGCGCTGGTCACGGGCGCTGACGTCGTTGACGATGCTGTAGCCGAACACGTGCCGCAGGGCGTCCTCCTCCGACACCCGGAAGGCGGACTCGCCGATGACCACGGCGAGTTCGCACTCGTAGTCCAGCTGCTTGGTGAGGTCGGCATTGTGCGGGATCGGCGCGCCGGGGCCGGTGACGGAGGTGGAGGGCTTGCCGAACAGGAGCGGACGGTCCGGGAGTTCGCGGTCGGTGTCCAGGGCGCGGTGCGACTCCTCCACGTGCTCCACGTAGTTGAGGCCGACGCCGACGATCTTCCCGGGGCGCAGCGGGGCGCAGAGCGCCACCTCGGCGAGCGGGCGGGTGGCCGGGTGCGTGCCGAGCAGTTCCCGGGTGAGGTCCAGGGCGGGCTGTCCGGCGCGGACCAACCCGAGGAGGTCGCCGGGCAGTTCGACGCCGGCCGCGCTCGCGAGGGCCGTCAGGTCGGCGAGGCGGTCGGTGCCGATCCGGGCGCCGAGGCGCGGGGTGGCGTCGCCGTCCGTGCGGAAGGTGAGTAGGTGCATCGGGCTGTCTCCTGGATCAGGCGGTGGTGGGCTGGTGGCCGTCGGGGTGCGCTTCCTCGCGGAAGAGGCCGAGGGAGTGCATCACCGGGAAGTCGTTGAAGGAGAACAGGCAGGCGTCCTCGCCCCGGTCGAGGTTCTCGTGTTCGTGCCAGGCCCACGAGGGGACGACGAAGATGTCCCCTCGGGTCCATTCGAAGCGCTGTCCGGCGATCACCGAGACGCCCCGCCCCTGGGCGGCGGTGTAGACCACCGAGCCGGTGTGCCGGTGGGCGCGGGTGGCCTGGCCGGGGCGCAGCAGTTGCAGGTGGGCGCCCATGGTGGGCATGACCGATCCGCCGGCGACGGGGTTGGTGTACTCCATGATCACGCCGTCGTAGGGCGATCCCTCGCCGGTGCGGGCGAGTTGCCGCAGCGCGTCGTAGCTGGGCTCCCAGGGCCAGCCGAGCAGCGGGGAGTACGGGCGGGTCCACTTCTCGACGCCGTACGGGAGCAGGTTGCCGCCGTGGCTGAGCAGGGAGGAGTTCACCACCGGGCCCGGGCGCTGGTAGAGCTCGGGGTGGACCTCGTAGAAGTTGGCGTCGAGGGTGTTGACCAGCGGGATGTCCAGGCCGTCCTGCCAGATGACCGGCTCGTCCTCGGACTCGTTCCCGTGCTCGTGCCAGGTGCCGTTGGGGGTGATGGCGAAGTCGCGCGGGCCGACCTTGAGCTTCTGGCCGTCGACGATCGTCCAGGCGCCGACGCCCTCGTGGACGAAGCGCAGGGCGGCGGCCTGGTGGCGGTGGGCGGTCATCGCCTCGCCGGGGCCCATGATCTGCAGGCCCGTGTACAACAGGCCGACGGCGGCGCTGAGTTCGCGGCGTCCGGGGTTGACGAGCATCACCACCCGGCGTCCGGCGTCGTCGGCCTTGACCAGCGGCAGGGCCTTCCTGACCAGCGGGCGCAGGTCCTCGTAGCGCCACAGGACGGGGACGGACCTCGGCTGCGGGTACCAGGGCTCGATCTCGTTGGCGACCGTCCACAGGGCGCCGGCCTGGACCTTGGCCAACTCCTCGTAGTAGGCGAGCAGTTCCGGGCTGTCGGTGACGCGGGCCCGGCCGATCCTGTCGTCGTCGAAGGTTGCGTCGTGCGTTGCGTCGTGCGTTCCTTCGTCGAAGGGGGTGCTGGTCATGACTGCTCCTCGGGGAACACCAGGGGCCGCAGCGGGCGGTCGTCCACGTGCAGCCGGAAGACGTCGAAGCGGTTGTAGTGGCCGACGATGTCGTGCATCTGCTTGGGCTGGATGCAGCGGGCGAGGTCGATCTCGGCGTAGACGATGCCCTCCTCGTCCACCAGCGGCTCGGTGACCGGGCGGCCGTCCGGGCCGAAGACTCCGGACAATGCGGCGTGGGGCCGGGCGAGTTGCTTGCGCACCAGCGGGTCGTCCCCGGCGATCAGGTCGGCGATCTCGGGGGAGATCGTGGAGCAGGAGACCACCGTGAACAGCTTGCCCTCGAAGCAGTGGGCGGCCGTGCGCAGGGTGATCGCCTCCGCCATGTCGTAGTCCTCGGGGGCCACCGGCAGGGCGATGTAGCAGGCGGCGTGCACGAGTTCGCCCTGCGCCATCAGGGTGAAGCGGGCCAGCGGGTTGGTGTTCTCGCCGCAGGCGAGGGCGCCGAGCGGGCCGACGGACGTGCGGTGGACGCGCAGGGTGCTGCCGTCGCCCTGGGTCCAGGTCAGCTTCTCGGCCCAGGTCGGCACCAACTTGCGGTGGGCGGCGAGGAGTTCGCCGTCATCGCCGATGATCAGCAGGGTGTTGTGGAGCACCCCGAGGCTGTGCCGGCCGCGCTCGTTGACGCCGATCACCACGACCACCCCGGCCCGCCGGGCGGCGGCGCACAGCGCCTCCACGTGCGGGCCGGGCACGTCGACGGCGGCGCGGTAGAGCCGCTCGTACCAGGGGGAGCCCTGGACCGGGGTCATCGTCCAGTTCCAGTACGGGTAGCCGGGGACGAAGACCTCGGGGAAGACGACCAGGGAGGCGCCGTTGCGGGCCGCCTCGTGGATGAGGGCGACGGCCTTGTCCACGGTGGCGGCCGGGTCGAGGTAGACGGGGGCCGTCTGGACGGCGGCGGCGGTGAAGCGGGGGAGGTCCAGCACGGTCGCGTTCACTCCTCGGGCGAGGTCGGTGCGGCGGGCGAGGTCGGTGCGGCGGGCGCGGGCGCGCCCGGGTGCCAGCGGCGGTGGACCGGCGGGGCGGGGGCGCGCAGCAGGTGCAGGCGCGGGGCGACGCGGTCGGCGCCGGGGCCGGGCGGCTTGCGGCTGCCCGCCGCCCAGGGGTGCGGCCAGGGCGCGGCCGGGCCCCGGTAGCCCTGTTCGGCGGCGGCGTGCAGCGTCCACAGCGGGTCGTACAGGTGGGCGCGGCCGACGGCGACCAGGTCGGCGCGGCCCGCCAGCAGGACGGAGTTGGCGTCGTCGTGGCCGGAGATCGCGCCGACGGCGACGGTCGGCAGGCCCGTGGCGGCGCGCACCAGCTCGGCGAAGGGCGTCTGGTAGCCGCGCCCGTACGGCGGTTCCTGGTGCGCCACCACCTCGCCGGTGGAGACGTCCACCGCGTCGGCCCCGGCCTCGCCGAGGGCGCGGCAGACGGCCACCGCCTCGGCCTCCGTGGTGCCGCCGGGCGCCCAGTCGCTCGCCGAGATCCGCACCAGCAGGGGCCGCCCGGCGGGCCAGGCCGTTCGGACGGCGGTGAGGACCTCCAGGGGCAGGCGCAGCCGGTGGGCGAGCGGGCCGCCGTAGCGGTCGGTGCGGCGGTTGGTGAGCGGCGAGAGGAAGGAGGAGAGCAGGTGGCCGTGGCCGAACTGGAGCTCCAGTACGTCGAACCCGGCGCGGGCGGCTCGGTCGGCGGCTTCCGCGAAGTCCCGGGTGACGGCGGCGAGTTGGTCCGAGGTGGCGGCCCGGGGGGCGGGGTACCCGGGGGCCCAGGGCTGGGGGGAGGGGGCGATCGTGGGCCAGCCGTCGTCCGAGGGGAGTGGCAGGCCGACGCCGTCCGGTCCCGGCGGGGCGGTGGCGGCGCGGCGGCCGGCGTGGGTGAGCTGGAGGCCGAGCGGGGTGTCGCTCACCGACCGTACGGCGGAGAGGAGTTCGCGCCAGGCGGCCTCCTGCCGGTCGTTCCAGAGGCCGGGGCAGTGGTCGGTGGCCCGGCCCTCGGGGCTGACGGCCGTCATCCCGGCGATCACCAGCGCGGCGCCGCCGAGCGCCAGGCCGGTCAGCTGGGCCCGGTCGAAGGCGCTGGGCAGGGCGTCCGGCGAGGTGAAGGTGGCCAGCGGCGGCGCCACGATGCGGTTGCGCAGCTCCAGCGCGCCCAGCTTCAGCGGCCGGAACATCGGCGCCACCCCGGGGGAGCCGCCGACGGCGGTGTCCACGGCCTCGACGAAGGCCGGGTCGCGCTCGCGCAGGTTGCCGTAGGTGACGCGGCGGCTGCGGGTGAGCAGGTTGAAGGCGAACTGGTCGGCGCCCTGCCCGGTGCGCCGTCCGACCGTCTCGAACCACTCCAGGCTGGCCTGGGCGGCGCGCTGGGTGGACTCCACGACGGGCCGGCGCTCCGCCTCGTACGCGGCCAACGCCCCCTCCAGGGTGGGTTGTTCGCCCAGCGCGGCGGCCAGGGCCAGCGCGTCCTCCAGGGCGAGCTTGGTGCCGGAGCCGATCGAGAAGTGCGCGGAGTGCGCGGCGTCGCCGAGCAGTACGAGGTTGCGGTGGTGCCAGCGGGCGTTGCGCACGGTGGTGAAGCGGATCCAGCGGGAGGCGTTGGGGATCAGCCGGTGGCCGCCGAGGTGGGCGGCGAGCAGTTCGGCGCAGCGCTCGACGCTCGCCGTGTCGCTCTCGCCGCGCGCGAACTCCCGTGCGGCGAGGGCCTCGAAGCCCGCGCGGCGCCAGTCCGCCTCGGCGAGTTCGACGATGAAGGTCGAGCGGGTGGCGCTGTACGGGTAGGCGTGCACCAGGACGGTGCCGAAGTCGAACCGCTCGACGATGAAGGTGAAGGCTTCCAGGGGCAGGTCGGTGGCGAGCCAGATGTAGCGGCTGTGTCGCGCGTCCAGCTCGGGGCGGAAGGCGTCGGCGAAGGCCGCGCGGGTGGCCGAGTGGATGCCGTCGGCGGCCACCACCAGGTCGTACCCGCAGGCGAGTTGGTCCACGGGCGGGGCGGGGGTGCGGTAGCGGACGTCGACGGCCAGCTCGGCGCAGCGCTCCTGGAGGATGGCGCGCAGCCGGTTGCGGTCCAGGGCGGCGAAGCCGTGCCCGCCGCTGGTGCGCACCTGGCCCGCGTACCGGACGTCGATGTCGCTCCAGCGGGCGAACTCGGCGCCGATCGCGGCGAAGACCCGGGGGTCGGCCTGGGCGATGCCGTCCAGGGTCTCGTCGGAGAACACCACGCCGAAGCCGGACTCGGCCTCGCGGGCCTCGCGCTCGAAGACGGTGATCTCGCGGGACGGGTCCAACTGCTTGGCGAGCGCGGCGAAGTAGAGCCCGCCGGGCCCGGCGCCGATCACGGCGATCCGGGTCACCCGATCACCTCCTCGGCCTGGGGCCCGGCCTCGGCCAGGGCCCGGCGCACGGGCTCGGGCCAGGGCTCGGAACCCTTGCCGTGCGGGACGGCGTGCACCACGGACATCCGCCCGGCGGCGGCGAGGCCGCCCGGGCCGTGCACCTCGAAGGCGTAGTGCAGCGAGGAGCCGCCGACCCGCACCACCCGCAGTTCGGTGCGCACCACGTCCCCGAACCAGAGCCGCTCGCGGTAGTCGGCCTCGAAGTGCACCCGGGGGATGCGGCCGAACAGCTCCGCCAGGCCGAGCCGGCGCAGCAGCGCGGCCTCCGCCGCCTCCGCCCAGCGCTGCACGGCGGAGAAGTGGTAGTGCCCGGCGGCGTCCGTGTCCGACCACTCGACCCGGCGCTCGATGGCCACGCTCGCCGGTCCCGGTACCGCTCCCGGCTGCTGCTGCGGCGGGCGCTCGGCGGCCCGGCGGCGCAGTTCGGCGCGGTGCAGCTTGCCGGTGGCCGTGCGCGGCAGCTCCTGGACGAACTCCACGGCGCGCGGGTACTTGTACGGCGCGATGGCCGCCTTCACGTGGTCCTGGAGCGCCCGGGCGGTCTCCGGCCCGGCGGCCGCGCCCGGGCGCAGCACCACGTACGCCGTGACCACCGCGCCGCGCAGCTCGTCCGGTGCGCCGACCACCGCGCAGTCGGCCACGTCCGGGTGCGCGGCGAGCGCCTGCTCGACCTCGGGGCCGGCGATGTTGTAGCCGGCCGAGATGATCATGTCGTCGTTGCGGGCCCGGTACCAGAAGTAGCCCTCGCCGTCGCGGACGTAGGTGTCCCCGGTGAGGTTCCAGCCGTCGCGGACGTACGCGCGCTGGCGCTCGTCGTCGAGGTAGCGGCAGCCCGTCGGGCCCTTGACGGCGAGCAGCCCGGGCGTGCCGTCCGGCACCGGCTCGCCCCGCTCGTCCAGGACCGCCGCCCGGTAGCCGGGCACGGGCCGGCCGGTGGCGCCGGGGCGGATGTCCTCCCCGGCGGCCGAGATGAAGACGTGCAGCAGCTCGGTGGCACCGATGCCGTCGATCAGCCGCTTCCCGGTGGCCGCGTGGAACGCCTCCCAGACGGCGACGGGCAGCGGCTCCCCGGCCGAGACGCAGCTGCGCACCCCGGCGAGGCGGTCGGCGAGCCCGGCGGCGAGGACCGCCCGGTAGGCGGTGGGGGCGGTGAACAGCACGGTGGCGCCGTGGCGTCGGACCTGCTCGGTGAGCTGCTCGGGCGTGGCCTGCTCCAGCAGCAGGCTGGCGGCGCCGGCCCTCAGCGGGAAGACCAGCAGGCCCCCGAGGCCGAAGGTGAAGCCGAACGGCGGGGTGCCGGCGAACAGGTCCTCGGGCGTGGGCCGCAGCAGGTGGCGGGAGAAGGTGTCGGCGATGGCGAGCACGTCCCGGTGGAAGTGCAGGGTGGCCTTGGGGCGGCCGGTGGTGCCGGAGGTGAAGGCGATCAGCGCCACGTCGTCGGCGGCGGTGGCGACGGCCTCGAAGCCCGGGCGTTCGGCGGCGCTGAGGGCGGTGAGGTCCTCCGGGCCCGGGCCGCCGTACGGCAGGACCCGCAGGCCGGGGATGTCGGCGCGGTGAAGCTCGTCCAGGTAGCGGTGGTCGCACAGGGCGAGGACGGGCCGGGCGATGGCGTGCAGTTCGGTCAGCTCGGGGGCGCGCAGCAGCGGGACGGTGGTCACCACCACCCCGCCGGCCTTCAGGACGGCGAGCCAACAGGCCGCCAGGTGGGGCGTGTTGGGGCCGCGTAACAGCACCCGGTTGCCGGGGACGAGCCCGAGGCGGCCGGTCAGCAGCCGGGCGATCCGGTCGGTGCGGTCGCGCAGTTCGCCGTAGGTCCAGGCGGTGGTGGGGGTGAGCAGGCAGCGGCGGTCGGGGCCGAGGCGCTCGATGGTGTCGTCCAGCAGGGCCCGGGCGCAGTTGAGGCGGTCCGGGTAGGCCGACTCCGGCTGATCCAGGAGGAGTTCGGGCCACTGGTCGAAGGGCGGCAGGTGGTCTCGGCAGAACGTGTCCACGTGTGCGGAGGGCGACAGCTCCATGGGCGGGCACCTCATCGTGCGAGCGGGGAGTGAGGCCAGTATGGCGTGCTTGTGACGGCAGTCAAGAGAGCGATACACGCATTCGGGGGAGGGGCAGGTCGGGGGAGGGGTGGACG
>NZ_JOCF01000027.1 GCF_000720635.1 Streptomyces sp. NRRL WC-3742 | reverse complement strand
AAGGCCGGGGATGTCAACATATCTGGCGTTGACTTTTGGCACGCTGTTGAGTTCTCAAGGAACGGACGCTTCCTTCGGACCGCCTTCCAGCGGGCCCTCTGGGCGCTTCGTTCTTTCGTGTTTCCAGCTTATCAGATGTTTTCCGCTCCGTTTTCCGGAGTTTCATTCATCCGATTTCCCGAACTGGCCGGGGCCGCTTTTCGCGACGACCACCACGTTAGCGCATTCCGAGATTTTCCCGAAATTCACGCTCACACCGGTTGACGGGAACGCCAACGAGACCCATCTGCATGGGCTGTCGAGTAGTGAGAGTGATGTGCGCTGAGTGGAGTGGCCGTTCCAGCGACTCGTTCAACACTAGGCCACCTGGAGGACATCGTCAAACGCCGAGGACCGGATCTGTCCAGATCCGGTCCTCGGGGCTCAGAGCCGCAGCTCGGAGCACGTGCGTTTTCAGCCAGCCACTCAGCCGGCCGGCGTCAGCTCCGCCGCCGCCAGGTTGCGCTTGCCCCGGCGCAGGACGAGCCAGCGGCCGTGCAGCAGGTCGGCCTCGGTCGGCACGGCCTCCTCGTCCGTCACCTTGACGTTGTTGAGGTAGGCGCCGCCTTCCTTGATCGTGCGGCGGGCGGCCGAGCGGCTCGGCGCCAGGCCGACGGCGACCAACAGGTCGACCACGGGCTGGAGTTCGGTCACCTCGGCCTTGGGTACCTCGGCCAGGGCGGCGGCCAGGGTCGGGGCCTCCAGGTCGGAGAGCTCGCCCTGCCCGAACAGCGCCTTGGACGCGGCGACCGCGCGCTCGTACTGGTCTGCGCCGTGCACGAGGGTGGTGAGCTCCTCCGCGAGGGCGCGCTGCGCGAGGCGGGCGGCGGGGCGCTCTGCGGTCTCGCGCTCCAGCTCCTCGATCTCCTCCTTCGAGCGGAAGCTGAAGATCCGCAGGAAGTTGGAGACGTCCCGGTCGTCCGCGTTCAGCCAGAACTGGTAGAAGGCGTACGGGGTGGTCAGCTCGGGGTCGAGCCAGACGGTGCCGGACTCGGTCTTGCCGAACTTGGTGCCGTCAGCCTTGACGATCAGCGGCGTGGCCAGCGCGTGGACGCCCTTGCCGTCGGCCTTGCGGATCAGGTCCGTGCCGGCGGTGAGGTTGCCCCACTGGTCGCTGCCGCCGGTCTGCAGGGTGCAGCCGTAGCGGCGGTTCAGCTCCAGGTAGTCCATGCCCTGGAGGATCTGGTAGCTGAACTCGGTGTAGCTGATGCCCGCGTCGGAGTTGAGCCGTCGGGCGACGGCCTCCTTGGCGATCATGTTGTTCACGCGGAAGTACTTGCCCACGTCGCGCAGCAGGCTGATGGCCGACATCCCGGAGGTCCAGTCCAGGTTGTTGACCATGCGCGCCGCGTACGGGCCCTCGAACTCGAGGAAGCGCGAGATCTGGCCGCGCAGGCGCTCGACCCAGCCGGCCACGGTCTCGGGGTCGTTGAGCACGCGCTCGGCGGTGGGCTTCGGGTCTCCGATGAGGCCGGTGGCGCCGCCGACCAGGCCGAGCGGGAGGTTCCCCGCCTGCTGGATGCGGCGCATGGTGAGGATCTGCACCAGGTTGCCGAGGTGGAGGCTGGGGGCCGTCGGGTCGAAGCCGCAATAGAACGTGACCGGGCCGTCCGCGAACGCCTTGCGCAGTGCGTCCTCGTCGGTGGACAGGGCGATCAGCCCACGCCACCGCAGCTCGTCGACGATGTCCGTCACGGTCACGCTTCTCCTTCGATCGGGCGTCCGCCCGGTTCCGGCCCGATTCGTTTGCGGGCCCCGGGTCGGTACGACTCCAGCCTGATAGAGCCTACGCGGTTCCGGCCAGCGAGTTTTCCCCGAGGGCGCCCTTCCGGGACGGGCGTGCGCGACCGTGTGCGCCCTCTCCGCGACCCGAGCGCCCCGGCAAGCTCCTGCCCGATACCGGAAATTCCGTTGTTCGTCGGCTGCGTGCCCGGTCAGAGTGGTTTCGCCGCCGCGCGGCGGCAGTGACGTGTGTGGAGACGGTCGTGCCACCCTGGCACGCCCGTGGGAAGGGTGTGCCGAGTGCGCAACACGCTGGTTCTGAACGCGAGCTACGAGCCCCTGACGACGGTGTCGCTCCAGCGTGCCGTCGTCCTGGTGCTCCAGGACAAGGCAGTGGTGGAGCAGGCGCATCCGTTGCGCTCGATCCGGGGTACGGGCGTCAGTGTCCCGGTTCCTCGGGTGATCAGACTGCAGAGGTACGTACGGGTTCCGTTCCGACAACAGGCCCCGTGGTCGAGGCGGGGTGTCCTGGCCCGGGACCAGCACCTGTGCGCGTACTGCGGGCGGCGGGCCACGACGGTGGACCACCTGCACCCGAAGTCCCGTGGTGGCGAGGACAGTTGGATGAACACCGTGGCCGCCTGCGCGGAGGACAACCAGCGCAAGGCCGACCGCACGCCCGAGCAGGCCGGGATGCGGCTGCTGCGCCGGCCGTTCGTGCCGACGCCGCAGGCGACGCTGATGCTGGCGCTGGGCCTGCGCGGCTCGGAGGCCAGGGAACTCGCCGACTGGCTGCCGGCGATACCGGGCCGCCCGGAGAGCGTCCCTGCCGCCTGACGGGACGGGAGCGGGCTCAGCCCTTGGCCTGGTAGCCCGCCGCCGTGCCGAAGTTGCCCGAGTGCTCGGGCACCACGACCACCTGCCCACCACCGATCAGCACCCGTCCGGAGACCAGCAGCGAGCCGGTCCCGGCCGGGAAGTTCCCGCCGGTCGACTCCTGGCCGCCGGCCACCGGGAACCTGTTGAGGTGGGCGGGCTGGTCGCGGCGCTCGTCCACGGCGAGCACCACCGCGCCGCCGTCCAGGCCGACCACCCGGCCGATGCCCTTGGCGCCGGTCGCCGCCTTCCAGCGCTGCTTGCCGGTGTCCAGGTCGTACCCGGCCACGGACAGCGGCCCGCCGCCGGTCGGGGTGAGGGCGGCGACGAGGGTGCGGTCCTGGAAGAACACCTCGGGCGTGGCCGAGAAGGTGCCGTGGGCGACGGCCAGTCGGCCTCCGTCCGCCGTCACGGGGATCTCGGCGGCCGGGTCCCCGTTCGCCCCCCAGGCGAACACCCGGTCGTCCTCGGGCTTGGCGCCGGTGGTGAGGACGACGGCGGGCTCGGCCGAGAGCACGGTGACGGTCTTCGGCTGGTTGTTCAGGCCCCGCCACCAACTCACCTTGCCGTCCGCCGTGTTGAGCGCGACGGCCTGGTCGGCGGGGGTCGAGTCGGCGCAGGAGGAGGCGACCATCACGGTCTTTCCGGTGACGCCGCCGGAGAGCGTGCAGAACTTGCCCTGCCCGGTGTACTGCCAGACGTCCTTGCCGTCCGCCGACTCCCAGGCGATGGCCCGGTCGTCGCCGACCGCGATCACCTTGTCCTCGGTGACGCCGACCCGCGCGGAGTACGTGCCCTTGGCGTCCGAGACGGCCTTCGTCCAGGCGGTCTTGCCGGTCCTGGTGTCCACGGCCGCGACCAGCGTGCACGGGCTCTTCGGGTCGGCCTGCGCCCGGAAGAGCGCCGCGCCGAGACCGGCCTGGTTCACGCCCGCCGACAACCCGCAGGGGACGGCCCCGGCGGCCGGCGGCTCCACCGACCAGGTGGGCTTGCCGCCCGTGCGGTCGTAGGCGCGGACACCGGAGGCGTCGGCCCGTACCACCGCGTCGGGCAGCAGCCAGCTGCCGACCAGGGTGTCGTCGGCGCCCGGCTCGACGGCCGCGGCGGGCTGCGCGGCCCAGACCCGGGAGTGCGCCACCGAGAAGCCCGGCTCGCCGCCGCTGTCGGCCGCAGCGCTGCCGCCGTCACCCTCGATGCCGACCATCAGCCCGGCCGCGACCAGCACCGCGAGCGCACCGGCGCCGGCACCCGCGCGCACCAGCAGCGCGCGGCGGCTGGGCACGTGGTCCCCGGCCAGCACCTTGTCCCGGGCCGCCTTGGCCCGGGCCGCGAGCGAGCCACCCGAAGTCCCTTGGGCTCCCTGGGCACCGCGCCGGGCGGCGGCCCGGGAGGACGACCGCGAGGGCGCGACGACGGGTTCCTCCACCGCGACGGCTTCCTCTGCGGCCTCCTCGACGGCGGCCTCGGCCGGCTCCCCGGCGAGCTGCACGTACCCGTCCGTCGAGTACTCGGCCCCCTCCGGGACGTAGATCCCGTCCTCCGGCGACGCGTACGCCGGGTACGCCTGCTGCTGCCCGTGGTCCTGGTACGCCGGGTAGCCCTGGTACGGCTCCTGGACGTACCCGCCCTCGGCGTAGCCGGTCGGGCCGTACCCGCCGCCCTGCTGCTCGTAGTAGCCGCCCTGCCCGTACGACGGCGTGGCCTGCCCGTACGCGTCCCAGCCCGGCTGCTGCTGGTGCTGGTAGGCGGCCCAGTCCTGCTGCGGTCCGTGCTGTTCCTGCTGTTCCTGCTGTTCCTGCGGGTACCAGGGCTGCTGCTGCCCGGCGTGGGCGTCTCCGAAGGGCTCCTGCGCCATCCGTTCCGTCCCTCCGAGCCGACGCGTCCTGCCGATTGCGGCAGTCAGCATCTCACGCCCGGCCGAAAACCGACCCTCCGGCCTTGAGAACGGCCGACGAGCGGGGGGCGGCCGGTCTCAGGACGTCGCGGACTCGGCGCCCAGGGCTTCGTCGATGCGGCCGGCCAGGGCGAAGTCCAGGGAGGTGAGCCCGCCGGCGCTGTGGGTGGACAGGACGAAGCGCAGGGTGCGCCAGCGGATGTCGATGTCGGGGTGGTGGTCCAGCGCCTCGGCCTGTTCGGCGACGGCGACGACGACCCGGATCGCCGCCGGGAAGTCGGGGGCGTCGGCGCTGCGGGCGATGCTGCCGCCCTCGCGCGTCCACTGCGGCAGGGCCGCCAGTGCCGCCGTGATCTCGTCCTCGCTCAGCCGGTCCCTGCTGCCCATGGGTTCGCTCCCGTCGCGGTGGTCGAAGCTGGTCGGAGGTACTCGGAGGTGGTCGGAGATGGTGGCGAGGCCATCATCGCGCGGGTTCAGCTCAGCAGCAGCTTGGTGACGGCGACCAGGCCGACCACCACGATCACCCCGCGCAGCACCAGCGGCGACAGCCTGCGGCCGACCTTCGCACCGAGCAGCCCGCCGACCAGCGAGCCGACCGCGATCAGCCCGGCCGCCGTCCAGTTCACCGTCGAGGTGAACAGGAAGAACAGCGCGGCGACGCCGTTGACGATCAGCGCGAGCGCGTTCTTCACCCCGTTGATCCGCTGCAGCTCCTCCTGGAGCAGCATCCCCATCAGCGCCAGCAGCAGCACGCCCTGCGCGGCGCCGAAGTAGCCGCCGTAGATGCCGGTGAGGAACACCCCGACGAGCAGCACCGGGCTGCCGTCCGGGTCCCCGTCGGAGCGGCGCCGGGCGGCGACGAACTTCGCGACCCTGGGCTGGATCACCACCAGCACCAGCGCCAGCAGGATCAGCGCGGGGACGATCGCGTCGAAGGCGCCCTTGGGCAGCTTGATCAGCAGCATCGCGCCGACGAGCCCGCCGAGCAGCGAGGCGGTGCCCAGGCGCAGCAGCCGGCGGCCCTGGTCGGCCAGTTCGCGGCGGTAGCCGTAGACGCCGCTGAGCGAACCGGGCACCAGGCCGAAGGAGTTGGAGACGTTGGCGGTGACCGGCGGGATGCCGACGGCGAGCAGCACCGGGAAGGTGATCAGTGTGCCGGAGCCGACGATCACGTTGATCATCCCGGCGCCGACGCCTGCCGCCAGGACGGCGACGGCCTCCCAGAGCGTCATGGGTCACCCCTCCTCTTGCCCCTGTCCGTTCGTGCCGGGGGTGATCATGCCGGACGGGCCCGCGGCCGGACCAGAGCCGACCGCCATTCGGGACGTACGCCACACGGAAAGCGCGAGGGCCCGCTGCCGTACGCACGGCAGCGGGCCCTCGGCGAGCTTCAGCGAACACTCACTGCGGGTCGATCTTCGGGTACTCCCGCGTCGGGTCCACCCGGGGGCGGGCGGCGCCCTTCTCGACGTCCACCGGCCGCGGCCCGGCCGCCGGGTCGATCGGCACCTGGGTGGCCGCCGGGGGCGCGGCCGGCGCGCTCGGCGCGGCGACGGCCCCGCCGTTCATCCCGCCGCCGTTGCCGGTCAGGCCGCCGAAGGCGCCGCCGAGGCCCTTGAGCGCGTCGCCGACCTCGCTGGGGATGATCCACAGCTTGTTGGAGTCGCCCTTGGCCAGCTCGGGCAGGGTCTGCAGGTACTGGTAGGCGAGCAGCTTCTGGTCGGCGTCGCCGTCGTGGATGGCCTCGAAGACCGTACGGATCGCGGCCGCCTCACCGTCGGCGCGCAGGACGGCCGCCTGGGCCTCACCCTCGGCGCGCAGCACGTCGGCCTGCTTCTCACCCTCGGCCTTGAGGATCTGCGCCTGGCGCTGGCCCTCGGCGGTGAGGATCGCGGCGCGCTTGTCACGGTCGGCGCGCATCTGCTTCTCCATCGAGTCCTGGATGGAGGTCGGCGGCTCGATCGCCTTGAGCTCGACGCGGTTGACGCGGATGCCCCACTTGCCGGTCGCCTCGTCCAGGACGCCGCGCAGGCCCGCGTTGATGACCTCGCGGGAGGTCAGGGTGGACTCGAGGTCCATCGAGCCGATGATGTTGCGCAGCGTGGTGACGGTGAGCTGCTCGATCGCCTGGATGTAGCTGGCGACCTCGTACGTGGCCGCGCGGGGGTCGGTCACCTGGTAGTAGATGACGGTGTCGATGTTGACGACCAGGTTGTCCTGGGTGATCACCGGCTGCGGCGGGAACGGCACGACCTGCTCGCGCAGGTCGATGCGGTTGCGGACGCGGTCGATGAACGGGACGACGATGTTCAGGCCCGCGTTGAGCGTCCGGGTGTAGCGGCCGAAGCGCTCCACGATCGCGGCGCTGGCCTGCGGGATGACCTGGATCGTCTTGATCAGCGCGATGAAGGCCACCACGACCAGGACGACCAAAACGATAAGGACGGGTTCCACGGACTCTCCCCTAGACGACCAGGGCGGTCGCGCCCTGGATTTCGACGACGTCGACCTGCTGCCCGGGCTGGTAGACCTGGTCCGGGTGGAGCGCCCGGGCCGACCAGATCTCGCCGTTGAGCTTGATCCGCCCGCCCTCCCCGTCGACGGTTTCCGCGACGACCGCGGTGGCGCCCTGGAGCGCCTCGATGCCCATCTTGACGTGCGGGCCCTTCTGCAGCTGCCGGTAGGCGATCGGGCGGACGAAGGCCACCATCGCGACCGAGACCACCAGGAAGGAGGCGGTCTGCAGGACCACTCCCCCGCCGAGTGCGGCCACCCCGGAGGCGGCCAGCGCACCGATCGCGAACAGCAGGAATTCGGGCACCGCGGTGAGCACCAGCGGTATACCGAGCACCCCGGCGATCAAGAGCCAAACGATCCAGCTGTCCACTCGACCATCCTAGGGATCGAAGGGCTTCCGAGGCGGACAGTTCCCGCAGGTCGAGGGGCGGAAACCGGCCGCGCGTGCGACCGGTTCCCACCACGGCGGCGAACGGGCTAGCCGAGCGGCAGGCCCTGGGCCGACCAGCGGTCCCCGTGGCGCTCCAGGGTCAGCGGCAGGCCGAAGCACTTGGAGAGGTTGCGGGCGGTCAGCTCGGTGTCGATCGGGCCGGCGGTGAGCACCTTGCCCTGGCGGATCATCAGGACGTGGGTGAAGCCGGGGGCGATCTCCTCGACGTGGTGGGTGACCATCGCCATGGCCGGGGCGAACTCGTCCTGGGCGAGGGCGCCGAGGCGGCGCACCAGGTCCTCGCGGCCGCCGAGGTCGAGGCCCGCGGCGGGCTCGTCGAGCAGCAGCAGCTCGGGGTCGGTCATCAGGGCGCGGGCGATCAGGGTGCGCTTGCGCTCGCCCTCGGAGAGGGTGCCGAACTTGCGGCCGGTCAGGCCGGCCATGCCCATGCGGTCGAGCAGGGCGAGGGCGCGGCCCTCGTCGGACTGCTCGTAGGTCTCCTGCCAGCTGACGGTCATGCCGTAGGCGGCGGTGAGGACGGTCTGCAGGACGGTCTGCTCGGCGGGCAGCTTGTCGAACATCGAGGCGCCGGCCAGGCCGATGCGCGAGCGCAGCTCGAAGACGTCGACCTCGCCGAGCTTCTCGCCCAGCACCGACACCTTGCCCGAGGTCGGGAACAGGTACGTGGAGGCGATCTGCAGCAGGGTGGTCTTGCCGGCGCCGTTCGGGCCCAGGATGACCCAGCGCTCACCCTCGGAGATGGACCACGAGACCTGGTCGACCAGCGCGCGCCCCTCCCGGACCACGGATACGTCCACCAGCTCCAGCACGTCGCTCATGCCCACGCCTTCCCCAAAACAGAATTCTCGGCCGTCGATGCGGTCGGCCCTCCCGCCCCGGCAGCCGGTGGGCACGGGGTGGGTGCGCCGCACGCGCATGGGCAAACCTACGCCACGCGGATGACCGGCGATTCCGTAGGCTGGCCGGATGCTCGCGACACCTGCCGACAATCCGTACGAAGAGCCCCGATCGGGGCGGCTGGCCGCCTGGGGCAACGCCCTGCTGGCCGGGCTGGCGGCGCCGGACGACGCCGCCGCGGCCGTCCTGGACGCCGACGAGAGCCACCGGGTCACGGGCCTGCCCGGGGATGCGCCCGGCGAACTGCACGCGCTCACCTGGGCGCTGGGCCGCCTGCGGGTGCTGGGCGTGAAGGGCCTGCGCCTGGCGCTGCCCTCCCCCGGGCACCCGCTGGGGCTGACGGGCCCGGCGGCGTTCAACGAGCTGGCGATGGGCGCGGGCGAGGCGGTGCTCGCGGTGGGTGTGCCGCTGGGCCTGGTGCCGGAGATCACGGTGTTCGGCCCGGAGGGGGACCGCTCGGCGACGGTGCTGTGGCGCTGCGCCGAGGTCGGCGACGCCCCTCCGGCGGACGTGCCCTCGCTGCACGAGGCCGAGCGGGAGCTGGCGGACGGGCTGCGCGAGGCGACGCTGCTGCTGACCCGCCTGGACGTGGCGGGCGCGGGCCCGGGGGCGCTGCGCGCGCTGGAGGCGTACCGCCGCCGCGGGCACGCCGAGCTGCTGGCGCCGGGCTACCCGCCGCGTGCCGTGCGGGTGCTGGAGTCGGCGCGGCAGGTGTCGGCGCTGCTGGCGATCGCCTCGGACGGGCACGGCGCGGCGGTGAGCGCCTCCGAGATGGCGGCCCGGCAGTCGGTGCTGGCGCCCCTGCGGCGCACCGCGCGCCGGGCGCAGGTGGCCGCGTACAACGCCCTGGTGGACGAGCGCGAGGCCGGTTAGGCGGGTCGATACACCTGGGGCCTGTCCGGGCCTAGACGTCCTCGCGGGCCTCGCCGTGCCGGACGGCCCAGAGGGCGGCCTGGGTGCGGTCGGCGAGGTCCAGCTTCATCAGGATGTTGGAGACGTGGGTCTTCACTGTCTTCTCCGACAGGTGCAGGCTGCGGGCGATCTCCCGGTTGGAGCGGCCGTCGGCGATGTGGCCGAGCACCTCGCGTTCGCGCTCGGTGAGGGTGCCGCCGCGGCCCTGCGGGGCGCGGGGGCCGTCGTCGGCGAGCAGCGCCTCGGCCAGTTCGGGCTGGAGCAGCACATGGCCGGCGTGGACGGAGCGGATGGCGCCGGCCAGGGCTTCGGGGTCGACGTCCTTGTAGACGTATCCGGCGGCGCCGGCCCGCAGGGCGGGGACCATCGTGCGGTGCTCGGTGAAGCTGGTGACGATCAGGATGCGGGCCCGGCTGCCCTCGCCCTTGAGGGTGCGCAGCGCCTCGATGCCGTCGACGCCGGGCATCTTGAGGTCCATCAGGACGACGTCGGGGTCGAGTTCGCGGGCCCGGTCGACGCCCTCGGCGCCGTCCGCGGCCTCGCCGACCACCTCGATGTCGTCCTGGACCTCGAGGAAGGTGCGCAGCCCTCTGCGGACCACCTGGTGGTCGTCGACCAGCAGGACGCGGATCGACGGCGTGCTCTCAGGCACCGGGGACCTCCATCTCGACGAGCGTCCCCCGGCCGGGGGCGGATTCCAGGGTGAGCGTGCCGCCGACGGCGGACGCGCGGTCGCGCATCGAGGCGAGGCCGAGGTGGCGGCCGGCCCGGCGTACGGACTCGGGGTCGAAGCCGCGCCCGTCGTCGCGCACCCGCAGGACGGCGCCGCGGCCGGGCGTTCCGGCCAGGGTGACGGTGACGCGGCGGGCGTCGGAGTGGCGCAGCGCGTTGTGCAGGGCCTCCTGGGCGACGCGCAGCAGTGCGGCCTCCTGGGCGGGCGGCAGGGCGCGCACGCCGTCGGCGGCGTAGGCGACGTCGGCGGTGTGGGCGCGGTCGAGCAGTTGCACCTGGGAGGCGAGGGTGGCGCTGAGCCCGTCCTCCTCCAGGGCGGCGGGGCGCAGTTCGACGACGACGGCGCGCAGTTCGTCGGCGGCCTCGGCGGCGAGGCGGGCGACCTCGGCGAGTTCGGCGCGGGCGCGGGCCGGGTCGCGGTCGACGAGTTTGGCGGCGGCCTTGGCGGTCAGGCGCAGGGAGAAGAGCTTCTGGGAGACGGCGTCGTGCAGGTCGTGGGCGATGCGGGCGCGTTCGCCGGCGAGGGTGAGTTCGCGGCTGCGCTCGTAGAGGCGGGCGTTGGTGAGGGCGAGGGCGGCGTGGGCGGCGAGGATGCGCAGGAGTTCCTCGTCGTGGTCGGTGAACAGGCCCCCGCCGCGCTTGTTGGCGAGGAAGATGACGCCGGTGACGCGGGGTTCGTCCTCGGAGGCGTCGGAGGCGTCGGAGCCCTCGGACCTCACGGAGTCGACGATGGGCATGCCCAGGAAGGCGTCCATCTCGGGGTGGGCCTGCGGCCAGCCGCCGAAGGCGGGGGCCTTGCGGACGTCGGCGAGGCGGGTGGGGCCGGTCTCGTGGAGCATCTTGGCGAGTACGCCGTGCTGGCGCGGCAGCGGGCCGATGGCGCGCCACTGCTCGTCGGTGACGCCGTCGACGACGAACTGGGCGAAGCCGCCGTGGTCGTCGGGCACGCCGAGGGCGGCGTACTCGGCGTCGAGCAGTTCGCGGGCGGAGGCGGTGATGCGGCGCAGCACCTCGCGGACCTCCAGGTGGCGGCTCATCGCGAGCAGGGCCCGGCTGACGGCCTCGATCCCGGCGAGGGGGTCGCAGCCGGGCAGGTGGCCGGGGTCGGGGCGGTGGCCGGGGCGGTCGCCGTCGGTGGTGCTGGGCATACGGCCAAACTACCGCCGCGTTCCGGCGGCCCGCGTCCGTCCCGGGCCGGTCCGGTCGCGGGTCCGGGGACCTAGGTCGCAGGACCCCCGTCGGGCACCCCCGTACGCCGGAGGGCGGCTCCCCCCGGCGTACGGGGGGAGCCGCCCTCGAAGGCTGACGGGCCGGGTGTCAGCCCTTCTGCATGACCTCGGGCTCGTGCCGGCGCTGGAGCCGGGTGACGAGCACCCCGATGAGGACGGAGATGACGACCAGCGCGCCGGCGTCGACCACCCACTGCAGGACGCTGTGGTCCCAGAGCGGGTCGTACTTCGGGTTCTGGAAGTCCTTGTTCCAGGGGCCCATCAGCTTGGACAGGTCGAGCGTGGTGGCGACGATGCCGGTGCCCCAGCGGGCGGGCATCAGCCAGGCGACCTGCTCCAGGCCGGGCTTGCTGAAGATCTGGAAGAGGCAGCCGGTGAAGACGACCTGGACGATGGCGAACATGACCAGCAGCGGCATGGTCTTCTCGGAGGTCTTGACCAGGGCCGAGATCATCAGGCCGAACATCATCGCGGTGAAGCTGAGCAGGATCATGCCGATGGTCATCTCGATCAGCGGCGTGTTCTTCACCAGCAGGCCCCCGTGCTCGGGCAGCTTGCGCGGCAGGAAGCCGACGGCGGAGATGATGGCGCCCTGGATCACGCTGAACACGCCCAGCACGATGACCTTGGACATCATGTACGCGGAGCGGGAGAGCCCGGTGGCTCGTTCTCGCTCGTAGATCGCGCGTTCCTTGATGAGTTCGCGTACCGAGTTGGCCGCTCCGGAGAAGCAGGCGCCGATGGCGAGGATCATGAGGATCGTCGCGGCGCCGCTGTTGAGGTGCAGCTGGGTCTTCGGGTTGGGTGCGAGCCCGGCCTCGTTGGGCACGAGGACGCTGACGGCGCCGATGACGGCGGGCAGCAGGACGGACAGGGCGAGGAAGCCCCGGTCCGAGGCGAGCACCGACATGTAGCGGCGCATCAGCGTCCACAGCTGGGAGCCCCAGCTCTGGGGCTTGACCGGCTTGACGGCCTCCTGGGCGACCTGCACGTGCTGCACCTCGCCCGCCTCGACGGTCGGGGCGGAGTACTGCTGGTAGTGCACCGAGCCGCGGTAGCGGCCGGCCCAGTCGTGGTCCGGGTAGTTCTCGAACGCCTGGAAGACGTCGGCCCAGGTCTCGTACCCGAAGAAGTGCAGCGCCTCGTCCGGCGGGCCGAAGTAGGCCACCGAGCCGCCGGGCGCCATGACCAGCAGCCGGTCGCAGAGCGCGAGTTCGGCCACCGAGTGGGTGACGACCAGGATGGTGCGGCCGTCGTCGGCGTCGGCGAGGCTGCGAAGCATCTGCATGACCTCGCGGTCCATGCCCGGGTCGAGGCCGGAGGTGGGCTCGTCCAGGAAGATCAGCGAGGGCTTGGTCAGCAGCTCCAGCGCGACGGAGACGCGCTTCTGCTGGCCGCCGGAGAGCGCGGTGATCCTGTTGTCGGCGCGCTTGTCCAGGCGCAGCTCGTACAGCACCTCGTCGATGCGGGCGTTGCGCTCGGCGGCCTCGGTGTCGCCGGGGAAGCGCAGCTGGGCCGCGTACTTGAGGCCCTTACGGACGGTGAGTTCGCGGTGCAGGATCTCCGACTGCGGCACCAGGCCGATGCGGGAGCGCAGTTCCGCGAACTGCTTGTAGAGGTTGCGGCCGTCGTACAGGACCTCGCCGCGGTCGGCCGGGCGGTAGCCGGTGAGGGCGCGCAGCAGCGTGGACTTGCCGGAGCCGGAGGGGCCGATGACGGCGACGAGGGACTTCTCCGGGACGCCGAAGCTGACGTCGTTGAGGAGGATCTTCTTGCCGCCCTTGTGCTCGACCTCGACGGTCAGGTGGCGGGCGGAGAAGGAGACGGCGCCGGTGTCGACGAACTCCTGGAGCTGGTCCCCGACGAGGACGAAGCTGGAGTGGCCGACGGTCAGGCGGTCCTGCGGGCCCACGAGCTGACGCTGCACCCGCTGGCCGTTGAGGAAGATGCCGTTGTGGCTGCCGAGGTCGATGAACTCGAAGCGGCCGTCGGGAAGCTGGCGCAGCTCGGCGTGGTGGCGGGAGACCTGGAGGTCGGAGACCACGATGTCGTTGTCGAGCGCGCGGCCGATGCGGATGGTGCGCATGGCGGACGTCAGGTTGCGGATGATGGTCGGCTGCGGGCCCCCGCTGCCGCCCACCGGCTGCTGCTGCGGCGGCGGGAACCCCTGGTGCGGGATGCCCTGCGGCGGGATGCCCTGCGGCGTGTACTGGTCCTGCGGCTGCTGCTGCGGGTAGTACGGCGACTGCGGCGTGGGCGCGGGCCCGCGGCTGGTGGTGGCCTCGTGCACGGGGACGGCCTGCGGGGCGGCGACCTGCGCGGGGGCGGAGAAACCGAGCCGGGGGCCGTTCTCCGCGTTGCCCAGGTTGACCACCGCTCCGGGGTACAGCTGGGCCTGGAGGGTGCGGGCCCCGGCGACGTACGTGCCGTTGGTGCTCCCGTGGTCGTCCAGCTGCCAGCCGTTGCCGTTGAAGCTGATGGTCCCGTGCTGCCAGGAGACCCTGGCGTCGTCGAACGTGAAGTCCGACTGCGGGTTGCGCCCGATGGTGTAGGACCGCCCGGGCTCAAGAGTCCGCTGCTGTCCGTTGATCTCGATGACGAGTTGCGGCACTGCTCGCCTGCCCCGCTCTCTCGGTTCCCCCGATTTGGCCCCCGGCCGGGGGTGCGATGTCCTGAAACTGACGGGGGAATCATTCCAGCCCGCCGACCTCGGATGAAAGTCACCCCGGGTGACTGTGACCAGCCTGCTACCCACCCGGTCTCCTCCGGCCCTCTCCGACCGGTCCGCGAGGTGGGACGGGTGCCCTGGGCTCCTCGGCCGACGGGTAGCGTGGGAGGCACCATGAACGCATCGCCCCTGGCCGCTGAGCCCCTCCCCGCCGCCCAGCCCCGGACCGCGGACGAGCGAACCCTGCTCGTCAAGGTGTTCGGCAAGGACCGCCCCGGCATCACCGCCGGTCTCTTCGCGACGCTGGCAGGCTTCGGCGTCGACGTGATCGACATCGAGCAGGTCGTGACCAGAGGCCGCATCACGCTGTGCGCCCTGGTCACCCCGCCGTCCGCGCCCGGTGCCGAGGGGGGCCTGCGGGCCACCGTGCACCGCTGGGCGGAGGAGCAGAAGCTCCAGGCCGAGATCCTGTCCGGCATCGGCGACAACCGGCCGCGCCGGGAGGGCCGTTCGCACGTGACGGTGCTCGGCAGCCCGCTGACCTCGGCGGCCGTCTCCGCGCTGACCTCGCGGATCACCGCCTCGGGCGGCAACATCGACCGTGTCTTCCGCCTGGCCAAGTACCCGGTGACGGCCGTGGAGTTGGCCGTCTCCGGTGTGGCGACGGACGAGCTGCGGGCCGAGCTGGCCGCGGAGGCGGCGACCCAGCGGGTGGACGTGGCGGTGGTGTCGGCGGGGCTGGAGCGCCGGGCCAAGCGGCTGGTGGTGATGGACGTGGACTCCACGCTCATCCAGGACGAGGTGATCGAGCTGTTCGCCGCCCACGCGGGCTGCGAGGCGGAGGTCGCCCGGGTGACGGCCTCGGCGATGGCCGGCGAGCTGGACTTCGCCGAGTCGCTGCGGGCCCGGGTGGCGCTGCTGGCGGGGCTGGACGCCTCGGTGACGGAGAAGGTGCGCGCGGAGGTCCGCTTCACGCCGGGGGCGCGCACCCTGATCCGTACGCTCCAGCGCCTGGGCTTCCAGGTGGCGGTGGTGTCGGGGGGGTTCACCCAGGTCACCGACCACCTGGTGAAGGAGCTGGGGCTGGACTTCGCGGCGGCGAACACCCTGGAGGTGGTGGACGGGAAGTTCACCGGCCGGGTGGTCGGCGAGATCGTGGACCGGGCCGGCAAGGCCCGCTGGCTGACGCGCTTCGCCGAGCAGGCGCGGGTGCCGCTGTCGCAGACGGTGGCGATCGGCGACGGCGCCAACGACCTGGACATGCTGAACGCGGCGGGCCTGGGGGTGGCGTTCAACGCCAAGCCCGTGGTGCGGGAGGCGGCCGACACGGCGGTGAACGTGCCGTTCCTGGACACGGTGCTCTACCTGCTGGGCATCACCCGCGAGGAGGTCGAGGCGGCGGACGCCCTGGACGGCACCCCGACCGAGTAGGCCCGTCTCGGGCGTACGGAAGCAGCCGAGGGGCGTGCGGGCTCGGCCCGCACGCCCCTCGGTCCGTCAGGGCCGGTCAGGCCCCGGTCTGGGCCCGGTCCGGGCCCGATCAGCTCTCAGTCCTGCGGCGTGTAGTACGAGACCAGCGCGGCCACGCCCGGTTCGACGCCCTTCCAGGAGCCCTCGAAGCTGAGCACGGCGATCGCCGAGGTCGGGAAGCCGCCCAGGCGCAGGCGCTCCAACGCGTCGCGGTCGCCCTCGTCCCCCGCGAGCACCTGGGTCAGGCCGAGCACGCCGGGGTTGTGGCCGACGAGCACCACGTCCGCGTACTCCTCCGGAACCTCCTGCAGCACGGCGATGATCTCGCCCGGGCTGGCCTCGTAGATCCGGTCCTCGTAGACCGTCTTGCGGGCGCGCTTGGGCAGCTCGTGCGCGGCCAGCTTCCAGGTCTCCCGGGTGCGCAGGGCGGTGGAGCAGAGCACGAATTCGGGGTTGATGCCCGAGTCGACCAGCCAGCGGCCGGCTTCCGGGGCCTGGTGACGGCCCCGGTCGGCCAGCGGCCGCTCGTGGTCGTCCACGCCGTTGGGCCAGTCGGCCTTGGCGTGGCGGAGAACGATGATCCTGCGGGGCGTGTCGGCGCTCATACCCAGCAAGCTTGGCAGAAAAAAGGGCGCTCAGCCCATCGCGGCGGCGACGGAGGCGATGATCGCCACCAGCACCGCGATGCCGGCGAAGGCGAGGGCGATCCGGCCGAGCTGCTTGCGGCCGTCGGTGGGGTTCGGGTCGAGAACGGGCATGTCGGGAATTCTCGCACCCCGAACACGCCCGCCCTCCCCCGCCCCCGCCGCCTCGATGACGCCTTGGTCAGCCCTTGACCTGCGGCACCACCGGGTGCACGGCCTCGTCCTCGATGTGCCGGGCCCGCGCGGCCCGCAGGCCGAAGAGCATCTGCGGCACCAGCAGCACCGCCAGGAAGCCCAGCGGCCCGTACCACTCGCCGGTGATGTCGTAGATCCGGCCGATCAGGATCGGGCCGGGGATGGAGATCAGGTAGCCGACGCCCTGGGCGAAGGCGGACAGCTGGGCCACCCCTCCGGCCGTGCGGGCGCGCAGGCCGATCATCGTCAGCACCAGCGGGAAGGCGCAGTTGGACAGGCCCACCAGGACGCACCACAGCCACGACGCCCCGGCCGGGGCGAGCGCGAGGCCCGCGTACCCGGCGATGCCGCAGGCGGCGAGCACCACGACGAACGGCCGCTGGTCCCCGCGCCGGGCGGCCAGGTTGGGCAGCACGAAGGAGACCGGCACGCCGATCACCATGGTGACGGCGAGCAGCACCCCGGAGGTGCCCTTGTCGATGCCCGCGTCCTGGAAGATCTTCGGCAGCCAGCCCATCACCACGTACGCGCCGGTGGCCTGGAGGCCGAAGAAGCAGGCCAGCGCCCAGGCGGTACGGCTGCGGGTGATCGGCAGCCTGACGGGGGCGGCGGAGCCGGCGGCCTTCTCGCCGCGCTCGCGGCGGGAGATCAGCACGGGCAGCCAGAGCAGCAGGGCCACCGCGCCGAGGGCCGCCCAGACGCCGAGGCCGTAGCGCCAGTCGCCGCCGAGGGAGCTGGTCAGCGGCACGGTGACGGCGGCGGCCAGCGCGGTGCCGGCGGACAGCGCCATCGAGTACAGGCCGATCATCGGCCCGACCTTCTCGGGGAAGTACCGCTTGATCACCACGGGCAGCAGCACGTTGGAGACGGCCACACCCGCCAGGGCCAGTGCGGTGAGCAGCAGGAAGACGGCCGTGCCGCCGGCGAAGGAGCGGGCCAGCACGCCGGCGGTGATCGCCCCCATGCCGGCGGTGACCACGGCGATCGGGCCGAGGCGCCGGGCCATGGCGGGCGCCGCGAAGCCGAACACGCCGAAGCAGAGCGAGGGGACGGCGGTGAGCAGCCCGGCGAGGGTCGGGTTCATCCCGAGGTCGGCGCGGACCTGGTCGAGCAGCGGTCCGAGGCTGGTGACGACGGGGCGCAGGTTGAACGCGGCGGCGGCGATGGCGATCGCGAAGAGCCAGAGGCCGTACGTCCCGGCGGGCCTGGCGGGCCGCTCGGTCCGTGGTGGCGCCTCGGGGCGGGAGGAGGCTGTGGTGTCTGCTGCGGGAGGCATGGGCGCCATCATAGAATGATGGGATGAATTGATGCACCTCGGTATTGACATGATGTGCCGACCGTTCATCCTCCGGACACATCCGACCCGGGCCCCGCCCCCGCCGCAGACCCACGCCGCAGACCCCCCGCCGTAGACCACGCCGTAGAGCCGCAAGGAGACCCCCGTGGCGCTGTCCTCCCCGAGGCGCACCCCGCTGTCCGACCAGGTGATCGCCCAGCTGCGCGCCCAGATCACCTCCGGCGAGTGGCCCGTCGGCTCACGCATCCCGACCGAGGCGGCCCTGGTCGAACAGCTGGGCGTGGCCCGCAACACCGTCCGCGAGGCCGTCCGCGCCCTCGCGCACAACGGGCTGCTGGACATCCGGCAGGGCTCCGGCACGTACGTCCTCGCCACCAGCGAGCTCGCCGGGGTGATGCACCGCCGCTTCGCCGATGCCCCCCAGGCCCAGGTCTCCGAACTGCGGGCCGCCCTGGAGACCTCCGCGGCCGGGCTCGCCGCCGAGCGGCGCACCGAGCGCGACCTCGCCTTGCTGGACGCCGCCCTCGGCCGCCGCGAGGACGCCTGGCACTCGGGGGACGCCGAGGCGTTCGTCCAGGCCGACGCCGCCTTCCACCAGGCCGTGGTGGCCGCCTCCCACAACGACGTGCTGCTCGCCGTCTACGCCGACCTCGGCGAGGTCACCCGCGAGCACCTGCGCAACGACGTCGGCCCCGAGCTGACCCCCGAGCGCTACATCGGGCACGCCGCCATCCTGGACGCCATCCGCGACCGGGACGCCCAGCGCGCCTCCGTCGAGGCGGGCCGGGCCATCGGCGCCTGCTCCGCGGCCGAGGCGGCCGGAGCGGTCTGACCGGCCCGAGCGGCCCGACGACGAACGCCCGGCACCCCTCCTCGGGGTGCCGGGCGTTCGGGCGTTCGTACGTTCGGGCGTGGGCGTCAGGCGCCGATGGCGTGCAGGCCGCCGTCCACGTGGATGATCTCGCCGGTGGTCTTCGGGAACCAGTCCGACAGCAGCGCGACGATGCCGCGACCGGCCGGCTCCGGGTCGCCCAGGTCCCACTTCAGCGGGGAGCGCTGGTTCCAGGTGTCGGCCAGCTCCGTGAAGCCCGGGATGGACTTGGCGGCCATCGAGCCGATCGGCCCCGCCGAGATCAGGTTGCAGCGGATGTCCCGGTCGCCGAGGTAGCGCGCCAGGTAGCGGTTGGTCGCCTCCAGCGCGGCCTTGGCCGGGCCCATCCAGTCGTACTGCGGCCACGCGAACTGCGCGTCGAAGGTCAGGCCGACGACGGAGCCGCCGTCCTGCATCAGCGGCAGCAGCGCCGTGGTCAGCGACTTCAGCGAGTACGCCGAGACGTGCATCGCGGTGGCCACAGACTCCCACGGGGTGTCCAGGAAGCCGCCGCCCAGCGCGTCCTGCGGGGCGAAGCCGATCGAGTGGACGATGCCGTCCAGGGTCGGCAGCTCCTCGCGGACCTTGTCCGCCAGGCCGGCCAGGTGCTCCGGGTTGGAGACGTCCAGCTCGAGCACCTTGACGGGCTTGGGCAGCTTCCTGGCGACCCGCTCGGTCAGGGTCGGGCGCGGCCAGGCGGTGAGGATGATCTCCGCGCCCTGCTCCTGCGCCAGCTTGGCGGTGTGGAAGGCGATGGAGGACTCCATCAGCACACCCGTGATCAGGATGCGCTTTCCTTCGAGGATTCCACTCATGCTCAGTGACCCATGCCCAATCCGCCGTCCACGGGGATGACGGCTCCGGTGATGTACGCGGCCTCTTCCGACCCGAGGAAGCGCACGGTCGAGGCGACCTCGGCGGGCGCCGCGTAGCGGCCCAGCGGCACGCCCGAGACGATCTCCGCGCGGCGCTCGTCGCTGAGCACGGCGGTCATGTCGGTGTCCACGAAGCCGGGGGCGACCACGTTGACCGTGATGTTGCGCGGGCCGAGCTCGCGCGCCAGCGACCGGGCGAAGCCCACGAGGCCGGCCTTGGAGGCGGCGTAGTTCGCCTGGCCCGGCGAGCCGGACAGGCCCACGACGGACGAGATCAGGACAACACGGCCCTTCTTCGCGCGCATCATCAGCTTGGAGGCGCGCTTGACCACCCGGAACGTGCCGGTCAGGTTGGTGTCCAGGACGGAGGTGAAGTCCTCCTCGGACATGCGCAGCAGCAGGGTGTCGTTGGTGATGCCCGCGTTGGCGACCAGCACCTGGACCGCGCCGTGCTTCTCCTCGATCTCGGTGAAGGCGGCGTTGACCTGCTCGGCGTCCGTGATGTCGCAGCGCACCGCGAGGACGTCGTACTTGGCCAGCGCCTCCGGCACCTCGCCCGAGCGGCTGGTGATGGCGACCTTGTCGCCGCCCTCGGCGAAGGCCAGCGCGATCGCGAGGCCGATGCCCCGGTTTCCTCCGGTGACGAGAACCGAGCGGCTCAACGATCCACCTCTTCCCGTGTGTCAGCGCGTACGTCGGAATGCGTACGCCCTGTGACGCTATCGGGCGCCCGGCGGCGTCAGCGCATCGGGCTCCGACAGCGCCACCCCTGCGGAACTGTCGCAATCCGACAATCCGCGCCCGCCCGGCACCCCCTCGAAAAGCCTTCCGGACCGAAGCGGCTGTCCGGGAACAACACGGCCGGGACGCCCGTTGCCCCCGTGGTGCGGAACGACCCGGGACCGGCCGTACCCTCCCCGAGGCGTCCCGGCGAGCGATGAAGGCAGCGCCCATGAGCAAGGCACGGCCCGGCGGCAACCACCGGCGCGGAGGACGACTGGCCCTGGCCGCCCTGGCGGCGGGCCTCGGCGCGGCCGCCTGGTCGCTGCGCGACCTGCCGGCGGCGTTCGGGCGGCGCCCCGACGCCGAGCGCGAGGACCGGGTCCGCGAGTCGCCGCAGTTCCGCGACGGCGTCTTCCATAACGCGCCCTCCGAGCTCGCCCGCACCTCCGAGGCGCCCGGGTTCGACGCCGGCACCGCCCGCCGGATGATGTTCGAGCGCGACGGCCGCGTCCCCGCCCACCCGGTGCCCACCGTCCGCCCGGCCCCCGAGGACGGCCCGGCCGGCGAGGGCGTGCGGATCACCTGGTACGGGCACGCCTCCGCGCTGGTGGAGCTGGAGGGCTTCCGGGTCCTGCTCGACCCGATCTGGAGCGACCGCTGCTCCCCCGCCGCGCACGTCGGCCCCAAGCGGCTGCACCCGGTGCCCGTCGAGCTGGAGGAGCTGCCGCCGGTCGACGCCGTGCTCATCTCGCACGACCACTACGACCACCTCGACATGGCCACCGTCAAGCGCCTGGTGCGCAGCCAGTCCGCGCCCTTCGCGGTCCCGCTGGGCATCGGCGGCCACCTGCGCCGCTGGGGCGTGCCCGAGCACCGGATCATCGAGCTGGACTGGGACGAGACCTGCACCCTCGGCGACCTGGTCCTCACCCTCACCTCGGCGCACCACTTCTCCGGCCGCGGCCTGACCCGCAACACCACCCTGTGGGGCTCCTGGGTCGTCGCCGGCCCCACCCGCAGGGTCTTCTACACCGGCGACTCCGGCTACTTCGAGGGCTACGCCCGCATCGGCGAGCAGCACGGCCCCTTCGACGCCTCGCTGGTGCAGATCGGCGCCTACGACGCCGCCTGGGCCGACATCCACATGACCCCCGAGGACGCCGTCCTCGCCCACCGCGACCTGCGCGGGGGCCTGCTCGTGCCCGTGCACTGGTGCACCTTCAACCTGGGCCTGCACCCGTGGGCCGAGCCGGTGGAGCGCCTCCTGAAGGAGGCCAAGGCGCAGGCTGTCCAGCTGACCGTGCCCCGCCCGGGCGAGCGGGTCGACGTCGACAACCCGCCGGAGCTGGACGGCTGGTGGGAGACCGTCTCCTAGGCCGTGTCCGGGCGAGGGTGACACCGGCCGAAATGCGCTGGCCGGAAACCCCGTGGACGGGAAATGATGCGGTTCGGCGTGCCCTGTGCGCGCCGAACCGCCACCCTCCGCGACCTGGGAGCCCGATTGCCTCCGATCCCTCCGGCCGACCGCGCCCCTGACGGGCGCGCCGTCGACGAGCTGTTCCTCGCCCTGCCCCTGCGCACCCTCGCCGACGCGGCCCTCACCCGGGCCCGTGAACTCGGCGTCACCCACGCCGACTTCCGCCTGGAGCGGGTCCGCAGCGCCTCCTGGCGGCTGCGCGACGCCCGCCCGGCCGGCACCTCCGACAGCGTCCAGCTCGGCTTCGCCGTCCGGGTGCTGCTGGACGGCGCCTGGGGCTTCGCCGCCGGTGTGGACCTCACCCCCGGCGCGGCCGTGCGGGTCGCCGAGCAGGCCGTCGCCGTCGCCCGCCTCTCGGGCGGGATCAGCCGGGCGGCCGGCTCCACCGAGCGGGTCGAGCTGGCGGACGAGCCCGTCCACCGGGACGTCACCTGGGTCTCCTCCTACGAGGTGAACCCCTTCGAGGTGCCGGACGCCGAGAAGACGGCGCTGCTCGCCGAGTGGAGCTCGCGGCTGCTGGCCGCCGAGGGCGTCTCCCACGTCCAGGCGAGCCTGCTGACCGTCCAGGAGAACAAGTTCTACGCGGACACCGCGGGCACGGTCACCACCCAGCAGCGCATCCGGCTCCACCCCGGCCTGGAGGCCACCTCCGTCGACGAGCGCACCGGCGCCTTCGACACCATGTCCACCCTGGCCCCGCCGGTGGGCCGCGGCTTCGAATATCTCACGGGGGTCCGGGGGTCGTCCCCTGATGGACAGGGCCTGCGGGGCACGGGCTGGGACTGGGACGCCGAGCTCGCCGAGCTCCCCGTCCTGCTGGCCGAGAAGATGAAGGCCCCCAGTGTCGAGGCCGGCCGCTACGACCTGGTCATCGACCCGTCCAACCTGTGGCTCACCATCCACGAGTCCATCGGCCACGCCACCGAGCTGGACCGCGCCCTCGGCTACGAGGCCGCCTACGCCGGCACCTCCTTCGCCACCTTTGACCAGCTCGGCTCGCTGAAGTACGGCTCCGAGCTGATGCACGTCACCGGTGACCGCACCGCCGAGCACGGCCTGTCCACCATCGGGTACGACGACGAGGGCGTGGCGACCCAGTCCTGGGACCTCGTCAGGGACGGCACCCTGGTCGGCTACCAACTCGACCGCGGCATGGCCAGGTTGAAGGGCTTCGAGCGCTCCAACGGCTGCGCCTTCGCCGACTCCCCCGCGCACGTGCCCGTCCAGCGCATGGCCAACGTCTCGCTGCAGCCCGCCGCCGGCGGCCCGGACACCGCCGGGCTGATCTCCCAGGTGGAGAACGGCCTCTACATCGTCGGCGACCGCTCCTGGTCCATCGACATGCAGCGCTACAACTTCCAGTTCACCGGCCAGCGCGCCTACGCCGTGAAGAACGGCGAACTCGCGGGCCAGGTCAAGGACTTCGCCTACCAGGCCACCACCACCGACTTCTGGGGCTCGATGACGGCCGTCGGCGGCCCGCAGACGTACGTCCTCGGCGGCGCCTTCAACTGCGGCAAGGCGCAGCCCGGCCAGGTCGCTGCCGTCAGCCACGGCTGCCCCTCGGCGCTGTTCCGCAACGTCAACGTGCTCAACACCCAGCAGGAGGCGGGTCACTGATGACCGACCTGACCACGACCCGGCCCCACGACCTCGTCGAGCTGGCGCTGAGCCTCTCCCGCGCCGACGGCTGCGTGGTGATCGCCGACGAGGAGTCCACCGCCAACCTGCGCTGGGCCGGCAACGCCCTGACCACCAACGGCGTCACCCGGGGCCGGCGCCTCACCGTGATCGCCACCGTCGACGGCGCCGAGGGCACCGCCTCCGGCGTGGTCTCCCGCGAGGCCGTCACCACCGAGGACGTCGAGCCGCTGGTCCGCGCCGCCGAGGACGCCGCGCGTGCGGCGGGCCCCGCCGAGGACGCCCAGCCGCTGGCCGCCGGCCGGCCGGTCTCCCCGGGCTTCACCGAGCCCCCGGCGGAGACCTCCATCGCGGTGTTCGACGCCTTCGGCCCGGCCCTGGGCGAAGCCTTCGCCCGCGCCGCCGCCCAGGGCGAGCTGCTGTACGGCTTCGCCCGGCACGAGGTCGTCACCAGCTACCTCGGCAGCTCCACGGGCCTGCGGCTGCGCCACGACCAGCCCACCGGCATGGTCGAGATCAACGCCAAGACGGCCGACCTGTCCGGCTCGGCCTGGGCCGGCGCTGCCACCCGGGATTTCACGGACGTCGACCTGCCCGCCCTGCACACCGAGCTGACCAAGCGCCTGGGCTGGGGCGCGCGCAGGGTCGACCTGCCGGCCGGCCGCTACGAGACGCTGCTGCCGCCCTCGGCCGTCGCCGACCTGATGATCTACCTCAACTGGTCCTCGGGCGGCCGCGACGCCCACGAGGGCCGCACCGTCTTCTCCAAGCCCGGCGGCGGCACCCGCGTCGGCGAGAAGCTCAGCCCGCTGCCGCTGACCCTGCGCTCCGACCCGCACGAGGAGGGGCTCGAGGCCGCTCCGTTCGTCCTCACCCACTCCAGCGGCGGGGACGTCTCGGTCTTCGACGACGGCCTGCCGATCACCGCCACCCAGTGGCTGCGCGAGGGCGTGCTCAACGACCTGGTCACCAGCCGCCACGCGGCCGACCTCACGGGCCTGCCGCTGCGCCCGGCCGTGGACAACCTGGTGCTGGAGACGGCCGACCAGGCGTCCGCTCCCACGCTGGACGAGATGATCGCCCGCACCGAGCGCGGCCTGCTGCTCACCTGCCTCTGGTACATCCGCGAGGTGGACCCGGCCACGCTGCTGCTCACGGGCCTGACCCGTGACGGCGTCTACCTCGTCGAGAACGGCGAGGTCGTCGGCGCGGTCAACAACTTCCGGTTCAACGAGTCCCCGGTGGACCTCCTGGGCCGGATCACCGAGGTGGGCCGCACCGAGCGCTGCCTGCCCCGCGAGTGGAACGACTACTTCACCCGCACCGCGATGCCACCCGTGCGTGTCGCGGACTTCAACATGAGTTCGGTCAGCCAGGCTTCGTAGCCGCTGGTCAACGGGGGATACGAGAGACATGACGGACGAGAAGCGCATGGTCAAGGCGAGCAGGATGCTCTCCCGCATCCTGCGGCACGAACCCGAGCGGGTCGGCATCGAGCTCGACGAGGCCGGCTGGGTCCGGATCGACGTGCTGCTCGCGGCGCTGGCGGCCAAGGGCAACCGGCTGACCAGGGCGGAGCTGGACCACGTCGTGGCCACCAACAACAAGCGCCGCTTCGGCTACTCGGCCGACGGTCTCTCGATCCGCGCGAACCAGGGCCACACGGTGGCGGTCGACCTCGGTCTGGCCGCCGCCGTGCCGCCCCCGGTGCTCTACCACGGCACCGCCGACCGCCACCTGGCGGCGATCTTCCACGAGGGCCTGCGCCCGATGGCCCGCCAGGACGTCCACCTGTCGGCGGACACCGAGACCGCGACCAGGGTCGGCGCCCGGCACGGCCGCCCGGTGGTGCTGACGGTCAACGCCACCGCGATGGCGGCAGCCGGGCACGAGTTCCGCCTCAGCGAGAACGGCGTCTGGCTCACCGACGCCGTCCCCCCGCAGTACCTCTCCCGTCGCTCGTAGCACCGACCGTACGACGCCATCCGGCGCACCCGCCCTCGTCGCGGCCACCCCCCGGGCGTACCGTGAGGAGGTCGTGCGGCGAGGCGCGTGGGCGCGTGGACGAGGGTGGTTGGACACATGGGCAAGAGCGGCGACGAGGTCTACCGGATCACCGGGGCGCGCAGCAGCCTCAGCGAGGACGTCAGGGGCCGACAGCGCCGGTACGTCGTCTCGATGCTGCTGCGCACCGTGTGCGTACTGCTGGCCGTGGTGCTGTGGGACGTCCAGCGCTGGCTGGCCTTCGGGGCCCTGGCGGGTGCGGTGCTGCTGCCGTACTTCGCGGTGCTGGTCGCCAACGCGGGCCGGGAGCGGGCCCCGGGCCTGCCGAGCACCTTCGACATCCCGGCCGGCACCCCGCTGATGCTGGGCCCCGGTGGTAGCGGTGGTGCGGGTGCGGCGGCCGGTGCAGGCGGGGCGGAGAAGAACACCACCGAATCTTCACGGGACGTGAACTGACTGACCGTTCTGTACGTTTCCATTCGGAAATGGCAACCGGAAAGCTCAAAAGAACCTCAGATTAATCTTGCAGGACCTCCCCAACCGAGCCCCTCGACGTGACATACTGCGTACGCGCTCCGCATCCCCCGTCGGAGCGACGGACCGACGCCGGGCGGCTCCCCCCGTGGCTGCCCGGCGTCGCCATGCCCGCTTCCCGGGCGGCCGAACCCGCGTGACAGACTGGCGGTGCAGAACCACCCGCCGAGTTCCGAGGACGGCCCGATGGACACCCCGATCTGCTCCGCCAAGGGCTGCCGGGCCGACGCCCTGTGGGTGCTGGTGTGGAACAACCCCAAGCTGCACACCCCGGACCGCCGCAAGACCTGGCTCGCCTGCGACGAGCACCGCGAGCACCTCTCGCAGTTCCTGGGCGTGCGCGGCTTCCTCAAGGAGGTCGTCGCCTTCGCCGACTGGACCCCCGAAACGGCCGAGCCCTAGCCGCCGAGCCCTAGCCGCCGATCGCGGACATCGGCCGCTCGGGCTGGTGGAACTCGGGGTTGTCGATCCCGGCCCCGGCCTTCTTGCCCCACATCGCCGCCCGCCACAGCGCCGCCAGTTCGGCGTCGTCGGCCCCCGAGCGCAGCGCGGCGCGCAGGTCGCTCTCCTCGGTGGCGAACAGGCAGTTGCGCACCTGCCCGTCCGCGGTGAGCCTGGTCCGGTCGCAGGCGCGGCAGAACGGCCGGGTGACGGAGGCGATCACGCCCACCCGCCCGGCGCCGCCGTCCACGATCCAGCGCTCGGCGGGTGCCGCGCCCCGGCGGGCGGAGGGCTCCGGGGTGAGCGAGAACCGCGCGCCGAGCCGGTCGAGGATCTCCTCGGCGGTGATCATCGCCGAGCGGTCCCAGCCGTGCTGGGCGTCCAGCGGCATCTGCTCGATGAAGCGCAGCTCGTAGCCGCGCTCCAGGCACCAGGCCAGCAGGTCGGGCGCCTCGTGGTCGTTGACGCCGCGCATCAGCACCGCGTTGAGCTTGACCGGCGTCAGCCCGGCCTCCTCGGCGGCGGCGAGCCCGTCCAGCACGTCCTGGAGGCGACGGCGGCGGGTGAGGGTGTGGAACACCTCGGGGTCGAGGGTGTCCAGGGAGACGTTGACCCGGTTCAGCCCGGCCTCGCGCAGCGCCGCGGCGGTGCGGCCCAGGCCGATGCCGTTGGTGGTCAGCGACAGCTCCGGTCTCGGCTCCAGCCCCGCGCAGGCCGCGACGATGCCGACCAGCCCGGGGCGCAGCATCGGCTCGCCGCCGGTGAAGCGCACCTCGCGCACGCCCAGGTCGCGCACGGCGATCCCGACCAGCCGGACGATCTCCTCGTCGGTGAGCAGCTCGGGCTTGGCGAGCCAGCTGAGGCCCTCCTCCGGCATGCAGTAGGTGCAGCGCAGGTTGCACCTGTCGGTGAGGGAGACCCGAAGGTCGACGGCCTGTCGTCCGAAGCTGTCCAGCAGCATGTGGCGCCCCTTCCCGAGTGTGCGGCCGGTGAACGCACCGGCCCGGCCGCGCCGTACGGGCGGGGCCGGGCCAGCATAGTCACGCGGGACGATCAATGGGCGCCCAGTCCGGTCAGTGAGCGGACCTCCAGTTCAGCGTACTTCGCCTCGTCGGCGGGCTCGCCGGACAGCAGGGTGCCGATCCAGCCCGCCAGGAACCCGACCGGGATGGAGACCAGCCCGGGGTTCTCCAGCGGGAACCAGTGGAAGTCCACGCCCTGGAACAGGGAGTTCTTGCCCCCGGAGAGCACCGGGGAGAAGATCACCAGCACCACGGAGGAGATCAGCCCGGCGTAGACGGAGCTGACCGCGCCCGCGGTGTTGAAGCGCTTCCAGAACAGCGAGTAGAGCAGGGTCGGCAGGTTCGCCGAGGCCGCCACCGCGAACGCCAGGGCGACGAGGGCGGCGGTACTGAGCTTGCCCGCGTAGAGGCTGAGCACGATGGCGACCGCGCCGATCGCCACGGCCGCCCACTTCGCGGACCGCACCTCCTCCTTCTCGCTGGCCTTGCCGCGCCGGATCACGTTGGCGTAGAGGTCGTGGGCGAAGGAGGCGGAGGAGGCGAGGGTGAGCCCGGCGACCACGGCCAGGATGGTGGCGAAGGCGACGGCCGAGATCACGGCGAGCATCACCGCCCCGCCGGTGGTCCCGGTGCCGCCGCCGAGCTGCTCGGCGAGCAGCGGCGCCGCGGTGTTGCCGGAGACGGTCTTGCCCTCGACGGCCGCCATGCCCTTCCTGCCGACCAGCGCGGCCGCGCCGAAGCCGAGGGCCAGGGTCATCAGGTAGAAGACGCCGATGATGCCGATCGCCCAGAGCACGGACTTCCGGGCGGTCTTGGCGGTGGGCACGGTGTAGAAGCGCACGAGGATGTGCGGCAGGCCCGCGGTGCCGAGCACCAGGGCGATCCCGAGGCTGATGAAGTCCAGTTTGGAGGTGTTGTTCGCCCCGTACTTGAGCCCGGGTTCGAGGAACTGCGCGCCCTTTCCGCTGGCGTCGGCGGCGGCGCCGAGCAGCTCGGAGGGGTTGAAGTGGTACTTGGCGAGCACCAGGACGGTCATCAGGGCGGCGCCGGCGATCAGGAGCACGGCCTTGACGATCTGCACCCAGGTGGTGCCCTTCATGCCCCCTATCACCACGTAGATGATCATCAGGGCGCCGACGGCGAGGATGGTCCAGCGCTTGGCGCCGTCCCCGGTGACGCCGAGCAGCAGGGCCACCAGGGCCCCGGCGCCGACCATCTGGGCGAGCAGGTAGAAGATCGACACCACGATGGTGGAGACGCCCGCCGCGGTGCGCACCGGCCGCTGGCGCATCCGGAAGGCGAGCACGTCGGCCATGGTGAACCGGCCGGAGTTGCGCAGCGGTTCGGCGATCAGCAGCAGGGCGACCAGCCAGGCGACCAGGAAGCCGATCGAGTAGAGGAACCCGTCGTAGCCGTTGAGGGCGATGATGCCGGCGATGCCCAGGAAGGACGCGGCGGACATGTAGTCGCCGGAGATGGCCAGGCCGTTCTGGAAGCCGGTGAAGCCGCGGCCGCCGGCGTAGAAGTCGGCGGCGCTGCGGTTCTGGCGCCCGGCCCAGACGGTGATGACCAGGGTGGCCGCCACGAACAGCCCGAAGAGGGACATCGTCAGGCCGCGGTGCTCGGTGGCGGAACTGGCGAGCAAGGTCATTCGGCGGCCTCCCGGGGAGCGTGGACGACCGCGCCGTACGCCTCGCGGATCGCGGCGGCGGGCGGGTCGATCCGCCGGTCCGCGTAGCGGGCGTACCAGGCGGCGATGGCGAAGGTGGACGCGAACTGCAGGAGCCCGAACACCATCGCGAGGTTGACGTGGCCGGCGACCTTCGTGCCCATCAGCCCGGGGGCGTAGCAGGAGAGCAGCACGTAGAGCAGGTACCAGAGGACGAAAGCGATGGTGACGGGGAAGGCGAAGTTCCGGAACGAGCGCCGCAGACTCCTGAACTCCTCGCTGTCGTCGATGAGTTGGACTTCCGTGGGGGACGTGGTGATCGGCGGGGAATCCACCCTTACTCCTCACTCCTTCGGCGTAGCGTCGCACGTGGGGAACGATCGAACGTGAGGGGCGTCACAGTTCTCGTGCGCGCCGCGCAATGCTAGGAGCGTGGCGCCCACCCCGGAAGGGGTTGACCGCGATCAGCCAGCCGTTCACCCCTGCGCACCATCCGAATGGCCGAAAACCACCACCGTCTCCACATGCGGAAGGGGTGGCACCGCCGCCCGGCGGTGCCACCCCTTCCGACGTCGGACCGGCCGACGCCGCCTCAGAACGCGATACGGACCTTCAGTGCCGAGCGGTCGTCCATGGCCCGGTAGCCGTCCGGAACGCCGTCCAGGTCCACGGTGCGGTCGAAGACCAGGCCCGGCTCGATCGCACCCGAGAGCACGTCCGGCAGCAGCTCGGGGATGTACGCGCGGGCCGGGGCGACGCCCCCGTTGAGGGAAACGTTTCGGCCGAACATCTGACCGATGTCGACGCCCGCGCTGCCGCCGTGCGGCACCCCGACGTACCCGACGGCGCCGCCGTCGCGGGCGATCGAGACGGCCGTGCGCATCGACTCCTCCGTCCCCACCGCCTCCAGCACCGCGTGCGCGCCCAGCCCGCCGGTCAGCTCCCGCACCGCCTCGATCGCCGCGTCGCCGCGCTCGGCCACCACGTCCGTCGCCCCGAAGCGCCGGGCCAGGTCCGTGCGCGCCGTGTGCCGGCCCAGCGCGATGATCCGGCCCGCGCCCAGCCGGTGCGCCGCCAGCACCCCGCACAGGCCCACCGCGCCGTCGCCGACCACCGCGACCGTGACGCCCTCGCGCACCCGCGCCGAGACGGCCGCGTGGTGGCCGGTGGCCATCACGTCCGAGAGCGCCAGCAGTCCGGGCAGCAGCTTCTCGTCCCCGGCCGCCTCCTTCGGCAGCTTCACCAGCGTGCCGTCCGCGAACGGCACCCGTACGGCCTCGCCCTGACCGCCGTCCGAGCCGACCTGACCCCAGAACCCGCCGTGCGGGCAGGAGGTCTGCAGCCCCTCGAGACAGAACTCACACACGCCGTCCGACCAGACGAACGGCGCCACCACGAGGTCGCCCGCGGCGAAACCGCGCACCTCGGCGCCCGCCTCCTCGACCACGCCGAGGAACTCGTGGCCGATCCGCTGCCCGGCGACCCGCTGCGCCACACCGCGGTACGCCCACAGGTCGCTGCCGCAGATACAGGCGTTCAGTACACGCACGACCACGTCGGTCGGCTGCTGGATCACCGGGTCCGGGACCTCTTCGATCCGGATGTCGTTCGGGCCGTGGATCACGGTGGCGCGCATGGAATCGTCCTCACGAAACAGATGTACGAAGCCCCCCGGCTTTTGTACGAATCCCCCCGCCGCCCACTCTATTCCGGCCGGTCCGCCCGATCATTTCGACCGGCCCCTTATCCTGTTGGACCATGCAACCGATCCAGCCCGAGACGTACGGCGCGCAGCGGACCGCCACGGTCCCCGCCCAGCGCTCCGCCGCACCCTTCGCGGTGGTCGACGTCGAGACCACGGGCCTCGGCCGCTCGGACCGCGTCATCTCCGCGGGCGTCTACCAGCTGGACCACGACGGCGAGGTCACCGACCACTGGTACACCCTGGTCAACCCCGAGAGGGACCCGGGCCCGGTGTGGATCCACGGCCTCACCTCGGAGCTGCTCTCCGGCGCACCCACCTTCCCGCAGATCGCCGAGGAGTTCGCCGACAGGCTGCGCGGCCGCGTCCTGGTCGCCCACAACGCGCTCTTCGACTGGAACATGATCTCCCGCGAGTTCTCCCGGGCCGGCCTGCACGCCCCCGTCGAACAGCGGCTCTGCACCATGGTCCTCTCCCGCGACCTGCGCCTTCCGCTGCCCAACGGCAAGCTCTCCTCGCTCGCCGCCCACTTCGGCGTCCAGCAGCGCCACGCCCACAACGCCCTCGACGACGCCCGCGTCCTCGCCGAGGCGTTCCGCCCCAGCCTGCACCTGGCCCGCGACGGCGGCGTCCCCCTGCCCCTGCAGACCTGCGTCGCGGTCACCGACCTCGGCGAGGACGAACCCGCCACCCCCGGCCGCAGCGGCTGGACGGGCTCCCAGTACCGCCAGGCCAAGAAGCGCCCGCCCTGCCCGTACCCCAACCCGGGGCGCTGGGAGGACGGCAGGCCGCTCGTCCAGGGCATGCGGATCGCCTTCACCGGCGACACCGCCACCGACCGCGAGCTCCTCGAGGACCGCGCCGTCGAGGCGGGCCTGCACATCGCGACCTCCGTGAGCCGCCTCACCAGCCTGCTCGTCACCAACGAGCCGACCAGCTGGAGCGGCAAGGCCCGCAGGGCCCGCGAGCTCGGCACCCCGATCGTCGGCGAGGACGCGTTCCTCCAGCTCCTGCGCGAGGTCGCCCCGCACCCCGGTGCGTGAGCCGGGTGTGAGGTCGGCGTACCGTTCCGGTGTGTACCGATTCCTGCTGACCCGACAGTGGCTGATCACCGTCCTGATCGCGCTGCTGCTGATCCCCGCGACGATCAAGCTGGGATTCTGGCAGCTGCACCGCCACGAGGCACGGGTGGCCCGGAACGAGCTGATCGGCAAGGCCCTCACCGCCGCGCCCGTCCCCTTCGACACCCTCTCCGCCGCCCCCGGCGCCACCGTCCCCAAGGACCTCACCTGGCGCACGGTGACGGCCACCGGGCAGTACGACACGGCACACGAGTTCGTCGTCCGCAAGCGCACCGACTCCAGCGGCAGCATCGGCTACTTCGTGGTGACCCCGCTCAAGCTGGCCGACGGCAAGGGCAGCGTCCTGGTCAACCGCGGCTGGGTCGCCTCCGCCGCCACCGCCACCGAGTACCCGCCCGTCCCCGCCGCCCCCGCCGGCGAGGTCACCCTCACCGGCCGGCTGCGCGCCGACGAGACGTACGGCGCCAGCGGCATCAAGGACCGCGCGGGCCTGCCCGACCGCCAGTTCAACCTGATCAACACCGAGGAGCAGTCCAAGGAGAGCGGCACCCCCCTCCTCGGCGGCTACCTCGAACTCGCCGGCACCACCCCGGCCCCCGCGGACCAGCCCCAGCTCGTCCCCGAGCCCAACCACTCCGACATCGGGCCGCACATGGCCTACGCCATCCAGTGGTGGCTGTTCACCGCGATGATCCCGGTCGGCGTGCTGATCCTCGCCCGCCGCGAGGCCAAGGACCGGGCCAAGCAGGCCGCCGAGGCCGAGGTGTCCGTCGAAGCCGTCCCGGCCGACGCCTGACCGGCGGGCTGATCGGGCTCTGGCCGGACTCCGATCGGCGCCTGACCGGCCGCTAGAGGACCTCCTCCAGCTCGCGCAGCAACCGGGCCTTCGCCCGCGCCCCCACCACCGAGCGCACGGGCTCCCCGCCCTTGAACACCATCAGCGTCGGCATCGACAGCACGCCGTACGCCGCCTGCGTCTCCGGGTTCACGTCCACGTCCAGGCTCACCACGCGCAGCCGGTGCGCCTCCTCCCGGGCGATGTCCGCCAGCACCGGCGCCATCATCCGGCACGGCGGGCACCAGTCCGCGGTGAAGTCCACCAGCACCGGCCCCTCCGCCTCCAGCACCTCCGACGCGAACGTCGCGTCCGTCACCGCCGGCACCCCTGCGATCTCCATCGTCTACTCCTCCTCGGTCGAGTCCTCGGTCGAGTCCTCGGTCAGTTCACACAACGGCGGCTGCACGGAGGCCGCCAGCTCGTCCCGCGCCTGCACCGCCCGCTCGAACTGCCCGGCCACCTGCCGCCGGACGTCCTCCAGCCGGGCGATGCAGTCGTCCAGCTCCGCGAGCTTGCGCCGGTACACCTCCAGCGAGGCCGGGCAGGAATCCCCCTCCGGGTGCCCCGCCCGCAGGCACTCCACGAACGGGCGGGTCTCCTCCAGCCCGAAGCCGAAGTCCTGCAGCACGCGAATCTCCCGCAGCAGCCGAAGGTCCGCCTCGTCGTACGCCCGGTACCCGTTGCCCGCCCGACGGGCCGGCAGCAGCCCCAGCTGCTCGTAGTACCGCAGCGTGCGCGTGGTCGTCCCCGCCAGCTCCGCCAGTTCCCCGATCCTCATGGCCGCCCTTCCGTGCTCCCGAGTGACGACCGTAAACGTTCCCCCGGACGTCAACGCCAGCCCCGGGCGGCAAGATGGTCCCCATGGATCTCGGACTCAGGAACAAGGCGTACGTCGTCACCGGCGCCACCCGGGGCCTCGGCCTCGCCACCGCCCGCGAACTCGCCGCCGACGGCGCACACGTGCTGATCACCGGCCGCACCCAGGCCGGCGTCGACTCCGCCGTCGCCGAACTGTCCACCCTCGGCAGCGCCCAGGGCCTGGTCACCGACAACGCCGACCCCGCCACCGCCGAACGCCTCGTCACCGAGGCCCGCGAACGCTTCGGCCGCTTCGACGGCGTCCTGATCAGCGTCGGCGGCCCCCAGGCCGGCACCGTCGAAGCCACCCCCGAGTCCGCCTGGCGCGACGCCTTCGAGTCCGTCTTCCTCGGCGCCCTGCGCATCGCCCGCACCGCCGCCGCCGAACTCCCCGAAGGCGGCGTGATCGGCTTCGTACTCTCCAGCTCCGTCCGCCAGCCCGTCCCCGGCCTCGGCGTCTCCAACGGCCTGCGCCCCGGCCTCGCCATGGCCGCCAAGGCCCTCGCCGACGAACTCGGCCCCCGCGGCATCCGCGTCATCGGCCTCCTGCCCGCCCGCATCGACACCGACCGCGTCCGCGAACTCGACGGCCTCGCCCCCGACCCGGCCGCCGCCCGCGACCAGGCGTGCGCCGCCATCCCGCTGCGCAGGTACGGCACCCCGGAGGAGTTCGGCAAGGTCGCGGCCTTCGTGCTCTCGCCCGCGGCCTCGTACCTGACCGGCGTGATGATCCCGGTCGACGGCGGGGCGCTGCGCAGCCTCTAGACGACGCGCGGGTGCTGCTTGCGCCGGCGCCGCCCGCGCCGGTGCCGGTGCTCGACGGGGGCCGCCTGCAACACCCGCACCCGCAGCTCGGCGGGCAGCTCCGGCAGCCCCAGGCTCGCCAGGGCGTCCGCCCGGGGACCGTCCTCGAAGTGCGCCACCAACCC
The DNA here is from genome assembly GCF_000720635.1 of Streptomyces sp. NRRL WC-3742. Classification (GTDB taxonomy): domain Bacteria; phylum Actinomycetota; class Actinomycetes; order Streptomycetales; family Streptomycetaceae; genus Kitasatospora. Next base: position 51,179 of record NZ_JOCF01000027.1, on the reverse strand, counting down.
CGCCGGGTCCCCGCCCGGCGTCAGCCGTACGGCGCCGCGCAGCCGGGGGTGCCGGGGCGCCCGCACCAGTCGCACCCCCGCCCGCTCCACCTCCGGCAGCACCGCCGTCCCGCTCTCCAGCACCTCCTCCAGCGCCCGCGCCGCAACCCGCAGCTTCAGGCCCCCGGCCCCTGGCGTCGGCACGGCGATGCTGGAGAGCCCGCTGCGCCGCAGCTGCGCCACCAGCCACCAGGCCGTGCCCGCCACCAGCACCGACAGCCCGGAGATCACGGCGGGCCACCACCAGTCCTCCGCCACCCACCGCATCCGCGAGCGCTCACTCACCACCGGCTGGTCCGGCGAGGTCAACGGCCACCGGGACGGCGGCGAGACCCCCAGATGCCGGTACAGGTTCAGCCCGCCCGCCAGCACCAACACCCCCACCCCGAACAGCACCGCCCCCACCAGCCCCAGCAACACCCGATTCACCGCGCCCCGCCTCACACCGCCACCCGCTCTCGCTCCGGCCCGTCAGCCACACCACCGCCGCCGCCTGCGGCGCGTACGTCCAGCCGCAGCTCGCGGGCCAGGCCGACCCTCGCCAGCTCGTCCCTCAACTGCCGCTGAACCGACGCGGGATCGGCCGGGCCGGTCAGCCGCACGCGCACTCGCCTCCGGCGCACGCGGATGCGCAGGTCCTCGATTCCCGTCAGCCCCGCCGCCCGGTCGGCCAGCAGGTGGCCGACGCCGGCGCGGTCGATGGCCGCGCTGGTGCCGCCGTACGGGCGCAGCTGCAGCCACTTCCGCAGTCCGGGTGCGAGGGCCAGCCAGAGCAGCCAGCCGCCCAGCAGCACAGCCGCCCCGGCGCCGACCAGCACCCACAGGTCGTCGAGGTGACGGGTGGCCAGCTCGTCCGCGAGCTGCGCCCGCCAGCGGCGGGCGGGCTGCCCGGCCCGGACCGCCACCACGTCGTAGAGCAGCGCCCCCGCCGCGACCAGCAGCGCGGTGGCGACCAGCGCCGCGGCGGCCGTCCGCGGCGCCCGCAGCCGCCGCACCCTCACCGCCCTCGGCTCCTCAAGGCCCTCGCGCTCCTCGCGGGCCTCGCGCTCCTCAAGGCTGTCGTACTCCTCGCGGACCTCGGAGCCCTCGCGGTCCTCGCTCACGAGGCCCCCCGGGCGATCAACTTCTCGACCACGACCACCACTTCCGACACCCGTGTCCCCGTCAACTCCAGGACCTGCGCCGCCACCCGCTCCCGTACGCCCCGGGCCAGTGCGCCGAGGTCCGCGGGGAACGGCAGTTCCACGCCGACCCGCACGGTCACCGTGCTGCCCGGGACGTGCACCGAGACCGTGGGCGGCTTCCCGGTGGCGGCCCGGCCGACCCAGGCGGTGGCCAGGGCCTCGCGGGCGGCGGCCGCCGCGATCCGGGCGTAGACCCGGTCCGCGATCCGCAGGCGGCCTCTGGTGGCGGCCCGGGACGGGAGGGCGGCTCCGCCGCCGGCCGGGGGCGTCAACGACGCCGGTCCCGCCCGCGCAGCAGGTCACCGAGGTCACCCAGCTCGATGTCCCCTTCCAGCACCCGCCCGAGCACGAAGCCGACCAGTCCGAGCGCCGCCACGAGCAGGAACGCCGCGAACCCGCCGAAGTACCCGGCGAAACCGAGGGCCATGCCCACCACCAGGCCGACGATGGCCAGGTTCATCCGTTCCTCCTCGTACCGTGGATCCGTCCGGGTCTACCGGAGCCTCGGGCGCTGTCCCGGGGAGAGCGCCTGCTCTTCCTCCTCCTCGACATCCGCCTCGTCGGGCAGGTGAACGTCGTTGACGGCGATGTTGACCTCGACGACCTCGAGGCCCGTCATCCGTTCCACCGCGTCGATGATGTTCTCCCGCACCTGGTGGGCGAGTTCGGGGATGACCACGCCGTACTCGACGACCAGCGCGATGTCGATCGCGGTCTGCTTCTCGCCGACCTCGGCCTTGATGCCCCGCCCGACGCTGGACTTCCCACCGGGCACCCGGTCGCGCATGGCGCCGAAGGTGCGGGAGAGGCCGGAGCCGAGGGCGTGGATGCCGGAGACCTCGCGGGCGGCCATTCCGGCGATCTTCTCGACCACCCCCACGGCCAGCGCCGTCCGCCCGCGCTCGCCGACGGACCGGCCGCCGTCGCCTCCGGCGGCGCCGCTGGGGCCGGGCTTGGGGGCGGACGGCGCCGCGCCCGGGGTGGGGGCGTGGCCGGGGCTCTTGTGCAGGCTCGCGGGCGTCGGAGTGTCAGGCATGAGGTGGTTCTCCCGTCGTAACGGCACCAGCTGTATCGCAAAGCATCCCAACTGTGACATTCCGCCACGAACCCCGCCCGCCGGAACGGCGAGGGCCCGGCCCCGGGTGCTCCCCGGGGCCGGGCCCTGTCCCGTGCGGTACCGCGGTCAGTCGCCGATGCCGGCGAGCTCCCGCAGCCGACGGGCCTGCGCCACCCGTTCGGCGGAGCGCTGCTCGTCGAGGGTGCGCCGGGAGGCGCCCTGGAGCAGCGCCTTGGTCTCGATGACGGCTCCACGCGGGGCGGCCAGCAGGGCGGCGGCGAGGTCGCGGGCGGCGGCGTCCAGTTCGGTGCCGGGGACGGCCAGGTTGGCCAGGCCGATGGTGGTGGCCTCCTCGGCGCCGACCCAGCGGCCGGTGGCGCAGATCTCCAGCGCCCGGGCGTAGCCGACGAGGTCGGTGAGCGGCTTGGTACCGGCGAGGTCGGGGACGAGCCCGAGCGAGGTCTCCTTCATGGCGAACTGCACGTCCTCGGCGACGACGCGCAGGTCGCAGCCCAGGGCGAGCTGGAAGCCGGCGCCCACGGCGTGGCCCTGGACGGCGGCGACGGAGATCAGGTCGGCCCGGTGCCACCAGGTGAACGCCTCCTGGTAGGAGGCGATGGTGTCGTCGAGTTCGCGGTCCTCGGCGGCGGCGAGCTGGAGGAAGGTGGGCTCGCCGGGGATGCCCTCGGGGGTGAACATCGCGCGGTCGAGGCCGGCGGAGAAGGAGAGGCCCTCGGCGCGCAGCAGCACCACCCGGACGCTGCCGGGGAGGTCACGGCCGGCGTCGACGAGGGCACGCCAGAGGGCGGGCGACTGGGCGTTGCGGCGCGTGGGCTGACAGAGGGTGACGACGGCGAGTTCGCCCTCGATCTCCAGGCGGACGCCGTCGCGCTCCCAGCTCGGGGCCTGCGGGTCGATGGCGGGGGCGGTCATGCGGGAACCTCCGGTGGCGAGGGATTCGGCTACCGGAGAGTAACAAAAGCGGGCGCTCAGCGGCAGGGCCGCGCCCGGGAAAGATCCACGCGGGGCGACTGAGCCGAACGGGTGAAGGATCGGGACATGACGATCGGCGGCCGGTCCGCTCGGTCCGAGGACGGACGATCAGTCGGCGGTGGACCGCCGCGCCCTCGGCCGGCGTCCTGCCGCCGCGCCATTCAGCTGTGGCTGACGATCCGTCAGGAACCGGCCCCGGCAGTCGCCTTGCTCTTGCCTCGCGTGGCACCGCCGCGGCCCCGGAGCACCACTCCGGACTCGCTGAGCATCCGGTGCACGAAGCCGTAGGAACGGCCGGTCTCGTCCGCGAGGGCGCGAATGCTCGCCCCGGCGTCGTACTTCTTCTTGAGATCGGCCGCGAGCTTCTCACGCGCGGCACCGGTCACCCGGCTGCCCTTTTTCAGAGTCTCGGCCACCCGTGCCTCCTCATAGCGTTGCTCGGTCAGATTCCCATGATCACCCATCCACCGTCTCCTGGCCACCCATTCGACAAGTCCGATGTCGGGAATGCGCAGTCCTGCGGTGGTGATCCGAGCGCGTCGGGGCGCTCACTCAGAGTGCACGCCCCCAGTCGGCATCCGCCGTCCGCCGCGAAAGGGCTGATCAGCAGCGTCGGCCCGACCACGATCGAGTGGCGGGCCGACGGGAAGTTCTTAAACGGAATCGGGAGCTACTTCATTCCCGGACACGCCGTATGGACTAGTTTTTCTGGTCCTATCGGTGGACGGATGTCCACGTCCCGTCAGGCCAGGTTGACCAGGTCGGCGTACGCCGGGCTCCACAGGTCCTCCACGCCGTCCGGCAGCAGGATGATCCGCTCCGGCTGGAGCGCGTCGACCGCGCCCTCGTCGTGGGTGACCAGCACGACCGCGCCCGAGAAGTCGCGCAGCGCCCCGAGGATCTCCTCGCGGCTGGCCGGGTCGAGGTTGTTGGTGGGCTCGTCGAGCAGCAGCACGTTGGCCGAGGAGACCACCAGGGAGGCCAGCGCCAGACGGGTCTTCTCACCGCCGGAGAGCACCCCGGCCGGCTTGTCCACGTCGTCGCCGGAGAAGAGGAAGGAACCGAGGATCTTGCGGATCTGCACCAGGTCGGTGTCCGGCGCGGACGAGCGCATGTTCTCCAGGACGGTGCGGTCCGGGTCCAGGGTCTCGTGCTCCTGGGCGTAGTAACCGATCTTCAGGCCGTGGCCCGGGATCACCTCGCCGGTGTCGGGCTTCTCCACCCCGGCCAGCATCCGCAGCAGGGTGGTCTTTCCGGCGCCGTTGAGGCCCAGCACGACGACGCGGGAGCCGCGGTCGATCGCCAGGTCGACGTCGGTGAAGATCTCCAGCGAGCCGTACGACTTGGACAGGCCCTCGGCCGTCAGCGGGGTCTTGCCGCAGGGGGCCGGGTCCGGGAAGCGCAGCTTGGCGACCTTGTCGTTGACCCGGACCTGCTCCAGGCCGGCGAGCAGCTTGTCAGCGCGGCGGGCCATGTTCTGCGCGGCCACGGTCTTGGTCGCCTTGGCGCGCATCTTGTCGGCCTGCGCGTTCAGCGTCGCGGCCTTCTTCTCGGCGTTGGCCCGCTCGCGCTTGCGGCGCTTCTCGTCGTCCTCGCGCTGCTGCTGGTACTGCTTCCAGCCCATGTTGTAGACGTCGATGGCGGAGCGGTTGGCGTCCAGGTAGAAGACCTTGTTGACGACCGTCTCGACCAGCTCGACATCGTGGGAGATGACGATGAAGCCGCCCTTGTACGTCTTCAGGAAGTCCCGCAGCCAGACGATGGAGTCGGCGTCCAGGTGGTTGGTGGGCTCGTCGAGCAGCAGCACGTCCGAGTCCGAGAACAGGATGCGGGCGAGCTCGACGCGGCGGCGCTGACCACCGGAGAGGGTGTGCAGGGGCTGGCCCAGGATGCGGTCGGGCAGGCCGAGCGCGGCGGCGATGGTGGCGGCCTCGGCCTCGGCGGCGTACCCGCCCTTGGTGAGGAACTCCGTCTCCAGGCGGGCGTACTTCTTCATCGCCTGGTCGCGGGTGGCGCCCTTGCCGTTGGCCATCCGCTCCTCGTTCTCGCGCATCTTCTTGAGCACGGTGTCGAGGCCGCGGGCGGACAGGATGCGGTCCTTGGCGAGCACGTCGAGGTCGCCGGTGCGCGGGTCCTGCGGGAGGTAGCCGACCTCGCCCGAGCGGGTCACCGTCCCGGCGGCGGGGATGCCCTCACCGGCGAGGACCTTGGTGAGGGTGGTCTTGCCGGCGCCGTTGCGGCCGACCAGGCCGATCCGGTCGCCCGCGGCGACCTTGAAGCTGGCGGACTCGATGAGGACGCGGGCACCGGCGCGCAGTTCGAGGGCGGTGGCGGAGATCATGGCTGGGAACTGCTCCTGGGACGTGGCGGGCGAGCGGAAGGGGGCTTCGACGACGGTTCGGCGCTGCGGATCGAGCGCCGCCGCCCGCTATTGCCCGGAGAAGATAGCCATGACGGCAAGTCTACCGGGCCGCGCGAAACGCCCGGGAAGTACCTCCCCGGGGTACGCCCGGCCCGGGCGGTGACTACGCCGGTAGTGGCACTACTTCCGTAGTGCTCCACCGTGGGACTACTGACGTAGTGCCACTACTGCGGTAGTGCGCCCGGGGTGGCGGAGGGGTCGACACAGTTCAGCGGGCGGACGGCCGCGAACGGGGCCGCCGGGTTGCCGCAGGGCGTCTCGGGGGCGGCCGTCTTGGTGTCGATGACCTTCGGCGGCAGGATCGGCCCGTCCGAGACCTTCACCCGGCGCGCGTCCAGCACCTTGACGACCGGGCTCGGCCCGGTGCCCGTCGCCCAGCCGCTGCTGTCCAGCCGGTAGCCGGTGACGGCGCCGGAGACGGCCTGGCCGGAGCCGTTGGTGCAGGTGCGCGGGATCAGCACCGCGTAGTCGGTGTGGACGGTGCGCAGCGGGTCGAAGGCGCAGCCGCTCGGGGGCTTGTCGTTGTAGCGCAGGTCGCCGTCCGCGTCGCGCAGGCCCATGGTCAGGCTCGGGGTCACAACGGCCAGCCAGGGCGAGCCGTCCCGCTGGACGGTGTGCAGCGCGCCGGCGGCCCGCTCCTTGGCCAGCTGCTTGCGCTGCTCCGGGGTGCGCTTGTCGGCGCCCGGCTCGTCGGAGCCGCGCAGCCAGTCCACCAGGCCCGGGACGGCGCGGTGCCAGCGCACCTCGTGGTCGCCCGGGCGCACCGAGGTGACGAGGCCGTCGTCCCAGACCACGATCGCGTTCTCCCCGGCCATCGCCAGGTGGAGCGCCTCGGCGCCCTCGCGGCTGTACGTCCACGCGGAGGCGCCGCTCTGGCGGTGGAACGCCTCCAGGCCGCCGCCGACCACCCGCAGGTCGAGGTCTGCGGCGCTGAGCGACTGGGAGTTGACGGGCGTGGCGTCCGCGTTGCCCGGCCCGGCCACCCGGTCGCCGAACGGCACCGGCTTGTTGGCGTGTGCCGCCGCACCGGCCGCAAGGACCAGCATCACCGCCAGGGCAGGCAGGACCGAGCGGGGGGTCAGTACACGCAGAGGCTTCCGGGACACGGCCGGAGCGTACCTTTCGGCGGGCGGGCGAGTCAGCTCGGAATCGGGTGCCGCGGCCGCCCGCCGTCGCGCGCCCGGCCGGGTGCGCCGCCCCCGCGCGCCCACCCGCCGACCTGCGCCGTCGGGGCCGGGGCCGGGCGCGGACGCGGTCCGGCTCGGCCCGGGATCGGCTCGCCGGACCGTTACAGATCTGATACACGACCCCCACGGCGTCCACCGGTCGGCGCATTGCGGCAGACGGCGTTCGAATATCGCCCACTTTAGAGTGACATTCGGCTTTTCCGACGCCCTCCGGCCCTACTGTCGGCGAGCGGGTCATCACGGTCCGTCCGCACCGTCGCCCGTACCGCCCCCACCGCGCCGCCCGGAGGAGAGACCATGCGCATCGGCCGTCTGACGCTGGCCGCCGCCGCCCTGCTGCTGATGGCCACGGCCAGCGTCCCGGCCGGGACGCCGCTCAGCGCACCGGAGCGGCACAGCCTCTCCTCCGACACCTTCGAGCCGCGCGGGGCCGCCTCCCGCCCGACCGTGCAGCGGCCGAACCACGAGCCACCGTTCGGCGCCTTCGTCGGCTCCTGGGACAACTACATCCCCCAGATCGGCCGGTACGCCCAGTGGCTCGGAGACGCCAACCTCCAGGTGGGCCACACCTATCTGGCGGGCAACGGCTGGAGCGACGTCGAGGGCGATCCGGTGGTCCTCGGGCTGTGGGCGCAGTGGCGGCTGACCGATCCCTCCCGGCAGCTGGTCCTGGGCGTGCCGATGCTGGTGCCCAACGAGGCGAACGTGCCGGACGGCGAGGTCGCCAGGCTGCTCGCCCAGGGCGCGCGCGGGGACTTCGACCGGCACTTCCTCAGGCTCGCGCACCGGCTCGTCGCCCTCGGCGGGGCGGACACCGTGCTCACCCTGGGCTGGGAGATGAACGGCGTCACCTACACCCACCGCTGCAAGCCCGACCCCTCCGCCTGGAAGGCGTACTGGCGGCGGGTCGTCGGGGTGATGCGCTCGGTGCCCGGGCAGCGGTTCCGCTTCGACTTCACTCCCAACCGGGGCCTGGACGCCATCCCGTGGACGCGGTGCTACCCCGGGGACGACGTGGTCGACATCATCGGCATGGACAGCTACGACCAGCCGGCCGGGGCCGGCTTCGACGACTACGTGCGCGAGCCGTACGGCCTCCAGGACCAGGTGGAGTTCGCGGCGAAGCGCGGCAAGCAGGTCTCGTACCCGGAGTGGGGGCTGTTCCGCAACGGCGACAACCCGGACTTCGTGCAGCGGATGGTGGAGTGGATGCGCACCCACGACACCGCTTACCAGACCGTCACCGACTACTGCCCGCACGGCTTCTTCCAGTGCGACCGCAACCCGCGCTCGGCCGCGCGGTTCCGGCAGCTGATGACCGGCTCCAAGGGCGCCCCCGCAACCGTCCCCACCGCTCCCCCGGCGCCGACCGCACCGAGCACGCCGAGCACCCCGACCGCACCGGCCACCCCGAGTGCTCCCGCCACGCCGACGGCACCGGTCGCGCCGGGCACCTCGCCCGGCGCGACCGCGACCTCCAAGCCCGCCCGGCGCTGAGCGGAGGTGCCCTCAGCTGCGGCGGCGGGCCAGGAGGGCCTGCTTGAGGCGGGGGAAGCGGGTGCGCAGCTGGTGCACCGCCGCGATCCGGGTGCGGATCGCGGCGGCCCTGGCGGTGGCGGCGGGCGCCGGTCCGGCGGGGCCCAGCAGGAGGCGCTGGTTGGGGAGCTGGTCCGGGCGCCAGCGCTGCTTGTACGGCTCCTGGCCGCGCAGCAGTCCGAACACCGGGATGCCCGCGCCGACCGTCTCGTCCAGGGCCGCGCTGAACAGCAGCCCCGCGATGTCGAGGCGGTCCCGCAGCACCGGGTGGGCGCCGTACATGTAGAGCCCGCTGCGGGCCGGGCAGAGCAGCAGCAGGTTCACGGCGACCAGCTGGCCGTCGAGGTGGAACTGGTGGACGGCCGCCTTTCCGCTGCGGACCAGGGCGATCGTGGACTCCGTCAGGTGGCGGGCGAAGCGCTCGGTGCGGTGCTCGGGGGTGACGCCGCGTTCGCTCCACTGCAGGATGTGCAGCCGCAGCAGCCCCTCGAGGGCCTCCGGCACCTCCTCCACCGGCGTGGAGCGGACCTTCACCCCGGCCTCGGCGATCTTGCGCAGCTTCACCCGGCTGCGCTGGGCGGTCTTGCCGGGCACCCGCTTGAGCAGCCGGTCCATCGGGACGGCCGGGAGGTACTGGCAGAGCGAGTCCTCGTAGCGGCGCCGCCGCCCGCGCCAGTGCGCGTACACCCGCTGCACGGCCGCCTCGGGGTGCACCTCGCGCAGTTCCAGGAACTGCCAGGGGCGGGTGATCGGCAGGGCGGCGGCGAGTTCGGAGGCGGCCCGGTCGGCGCAGTCGTCGTCGAGCAGCACGTCGCTGTAGTCGACCAGGCCGTCGCCGAGGCCCGTGAGGCCGCCGAGCGGCCCGCCGCGCCGCTGGAAGGCGCCGGCGCCGACCAGCAGGCCGTCTCGGCGGACCAGCACCACCACCAGCGCGCCCGGGCGGCCGTAGTGGTTCCACCAGGAGCGCAGCCAGTCGGCGGCCTGGAAGAAGGTGGCCGTGCGGCAGCGGGCGGCGAGGTCGTCCCACTCCCCGGCGAGGGTGTCGAGGGCGTCGTCCTCGCGGCGCAGCTCGGTGGTCCAGGCCCGAGAGGGGGCCGTGGACGGGGCGGGCACGCGGGCCGCCTCCCGGCGGGTCTCGGTGCTGCTCATCGCGCGCTCCCCGCCGCGGACTTCTCCTTGGCGGGCTTCGTCCTCGGGTCGGGCTTCGCGTCGCCCTTCGCCTCGCCCTTCGTCTCGCCCTTCGCGTCGCCCTTCGTCTCGTCCTTCGCCCCGGTCTCCGGTTCCGCCTTCACCTCAGCCGCGGCCTTCCCGGCCGGCTGCTCCTCGGAGCGCGGGCGCGGGGTGCTCGGGGTCGCGGCGGCCTCGGGCGTCTCGGGCGTCTCCTCCGCCGGGACGGCCTGCGCATCCCCCGTCCCCGGGCGGCGGCGCGTCATCATCACCAGCGCGCCGATCAGCACCCCGGCCGCGCCGCCCACCGCGACGTCCAGCTTTCCGGAGGGGGTGGTCGGCTTGTCCGGCTCGGCGGCCGGGGCGAGCGTCACCAGGCGGACGTTGGTGTCCTTGCTGCTGGCGTTGGCGAAGGAGACCAGCGAGCGGGCCACCGCGTCGGCGGTCCGGGCGGCCTCCTGGGGTTGGCCGCCGGTGCCGGTGATCTCGATCATCGGGGCGTCGGGGGAGGTGGTGCCGTGGACCAGGGCCTCCATCTCGGCGCGGCTGTGGCCGGTCTCGGCCGCCGCGACCGCGAGCACCTGCGGCTGGCCGGCCAGCCGACCGTACGCCTGGGCGAAGTTGGTCGCGGTGGCGGCCTCCCCCGGGTTCTGCGCCACGACGAGCACGTAGGCGCTGGCGGCGTAGGAGGGGTGCGAGACGGCGGCGTACCCGGCGCCGGCCGCGGCGCCCAGCGGCACCGCGAGCGCCACCGGCCACCAGCGGCGGACCAGGCGGCGGGCGCTTCGGCGCGTTGTGGTCATGGGTGTGGCTCCTTGACTGTGGATCGGCGGTACCGGCGGGGGCGGTCAGACGCGGGCCAGCCGGTCGTAGAGGGCGCCCAGGTCGGCGGCGACGCGGGCGATGTCGTAGTGGCCGACGGCCGGCGGGGCGGGCAGCGGGTCGGCGCTGTGGTCGTTCACGTGCCGCAGGTCGCGCAGCGCGGCGGCGTACGCGGCGGGCTCGGAGGGGATGCGGCGGGCCTGCGGGGCGGCGCTGGGCGGCAGTTCGTCGAGGGCGGGGCAGGCGCTGTGCCGTACGGGCAGGCCCGCGGCCAGGCCCTCGAGGACGCCGAGGCCGAAGGTCTCCCTCGTGGAGGGCGCGGCCAGCACGTCCAGGGCGGCCAGCAGCTCGGGCACGTCGTCGCGCTCGCCGGTGAGCACCAGCCGTTCCCGGACGCCGAGTTCGGCGGCCCGGTGTTCCAGGGCGGCACGTTCGGGGCCTTCGCCGACCAGGACCAGCCGGCTGGCCGGGTCGAGTGCGGCGAGCGCCTCGACCAGCACCTCGAAGCGCTTGCCCGGCACCAGCCGTCCGACCCCGCCGATCGCCCAACTCCCCTGCGGCAGGCCGAGTTCGGCCCTGAGGCGGCGGCGGGCGGCGGCCCGCTCGGCGGGCGGGCGGCAGAAGCGGGCGGTGTCGATGCCGTTGGGGATCAGCTCGACGCGGGCGGGCGGGACGCCCCAGGAGTGCAGGGTCTGGGCGACCTGCCGGGAGACGGCCACGGTGGTGCTGCCGAGGCGTTCGGCCGCCAGGTAGAGGCCCTTGACGCCCCGGGTGACGGGGCGGCCCTCGATCACCCCGGCGTGCAGCGAGTGCTCGGTGGAGACCACGGCGCGCACCCCGGCCAGGCGGGCGGCCAGCCGGCCGTACAGCTGCGCCCGGTAGAGGTGGGTGTGGACCAGGTCGTAGCGGCCGTCGCGGACGAGGCGCACGAGCCGGGGCAGGGCGCCGAGGTCGCGGTTGCCGCGCATGCCGAGGTGGTGGACGGTCACGCCGTCGGCGCGCAGGGCGGCGGCGACGGTGCCGGGGTTGGTGAGGGCGAGCACCTCGCACCGCTGGTGGGCGGGCAGGTGCCGCAGCAGCAGGTGGAGCTGGCGCTCGGCGCCGCCGGAGGCGAGGCCCGTGACGATGTGCAGGACCTTCACCGCCCGACCCTCCGGCGCATCCCGGTCATCAGGTCGCGCAGGCGCTGGCGGCCCCTCTTGGCGCGCAGCCGCAGGCCCCCGTCCCGGTCGCCGACGTAGCAGCGCGGCAGGGCGAAGGGGCCGGTGAGCGCGGAGTGCTCGATGGCGCAGGCGTAGTCGTAGCCGGCGTCGCGCACGGCCAGGGTGGCGGGCAGGTCGACGGCGCCGTACGGGTAGCAGAAGCCGGTGACGGGGCCGTCGACGACCTCCTCGAGCAGTCGGCGGCTCTCCCGGGTCTGCACGGCGAGCTCCTCGGCGGGCAGGCCCGGCAGTGCCTTGTGGCCGAGGCCGTGGGAGCCGATCTCCCAGCCGGCTGCGGCGAGTTCGGTGACCTCCTCGACGGTGAGGAGCTGCTTGCGGGGGCCGTCGGCGTCCCAGCCGTTGTCGCGGCCGAGCAGGTCGGCGACGACGTAGGCGGTGGCGGTGAAGCCGTAGGCGTGCAGGATCGGTACGGCGTAGCGCCCGAAGTCGGCGTAGCCGTCGTCGAAGGTCAGGCCGACGAGCTTGTCGTCGCGGCCGAGGGCGCGGGCCCGGATGAGTTCGCGGACGGAGACGCCGCGCCGCCCGTGCCGGTGCAGCCAGGCGATCTGTTCGGCGAACCGTTCGGGGCTGACGGTGAGCCGGTACGGGTCCTCGCGTTCGACGGCGACGGAGTGGTACATCAGGATCCACGGCGATCCGGCGCCCCAGACGGCCGGTTCGCCGAGGGGGCTGCGGCTGCGGGGCAGGTGCGCCCGGGGGCTCCGGGCGTCGGCGGTACCCGTCCGGGCCGAACGGACTGTTCCCCGTTCAGTGTCCATGGGGACGCTTCCCTTCGTCGGCGGCGGTTGGCGGGGTCCTCAGTGACGGGGTCCTCGGGGGGCTCACGACGCGCCGGGCGGCGAGGACGGGGCCGCGCACCTCGCGGGCGCCGAGGACGGCCCCGAGGGCGGCGAAGGCCAGCGCCACGGTGAGGCCCCCGAGGAGGGTGGCGAGCAGCGGGTCGGCGCTCAGGCCGGCGGCGGCCGTGCCGAGGACGGTGGCCCCGGCGGCGGCGCCCACCAGCCGGCCGTGGCCGCCGAGCACCCGGCGCAGCCGCAGCGGGATGCCGCGCAGCACGAGCCCGTGCAGCAGCAGCGCGGCGGTGGTGGTGATCCCGGCGGCGTTGCCGGCGGCGATGCCGAGGGCGCCGAAGCGGCCGGTGGTGAGCAGGCCCACGGTGACGGTGACGGCGAGGCCGAGCAGCATCGCGCCGACGGGGTACCAGTCGAGCAGTCGCCGCCCGCCGGGCTCGGTGCGCGGGTCATCGGCTGTGCGGACCACCGGGCGCAGGGAGAAGTACGGGCGGATCATCACCCCGATGAGCGCCTGGGCGGGCAGGCCGAAGCTGTAGACGCGGATGACCTCGGCGGTGGCTTCGGTGTCCTGCGGGCCGAAGGCGCCGCGCTGGAAGAGCAGGGCGACGACGGAGGGGGCGCAGGCCATCAGGAAGGAGGTGCCGAGCAGGACGACGGCGGCGGCCTGGCCGAGGTCCTTCTCGACCCGGTCGCGGGCGGCGGTGAGGTCTCCGGCGGCGAGCGCCCTGGCCACCAGGGGGAAGGTGACGGTGACGATCAGGATGCCCGCGGTCATGGCGAGTTGGGAGACCTTGGCCGCGTAGTTGAGGTGCGAGATGGTGCCGGGCGGCAGGGCCGAACCGAGGTAGCGCTCGACGAAGACCTGGGACTGCCGGGTCAGGGTGAAGGAGGCGATCGGCAGCAGGGCGAGCGGCATCAGGACGAGTGCCTTGGGCGTGTCCGACGACTTGCGCCGGCCGCGGCCGGCGCCGCCGCCCTCGCGCAGGCGGCGCAGGAAGGGCACGACGAGCAGGCCCGCCATCAGGAGGCTGCCGACGGCGACGCCGAGGGCGGCGGAGCGCACGCCCAGGTACGCCTGGCCGGTGAGGAGGACGGCGAGGATGCCGAGGTTGTAGGCGACGTAGATGCCGGCGGGCGCGGTGAAGCGGTGGTGGGCGCGCAGGGCGGCGGCGAGGTAGCCGGCGACGCCGAAGGGCAGCACGGTGACGGCGGTGATCCGGGTGCAGGTGACGGCCAGGGCCGGGTCGTGCAGGCCGGGGGCGAGCAGGGTGACGAGTTGCGGGGCGCCGAGGGCGACGGTCAGGGAGAGGCCGCTGAGGGCGAGGAGCAGCCAGGGCAGGGTGGCGCGGACGACCTGGCGGACGGGGTCGGGGGCGTCCGGGTCCTCCTCGCGCAGCACCAGGGCGAGGGCGAAGGCGGGCACCATGAGGAAGGACATGGCGTCCTCGATCAGCAGCGGTGCGGCCGTCTCCGGGACGGTCCAGGCGACGAGGAAGGCGTCGGTGCCCTGGTTGGCGCCGAAGTAGCGGGCGAGCAGCAGGTCGCGCAGCAGGCCGAGGCCGGAGCCGGCGGCGCTGAGCACGGCGGTGACGCCGAACGCCTTGGCGAGGAAGCCGCCGCGGGGGGCCCGGCCGGGGCCGGGGGGCGGTTCGGGCGCGGTGCGCGGGGCCGGCAGGGAGGCGGCGAGTGCGGTGGGCCCTTCGGTGTTCACGGGGTCACCTCGCGGACGGCCGCGCGGGCGGCGAGGCCGAAGACGACGGAGGTCAGGACGGTGGTGGTGCCACCGATGTCGGCGTACAGGAAGTCGATCAGCTGCCAGGCGAGCAGCGCGAGGGCGGCGAGGCCGAGGCCGCTGCGGTTGCGCAGGCAGCCGAGGAGCAGGCCGAGGAAGAGGGCGGCGTAGGCGGTGATGCCGATCAGGCCCTGCTCGCTGAGCACCAGGAGGTACATGTTGTGCGGGGAGAGCAGCGGTTCGCGCTGGAATCCGCCGGTGGAGTCGGAGGTGTCGCTGCCGGAGGAGAGCCTCAGCGGGGCGTGGGAGTCGCGCAGTTGCTGGAAGGCTTTGGGGCCGGCGCCGTGCACGGGGTGGTCCTGCCAGATGCGGCCCGCGGTGGACCACAGGTCGTAGCGGTCGGAGACGGACTGGTCGGGAGCGGCTGAGACGGAGCCGATGGAGCTGATCCGTGCGGTGACGCCGGAGGCGCCGAGGCCGATCCCGCCGACGAGGACGACGGCGGCGGCCAGGCCGAGGACGGCGCCGCGCACCAGGAGGCGCGCGTCGGCGCGCAGCAGCAGGGCGGTGGCGGCGAGGCCCGTGGCGATCCAGCTGCCCCGGCTGAAGGAGACGGCGAGGGGGAAGGCGAGGAAGGCGGCGGCGGCGAACATCGCCCGGCGCAGCCGTGCGTCCCCTCCGGGCCGCCGTTCGCCGAGGGCGAGGGCGAGGGCCGCGAGCAGGCCGTAGCTGACGACGGTGGACATCGCCATGACGTCCAGGGCGCCGAAGGTGCCGACCGCGCGGATCGGCTGGCCGGTGTAGGAGGCGCCGGTGCGGGTGAGGTACTGGTGGACGCCGACGGCGCCCTCGACGAGCGCGGCGAGGACGAAGGAGCCGAGGACGAGCCGCTGGTCGGTGCGGTCGCGCAGCGAGCACAGCACCGAGGCGGGCACGAGGACGAAGACCTGGGTGAGCCGGACGAAGCCGGTGACGCTGGTGGCCGGGTCGATCGAGCCGACGGTGGCGACGGCGGCGGCGGCCACGATCCCGGCGAACAGCACGCAGGTGCCGCGGCTGACGGCGGGCAGCCGCCCGCGCAGCAGGTTGACGGCGGTGAGCGCGACCAGTGCCAGGGAGGCGAGGTCGGCGGCGGTGATGTGGACGGCGGCCGTGACGTCCTTCTCGCCGGTGGGCACGCAGACCAGCAGTACGGTCGCGGCGGCCAGCAGGCTGGGCCGGTCGGCGGCCGCCGCGAGGGTCCTCCGTAACGACGCTGGGCTCGGTACTGCGGGAAGGGTCAGGGCCACGCGGGTCAGCTCCCGTCCGGGTGGAGCATCAACGCCGCGGTGCGGCACAGGATCTTGACGTCCTGCCAGAGGCTCCAGCTCTCGATGTAGCGGTTGTCGAAGCGCGCCCGGTCCTCGATGGAGGTGTCCCCGCGCAGGCCGTTGACCTGGGCGAGGCCCGTGAGGCCGACGGGGACGCGGTGGCGGTCGGCGTACTCGGGGTACGCCTGGCTGAACCGCATGACGAAGTACGGGCGTTCGGGGCGCGGGCCGACCAGGCTCATGTCGCCGCGCAGGACGTTCCACAGCTGCGGCAGCTCGTCCAGGGAGCTCCTGCGCATGACGCGGCCGACGGCGCCCATGCGGTGGTCCTGGGAGATGTTCCAGCGGGTGGCCGACTCGTGCTCGTTGCTGGGGCGCAGGGTGCGGAACTTGAGGACGGTGAAGACCCGGCCGTCCAGGCCCGTGCGCTGCTGGCGGAAGAGCACGCCGGGGCCGGTGTCGAAACGGACGGCGAGGGCGCACAGGGCGAGGACGGGGGCGAGGAGCAGCAGGCCGAAGGAGGCGGCGAAGATGTCGAGGGCGCGTTTTCCGACCCAGCCGGGGCGGCGCATGGCGGCGGCGCCGACGCGTAGGCAGGGGAAGCCCCACAGGTGGTCGCCGCCGGCGATGGGGGCGGTGGGCAGGGAGCCGTACTCGCGCAGGGCGGGGACGAGCCAGACCTGGCAGCCGAGCCGGGCGGCCTCGCGCAGGGTGGCGGCGGTCTCGGCCTCGTCGGCAGCGCCGGCGGTGGCGATGACGTGGTGGACGCGGTGGCGGCGGACCTCGCGTTCCAGGGCCTCGCGGCCGCCGAGGACGGGCAGGTCGGTGTCGCCGGGCAGCAGCGGCGGGTCGGCGTCGAGGAAGCCGACGGGGCGCAGCCCGTACTCGCCGTGCTCGTCGAGGGCGGCGGCGACGCGGCGGCCGAGGCGGCCGGCGCCGAGCACCAGGACGGGGTTGGGCCGGCTGCGGCGGATGCGGCGCACGAGGTGGTAGAGGACGGCGCGGCCGAGGGCGGCGATCAGCAGTTGGGCGCCGAGCAGCACGGTGAGCCGGGCGGGGGTGGCCGGTCCGCAGTCGGGCCAGCGGCCGTCCAGGCAGCCGGCGAGGGTGACGGCGAAGGCGGTGGCGACGACGGCGCGGACGGCGAGTGCGGGCAGTTCGTCGAGGACGGAGAGGGTGAGCCGGGTGCGGTAGAGGCCGCCGGTGAGGTTGAGCAGGAGCAGGAGTGGGAGGACTGCGGCGACGCCCAGGAGGGGGGTGAGCCGGGTGGCCGGGTCGATGGCCCGGTTGGCGACGGCCGTGGCGGTGCACAGGGCGACGGCGTCGACCTGGAGCAGGGTCAGCGGCAGGGCGTAGCGGGAGGGGACCGGGCGGCGGTGGCGGCGCGGTGGGGCGACGGCGCGGGCCCGCACGGCTCCGTCCGGACGGTCGAGCAGTCCGGTGGCGGGCCGGTGGGGGCCGGGCAGGGGCCCGCCTGAGCGTGGCAAGCTGTCGTGGTCAATGGTCATCAGCGCACGAACTCCCCTGCTGTGTGCCCGGGGCGACGGCGCCCCTGCGCCGGTTGGCGGGGGGCGGCCGTCCCGGCCCGGTGGGCGCGGTCCTGACGGCACCTGCTGCCGCTGGCGGCTTTCGCGAATTCCCGGTGAGAAATCGAAACGAAGCAGGCAAAATCAGACAATACAGAACCGGGCGTTATCGGCTGGAAGTTGACTTGCCGTTTCATTCCAGCCGCCCATTAATAGGTATTTCTGATTGCCACTTCGCCCGAATATCCGGTCGAGGGTGCGAATACGACCGCGCCGTCACGGCGGGCATTCGCAGCAGGTGAAACGATCAGATCCGCTCCGGGACACGGGCCCGGCGCCGCCCCACGACCCCTCCGGCCCCCAGCAGGTGGCGGTAGAGCGCGTCCACCTGTTCGACCACGGTCCGCACGTCGTGGCGCGCCACCACGTGCTCGCGCAGCCGGGAACCGCGTCGCTCGCACTCGATCGGATCGGACAACGCCTCCGCCATCCGGGTGGCGAGCGCGCCCGCATCCTCCGGCGCGACCACCGACTGCGCGCGCTCCGCCGGGGGCAGGCACTCACGCGCCCCCGGCACGTCCGTCAGCAGCACCGGGCGGGCCGCCGCCATCGCCTCCAGCGGGGCCAGCGCCATGCCCTCCCAGCGCGAGGGCAGCACCACCAGGTCGGCCGCCGCCAGCCAGGGGCGCGGATCCGGCACGTCGCCCGTCAGCCGGACGCGGGAGGGCTCGGCCGTCTCCCGGACCAGCTCCGCGACCCGCTGCTCCTCCGGCCCGCCGCCGACCAGTGCCAGCCGGGCCTGCGGCACCCGGCGCAGCGCCTCCGGCCAGGCGGCCAGCAGCACGTCCTGGCCCTTCTGCCGACACAGGCGGCCCACGCAGACGGCGAGCGGGGCGTCGAGGTCCAGGCCGAGGGCGATCCGCGCGGCGCGGCGGTCGGCGGGCGCGTAGTGGCGCACGTCCACGCCGTTGGGCACCACCGCCCAGTCGGCGTGCACCCCGGCGGCCACGCCGTCCGCGCGTTCCTGGACGCTGACGCAGAGCAGGCGGTGCGCCCAGCGGGTCGCACAGCGCTCCCAGCGCAGGGTGGCGGCGGCCATGGCGCCGTCCACGGCGGCGAAGGACCAGGCGTGCGGCTGGAAGACGGTGGGCACCGCGCCGCGCACGGCCAGCCGGCCGGCCAGGCCGGCCTTGGCGCTGTGCAGGTGGACCACGTCGGGCCCGGCGGTCCGGACGATCCGGCGCAGCCGCCAGGCTTCGGCGGCGGTCGAGGGGCCCGGGGAGCGGTCGGCGGGCCAGTCGTGGACCAGCGCGCCCACCGAGGCCGCCTCCTCGGCCAGCCGGCCCCCGCGCGGGCAGGCGACCAGGACCCGGTGGCCGGCCTCCCGCTGCCCGCGGACCAGATCGGCGACGACGCGGGCGACTCCGCCGTCCACCGGCTGCGAAACGTGAAGGATCGTCATATGCACGGCGGCGAGCCTAGGGTCGCTCCCCCGTGCCGGGCGGGTCCCGTCACCCGGAGGTGGCGGGCCGTCCACCCGTACGGCTTTCGACTCGTACGGGTGGACGGGTCAGTCGAATTCCCGGGCGAATTCCCCGGTTCCGGTTCCGGTTCCGGTTCCGGTCCCGGTCCCGGTCCCGGTCCCGATCGGCGATCGGGGATCGGGGATCGGGTCAGCGGACCTCGGCGGCGAGGTTCTCCAGCACCTGGTCGTGAATGCGGTTCAGGCCCTTGGGGGCGAAGGTGCGCTCGAAGAAGCCGCCGATGCCCGTGGCGCCCTGCCAGGTGGCGGAGACGGTGACCTTGGAGCCGCCCTCGCCCACGGCCGAGACCGTCCAGGTGATCACCATGGTGGAGTTGGCGTCCTTCTCCACCAGCTGGTCCGGCTTCGGCGCCGAGACGGTGAACAGGCAGTCGCGCACCCGCTTCTCGGTGGCCTGCAGCCGCCAGTGCACCTGGGTGCCGGCGCCGGTGCCGCCGACCCGCACCTCGTACTCGCTGTACTGCGCCGGCAGCAGCTTCGGGCGGGTCACCTGGTAGTCGGCCAGCGCCTCGTACACCCGCTCGGGGGCCGCGTCGTAGACCCGCTCGGTGGTGGCCTGCACCTGTCCCATGACCTTGCACTCCTCGTGTGGTGGGGTACCGCTGTCCGTACCGCTCTGGCGGCAAGCCAATCACAGCGGCGCCGCCGCGACGCGCCGGGATAGGGTGGCCGGTGTGCTCGATCAGGTGACAGCGGTGCGCTACGTCGATCCACTGCGGGCCGGGGGTTCGGTGCCCGGGGTGGTGGAGACCGACGACCTGGGCACGTACGTGGTCAAGTTCACCGGGGCCGCGCAGGGGCGCAAGGCGCTGGTGGCCGAGGTGATCGTCGGCGAGCTGGCGCGGCGCCTGGGGCTGCGGGTGCCGGAGCTGCGGCTGGTGGACTTCGACCCGGCGGTGGCGGCGGAGGAGCCGGACACCGAGATCCAGGACATGCTCAAGGCCAGCGCCGGGCTCAACCTCGGGATGGACCTGCTGCCGGGGGCCCTGGACTACCGGCCGGGCCTGGTGGCGGTGGACTCCGCCGAGGCCGGGCGGGTGGTGTGGCTGGACGCCCTCACCGGCAACGTCGACCGCACCGTGCACAACCCCAACCTGGTGGTCTGGCACGGGCGGCTCTGGCTGATCGACAACGGCGCCGCGCTGATCTTCCACCACCGCTGGGCCTCCGCCGGGGCGGCGGTCGGGCGGCGCTACGACCTGAGCGCCCACGCGCTGGGCGCCTCGGCCCCGGACGTCCGGCTGGCCGACGAGGACCTCGGGCCGCTGGTGACCGCGGAGTTGCTGGAGGAGGTGCTGGCGCTGGTGCCCGACGAGTGGCTGGCCGGGGAGCCGGGCTTCGACTCGGTGGCCGCCGTCCGCCGCGCCTACGTCGAGCACCTGGCCGCCCGGGTGGTGCTCTCCGGGGAGTGGCTGCCGGAGGGGTTCTCCACGCCCGAGCAGCTGCGCGAGGCCGAGCGGCGCCAGGCGGCCCGCACCCGGGCCGGCCGGCCCGCCTGGCTGCGGGAGGTGCCGGACCTGCACGGCAAGCCCTCGGTGGAGACGGTCTGGGAGCACCACTTCGACGAGGACGGCTGAACGGAGGACGGAACCGGGGAGCGGGGCCGAAGCCCCGCTCCCCGGTTCAGCGGTGATCAGGTGTCACTGCTGTTGTCACTGCGGTTGTCACTGCGGTTGTCAGGTTGTCACCGCGGCGGGCGCGTCAGCGCCACCACTGGACCGCCTTCTCGGCGTTGATGATGCCCGCGCCGTAGAAGCCGTTGTCGTCCGCGCCACCCTCGCACTTGGCCTTCCAGTCGCCGGCGCCGCCCGGGTTGAAGTCCCCGGTCGGGCAGGCGTGGGACTCGGCCTGGCTGGTCAGCATCTCGGTCAGCTCCTCCGGGCTCGCCCACGGGAAGGTGCTGGCCAGCAGCGCGAGCACACCGGCGGCGTGCGGGGACGCCATCGAGGTGCCCTGCATGTAGCCGTACTTGCCACCGGGGATGGTGGACAGGGTGCGGCCGTTCTTGTCCGGGGTGTCCGGGATCTGGTAGCGGCGGTCGCCACCCGGCGCGGCGACGGTGACGACGCCCTTGCCGTAGCTGGAGTAGTACGCCTTGTCGCCGTTGACACCGACCGACGAGACGACGACGACGCCCGGCAGCTCGGTCGGCAGCGAGAGGCAGTCGTTGGTGATCGGGCGGGTGGTCTTGGTGGTGTCGTCCGGGCTGGAGACGTCAACCGTCTTGTGCGCCAGGTCGATGTTCTCGTTGCCCGCGGCGGCGACGTTGAGGACGCCCTTGCGCTGCGAGAACTCGACGGCCTTACGGACGGCGTCGGTGATCGCCGCCTGGTCCTTGTCGTTCGTGCAGTTGAACATCCACGGGTCGATGTAGTAGCTGTTGTTCGTCACGTTGAAGTGGTGCTCACCGGCCCACACGAAGCCGCAGATGGCGTACTCCGGGTAGATGAACTGGTTGTCGTCGACGACGCGAACGGCGGCCAGCTTGACGTTCGGGGCGATGCCGACGATGCCCTTGCCGTTCTTGGCGGCGGCGATGGTGCCGGCCACGTGGGTGCCGTGGTCGCCGTCGACGCCCGGCTGCCACGACTTCCAGTCGGTGTTCGGCTTGCCGCCGTCGATGCAGGAGACCGACTGCGAGGCGTCGACGTTGGCGGCCAGGTCCTCGTGGGTGGCGTCGATGCCGGAGTCCAGCACGCCGACCGTGACGTTGCGGCTGCCGAGCGAGATCTTGTGCGCCTTGTCGACGCCGATCTGGCGCATGTCCCACTGGTTGGGCTCGTACGGCTCCTGGCCGGGGGCGGCGGCGTTGGCACCGGACGGCGCCTCGGCGACCTCCGCCTTGCCCTGGTCGGCGGCGGTGATGCCCTTGGTACGGCTGGCGCCGACCGAGTCGACGCCCTTGGCCAGGCGCAGCTTCTCGGCGAACTTGGTGTCGTTCGAGCGGGCTATGACGACGCCGATCTGCTCGTACGAGTAGACGACGGTGCCGCCGAGGTTCTTGACGGCGTTCTCGACCTTCTGCACCTGGCCGTGGTTGGCCTTGGTGTTGACGACGTAGCTGAGCAGCGGACCGGTCGTCGAGTCGCCCGCGGGGGCGGCGACGGCGGTGCCGGCCGGCAGCGCGAGTGCGCCGGCGGTGGCGAGCACGAGGCCCACCGCCGCGTACCGGGTCCGGCTGATCCGAGGAACTCTCATAGGGGTAGGCCCTCCCGAGTCGTCATGCGGCAGCTGCGGCGAGGCAGGTGCACAGGGAATGACCGGGACGCTAATGAAGATTGGCTTAATTGCGCAAGAGGTAGTCATCTAATCGTCACATCTTCGCCAACTGCGGAGGGCAGGACTCCGCAGGTCACAGTAGGCAACAGAAAAGATGAGTGTTAAAAAGTGATGGTTTGCCGACGAGCGATGTGGTGAGCGTTCGGGCCCGCTGGAGCGCGTACGGCCGGTGGCCGATCGGCGTTTTTCGTCAGTAACGCCAGCGGGTGGCGGCCACCAACTCCTCGGGGCCGGCGGCCTCGTACCGCTCGGCCTCGGCGCGGCGCACCGCGGCCACCGCCCGGTACAGCGGCTCGCCGAGGGCCTCGCGCAGCACCGCCGACGCCTCGTACGCGGCCAGCGCCTCACCGGGACCGGTGGGCAGCCGGGGCACCGTGCCGGGCTCGGCGGCGGCCGGGTCCCCGGTGAACTCCGGTGGCAGGCGGCGGCCATCCGCCAGGCCCGCGAGACCGGCCGCGATGACGCCGCCGACGGCGAGGTACGGGTTGGCGCTGGCGTCGAAGCACTTGACCTCGGCGTTGGCGGCCGAGGCCCGCTCGCCGGTGGAGCCGGTGACCAGCCGCAGCGCGGCCTCGCGGTTCTCCAGGCCCCAGCACCGGTAGGCGCCGGCCCAGTGCTGGGGCACCAGGCGCAGGTACCCGGCGGGGCTGGAGCAGCCGAGCACCAGCAGGGCGGGCAGTTCGTCGAGGACGCCGGCGAGGAAGCCCTCGGCCTCGGGCGTGAGCCCGTGCGGGCCGGGGCCGCCGTGGCCGAGGTTGCGGCCCTCGCGCCACAGGCTCAGGTGCACATGGCCGCCGTTGCCGACGCCGTCGGTCTCGACGACGGGCGCGAAGGAGACCCGCAGGCCGTGGCGGGCGGAGACGGCGCGGATCGTGTGGCGGACGAGGACGGAGGTGTCGGCGGCGCCGACCGGGCCCTCGGGGGCGACGGAGACCTCGAACTGGCCCGGGGCGTACTCGGGGTGGATCTGCAGCACCGCCAGCCCCTGCTCGCCGAGGGCGCGCAGGACGTCGCGCAGGTAGTCGGAGAGGTCGGTGAGCCGGTGCATCCCGTACGCGGGGCCGTGCGTCGGGTAGCGCGGCTCCTCGGTCGGGGGGCCGTCCAGGGCGACGACCCACTCGACCTCGATGCCGGCCTTGAGGCTGAGGCCCAGCGCGGCGGCGGCCGCCGTCGTCCGGCGGGCGAACAGGCGCTGGCAGCCGGGGTGCGGGGTGCCGTCCTGGGTGTAGCGCTCGCCGGGGGCCCAGGCCCAGCCGGGCTGGGCGGCGAGGGGGACGGCCCGGTCGAGGTCGGGGTAGAGGCGCAGGTCCCCGGTGGGGCCGCCGATGAGGGGGCTGGTGGTGATCGCGTCGTCGGCGAGGAACACGTCGAAGCAGGGGGCCGTGCCGACGCCCCACTCGGCGGCGTGCCGCAGGCCCCCGAGCGGGACGGCCTTGACCCGGGTGATGCCCGCGTTGTCCACCCAGGTGACGGCGAGGGCGTCGACGGCGGCGGTGCGCAGCCGGTCGGCCGCCGCCTCGGCCCGGGCGGCGCGCTCGGCGCGCGGGGGCAGCGCGACGGAAGCCTCGGCGGCTTTTGTGGCCTCGGCGGTGTGGACGGTGGCTCCCGTGGTCATGCCACCATGCTGCCCCGCCCACCCGGGAGTCGTAACTCCCCCTACGGGTGGTCCGGTTGGACGCCCGTCCGCCCGTTCACCCGTTCGGGGCGAAGCGGGCCGTCCAGTCCCCCGCGGTGAGTCGCTCCACGGTGTCCGGGGCGGCGTCGGTCGGGCCGGGGTAGAGGCGGTAGAGCGCGCCGCCCGCCTCGGCCGGTGCGGGCACGTCGGCGTGCACCAGGGCCGTGAACGCCCGTGCGCCGGTGAGGCGTTCGGCGATCTGCCGGGCGATGTCGTCCGGTGCCTGCTCGATCCGCCGGTCGCTCACGTGCAGGCCGCGCAGGCGCTCGGCGAACTCGGCCACCGGCTCGTTGGCGCCCCGGCGGTAGTGGTCGAGCGTACGGCCGGTGCGGTCGCGCACCAGCACCTCGGGGCTGCCCGCGGCGGCGGTGGCGCAGGCGAGGTCCCAGAGGGTGGCGCGGGCGCCGGGGGCGAAGTGCCGCAGGACGTCCGAGGCGAGGGAGCCGATCCTCTCGTGGTGCTTGTAGAGGTTGTGGAACCCGGCGGCGGCGCTGACGTTGAGGTCCGTCCAGGTCTGGCGGCGCTGCTGGAGGTCGACGATCATCGGCACGCAGATGCGGGCGTCCCCGGCGAGGTCGAGGCGCTGGCGCAGCTCCTTGGGGCGGAAGCTGCCCTTGCGGACGCGGGCCGCCTCGGTCGGGGAGAGCGTCATGAAGCCGGCGAAGGCGTCGGTGAGGTCCTCGAAGGGGACGTCGTTGTAGCTGAACACGACGACCACGGCGTAGCGGATGGCCTCCGCGTCGAGTTCGGACAGGTCGAGGTCGACGAACTCGGTGGCGCCGTGCGGCGGCGGGGCGGTGGTGAAGTCGCCGGAGTGGACGGCGGCGCGCGGCCCGAGGACCAGGTTCGTGTAGTCGCACAGCCCCGTGAACTGCCAGTCCTCGTCGTAGAAGGCGACGGACAGGTCGAGGTCGACGCGCTGGTGCGGGCGCTGCATCCAGTGCACGAACAGCCGCAGGTGCTCCCCGTCCGGGAGCGGCTGCACGCTGCCGCGCGGCAGGGCGACGAGCGTCTTGGCGCTGGCACGCTCGGCGAAGGGGACGACCAGGTCGGCGAGCCCGGCGTCGAGCACGGCGAGGTCGTAGGGCTCCGGCTGCCCGGCGCGGCGCAGCAGTTCGGCCTCGATCAGGGCGCAGACGGGCTCGCTGAGCTCGGCGGGGACGCGGGTGCCCCAGTCGAAGCGGGCGTGTGCGGAGGCGACGCGGCCTCGCGGGAAGTACAGCCGGCGCTCGCCCTCCTCGCGCGGGGCGCGCAGCCGCCCGTACGCGCCGAGCAGCGGCCCGGGGGCGACGGCGCGCAGCGCACCCGGCAGGGCGTCCGTGAGCTCGGCGGGCAGCGGCTCACCGGGGTACCAGACGGTGTGCACCCGCAGCAGGTGGTGCAGTCGGCGCACGAGCTCGCCGGGGCGGGTGGCCAGCAGCCGGACGGCGGCGGGCATGTCGCCCTGGGCGAGGGCGTGCTCGGCCCGGGCGGCGAAGGTCTCGACGGTGAGCCGGGTGTGGCCGCCGGGCGTCTCGCGTACCTTCAGCGGGGCCGGGGCCTCGCGCAGCTGCGGGCCGAGGCCGTGGTGGTGAACGTCGGTCTCGCGCAGGACGGCGAAGGCGGCCGCCGCGTACGGGAAGCGGGCCCGGTGCTCGTACGGGTGCAGCAGTTCGCCGGCGCGCAGCCACGCCTGGCGGTGGCGGCGCAGGTCCTCGGCGAGGGTGCCGACCGGGAGCGCGTCGAGGACGGCGAGCAGGTCGCGGCGCAGCGGGCGGGGCAGGTTGCGCAGGCGGAAGGTGCGCGCGGTGTCGGCCAGCAGGTCGGGCTCGGCGCCGGACCACGCCCAGATCAGCCGTAGCACGTCGGTGGCGGTGGTGAGGTGGGCGTCGAGCAGGGGGCGCGCGGCCTCGCGGTCACGGCGCAGCAGGGCGGCGAGGACGGTGGCGCGGGTCTCGCGGACGGGGATCTCGGCGGGCAGCCAGGTGGCCGGGTCCGCCGGGACGTGGTCGAGGAGCAGGACGAGGTCCTCGCGGTCCTGCGGGCTGAGCGGCGTCTGCCGGTCGAGCAGGGTGGCGAGTTCGGCGACGGCGACCGCCGCGGCGTCCGTGCCGGCCAGGCGCAGCGGCTTGATCAGGCTGCCCGGCGCGAGGTCGCGGGCGACGTTGCGGGCGGACTTGGCGTCGAGGGTGAGGTAGCGCTCCTCGGTGCCGAGCGGGCTGTGGCAGTACGGGCAGTTGTGGCCTTCGCCGGCCGCGACCAGCTCCTCGTAGCAGTCGCCGCAGAGCAGGTGGGCGCAGGGGGCGAGGGCGCCGATGCCGGCGTCGAGGCTGCTGCGCTGGCAGGTGAAGCAGATCTGGCTGCTCTGGCAGAGCAGGTAGCCGCGGATCGTCGCCGAGTAGGTGGCGTGGGCGTGGCGGGGCACGGCCCTGGGGAAGTCGCGGAAGAGCGGCTTGTGGCGGCGGTCGGCGCCGAGCATGGCGTCGAGCTTGCGCAGCAGCCGGGAGCCCTTGGTGGCGAGGTCGGCGGGGCGCAGCAGGGAGAGGGCCGTGCGGAGGTCGCGGGTGAGGGCGTAGCCGCGCTGGGCGAGGTCGGCCTCCAGCGCGACGATGCCTTCGGCCGTCCAGGGCTGGGGCTCCTCGGGCCGGTCGCCGAGTTCGACCCGTACGGCGTGACGGCGCAGCAGGTAGGCGTCCAGGACGGTGTCGGGCGCGGCGGTGGCCGTCTTCTTGTTCACTGCTCCCCCGGGTGGATACGACGAAGCGGGGGCGGAGAGTGGGCGCACTCGATTCATAAGAGAGATGAGAGAAGGAAGCACGCCGCGGAGCCGCCCCCGCGTCGATCACCCTAGCGAACGGGTGCCGTCGGACCCGAACGGTTTTCTCCCGCCCTCTTCCTACTGGCCGGTAGCTTCGCTATGGTGGCCGCACGCATCACCGCCGGGCTTCGGGAGCCGCACCGGCGGGTTCCGCGGCGCCGTGTCCTTTCGGCGTTCGCACGGTGCCTTCACCGGCCGGTGCCGCGATCCGCGGCGGGGCCGGGTGCACTCCCCTTTCAGCTTCAGCTTTCAGCGTCGCTTCCTTCACCTCCGAGCGCCTGAGCACCTGCAGCACCACGGCACACCCGCAGTTCGGCCGGAGCGGACCGGCCGCGGCCGGTGTCGCCGGAACCCGTCACCTCCCCAAGCCCCCCGCGCGTGGACCCTCCTCCGGCGGCGGCCGCCGCCTGTCCGTCGACGGGTGCGGCGGCCCGCCCGCCGCTGCATGCGCGGGGCCCTTCATGACTAGGAGTCAGGACATGGAGCGTCCCTACCCCACCGTGGCCGTCGTCGGCCTCGGCACGATGGGCGCCGGCATCGCCGTCGCGATCGCCAGGAGCGGCCGCCGGGTGATCGGCATCGAGGCCGGCGAGGACTCGGCGGCCCGGGCGCTGGCCCGGATCGAGGAGAGGACCGCCCACGCCGTGGAGCGGGAGCGGATCACCGCCGAGGAGCGCACCGCGCTGCTGGCCCTGATCGAGGTCGGGCACGAGCTGACGGCCGCCGCCGGGGCGGACCTGGTGATCGAGGAGGTGCCCGAGCAGCTGGAGCTGAAGCGGGAGCTCTTCGCCGAGCTGGACCGGATCTGCCCGCCGGAGACGGTGCTGGCCACCGGCACCACCGCGCTGTCGGTGACCCGCATCGCCGCGGCCACGGCCCGTCCGGAGCGGGTGCTGGGCCTGCACTTCTTCAACCCGGTGCACAGCATGAAGCTGGTCGAGGTCGTCCGTACGGTGCTGACCTCCCCGCAGACCGCCGAGGACGCCGCCGCCTTCGCCCGGGACCTCGGCAAGGAGCCGGTGGCGGCCGGCGACCGGGCCGGGTTCGTGGTCAACGGCCTGCTGTTCGCGTACCTGAACCAGGCCGCCGCGATGTACGAGTCCCGGTACGCCTCGCGCGAGGACATCGACGCCGCGATGCGCCTGGGCTGCGGCCTGCCGATGGGCCCGCTGGCGCTGCTCGACCTGATCGGGATCGACACCGCGCGCACCGTGCTGGAGGCGATGTACGAGCAGTCGCGCGACCGGCTGCACGCGCCCGCGCCGATCCTCGGCCAGCTGGTCTCGGCGGGGCTGCTGGGCCGCAAGTCCGGCCGGGGCTTCTACACCTACGAGGCGCCGGGCTCCTCCAGGGCCGTGGACGCGGCGACCGGGCCCGCGCTGCCCAAGGTGCCGGGGCGCACCGTCCGTACGGTCGGTGTCTGCGGCTCGGGGACGATGGCGACCGGCATCGTCGAGGTGTTCGCCAAGGCCGGGCACCCGGTGCTGCTGGCCGCCCGCAGCCAGGAGAAGGCCGAGCGGGCGAAGGCGCAGCTGGCGAAGTCGCTGGAGCGCTCGGTGACCAGGGGCCGGATGAGCGGGGAGCAGCGGGACGCGGCGCTGGCGCTGGTCACCCCGGTCGGCGGGTACGCGCAGCTGGCCGACGTGGACCTGGTGGTCGAGGCGGTGGCCGAGGACCTCGCGGTGAAGCGGGAGCTGTTCGCCGCCCTGGACAAGGTCGTCCGCCCGGGCGCGGTGCTCGCCACCACCACCTCCTCGCTGCCGGTGATCAGCTGCGCGACCGCCACCTCGCGGCCGCAGGACGTGATCGGCATGCACTTCTTCAACCCGGCCCCGGCGATGAAGCTGGTCGAGGTGGTCTCCACGGTGCTGACCGCGCCGGAGGTCACCGCGACGGTGCTGGAGCTGACGGCGAAGGTGCGCAAGCACCCGGTGGAGTGCGGCGACCGGGCCGGGTTCATCGTCAACGCGCTGCTGTTCCCCTACCTGAACGACGCGGTGCGGATGCTCCAGGAGCACTACGCGACGGTGGACGACATCGACACCGCGATGAAGCTGGGCTGCGGCTACCCGATGGGCCCCTTCGAGCTGCTGGACGTCGTCGGGCTGGACGTCTCGCTGGCCATCGAGCGGGTGCTGCACCAGGAGTTCCGCGAGCCGGGCCTGGCCGCGGCGCCGCTGCTGGAGCACCTGGTCGCGGCGGGCTGCCTGGGCCGCAAGACCGGCCGCGGCTTCCGCGACCACGCGCGCCGGTGACCGGCCGACCGGCCGGCGGTCCGGGGGCGCACGGCAGCGGCCCTGCGCCCGCGGGCGGGCCGGGGGCGTACGGCGCCGGGCCGGGCTGGGCGCCGGGCTCGGTCGCCTCGCGCTGGCCGCGCCCGGCGGTGACGGGCCCGGTGACGCCGGTACGCCGGGGAAGGGCCGCGGGCGCCGAGCCGGGGCCGTGTAGCGTTCCGGACATGGATCGGGTTCAGTCAGCCACCCCGCAGCACCCCGCAGTCCCGCGCGGCACCGACCGGACGGCCCCCTCGACCGGGGGCGCCGGCCCGGAGGGCGGTCCCGGCAGCCGCAGGGCGGCCGCGCAGCGCCAGCAGATGCGCCAGGACCTGGCCACGGCCGCGATGGACCTGTTCGCCACGCAGGGGTACGAGGAGACGACCGTCGACCAGATCGCGGCGGCCGCCGGGGTCGCCCGGCGCACCTTCTTCCGGTACTTCCGGTCGAAGGAGGAGGCGATCTTCCCCGACCACGACGACACCCTGATCCGGGTGGCGGACCTGCTGGCCAGCGCCGAGCCGGAGGAGCACCCGCTGGACGTGGTCTGCCGGGGCATCAAGGAGGTGCTGCGGATGTACGCCTCCACCCCGGGGGTGTCCGTGGCCCGCTACCAGCTGATCCGTCAGGTCCCGGCGCTGCGCGAGCGGGAGATCGCCGTGGTGGCCCGCTACGAGCGGCTGTTCACCCGCTACCTGCTGGGCCGCTTCGACACCGGCGAGCCGATCCCCTCGGGCTGGCAGCGCGGCGGCGAGGACGACTCGATGCTGGCCGAGGTGTCGGCGGCGGCGGTCGTCGCGGCGCACAACCACGTGCTGCGGCGCTGGCTGCGGGCCGGCGGCCGGGGTGACGTGGAGGCGCAGCTGGACCACTCCTTCGAGGTGATCCGGCGCACCTTCTGGGCGGCCAGCGAACCGGGTGCCAGACGCCGCGGTTCAGTGGTGGCACCGGGTGCCAATGGGGCACCCGGGGAGGCGGTGGCGGAGAGCGCACTGAGTGCCAGCCCCCAAGGTGAGGTGCTCATCACAGTCGCCCGGACGGACGCTCCGCTGGACGTGGTGGTGGACAGCATCCGAGCCGCACTGAGCGGCGCCCGGGAGTCCTGAGCCGGGAATAACAGCAGGTCAGAGCGTTACGAAAGGCCCGCGCCGAACCGTCGGCGCGGGCCTTTCGCGTACGCGCTCAACGCGCGTCACGCCCGCTTTGCCGCCTTTCCAGGCTGTCCAAATTCGTGACACCCGGTGTCTTTACGTCTGGCACAGGGTGCCACTAGCTTGTTACCCACCAGTCGCGGCGCCGCGGCTCCCCACCTCGGCGCGCCGTCGTCCGGCGTTCCCACACCCCGGGAGCAGTGCCAGTCCCCGCCCGATCCACCCCGGGCACCGAACTGACCAGCCCACCCACCACCCGTACCAGCGAAGCCGGTGTCCGCTCCCGGCTCCCCCAGACGCCCTGTGCCCTCACACAGGTACGCCTTCGGAGGCAGCCATGCAGGAAATCCTCGACGCGATCCTCAGCCCCGACACCACGTCGGCCGACTTCGCGGCAATCGCACTGCCCGAGTCCTACCGGGCGGTCACGCTCCACAAGGACGAGGAGCAGATGTTCGCGGGCCTCGACAGCCGCGACAAGGACCCTCGCAAGTCCCTTCACCTCGACGAGGTCGCCCTGCCCGAGCTGGGCCCGGGCGAGGCCCTGGTGGCCGTCATGGCCAGCGCGGTCAACTACAACACCGTCTGGAGCTCGATCTTCGAGCCCGTCTCCACCTTCGGCTTCCTGGAGCGCTACGGGCGGCTCTCGCCGCTGACCAAGCGCCACGACCTGCCGTACCACGTGCTCGGCTCGGACCTCGCGGGCGTGGTGCTGCGCACCGGCGCCGGGGTCAACGCCTGGAAGCCGGGCGACGAGGTCGTCGCCCACTGCCTCTCCGTCGAGCTGGAGTCCTCGGACGGCCACAACGACACGATGATGGACCCGGAGCAGCGCATCTGGGGCTTCGAGACCAACTTCGGCGGCCTGGCCCAGATCGCCCTGGTCAAGACCAACCAGCTGATGCCCAAGCCGAAGCACCTCACCTGGGAGGAGGCCGCCTCCCCGGGCCTGGTCAACTCCACCGCGTACCGCCAGCTGGTCTCGCGCAACGGCGCGGGCATGAAGCAGGGCGACAACGTGCTCATCTGGGGCGCCAGCGGGGGCCTCGGCTCGTACGCCACCCAGTACGCGCTGGCCGGCGGCGCCACCCCGATCTGCGTGGTCTCCAGCCCCGAGAAGGCCGAGATCTGCCGGGCCATGGGCGCCGAGGCGATCATCGACCGCTCCGCCGAGGGCTACCGGTTCTGGAAGGACGAGAACAACCAGGACCCGCGCGAGTGGAAGCGCCTGGGCTCCAGGATCCGCGAGTTCACCGGCGGCGAGGACGTGGACATCGTCTTCGAGCACCCGGGCCGCGAGACCTTCGGCGCCTCGGTGTACGTCACCCGCAAGGGCGGCACCATCGTCACCTGCGCCTCCACCTCCGGCTACATGCACCAGTACGACAACCGGTACCTGTGGATGTCGCTCAAGCGGATCGTCGGCTCGCACTTCGCCAACTACCGCGAGGCGTTCGAGGCCAACCGTCTGGTCGCCAAGGGCAAGATCCACCCGACCGTCTCCAAGGTCTACTCCCTGGAGGAGACCGGCCAGGCCGCCCTGGACGTGCACCGGAACAGGCACCAGGGCAAGGTCGGCGTGCTCTGCCTGGCCCCCGAGGAGGGCCTGGGCGTCACAGACCCCGAGTTCCGCGCCAAGCACATCGACGCCATCAACCGCTTCCGGAACGTGTGAGACGCCTCCGATGACCGAGCCTCAGAAGCGCGACCGCCCCTGGCTGATGCGCACCTACGCCGGGCACTCCACCGCGAGCGACTCCAACGCGCTCTACCGGCGGAACCTGGCGAAGGGCCAGACGGGCCTGTCCGTCGCCTTCGACCTGCCGACCCAGACCGGCTACGACTCCGACCACATCCTCGCCCGCGGCGAGGTCGGCCGCGTCGGCGTCCCGGTCGGCCACGTCGGGGACATGCGCACCCTGTTCGACGGCATCCCGCTCGAGCAGACCAACACCTCGATGACGATCAACGCCACCGCCATGTGGCTGCTGGCGCTCTACCAGGTGGTCGCCGAGGAGCAGGGCGCCGACGTCTCCAAGCTCACCGGCACCACCCAGAACGACATCGTCAAGGAGTACCTGTCGCGCGGGACGCACGTCTTCCCGCCCGGCCCCTCGGTGCGCCTGATCACCGACATGATCGCCTACACGGTCGGCAACATCCCCAAGTGGAACCCGATCAACATCTGCAGCTACCACCTGCAGGAGGCCGGGGCCACGCCCGTCCAGGAGATCGCCTACTCGATGTGCACCGCCATCTCGGTGCTCGACGCGGTGCGCGACTCCGGCCAGGTGCCCGCCGAGCGGATGGGCGAGGTCGTCGCCCGGATCTCCTTCTTCGTCAACGCCGGGGTGCGCTTCGTCGAGGAGATGTGCAAGATGCGCGCCTTCGGCCGACTCTGGGAGAAGGTGACCCGGGAGCGCTACGGCGTCACCGACCCCAAGCAGCGCCGCTTCCGCTACGGCGTGCAGGTCAACTCCCTCGGCCTGACCGAGGCGCAGCCGGAGAACAACGTCCAGCGGATCGTGCTGGAGATGCTCGCCGTCACCCTCTCCAAGGACGCTCGCGCCCGCGCCGTCCAACTCCCCGCCTGGAACGAGGCGTTGGGCCTGCCCCGGCCCTGGGACCAGCAGTGGTCGCTGCGCATCCAGCAGGTCCTGGCCTTCGAGTCGGACCTGCTGGAGTACGGTGACCTCTTCAACGGCTCCGAGGTCGTCGAGACCAAGACCGCCGAGCTGCTGGCCGGCGCCGAGGCGGAGATCGCCAAGGTCATGGAGATGGGCGGGGTCATCCCGGCCGTCGAGTCCGGCTACCTCAAGTCCAACCTGGTCGCCTCGCACGCCGCGCGCCGGGCCCGGATCGAGTCCGGCGAGGACAAGATCATCGGGGTGAACTGCTTCGACACCACCGAGGAGAACCCGCTCACGGCCGACCTCGACACCGCCATCATGGTCGTCGACCCGGCCTCCGAGCAGTCCGTCCTCGCCGCCCTGGAAGCCTGGCGCGGCGGGCGCGACGAGGCTTCCGCCCAGGAGGCGCTGGCGCAGCTCAAGGCCGTCGCCGCCACCAGCGACAACCTGATGCCGGCCACCCTCGCCTGCGCCCGCGCCGGGGTCACCACCGGCGAGTGGTCCTTCGCCCTGCGCGAGGTGTTCGGCGAGTACCGCGCCCCCACCGGCGTGGGCGGCGCCCCGGTCGCCGTGGCCGCCGAGCCCGGCGGGGAGCTGGAGCAGGTCCGCGCCGCCGTGGCCGCCACCGCCGAGGAGCTGGGCTCCGGCCGGCTGCGCCTGCTGGTCGGCAAGCCCGGCCTGGACGGGCACTCCAACGGCGCCGAGCAGATCGCCGTCCGGGCCCGCGACGCCGGGTTCGAGGTGGTCTACCAGGGCATCCGGCTCACGCCCGAGCAGATCGTCTCCGCCGCCGTCGCGGAGGACGTGCACTGCGTGGGCCTGTCCATCCTCTCCGGCGCCCACACCGAACTGGTGCCCGACGTGCTCAAGCGGCTGCGCCGCGCCGGGGTGCAGGATGTTCCGGTGATCGTGGGTGGCATCATCCCGGCAGCGGACGGCGAGGCCCTCAAGGCCGCTGGCGTCGCCGCCGTGTTCACCCCGAAGGACTTCGGTATCACGACCATCATCGGCCGGATCGTGGACGAGATCCGGCTGGCCAACAAGCTCCAGCCGTGGACGCCCGCACCGACCGCGGCCACCAGCTGACCAGCTGACCACTGGGAAGGAACCCTCGAAAGACATGACCGTCAACCGCTTGCGCCCGCGCCGCTCCTGCCTCGCCGTACCGGGCAGCAATCCGCGCTTCCTGGAGAAGGCCCAGGGCCTGCCGGCCGACCAGGTCTTCCTCGACCTCGAGGACGCCTGCGCCCCGCTGGTCAAGGAGAGCGCCCGCCACCACATCGTCGACGCCCTCAACAACGGCGACTGGAGCGGCAAGACCCGCGTCGTGCGCGTCAACGACTGGACCACGCACTGGACCTACCGCGACGTGATCACCGTGGTCGAGGGCGCGGGCCCCAACCTCGACTGCATCATGCTGCCGAAGGTCCAGGACGCCGAGCAGGTCAAGGCGCTCGACCTCCTGCTCACCCAGATCGAGAAGACCATGGGCTTCGAGGTCGGCCGCATCGGCATCGAGGCGCAGATCGAGAACGCCAAGGGCCTGATCAACGTCGACGCCATCGCCCAGGCGTCGCCCCGGCTGGAGACCATCATCTTCGGCCCGGCCGACTTCATGGCCTCGATCAACATGAAGTCCCTGGTGGTCGGCGAGCAGCCGCCCGGCTACGGCGCCGACGCCTACCACTACATCCTGATGCGCATCCTGATGGCCGCCCGCGCCAACGACCTCCAGGCGATCGACGGCCCGTACCTGCAGATCCGCAACCCGGAGGGCTACCGCGAGGTCGCCCGCCGCTCGGCCG
This sequence comes from Streptomyces sp. NRRL WC-3742, assembly GCF_000720635.1. Taxonomy (GTDB): domain Bacteria; phylum Actinomycetota; class Actinomycetes; order Streptomycetales; family Streptomycetaceae; genus Kitasatospora. The sequence goes on along the minus strand of NZ_JOCF01000027.1, from coordinate 17,034 downwards.
CCCTCGGCTTCGACGGCAAGTGGGTGCTGCACCCGGACCAGGTCGGCGCCGCGAACGAGATCTACTCGCCCTCGCAGGAGGACTACGACCACGCCGAGCTGATCCTCGACGCGTACGACTACTGCACCTCCGAGGCGGGCGGCGCCAAGGGCTCCGCGATGCTCGGCGACGAGATGATCGACGAGGCCAGCCGCAAGATGGCCCTGGTCATCTCCGGCAAGGGCCGGGCCGCCGGCATGCAGCGCACCACCAAGTTCGAACTGCCCGACACCGAGAAGAAGGCGGAGGCGTGACCATGCAGTTCGGACGCACCTACGAGGAGTTCGAGGTCGGCGCGGTCTACAAGCACTGGCCCGGCAAGACGGTCACCGAGTACGACGACCACCTCTTCTGCCTGCTCACCATGAACCACCACCCCCTCCACATGGACACCAACTATGCGGAGAAGACGACGGACTTCGGCAGGAACGTCGTGGTGGGCAACTACATCTACTCGCTGCTGCTCGGTATGTCCGTCCCGGACGTCTCCGGCAAGGCGATCGCCAACCTGGAGATCGAGTCGCTGCGCCACATCGCGCCGACCTTCCACGGCGACACCATCTACGGCGAGACGACCGTCCTCGACAAGTGGCCCTCCAAGTCCAAGGACGACCGGGGCATCGTCTACGTCGAGACCAAGGGGTACAAGCAGGACGGCACGGTCGTCTGCATCTTCCGCCGCAAGGTGATGGTGCCGACCGAGACGTACATCAAGGCGCGCGGCGGCGAGCAGCCCGGCCGCCCGGAGCCCCTCTCCTAGTCCTCTCCCCTATAGAGCCCTAGACCCATAGACCCCGGAGGGGCAGGCCGCCGTCATCGGCCGGCCCCCACCCGGTCGGGGGCCCTGCTGCCGCAGCCACGCCGGCAGGGCCCCCGAAAATCCCCCCCCCGCCCTCTTTCAGACATTCCGGAGCCGCACGATGGGACGCCTCGCACAGACCGACGGCCTCACCGAGATCCAGCGGGACATCCTCGCCACCGTGCGGGATTTCGTCGACAAGGAGATCATTCCGGTCGCGACCGAGCTGGAGCACAAGGACGAGTACCCCACCGCCATCGTCGAGGGGATGAAGCAGCTCGGCCTCTTCGGCCTCACCATCCCCGAGGAGTACGGGGGCCTCGGCGAGTCCCTGCTCACCTACGCCCTGGTGGTCGAGGAGATCGCCCGCGGCTGGATGTCCGTCTCCGGCATCGTGAACACCCACTTCATCGTGGCCCACATGATCAACGCCCACGGCACCCAGGAGCAGAAGGACTACTTCCTGCCGAAGATGGCGGCGGGGGAAATCCGCGGCGCCTTCTCGATGTCCGAGCCGGGCCTGGGCTCCGACGTTTCGGCCATCTCCACCAAGGGCGTCAAGGACGGCGACTTCTACGTCCTCAACGGCCAGAAGATGTGGCTCACCAACGGCGGCACCTCCACCCTCGTCGCGGTCCTGTGCAAGACCGACGAGGGCGGCAGCTCCCCGTACAAGAACATGACCACCTTCCTGATCGAGAAGACGGCCGGCTTCGGCCCGAACCCGACCGTGCCCGGCCTGACCGTGCCCGGGAAGATCGAGAAGATGGGCTACAAGGGCGTCGACACCACCGAGCTGGTGCTCCAGGACGTCCGGATCCCGGCGAACCGCGTCCTCGGCGGCGTCCCGGGCAAGGGCTTCTACCAGATGATGGACGGCGTCGAGGTCGGCCGCGTCAACGTCGCGGCCCGCGGCTGCGGCGTCGCGCGCCGCGCCTTCGAGCTCGGCATCTCCTACGCCCAGCAGCGCTCCACCTTCGGCAAGAAGATCGCCGAGCACCAGGCCATCCAGTTCAAGCTGGCCGAGATGGCCACCAAGGTCGAGGCCGCCCACCAGATGATGGTCATGGCCGCCCGCAAGAAGGACAGCGGCGAGCGCAACGACCTCGAGGCCGGCATGGCCAAGTACCTCGCCTCCGAGTACTGCAAGGAGGTCGTCGAGGACGCCTTCCGCATCCACGGCGGCTACGGCTTCTCCAAGGAGTACGAGATCGAGCGCCTCTACCGCGAGGCCCCGATGCTGCTCATCGGTGAAGGTACTGCGGAGATCCAGAAGATGATCGTCGGCCGCCGGCTCCTGGAGGAGTACCGGATCGCCGAGTGACCGGCCGGTCCCCCGCACTCCGCGGGGGACCCCTCGAACCGCCGGTCGACGGGCGTGCGGGCCCGTCCCGGCACCGCGCCGTGCCACCAGCGGCCCCGGCCTGGTCCGCCGGGAGCCGGGCACGGCCCTCCGGAAGCGGCCGCAGGGCGCACAGCTGCAGCGAGCGCCCCGCGGCCGCTTCCGCACACCTCTCCGCGGCCCGCCGGGCCGTTTCCCGGGCGCCCGGCGCTCGTACGACCGCCCGGGTTCACCTCGTGCCACCGCTGAGACAAGAGTCACCAGCCGCGTCGGGTCCCTTGGGAACCGGACCGGGTCGAGCTACGGTCGTATGAGTGGGTGCGCGGACGTGCTCCCACCGGACACATGAACGAGCAGGCGGGTTGCCCACCCACCGTGTGCTCCCGATAGCATCCACCGGGACAGCAAGCCGTCCCTCTTATTACCGATCCCGCGGTGGCCCCCGTCCAGCGGCCATGATCCCCCGCGACAAAGGTCTTCGATGCCCATCAGCCCGTCCCCTCACACCTCCGTCACGGACCGCGATGCCCTCGCAGCCCCGGCGGCCGGTCGGCGACCCCGCGTGACCATCGCGCGCGGAGCCACCCCCTGGTTCGTCCCCACCCTCGCCACGGCCGCCGTGACCACCGCCCTCACCCGGCGCAGCGGCAAGTGGGCCCTGGCGGCGGTACCCGCCTGCGCGCTCAGCGCCGGCATGCTGTGGTTCTTCCGCGACCCCGAGCGTGAGATCGGCACGGGCAGAGTGATCTCCCCGGCGGACGGCGTGGTGCAGAGCATCGACGCCTGGCCGGACGGGCGCACCCGGGTCGCGATCTTCATGAGCCCGCTGAACGTCCACGTCAACCGCGCGCCCCTGCCGGGCACGGTGACGTCGGTCGAGCACGTCGCGGGCGGCTTCGTTCCCGCGTTCAACAAGGACAGCGACCAGAACGAGCGGGTCGTCTGGCACTTCGACACCGAAATCGGCGACATCGAGATGGTCCAGATCGCGGGGGCCGTGGCCCGCCGCATCGTGCCGTACGTGGACGCCGGTACCAAGGTCGAGCAGGGCGAGCGGATCGGTCTGATCCGGTTCGGGTCCCGGGTCGACACCTACCTGCCGGCCGGCGTCGAGGTCGGCGTCGAGGTCGGCCAGAAGACCACCGCCGGGGTGACGCGCCTTGACCGTGACTGATCCTGAGACAATCGTCGGCCTGGACGACGAGGAGACGGCCCTGCGCCGCCGCCGCTGGGCGCGCGACCGCGAGCTGCGCGCCCCGCGCTCTCCTCAGCACCTGTCCACCGCGGACTTCCTGACCCTCGGGAACGCCGTCTGCGGCTTCCTGGCGATCTACTCGATCACCACCGGGGTCCTGGTCCCGCACATCACCAACCCGGACGCCGCTCCGGACCGGCACAGCGCGGCCACGGCGGTCACGCTGCTGCTCATCGGCTCGATGTGCGACCTCTTCGACGGCCTGGTGGCGCGCAAGCTGCGCTCCTCGGCCCTCGGGGCGGAACTGGACAACCTGGCCGACCTGATCAGCTTCGGCATCGCGCCGGCCTACTTCGTCGCCGTCTGGGGCATGGTCTCCAAGGACTCCAACACCAAGCTGTCGGCGCTGATCTCGCTGACGGTGCTGCTCGCGGTGGTCCTGCGGCTGGCCCGCTTCTCGGCCGTCAAGATGCGGCCCGGGGTGTTCCAGGGCATGCCCTGCCCGATGGGCGCGATGACGGTCATCGCCATCGTGCTGCTCGACCCGCCGTTCCAGCTGGGCCTGCTCGGGATCTTCGGCGCCGCGTACCTGATGGTCAGCCGGATCGAGTACCCGAAGCCGCAGGGGCTGCTGGCCACCGCGACCCTGTGCTGGGTCGTCGTCGCCATCGGCTGCCTGGCGGCCTGGGCGACCGGGCTGCCCGGCGGTGACACGCTGATGCACGTCGGCGCGTTCGCGCAGATCACCCTGGCGGCCATGGCGCCGATGCTGGTGATCCGCCGCAAGGTCGGCCAGAAGGTCGGCGACGTCCGCGCCCGGCGGGCGGAGTCGCGGCTCGGCTGAGCCTGCTCGTACGTACGGCGGAGGGCCCGGAACCATCAGGTTCCGGGCCCTCCGCCGTTTCTCGTGGCCGTGCTCAGGCCGCCGTTTCTCGTGGCCGTGCTCAGGCGCCGCCGGTGTGGACGCTGAAGGCCGAGCGGCGGGCCGCCCGGGCCACGCCCGGGTCCGGGTGCACCCCGGAGACCGCCGTCAGCACCGAGGCCGCGCGCGGGTGCCCGGACTGGCGGGCGCGGGCGAACAGCCGGACGGGGTCGCCCGCCGAGGCGCCCTCGACGTGGCCGACCAGCAGCTCCGTCTCGCCGTGGTCCAGCACCGCCGCCGCCGTGTCCACCCAGAGCCAGGCCGCGTCCTCCGCGCCCAGCACGTCCGCCGGGGAGACGCCCTCGTCGGCGCGCTCCGCCAGCCACAGCAGGGCGTACGGGCGCAGCACCGGCTCGTCCACCGCCGCGCGCACCGCCTGCTCGGCCGGGCCGCCGGCCACCCGCAGCGCCTCGAAGGCCAGGCCCCGTACCAGCGCGTCGTCGCCCTGGGCGGCGTCCAGCAGCTCGGCCACCGCGCGGTCGGCGGGGCGGGCGGCCACCCAGGCGCGGTACTCGGCGCGGGCCGGGCCCGGCGAGTAGTCGGCGCAGGCGTTCAGCAGCTCGAAGGCGCTCTGCTCGATGTGCCCGGCCGCCGTCTGGGCGACCGTGCAGATCTCCTCCAGCTTGGCGCGGACGGCCCAGTGGCCCAGCGGGGACAGCTCGGCGGCCTCGTCCCGGCGCACCACGGCGCCGACGGCCGCCAGGCCGTCCAGCATCCAGTCGAGGACGGCGGCCACGTCCGAGGGCGCGGCCGGGGTGTCGATCTGCGGCTCGCGGCAGGTGCCGCGCACGGCGGAGACGGCCGAGGCGGCGTGCGGCACTGGCGACAGGCCCGGGCCGGCTGCCCCGCCCACGCGGCGCTCGTCCAGGCCGCGGCGCAGCAGTTCCAGCAGCTCGCTGTCCGGGACGGGGCCGGCGACCAGGTGCAGGAAGGACAGCAGCTGCGGGGCCTGGTCCACGGCCTGGCCGGCCAGGACGGCGAAGACGCCGCGCAGGGCGGCGGGGGGCACGGGGGCCAGCAGCGTCCAGGCGTCGAACATCGCCGACCAGCCGCGCACCACGGCCTCGTCGTCGTGCTCCCAGGCGTGCAGGCGCCAGCCGGGGCCGGCACCGGCGTCCCGGGCCTCCACCAGGCCGACCAGCAGCGCCTGGCCCCACGCCTTGGCCGCCGCGCCGACCGTCATGGCCAGGGCGCGGCCCGCGGCGCGGGCGTCGTCGGGGAGCAGCTCGCCGCGCTTGTCGACCTCGTCCAGCTCGCCGGCCCAGCGGGCGATGCGGACGGCGTCCACGAGCATCCGGCGGGCCAGGGGCGCCAGCTCGGCCGGTGCGGGGAAGCCCTCGGGCACCGGAACCCGGCCTCGCCCGGGGGCCGGGGCGGGCCCTCGCCGGCGGGGTACAGCGGCCCCGCCCGGCCTGCCACCGGCGGGCCGGTGGGCCGTGCCGGGGAGACGGGTCACCGTCGCACCGGCACCGATCGTCGGTTGGAGCGGGGCATCACGGTCGCGCGGGTTCCGAGACGTCACGTCGAGCAGTCTTCCCCTTGCACGGGCCTTCTGTCACATCCGGTTGTCCGTACGACCGACCACACGCGGACAGCACCTCCGCAAGATCGGGCAACAGAGGCAAACCGCCTGGCCGGAAACGTGTGGCGGGGACATGCCGGGTTGTCGCGGTGGTCGTACGGGCGGTGACGGTGGGTAGCGGGACGGCCCTGCGGGAGGGTTCTGCAGGGGGGTTCCGCAGGAGGGTTCTAGAGGAGGGGGGTGAACCAGCGGCGGAGGAGTTCCGTGTAGTGCTCCGGGGCGGAGTTCCACAGGGCCGCGTGGTCGGCGCCGGGGAAGAGCTTGAGGCTCACCACGTCCCGGCGGACGGTGGCGAGGTGCTCGGCGGGGCCGACCGGGGCGATGGTGTCGTCCGGGCTCTGGAGCAGCAGGGTGGGAACGCGCAGGTCGGTGCCCTCGGCGATCCGGGCGAAGTCGGCGAGGTCGACCCCCGTACGGCCTTCGGCGGCCAGCGCGCCGAGTTCGGCGGCGGTGCCGGACAGGCCGGCCCTGCGGGCGTCACGGCGGGCCGAGGCGGGGAGGTCGAGCACCGGGGAGTCCAGGACCAGGCCCCGGATGGCGTGCGACCAGGCGGAGCGGGCGGCGGCCTGGAGGACCATGGTCGCGCCGACCGACCAGCCGTAGAGGATCACCTTGCCGGCGCCGTTGTCGAGGGCGAGGCGGATCGCGGCCTCCACGTCGCGCCACTCGGTCTCGCCGAAGTGGCCGAGCCCGTCCGGGGAGACGGGGGCGCCCTCGTCGCCCCGGTAGGTGACGGCGAGGGCGGGCAGGCCCAGGTGGTCGAGGACGGGGAGCACGGGCAGCGCCTGTTGGCGGTCGGCGCCGGGGCCGTGGACGAGGATCACCCAGGTGCCGCGTTTGCCGCCGAGGTGCCAGGCGGGCAGGGCGCCGAGTTCGCCCTCGGCGGCGGTCTCGGTGAACGGCAGGCCCAGGGCCTCGGTCGGGTCGCCGACCAGCACGCGCGGGGTGAAGCGGACCTCGGTGCCGGGCGCGAGGGTGCCGCGGTCGGCGCGGACCAGGCGGCGGGTGACGCCCTCCTCGTCGCTGTGGAGGACCTCCTCGACCACCGCGTGGCCGCCGTCCGCCCACTCCACGGCCCAGCGGCCGGGCATCAGGGTCTCGGGGCGCCGGGTGAAGGTGGCCCGGCCGGCGCCGAGGCTCCGTACGTGGACCGGGCCCGACTCCAGGACGACCGTCTCCGGGCGGACCATCCGCTCCGAGGCCCGGCGGCCGATCACCAGGACGGCGGCGGCCCCGGCACCCACGGCGGCGGCCGCCACGACGGCCGCGGTTCCCCAACGCATACGTGCTCCCCGCTCTGGTGGGCTCTGCCCGGCTCGGTCGGTGTCCGGCTCGGTCGGTGTCCGGCCCGGCCGGTGTCCGGCTCGGTCGGTGTGGATCGTGCACCAGTTCACCGGCGGCCGGTGGGGGCGGCCACCGGGCTGAGCCGATCGTGTGACCAAACCCTCCGTGACCTCGGTTGACTCCCCGTCGGAGCGCGTGGTGGGATTTCGGGGCCAATCGGAGGCATGGAGAGGAAGCCGGTGCGAATCCGGCGCGGTCCCGCCACTGTCACCGGGGAGCACGCCCGGAACATCGCCACGGCGAGCCGTCAGAAGCCGCTGGAAGGCCCGGGCGCGCGTCCGACCCGGAAGCCAGGAGACTCTCGCCCCCGTTACGTCGAGCCAGGGCGCGGACCCTGAGTGAGGACACCCACGCGATGCAGGCTGCCCCGCCCGGCCGGACTTCTCGCCGCCACTTTTCGAACGCATGCGTCCGCTGACGCGCGCCGCCGCGTTCGCGCTGGGCGCCGTCGCGGGCTACGCCGCCGACTCCCGCTTCGCCGACCCGCGCCGGGGCCACCCCGTCGCCCTGTTCGGCAGCGCCGCGGGCCGCCTCGAGCGGCGGCTGTGGCGCGACGACCGCGCGGCGGGCGCCGCGTACACCGCGCTGTGCGTGGGCACCGTCGCGGCGGGCGCGCTGGCCCTGGACCGTACGGTCGGCCGCCGGCCGCTGGGCCGGGCCGCGCTGGCCGCCGCCGCCACCTGGACGGTGCTCGGCGGCACCTCGCTGACCCGGGAGGCGCGCACCATCGGCCGCTCGCTCGCCGCCGGGGACCTCGCCGCCGCCCGGGAACGGCTGCCGCACCTGTGCGGGCGGGACCCGAGCGCCCTGGACGGGCAGCAGATCGCCCGCGCGGTGGTCGAGTCCGTGGCCGAGAACACCGCCGACGCCGTCGTCAACGCGCTGGCCTGGGGCGCCCTCGCCGGCACCCCCGGCCTGCTGGCCTTCCGCGCCGTCAACACCCTGGACGCGATGGTCGGCCACCGCTCGCCGCGCTACGCCCGCTTCGGCTGGGCCTCCGCCCGCCTCGACGACGTGGCGGGCTGGCCGGGCGCCCGGCTGACGGCGCTGCTGACGGTGGCCGCCGCGCCCGAGCCCCGTACGGCCTGGCGCGTCTGGCGGCGCGACGGCTCCTCGCACCCGAGCCCCAACGCGGGCCAGGCGGAGTCGGCCTTCGCGGGCGCCGTGGGCGTGCGCCTCGGCGGGACGCTGCGGTACGGCACCCGGGTGGAGCACCGGCCTGTCCTGGGCGAGGAACTTCGGCCGGTGACGGTGGACGACATCGAACGGGCCTGCACGCTGTCGCGGCGGGTGGGCGCGCTGGCGCTGGGTACGTCCGTCGCGGGGCACCTGGCCCTGCGGCTGTGGAGGGGTAGGTAGATGAGCAACGCGCTGCTGGTTGCCGGGACGACCTCGGACGCGGGCAAGAGCGTCGTCACGGCCGGGATCTGCCGCTGGCTGGTCCGTCAGGGCGTGCGGGTCGCGCCGTTCAAGGCCCAGAACATGTCGCTGAACTCCTTCGTCACCCTGGACGGCGCCGAGATCGGCCGCGCCCAGGCGATGCAGGCGCAGGCCGCCCGGGTGGAGCCGGAGGCGGCGATGAACCCGGTGCTGCTCAAGCCCGGGGCGGACGGGCGCAGCCAGGTGGTGCTGCTCGGCAGGCCCGTCGCCGAGGTCGGCGCGCTGGACTACCGGGAGCGCAAGCCCGTCCTGCTGGAGCGCTCCCTGGAGTGCCTGGCGGACCTGCGGGCGCGCTTCGACGTGGTCGTCTGCGAGGGCGCCGGCTCGCCCGCCGAGATCAACCTGCGCGACCGGGACATCGCCAACATGGGCCTGGCCACGGCCGCCGCCCTGCCCGTCGTGGTCGTCGGGGACATCGACCGCGGCGGGGTGTTCGCCGCGATGTACGGGACGCTGGCGCTGCTGTCGGCCGAGGACCAGCGGCATGTGGCCGGCTGGTTCGTCAACAAGTTCCGCGGCGACGCCCGGCTGCTGGCCCCCGGGCTGGAGATGCTGCACGAGCTGACCGGGCGTCCGGTGCTCGGCACGCTGCCGATGCTGCCGGGCCTGTGGCTGGACGCCGAGGACTCGCTGGACCTCTCGACGGTGGTGGACCGGAGCGTCGACGGGCGCGGCCCGCTGGGCGCCGACGTGCTGCGGGTGGCCGTGGTGCGCTTCCCCCGGCTGTCCAACTTCACCGACCTGGACGCGCTCGCCCAGGAACCGGGCGTGCTGGTGCGCTGGGCCACGCGGCCGGAGGAACTGGCCGACGCGGACCTGGTCGTGCTGCCGGGCACCCGGGCCACCGTGGCGGACCTCGCCTGGCTGCGGGAGCGGGGGCTGGAGCCGGCGCTCAGGGCGCGGGCGGCGGCCGGGCTGCCGATCCTCGGTGTCTGCGGCGGCTACCAGATGCTGGCGGGCTCGATCGTGGACGAGGTGGAGTCCGGGGCCGGTGCCGTGGACGGGCTCGGGCTGCTGCCGACGCGGGTGCGGTTCGGCGTGGAGAAGGTGCTCGCGCGGCCGGTCGGCGAGGCGTACGGGCAGCGCGTGGAGGGGTACGAGATCCACCACGGGATTGTGGCCGTTGACGGGGGTTCGGCGTTCATCTCTGATGACAACGGGCAGAGCCTGGACGGCTGCCGGGTCGGCTCGGTGTGGGGCACCACCTGGCACGGGGCGCTGGAGAACGACGGGTTCCGCCGTGAACTCCTGCGCGAGGTGGCGGAGTTGGCGGGGCGCGCGTTCGTCCCAGCGCCGGACATCTGCTTCGCGGCGGCCCGCGAGGCGCGGCTCGACCGCCTCGGCGACCTCATCGAGGAGCACGCGGACACCGACGCGCTGTGGAAGCTGATCGAGGGCGGGGTGCCGGCGGCGGGCTCGCTGCCGTTCCTCCCGCCGGGGGCGCCATCGCCCGTGGCTATGGCCCGTAGCTGTGGGAACGACACTGGAACGACTGGGAGTGACGCATGAGTGACGTCCGCTATCCGTTCACCGCGGTCGTCGGCATGGCCGACCTGCGGCTCGGCCTGCTGCTGAACGCGGTCTCCCCGGCCGTGGGCGGTGTGCTGGTGCGCGGCGAGAAGGGCACCGCCAAGTCCACCATGGTGCGGGCGCTGGCCGGGCTGCTGCCGTCCATCACCGTCGTGGACGACTGCCGGTTCGCCTGCGAGCCGGGGGCCGTCGACCCGCAGTGTCCGGACGGGCCGCACGAGGTGGTGGAGTCGCGTGAACGGCCTTCGCAGCTCGTCGAGTTGCCGGTCGGCGTGGCCGAGGACCGGATCGTCGGCTCGCTCGACCTCGAGCGGGCGCTGGCCGAGGGCGTCAAGGCGTACGAGCCCGGGCTGCTCGCCAAGGCGCACCGGGGTGTGCTCTACATCGACGAGGTCAACCTGCTCCAGGACCACGTCGTCGACCTGCTGCTGGACGCGGCCGCGATGGGCCGCTCGTACGTCGAGCGCGAGGGCGTGTCGGTGCGGCACGCCGCGCGGTTCCTGCTCGTCGGCACGATGAACCCCGAGGAGGGCGAGCTGCGGCCGCAGCTGCTCGACCGGTTCGGGCTCACCGTCGAGATCGCCGCCACCCGGGAGCCCACCGAGCGCGCCGAGGTCGTGCGGCGGCGGCTCGCGTACGACGCGGACCCGGCAGGCTTCGCGGCGCGGTTCGCGGCGGAGGAGCGGGCGCTCGCCGAACGGATCACCTCCGCACGGGAGTTGCTGCCGTCCGTCGAACTGACGAATGTGGCGCTGCGTCAGATCACCGCCGTGTGCGCCGCGTTCGAGGTGGACGGGCTGCGCGCGGACATCGTGATGGCGCGCACCGCCGTCGCGCTGGCCGCCTGGGCGGGGCGCACGGAGGTGCTGGAGGAGGACGTCCGCAAGGCCGCGCAGCTGGCGCTGCCGCACCGGCGGCGGCGCAACCCGTTCGACGCGCCGGGGCTGGACGAGGAGCAGCTCGACCGGACGCTGGAGGAGCACGCCTCGGACGGGGACGAGGACCCGCAGCCCGAGGGCGACGGGCCCGGCGAGGGGCCCGACGGCGGGCCGGACGGGGGTCCCGACGGGGGTCCCGACGGGGGCGGTCCGGACGGGGGCGGCGGTGCGCCGGAGCCCGTCGACGGCGGCGGGCCGGAGGCGCCCGAGTCGGCCCCCGAGGCCGAAGTTCCCGCGATGCCCGCCCAACACCCCGCCCCCGCACGGGAGTCGGCGCCCGTGGCGGCCACGGACCCGTACCGTACGCGGCTGTTCGCCGTGAAGGGCACCGGCCACGGCGCCCAGGGCCGCCGCTCCCCCGCCGAGACCACCGGCGGGCACACCATCCGCGCCCGCCGCCCCCAGGGCATGCTCAGCCGGCTGCACCTGACCGCCACCCTCCAGGCCGCCGCGCCGCACCAGGTGGCACGCGGGCGCGACGGGCGGGCGCTGGTCCTGCACAAGGACGACTTCCGCGAACAGGTGCGCCAGGGGCGGGAGTCCAACCTGGTGCTCTTCGTCGTCGATGCCTCCGGCTCGATGGCCGCGCGCCAGCGCATGAGCGCCGTCAAGGGCGCGGTGCTGTCCCTGCTGATGGACGCCTACCAGCGGCGCGACAAGATCGGCATGATCACCTTCCGCGGCGCCGGCGCAGAGCTGGCCCTGCCGCCCACCTCCTCCGTGGAGGTCGGCGCGGCCCGGCTGGAATCCCTGCCCACCGGCGGGCGCACCCCGCTGGCCGCCGGGCTGCTGCGCGCCCACGAGGTGCTGCGGGTCGAGCGGCTGCGCGACCCGAACCGGCGCCCGCTGCTCGTCCTCGTCACCGACGGCCGGGCCACCGGCGGGCGCGACGCGCTGGCCCAGTCCCGGCGCGCCGCCTCGCTGTTCGCGGCCCAGGGCACGGCCAGCGTGGTGCTGGACTGCGAGTCCGGGCCGGTGCGCCTGGGCCTCGCCCGCACCCTCGCCGGGGTGCTCGGCGGCACCGCCGTCAGCCTGGACGAGCTGCGCGCCGAGGGCGTGGCCTCGCTCGTCCGCGAGAACCGTGCTACCACTTCGATGGCTTCGATGCGAAAGGCGGCCTGAGCCGACATGCCCAAGGGTGTCCCCGAGAGCGTTCCCGACGACGGCCTGACGACTCGTCAGCGCCGTACGCAGCCGATCACCGCCGTGCACACCGGCCCCGGAAAGGGCAAGTCCACGGCCGCGTTCGGCATGGCGCTGCGGGCCTGGAACCAGGGCTGGTCCGTCGGGGTGTTCCAGTTCGTGAAGTCCGCCAAGTGGAAGGTGGGCGAGGAGAACGCGCTGCGCGTGCTCGGCGCCTCCGGCGAGGGCGGCAGCGTCGACTGGCACAAGATGGGCTCCGGCTGGTCCTGGATCCAGCGCTCCGCCGAGCAGGAGATGACCAGCGAGGAGGCGGCCAAGGAGGGCTGGGAGCAGGTCAAGCGCGACCTCGCCGCCGAGACCTACCGCTTCTACGTGCTCGACGAGTTCACCTACCCGATGCACTGGGGGTGGATCGACCCGGAGGAGGTCGTGGCGGTGCTCAAGGACCGTCCGGGCAGCCAGCACGTCGTCATCACCGGCCGGTACGCGCCCGAGGCGCTGACCGAACTCGCCGACCTGGTCACCGAGATGACCAAGGTCAAGCACCCCATGGACGCGGGCCGCAAGGGCCAGCGCGGTATCGAGTGGTGACCCTGTCTTGAGCAACCTCCCCCGCCTCGCCATCCCCCGTCTCGTCATCGCCGCGCCCTCCTCGGGCGCGGGCAAGACCACCGTAGCCACCGGCCTGATCGCGGCGCTCGCCGCGCGGGGGCTGGCGGTGTCGCCGCACAAGGTCGGCCCCGACTACATCGACCCGGGCTACCACGCGCTCGCCGCCGGGCGGCCCGGGCGCAACCTGGACGCCTTCCTGTGCGGGCCCGAGCGGATCGCCCCGCTCTTCCTGCACGGCGCGGCGGGGGCGGACGTCGCGATCGTCGAAGGCGTGATGGGCCTCTTCGACGGGGCGTCCGGGCGTGGGGAGTTGGCGTCCACTGCGCACGTCGCGAAGCTGCTGCGGGCGCCCGTGGTGCTGGTCGTGGACGGCTCCTCGCAGTCCCGGTCGGTGGCCGCGCTGGTGCACGGCTTCGCCTCCTGGGACCCGGAGGTGCGCCTCGCCGGGGTCATCCTCAACCGGGTGGCCTCCGACCGGCACGAGCAGTTGCTGCGGGAGGCGCTGGAGGAGGGCTCCGGGGTGCCGGTGCTCGGCGCGCTGCGCCGCTCGACGGCCGTCGCCACGCCCTCGCGGCACCTCGGACTGATCCCGGCGGTGGAGCGCTCGGCGGAGGCGCTCAAGGCGGTTGCCGACATGGGGGAGCTGGTCGCTTCCTCGGTCGATCTGGATGCTCTGCTCGAACTCGCCCGTACGGCGCCCGAGTTGGACGCCTCGCCATGGGACGCCTCGACGGAGGTCACCGCCGTGGGCGGGCGTCCGCGCGTCGCCGTGGCGGGCGGGGCCGCGTTCTCCTTCTCGTACGCCGAGAACGCCGAACTGCTCGGCGCGGCGGGCGCGGAGGTCGTGCCCTTCGACCCGCTGCACGCCTCCTCCCTCCCGCCGGACACCGCCGGGCTGGTCATCGGCGGCGGCTTCCCGGAGCTGTACGTACGGGAGTTGAGCGGGAACGCCGAACTGCGGCGCTCCATCGCGGAGTTCGCTTCCCGCGGCGGCCCGATCGCCGCCGAGTGCGCCGGACTCCTCTACCTCGGGCGCGAGTTGGACGGCCTGCCGATGTGCGGGGTCCTGGACACCGCCTCCCGCATGACCGAGCGCCTCACCCTCGGCTACCGGGAGGCCGTCGCCCTCCACGACTCCCCGCTCGCCCCCGCCGGCACCCGGCTGCGCGGGCACGAGTTCCACCGCACGGTCTGCGAACCCGGCGAGGGCGAACACCCCGCCTGGGGCTGGCACTTGCCCACCGGCCCGAGGAGGGAAGGCTTCGCGGGCGGCAACGTCCACGCCTCCTACCTGCACCTGCACTGGGCGGGGGCGCCGTCGGTGGCCTCGTCCTTCGCGGCGGCGGCGGCGAAATTCTCGGCCGCCCTCCCGTAAGCGTCCTAGGCTCTCCCGTATGGACGTGATCATCCTCAACGGGGGCTCCAGCTCGGGCAAGTCCAGCATCGCGCGGTGCCTCCAGGACCTGCTGCCCGACCCCTGGCTCCACCTCGGCGCGGACACCCTCGTCGCTGCCCTGCCGCCCCGGCTGGTCGGTGGCGGCGAGGGGATCGGCGGGGTGGAGGACGGGGACGGCACCGTCTCGGTCGGCCCGGCGTTCGCCGCCCTCGACGCCGCCTGGACGCTCGGCGTCGCCGCCATGGCCCGCGCCGGCGCCCACATCCTCGTCGACGAGGTGTTCCTCGGCACCACCGCCTCCCAGGCCCGCTGGCGCGACGCGCTGGCGGGCCTTTCCGTCCTCTGGGTCGGCGTCCACTGCTCGCCCGCCGTGGCCGCCTCCCGCGAAGCCGCCCGCGGCGACCGCGTCACCGGCATGGCGGCCGCCCAGGCCCACCTGGTGCACGAGGGCGTCACCTACGACCTCACCGTCGACACCTCCCGGGCCGCCCCTCAGGACTGCGCCCGCGCCATCCTCGCCCACCTCTGACCACCTCTGACCCACCCGTCTCCGGAGGACCGCAGATGCCCAAGCAGCACACCTACACCGTCGACATCACCTGGACCGGCAACCAGGGCACCGGCACCAGCGACTACCGCTCCTACGCCCGCGACCACGACGTGACCGCCCCCGGCCTCCCCCTCATCCCCGGTTCCTCCGACCCCGCCTTCCGCGGCGACCCGGCCCGCTGGAACCCCGAACAGCTCCTCCTCGCCTCCCTCTCCCAGTGCCACCTGCTCTGGTACCTCCACCTCTGCTCCGTCAACGGCGTCGTCGTCACCTCCTACACCGACCACCCCGTCGGCCACATGGCCGAGACCGCCGACGGCGGCCACTTCACCTCCGCCGTCCTCCACCCCCACGTCGAGGTCGCCACCCCGGAGATGACGGAGAAGGCCCTCGCCCTCCACGCCGACGCCCACAAGTCGTGCTTCATCGCCAACTCCGTCAACTTCCCGGTGACGCACGAGCCGGTGATCACGCTCGCGAGCTAGCCCATCACGGAGATCAACTGCCCGTGCCGAAGGTGCCGCTGAGGGAGTTCTCTTTCTCGGAACAGGTGAGGCAGCGGAGGTGGGGGGGATGTTCGGCGTGGACGACGACGGGCTGGGGGCCACCGTCGAGGAGGTGGTCGCACCAGGTGCAGGACCGGGACTCCCCGCCCGGGTTGACGCCCCCGCCCGGCGCCGGACACGCGCCCTCAGCCGGCCAGCGGCTCGGTGTCGCCGTGGGCGATGAGCAACTTGCGCAGCAGGCCCTTGAGCTGGGCGCGCTCCTCCGCGTCCAGGGCGGCGAGGATGCGCTCCTCGTTGTCGACGTGCCCCTGCATCGCCCCGTCGATGAGGTCCTTGCCCGCCGGAGTGAGGCGGACCAGCACGGCGCGGCGGTCGTTCGGGCAGGGGTTGCGCTCGACGAGGCCCTTCGCCTCGAGGCGGTCGACGCGGTTGGTGATGGCGCCTGAGGTGACCATCGCGGCCTTGAGCAGGGCGCGGGCGTTGAGTTCGTACGGTTCGCCGGAGCGGCGCAGGGTGGCGAGGACGTCGAACTCGGAGGAGTCCAGGCCGCAGGTGGTGAAGTAGGCGCGCAACTCGTTGTCGACGCGGACGTTGAGGCGGCGCAGCCGGCCGATCACGGCTATGGCGTCGGTGTCGAGGTCGGGGCGGGCCTTGTTCCACTGCTCGACGATCTCGTCGATGGTGTCGCGCTGCTGCATGTTCGTCCGCCTCCCGGGGCTCGCCGTCGCCACATATCTTAACATTCACATACTTGACGTTCGCCGACCTCCAGGCGTAGAAATATCTCAACGTTCAGATAATCAACGTTCAGGGGGATCTCATGGACCGCAAGCGCTTCGGCATCGCCGCCACCGCCGCCCTCGCCCCGGCGATGTGGGGCACCACCTACCTGGTCACCACCCAGCTGCTCCCCGAGGGCCGCCCGCTCCTGCTCGCCGCGCTGCGCGCCCTCCCCGCCGGGCTCCTCCTACTCCTCCTCGGACGCAAGCTCCCCAAGGGCCGCTGGTGGGGGCGCGCCGCGATCCTCGGGATGCTCAACATCGGGATCTTCTTCCCGCTCACCTTCGTCGCCGCCTACCGCCTGCCCGGCGGCGTCGCCGCCACCATCGGGGCGATCCAGCCGCTGCTCGTCGCCGGGTTCTCCATCGGCGTCCTCGGCGTACGGCCCGGACGGCGGGCCGTGTTCGCCGGACTCGTCGGGGTCGGCGGGGTCGCGCTGCTCGTCCTCAACGGCCACGCCCGCCTGGACGGCCTCGGCATCGCCGCGATGGTCGGCGCGATCGCGCTGATGGCCATGGGCACCGTCCTCATCCGCCGCTGGGGCCGCCCCGAGGGCGCCACCCTGCTGGACCTGACCGCCTGGCAGCTCCTCGCCGGCTCCGTCGTCCTCGTCCCCCTCGCCGCCTTCGTCGAGGGCGCCCCGCCCGCACTCAGCGCCGCCAACCTCTCCGGCTTCGCCTACCTCAGCCTCTTCAGCACCGCGATCGGCTACGTCCTCTGGTTCCGCGGCATCGAGCGCCTCGGCGCCGGCCCGGCCTCCTTCCTCGGCCTGATCAACCCCGTCATCGCCACCCTCGGCGGCCTCGTCGTCCTCCACCAGACCCTCACCCTCTGGCAGCTCCTCGGCCTCACCCTCGCCCTCGGCGCCCTCCTCCTCGGCCAGTCCCCCACCCGCCAGCCCACCCCGCCCCTCACC
>NZ_JOCF01000026.1 GCF_000720635.1 Streptomyces sp. NRRL WC-3742 | reverse complement strand
GCCCAGCCCCACCCCGCACCCCACCCAGACCCGGCCGGGCCGCCCCACCAACCCGCCCACCGCCACCGGCGGACCCACCGGGCCGGCCGCCACCCCGGCGGCTCCCTGAGGGGGGTTCGGCTCACGCCCGGGCGTGAGCCGAACGCCGTCCCTCAGCCCACCAACGCCCGCTCCGCCGCCGTACGGAAGCGCGGCGTCACCCGCACCTCCCCCAGCCAGCCCGCCAGACGCTCCGCCTCCCCCGCGACCGCCCGCTCCGCCTCCGCCCCCACGTCACGGAACAGCCGCCACACCACCTCGCCGTCCGCCCGCTGCGCCCAGGCACCCACCACCTCGCCGCACCACCACACCGTCGGCCCGGCGTTGCCCGCCCGGTCGAACAGCTCCGGCACGTCCTCCGGCCGCAGGTACCAGTCCCGGCCCCGCCAGCCCATCACCGCCGGGTCCAGCGCCGGCAGCAGAGCCGCCCACGGCCGCGGCCGCTTCGTCGCCTCCACGTCCCCCGGCAGCACCAGCGCCGCCGTCCCGTCCGCCAGCGCCACGTCCTGCGCGCCCACGTCCGCCAGCGCCTTGCGCACGTCCCCCAGCGTCCAGCCCGTCCACCACTTCACGTCCTCGACCGTCCCCGGCCCGTACGAGGCCAGCCAGCGGCGCACCACCTCCGCCTTCGCCTCCCGCACCGGCACGTCCGGCCACTGCGGCACCGGCGCCCACGGGTAGACGCTGCTCAGCCACGACCCCCGCGGCCGGCACCGCCGCACGTGCCCGTCCGAGGCCATCACCCGCAACAGCCGGCTGCCGACGCTCTGCTTCGCCTCGTACGCCTTGCCCGCCGACATCAGCATCGTCTCGCGCAACTGCGGGACGTCCTCGCCGAGTTCCTTCGTCGTCGCCTCCCCGCGCGCCTCCAGCGCCGCGAGCACCTCGCGCTCCGTCTCCGCCAGCCGCGCCTCGTCCCAGTCCGGCAGATGCTCCCGCAGGTGCTTGAGCAGCGTCGCCCGCTCCTTCAGCGCGATCGCCCGCGCCGCGCCCGAACTCACGTACGGGGCGAAGCCCTCCGTCACCGCGAAGATCGTCCGCCGCATCGACAGCAGCTTCACCAGCGACACGTCCTCGTACAGCGCCCGGTCCACCTCCGCCGCCGAAGGCTCCGCCAGCCGCGCACAGGCCGACACGTACACCGTCGCCGCGTCCGTGGCATGCAGCCCGACCACCGCGTCCGCCACCGCCTCCACCCGGGCGACCCGGGCCGAAGGCTCCAACAGCAGCCGGCGCCCCAACCGCGCCCGCCGCTCCCCGTCACCGATCACCGGCACCGCCGCTCCGCTCATGCCCGGGACCCTAACGCCCCCCACCGACACCGCCGAGAACCCCGGCCGCCAGCTCCGCGAACTCCTCCGGCAACGGCGACTCCCGGCCCTCCGCCCACACCAGCGCCACCCGGTTCGGCGCGATCCCCTCGATCGGCACGTGCACCACGTCCGGCCGGGTGTAGAACGCCGCCACCGACAACGGCAGCACCACCATCCCCTCCCGCGCCGCCACGTACTCCAGCTTCTCCTCCACCGTCTCCGCCAGCGGCCTCGCCCTCCGCCGCTCCCGCGCCCCCGGCAGATCACGCCACTCCGGCACCAACTCCGGGCACTGCAACAGCCGCTCCCCGCCCAACCGAGCCATCGACACCGACCCGGCCCCCGCCAGCCGGTGCCCCGCCGGCAGCACCGCCACCCTCGGCTCCTCGAACAGCGGCCGCACCCGCAGCCCCCGCCGGTCCACCGGCAGCCGCACGAACGACACGTCCACCCGGCCGTTGCGCACCACCTCGACCTGATCGGTCCACGACGTCCGCACCACGTCCACCACCAGCTCCGGATGCCGCCGCGACAGCGCCCGCACCGCCGCCGTCACCGTGATCCCCGGCATGAACCCCACCACGAACCGCGACCCCTCCCCCGCCGACCGCGACACCCGGCGCCGCAACGCCTCCGCCGCCGCCAGCAACGGCGGCGCATCCTCCAGCAACTGCCGCCCCGCGTCCGTCAGTTCCGTCGACCGCCGGTCACGCCGGAACAGCTGCGCCCCGAACTCGCCCTCCAGTGCCCGAATCTGACGCGACAGCACCGGCTGCGCGATGTGCAACCCCTGCGCGGCCCGCCCGAAGTGCAACTCCCGCGCCACCGCCACGAAGTACCGCAGCTTGCGCAGATCGACGTCCACCACCGCCACCACCTCCCACTGATACCCCGAGGGTATGACAGCCGACCGAACAGGTCTTGGACACCCCGACCACCCCCGGCGCAGGATCGAGGCATCCACTCAGAACACCCCGGGAAGGAACCCGCATGCCCCTCACCGACCAGCACGTCGCCGTCCTCGGCGGCACCTCCGGCATGGGCCTCGCCACCGCCGACCTCGCCGCCCGCCGCGGCGCCCGCGTCACCGTCGTCTCCAGCCGCCCCGAGAGCGCCGAACGCGCCCTCGCCACCCTCCCCGCCGGCACCGCCGCCGAGACCGCCGACCTCGGCGACAGCCGCCAGGTCGCCGCCCTCTTCGAACGGCTCGGCCCCCTCGACCACCTGGTCTACACCGCAGGCGACGCCATCAGCCTGATGCCCGTAGACGACCTCGACCTCGACGCCGCCCGGAGGTTCTTCACCGTGCGCTACTTCGGCGCCCTCGACGCCGTCCGCGCCGCCCTCCCGCAGCTGCGCCCCGGCGGCTCCATCACCCTCACCTCCGGCACCGCCGGACCACGGCCCGGCCCCAGCGGCTGGGGCATCGCCGCCAGCATCTGCGGCGCGGTCGAGGGCCTCGTCCGCGCCCTCGCCGTCGAACTGGCCCCCGTCCGCGTCAACGCCGTACGCGCCGGGCTGATCCGCACCCCGCTCTGGGACGGCGTCCCCGAAGCCGACCGCGAGGCACTGTTCTCCCGGACCGCCGACACCCTCCCCCTGCGCCGCGTCGGCACCCCCGAGGACGCCGCCGAGGCGTACGCCTACCTGATGGACCAGCGCTTCGCCACCGGCACCGTCCTCACCGTCGACGGGGGCAGCCTGCTCGTCTGAACCCCTACAGGTACAGGCCCGTGGACCCCTCGATGTCCCCGAAGCGCGAGGCCGCCACCGCGTGCAGGTCCCGCTCGCGCAGCAGCACGTAGGTCGCGCCGCGCACCTCGACCTCGAGCTTGTCCTCCGGGTCGTACAGCACCCGGTCGCCGGGCTCCACCGAGCGCACGCTCTGGCCCACCGCCACGGCCTCGGCCCAGGTGCAGCGCTTGGACAGCTCCGCGGTCGCCGGGATCAGGATGCCGCCCGTCGAGCGGCGCTCCCCCTCACTGCCCTCGATCCGCACCAGCACGCGGTCGTGCAGCATCCGGATCGGCAGCTTCTCGCCCAGTCGGTCGTGCCGGGCCTGGTCATGGGCGGACGAGGTCGGTTCGTCGTACGTACTCACGGTCCCGAAGGTACCCTCCCCGGGCGCGGAGCGTGACGCCAGCCCGGCAATCCCCATGGCAATCGCCCGGTAATCCCTCGGCCTCCGTCCCGGGTATGCGGAAGGCCGGACGCACCCGCGTCCGGCCTTCCGCCGTCCCGCACTCAGCCCTTGCGGCGCTTGCGACGCGTCGCCAGCAGCAGCACCACGCCCAGACCGACGGCCGCCACCGGAATGATCCGCTCCCGGCGAGGCTGCCCGTTCTCGTCCACGAAGTTCGCCCGCGCCTTCTCCAGCAGACCGCTCGCGGCCACGTAGACCTTCGCGGTCTTCTCCTCGACCGCGGCCTGCGCCTTGGCCTTCGCCTGCGCGGTGATCGTGCTCGGGTGGACCCGCACGGCCAGCTCGTCCAGGGTCGAGGCCAGCTGGGTGCGCGTGCGCTCGATGTCCGCCTCGATCTGGACGGCCGTCCGCGCCGACTTGTCCTGCGTGCTCGACTCGCCCACTCGGGCCACCCCATTCACTTGCCGATGTTGTCCTGGTCGTCCGATGCGACCGGACCAGTCTCTCAGGCGTCGGGCTACGCCGCGCGGCCCCACCCACCAACGGAGGTAAGTTTGCCGTGGTACGACCGCCCGTCCCACCCCCAGGAGAGTACGACCGTGAGTGAGCGTCTCCAGCCCGGCGACACCGCACCCGCCTTCACCCTGCCCGACGCCGACGGCAACCAGGTGTCCCTGGCCGACCACCTCGGCCGCAAGGTGATCGTCTACTTCTACCCCGCCGCACTCACCCCCGGCTGCACCAAGCAGGCGTGCGACTTCACCGACAACCTCGACGTCCTCGCCGCCGCCGGGTACGACGTCATCGGCGTCTCCCCCGACAAGCCGGAGAAGCTCGGCAAGTTCCGCGAGGCCGAGAACCTGAAGGTCACCCTGGTCGCCGACCCGGAGAAGAAGGTCCTGGAGGAGTACGGCGCCTTCGGCGAGAAGAAGCTGTACGGCAAGACCGTCACCGGCGTCATCCGCTCCACCGTGATCGTGGACGAGCAGGGCAAGGTCGAGCACGCGCTCTACAACGTCAAGGCCACCGGGCACGTCGCCAAGCTGCTGCGCGACCTCAAGGTCGAGGCTTCCTGACCCGCGTCCGTGCAAGCAGCGGTGGCGGCCACCCCCCGACCGGGTGTGCCGCCACCGCCGTTCCTCACCTCAGCGCGCTGCCGCTAGCCGTTCAGCAGGCCCCGAGGTCGTTCCAGACGCCCCACGAGCCGCTGGCCGTGGGGTCGTCGCCCTTGGTCCACCACTTGTTCTGGTAGTAGTGGCCCTTCCACGACACCTTCGTCGGCGAGGCGTACGTGGTGCCCGCGTCCCAGCCCGGCGCACCCGCGCAACCGGCCGGCGTGGTCGGCGGCGTGGTGGGAGGCGTCGTCGGCGGCGTGGTGGGAGGCGTCGTCGGCGGGGTCGTCGGAGGCGTGGTGGGCGGAGTGGTCGGCGGGGTCGTGGGCGGGGTCGTCGGAGGCGTGGTCGGCGGAGTGGTCGGAGGCGTCGTGCCGCCGTCCACCGCGCCCCGGGTCAGGTCGCCCTTGAGCCCGTACAGCGTCCCGCCCACGTTGACCGTCCAGTTCGACGGCGTCGACACCGGCAGGTAGTAGACGAAGTCCAGGTCCACCGAGGCCCCCGGCGCCAGCGACTGCCAGCCCGGCAGCTTCACCGACACCCGGTTGTACGTGCCCTTCAACCCGCCCACGTTGCCCGGGCCCGGGTTGTCCTGACGGATCACCTGCAGACCGAAGCCCGACTGGTCCTTCGCGTTGCCCGGCGCCGAGTTGCTGTAGTCGAACTGGAACTCCGTCCCGCCCGGCAGCGTCAGCGTCGAGTTGTTGACGATGTGGATCTTCGGGTTGATCGGGTAGTTCGAGTCGCCCAGCGCGAAGTTGGTGAACGACACGTCCACCGGCAGCGTCTGCTGCGGCAGCGCGACCGTCGACCGCGTCGCACCGTACGGCGAGGCCGCCTTGAACCTGTCGTACATCAGCGAGGTCAGCGTGTTGCCCGGCACGTACTGGCCCTTGCCGCCGTTCGCCGCCGGGTCCCACCTGTAGTCGCCCGCCAGCTCCCAGATCATCGCGCCACCGGCACCCTGACCCACGACGTAGTCGGCCTTGGCACCCACCGACTGCTCGTCCTCGGTGGACAGGAACACCTTCTTCGCGTCGTTCCACAGCCACGGCGCCACCAGCGAGGAGCTGTAGTTGCGCACGTACGAGCCCTGCAGCGCCGTGTCCGTCACGCCGTACTTCGCCAGGTAGTCGGGCACGATGCCCTTCTCCAGGTTCTTCGCGTGCCACATCGGGTTCGACCCGGCCGGGGACTCCTTGCCCGCGTCGTCCTTGTCGTTCCAGATGTTGTCGATGCCCACCGCGCCGTCACCGCACGCCGTCAGCCCCGAACCCGCCGGGCAGGTCGTCGCCGAGGCCGTGCCCCAGAGACCGTTCGTCCCGCCCTGCACGTTCTTGAACCCGCGCGTGTAGTACGGCAGTCCGACGTTGATCCGGCCGCCCGGCATCGCGCCGCGGAAGTAGTGGTACGACCAGTCCGCGTTCAGGTAGCCGATGCCGCCGTACTGCCCGGTGCCGTACACGTTCGCGGCCGCCAGCTCGCCGTCCTTGCCGTCGTCGAACAGCGAGGCGTTCGGGCCGACGTACTTGTTCCAGGCGCCGTGCAGGTCGTACGACATGATGTTCACGTAGTCCAGGTACTGCGCCACCTGGAACGTCTCCATACCGCGCAGCAGGTACCCGGACGACGGGGCCGCCACCGACAGCAGGTAGTGCCTGCCGTCCGCCGCACCCGCCTTGTCCAGGCTCTCCCGCAGCGTCTTCATCAGCGCCGCGTAGCCCTTGGCCAGCGAACCGCGCTTGCCGTTCGCCAACTGCCAGTCCAGCGGGTTGCCGGCGTCCTTCATCGACGTCGGGTACTCGTAGTCGACGTCCACGCCGTTGAACCCGTACTTGCGGACGAAGTCCACCGAGGACGCGGCGAAGGTGTCGATGCCCGCCTGGTTCACGCTGCCGTCCGGGGTGACGGTCATCGAGTAGAACCCGCCGGTGTTCACCCGGTTGCCGTCGTCACCGAAGTACCCGCCGGTCTCGGTCCAACCACCCACCGAGATCATCGTCTTGACGTTCGGGTACTGCTTCTTGTACTTCGTCAACAGGTTGAAGTGGCCCTTGTACGGCAGCGACGGGTCCAACTCCGCACCGGGCACCCCCGGGAACGAGATCCCGGTCGCCTCGTTCGTCGGCCCGTCCGTACCGACCGACAGCTTGTTGTCGCCGCCGACGTGCCCGAACGCGTAGTTCAGGTGCGTCACCTTGTCCCAGGGGATGTCACTCACCAGGTACGGCTGGTCGCCCTTCTTCCCGGTGCGCCAACCCGTGAAGTACCCGATGATGCGCCGCTGGTGGTCCGCACCCATCTTCTCGCGCCCGCTCGTGTCGTACACCGAGCAGTACGGAACGTCCACCCCGGGCGTCTGGTACAGCCCGTCCGGCCGACAGGAAGCATTGTCGACGGCCGCCGAAGCCTGCGACGGCACCGCACCCAGCGTCGCCATCACCAGCCCGGCCACACTCGCCGCCGCCAACGACAGCACACCAGCCCTACGCCCAACGGCGGTGGGACGCCGCTGCGCAGTGTTTCGGATCAACACTCGGTCCTCCAGGAGAGAGTGTCGGCACGTGCCTGTGGGGGAGCACGCACGTGGGGGATTGCAATTGGCGCCGAAGCTATGTGGTCTGAACCACACAGGTCAATAGGTCTGGACCATTTGGCAATCATTTCCCCAAACCCCCCGGTCACCCCACCGACGACAACCGGTCACCTCCTGGCCGAAACCCCGCCACCCGCAACCAACCGCCCCACCGATCGTTACCCACCCGGATGAAGGGGCTTCCATCAGCCCGAACAACGGACCGACCATGCCGGTCGAGTACACCCGCGCCCTGCTGGCCCAAGCCGCAGCCGCCGCAACCTCGCTGGACGAGATGCTCACCGCACTCGGCCGCGAGCCCACTCACGACAAGCGCACGTACCTGCGCCGAAAGATCACCCAGTACGGAATCGACACTTCACACTTCCGCCCGACCGGAAGCATCTACACCCGGGAGGTGCTCCAGGAAGCCGTCGCGGCCTCCCACAGCGTGGCCGGGGTCGTCCGCCACCTCCCTCCGCTCTGCCCCAACTGCCACTCCATCACTGATACGTACTGCGGCCGGAACAAGAATCGAGCCGCATTCGCCCCCCACAGCCGGTAGGCTGAACCTGATGTGCGCCCGTGCCCCAACGGAAGAGGGGCGCGCCTTAGGAGCGCGTTGTTGTGGGTTCGAATCCCACCGGGCGTACCGAGTGAAGTGGCCCGTCTCCCTTCGAATCGAAGGGAGACGGGCCGTCCTCGTTTCTGGCGGGATGTCAGCCGAGGAGGTCCTTCACCACCGGGGCGAGGGCGCGGAACGCCTGGCCGCGGTGGCTGATGGCGTTCTTCTCCTCCGCCGTCATCTCCGCGCAGGTGCGGGTTTCGCCGAGGGGCTGGAGGATCGGGTCGTAGCCGAAGCCGTGGGTGCCGGCGGGGGCGGTGCGCAGGGTGCCGAGGAGGCGGCCTTCGACGACGCGTTCGGTGCCGTCGGGGAGGGCGAGGGCGGCGGCGCAGAAGAAGTGGGCGCCGCGGTGGGGTTCGGCGATGTCGGAGAGCTGGGCGAGCAGGAGGTCCAGGTTGGCGAGGTCGTCGCCGTGCTTTCCGGCCCAGCGGGCGGAGAAGATGCCGGGGGCGCCGTTGAGGACGTCCACGCAGAGGCCGGAGTCGTCGGCGACGGCGGGCAGGCCCGTGGCGCGCGCGAGGGCGTGGGCCTTGAGGAGGGCGTTCTCGGCGAAGGTGACGCCGGTCTCGGGGACGTCCGGGATCTCGGGGTAGGCGTCGGCGCCGACGAGTTCGACGTCCAGGCCGGCCTCGCCGAGGATGGCGCGGAGTTCGGCGACCTTGTGCTGGTTACGGGTGGCGAGGATCAATCGGGTGGACATGCCGTTCACCCTATCCAGGTGGTCAGCCGCCGCAGACGGAGGTGAGGTTGGCGGCCGCGTCGCCGAGCGGCTTGAGGTCGGGGGTCTCCTTGCGGTCGACGGCCTGCTGGACCTTGTCGGCCTGCTTCTGCAGGTCGGTGACGGCCTTGGCGACGTCGGTGTTCTTGGAGTTCTTCCCGACCTGGTCGAGGTCGTTCCTCAGCTTCTGCAGGGCCTTGCCCGCGGCGGTCGAGTCGTTGCTCGCGTTGTCGTACGCCTTGGTGACGTCGGCGAGGTCGCCGGTGATCTTCACGGCGGTGTTCCCGCAGTCGAGCGCCTTCTGGGCGGCGGAGCAACTGACCATGCTGAGCGGGAGGATGATGATCAGTCCGGCCACGGCGAGGGCGGCGGGGCGGGCGATGCTCGACGACGGCATCCGGTCCTCCTGGGGGGCGCGGGTTCCGTGGGGTGGGACGCGCGCCGGGGGGTGCGCGGTTCCCGCAGCGGGGGGTCGCTGCGGGAACGGTACGACTCCGGGGCCCGACCTGTACAGCGGTGGTGCTCTAGAGCGTTTCGAGCGCCTTGCGCTGGATGTCGTCGAGTTCGGCGCAGCCGAGGGTGCCGAGGTCGAGGAGGCGGTCGAGGAGGGCGCGGTCGAAGGGTGCGCCTTCGGCGGTGCCCTGGACCTCGACGAAGCGGCCGTCGGAGGTGCAGACGATGTTCATGTCGGTCTCGGCGCGCACGTCCTCCTCGTAGCGGAGGTCGAGCATGGGGGTGCCGTCGATGATGCCGACGCTGACGGCGCTGACGCCGCCGGTGACGGGCTGGCCCTTGGCGCGCAGGAGCTTGCGGTCGCGGGCCCAGGCGACGGCGTCGACGAGGGCGACGTAGGCGCCGGTGATGGCGGCGGTGCGGGTGCCGCCGTCGGCCTGGAGGACGTCGCAGTCGAGGACGATGGTGTTCTCGGCGAGGGCGCGGTGGTCGATGACGGCGCGCAGGGAGCGGCCGATGAGGCGGCTGATCTCGTGGGTGCGTCCGCCGATGCGGCCCTTGACGGATTCGCGGTCGCCGCGGGTGTTGGTGGCGCGGGGGAGCATGGAGTACTCGGCGGTGACCCAGCCTTCGCCGCTGCCCTTGCGCCAGCGGGGGACGCCTTCGGTGACGCTGGCGGTGCACAGCACCTTGGTGTCGCCGTAGGAGATGAGGACGGAGCCTTCGGCGTGCTTGCTCCAGCCCCGTTCGATGGTGATGGGGCGGAGCTGTTCGGGGGTGCGGCCGTCGATGCGTGACATAGCCACCGAGCGTAGCCGTTTCCGGGGGTGGCTCCGTCGTGCCTGTGCGGATGTGCCCCGGCCCGCCGTCTCCCTGGGCGGGGCGGCGGGCCGGGGTGATTCGAGCCTGGGTGGCTCAGCTCACATCATGTCCTCGATGTCGGCGGCGATCGGGTCGGCGTCGGTGCCGATGACGACCTGGATCGCGGTGCCCATCTTGACGACGCCGTGGGCGCCGGCGGCCTTGAGGGCGGCCTCGTCGACGAGGGAGGCGTCCTTGACCTCGGTGCGCAGGCGGGTGATGCAGCCTTCGACCTCTTCGATGTTGTCGATGCCGCCCAGACCGGCGACGATCTTCTCAGCCTTGCTGGCCATCTGTTCTCTCCCTCTGTCTCGGCCCGCCGGCGGCTCTGCCGGGTGCCGTCCTGCGCTGTGCTGGGGTGGTCCTCGTCCGGGGGGGTGGCGAGGGGGGTCGGCCGGTACTGACGCAGGGTCAGCGGTGGTCGTGCTGTCGGGCAGCGCGACCAGCATCGCCTGCGGCGGTCCGTTCCGCCACGTTAGTCCACTTTCGGCCCATTCCGGCGGGCGGGCTCCGGACCGCCGCCCGAGGATGACGATCAGCGGGGCTCGCGTCCCGGAGTGCGGCCTGCGTCCCAAAGTGGTCTACACCAATATATGTGTACTCCGATGAACGCAGAAAGGACCCCGGGTGTTCCTGCCCCGCCCGAGGGTCCCGCAGGGGCCTGCGGCCCGGCAACTGCTCTCGGAGGGCGAAGGATGAGTTCGGCAGGCGCCACAGCCCCGCAGGCCGTGTGGTGGCACACCTTCTACGGCGGGCTCCAGAAGATGGGCCGCTCGCTCCAGCTGCCGGTGGCGGTGCTGCCCGCGGCCGGCATCCTCAACCGACTCGGCCAGCCCGACGTCTTCGGTGCGGACGGGCTCGGGTGGACCAAGGTCGCCAAGGTCTTCGCCGCGGCCGGCGGCGCCCTGCTGGACTCCACCCTGGGCCTGCCGATGCTGTTCTGCATCGGTGTGGCGATCGGCATGGCCAAGAAGGCGGACGGTTCGACGGCGCTGGCGGCCGTAGTCGGCTTCCTCGTCTACTACAGGGTCCTGCACGCCTTCCCCGAGCACTGCAAGGCGCCGACGGTGCTGGTCAGCGACCAGTGCGTGGACTACTCCTCGGCGAAGTCGGCCAACGCGGCGTACCAGAACCCGGGGGTGCTCGGCGGCATCCTGATCGGCCTGATGTCGGCCTGGCTGTGGGTGCGCTTCCACCGCACCAAGCTGGTCGACTGGCTGGGCTTCTTCAACGGCCGCCGCCTGGTGCCGATGATCACCGCCCTGGTCGGCATGCTGACCGCCTGCCTGGCCCTGTGGGTCTGGCCGCCGATCGGCCGGGGCCTCAACGACTTCTCGCAGAACCTCGCCGACCTGGGCGCGGGCGGCGCCGGCATCTTCGGCCTGTTCAACCGCGCGCTGCTGCTGATCGGCATGCACCAGCTGCTGAACACCTTCGTGTGGTTCCAGTTCGGCGAGTTCACCAAGCCGGACGGCTCGATCGTGCACGGCGACATCCCGCGCTTCCTGGCGCACGACCCGACCGCGGGCCAGTTCCAGTCCGGCTTCTTCCCGATCATGATGTTCGCCCTGCCGGCGGCGGCGCTCGCCATCGCGCACGCGGCCAAGCCGCACCGCCGCAAGGAGATCTACGGCCTGATGCTCTCCGTCGGCCTGACCTCCTTCGTCACGGGCGTGACCGAGCCGATCGAGTACTCCTTCGCCTACATCGCCCCGGCCCTGTTCGGGGTGCACGCGCTGCTGACCGGCGCCTCGATGGCGGTGACATGGGGGCTCGGGGTGCACGACGGGTTCAGCTTCTCGGCGGGCCTGATCGACTACGGGATCAACTGGAGCCTGGCGACCAAACCGTGGCTGATCATCATCATCGGGCTCTGCTTCGCGGCGGTGTACTACGCGCTCTTCCGGTTCATCATCGTCAAATTCGACCTGAAAACCCCGGGCCGCGAGGACGAGAGCGAGGTCGAGGACGTCACCAAGGCGTGAGCCCTGCCAGTGCAGTCCCCCCAAGGCCCCTGGACCCTTCGATCCGGGGGCCTTGGTCATTTTTCGAATAGGACCTAATGCCCCTGAGTGATATTCGACGCACCGATATCCAGGTCACATTCGGGAACGTCCGGATCGTTATTCCCGCGATTCCCCCGACTCCGTACGACCCACTCGCGAAGCCCGCCCCCTCCCGGGCCCACCGCCGCTCCCGACCAGGGCTGGGCCCGCCCCCGCCGTCCGGCGGGGGCGGGCTCTTTTGTTGCGCAAATAGCCAAAATCCCGGAGCCCCAGGATTATCAAGATCGTCGTTCCCCGGGTAGGTTTCGATTTCATAGCGCTTCCCGGAAGCAGCGGTTTCCGGGGTTCCACCTCTTCTCCGCCCGTGCTACAAAACTGGTCTACACCACGTGTGGTGTAGACCAGTTCGCGGTTCGGCCCCCCTGTGCCCAATCCCCCGACCGACCCGCCCTGCCGTAAGGAACCCACCCCCATGAGTCAGTCTGCGCAGGCACCGGCGCCCGCCACGGCTCCGGCCTCGCCAAGCCCCGCCAAGCAGTTCGGCCAGAACCTCCTCCAGGGTCTGCAGAAGATCGGCCGCAGCCTCCAGCTGCCCATCGCCGTGCTCCCCGCTGCCGGCCTTCTGCTGCGGCTCGGCCAGGACGACGTGTTCGGCAAGGACGGCCTCGGCTGGGACAAGGTCGCCTCGGTCTTCGCGACCGCCGGTGGCGCCGTCTTCGACAACCTGCCGATGCTCTTCGCGGTGGGCATCGCGATCGGCTTCGCGAAGAAGGCGGACGGCTCGACCGCGCTCGCCGCGCTGGTCGGCTTCCTGGTGTACAAGAACGTGCTGACCGCGTTCCCGATCACCGAGGGCCACGTCGACGGCGCCAAGTGGGTCAAGCCGGTCTACCAGGACCCGGGCGTGCTCGGCGGCATCGTGATCGGTCTTCTGGCCGCGGTGCTGTGGCAGAAGTACCACCGCACCAAGCTGGTCGACTGGCTGGGCTTCTTCAACGGCCGCCGTCTCGTGCCGATCATGATGGCCTTCGTCGGCACCGGCGTCGGCGTCCTCTTCGCCCTGACCTGGGGCCCGGTCGGCGACGCCATCAAGAGCCTGAACGACACCCTGATCGGTGCCGGCGCGTTCGGTGCGGGCGCCTTCGGCCTGGTCAACCGCGGTCTGCTGCCGGTCGGCATGCACCAGTTCGTGAACTCCTTCGCCTGGTTCCAGACCGGTGACTTCACCAAGCCGGACGGCACCGTCGTCCACGGCGACCTGAACCGCTTCTTCGCCGGCGACCCGACCGCCGGACAGTTCATGTCGGGCTTCTACCCGATCATGATGTTCGCGCTGCCCGCCGCCGCGCTGGCCATCGCCCACGCCGCCAAGCCGCACCGCCGCAAGGCCATCACCGGCATGATGGTGTCGCTGGCCCTGACCTCCTTCGTGACCGGTGTCACCGAGCCGATCGAGTTCGCCTTCGTCTTCATCGCCCCGGTCCTGTACGTCATCCACGCGCTGCTCACCGCGGTCTCGATGGCCGTCACCTGGGCCCTCGGCGTGCACGACGGCTTCACCTTCTCCGGTGGCCTGATTGACTACGCGCTCGCCTGGAACAAGGCCACCGACCCGTGGATGATCATCCCGATCGGCCTGGTCTTCGCCGCGCTGTACTACTTCCTCTTCCGCTTCGCGATCACCAAGTTCAACCTCAAGACCCCCGGTCGCGAGGACGACGACGAGGTCGAGGACGTCACCAAGGCGTAACTCCCCCTCCCTCCCCGAAGGCCCCGCCCCGCCGCCGCTCACCCGGCGGCCCGGCGGGGCCTTCGGCGTTCCCGGGCACCCCGGAACACGGTTGACGAATCCGCGGAAGCCCTGGTCAACTGAACGCGTGTACCCCTCGTGCCCGCTGGTGACCCGCAGCCACATCGACTTCGGTCGCGTGTGGTCCGCGGCGTGTCGCGGCTGAGCCGACCCCTTCCCCCGCCGCCGCCCGGCTGAGTCCCGCCCGGCGCCGGCAGTCCTCCCCGCCCGCCTCAGGGCGTGTCTTCACGCACCCGCCGCACCCCCGTGCCCGTACGTACGGGACGGCCGCCGGCGTGCGTCCGCACGAGGAAAGTCAGGCTCAGCATGCCCCGTCCGCTGCACCTCTCCGCCGCCATCGACAGCCCCGGCCACTTCGAGGCCGGGCACTACGCCCGCCTCGCCCGCCTCGCCGAGGGCGCCGGCCTGGACTTCGTCACCCTGGACGACTCCTTCGCCGCCGAGCCGCGCCGCCCCGACGCGCTTGCCACGTTCTCCCGGATCGCCCCGCTGACCAGCCGGGTCGGCCTGGTGCCCACCGTCACCACCACCCACACCGAGCCCTTCCACACCTCGATCTCCGTCAACACCCTGGACTGGGTCAGCGAGGGCCGGGCCGGCTGGCTGGTCGGCGTCTCCAGCACCGAGGCCGAGGCCAAGGCGTTCGGCCGCCGCCCGGTCGCCCCCGTCGACGAACTGTGGCAGGAGGCTGCGGACGCCGCCGAGGTCGCCGCCCGGCTCTGGGACAGCTGGGAGGACGACGCGGAGATCCGCGACGCCGCCACCGGCCGGTTCATCGACCGCGACAAGCTCCACTACATCGACTTCGAGGGCCCGCGCTTCTCCGTCCGAGGCCCCTCCATCACCCCGCGCCCGCCGCAGGGCCGCCCGGTCGTGGTCGTCCCCGTGGCCGCCGCCGACCTCGCCCCGGACGCCACCGCGGGCGGCCGCGCCCGGGTGGCCACCGCCATCCGGCACGCAGACGTCGTCCTGCTCGACGCCCCCGACCGCGCCGCCCGCCTCACCGCCGCCACCGAACTGCGGCTGCGCTCCGGCGAGAACCTGCGCATCCTCGCCCGGATCGCCGCCCCGCTCCCCTACCGCGCCGCCGAGGACCGGCTGCTCGCCGAACTCACCGCCACCGGCACCGGCGTGGACGGCTACCACCTGGTACCCGAGGAGCCGGAACGCGACCTGACGGCCTTCGCCGAACACCTCGCCCCCACCCTGCGCGAGGCCGGGCTGCTGCGCGCCGACCAGCCGGGCCGCACCCTGCGCGACCGCCTCGGCCTGGCCCGCCCGGCCAGCCGCTACACCGCCACCACTGCCACCACTGCCACTGGCACCACCGCCCCCACCGCCCTCGCCGAGGTGACCCGATGACGGACCGTCCGCTCAAGCAGATCCACCTGGCCGCGCACTTCCCCGGCGTCAACAACACCACGGTGTGGAGCGACCCGGCCGCCGGAAGCCACATCGAGTTCGACTCCTTCCGCCACCTCGCGCAGACCGCCGAACGCGGAAAGTTCGACTTCTTCTTCCTCGCCGAGGGCCTGCGGCTGCGCGAGACCAACGGCCGCATCCACGACCTGGACGTGGTCGGCCGCCCCGAGTCGATCACCGTGCTGAACGCGCTCGCCGCCGTCACCGAGCGGCTGGGCCTGGCCGCCACCGTCAACGCGACCTTCAACGAGCCGTACGAACTCGCCCGCCGCTTCGCCACCCTGGACCACCTCTCCGGCGGTCGCGCGGCCTGGAACGTGGTCACCTCCTCCGACGCGTTCACCGGGGAGAACTTCCGCCGCGGCGGCTACCTCGACCGCGCCGACCGCTACACCCGCGCCGCCGAATTCGTCGAGCTGGCAAGGGAGTTCTGGGACGCCGACGAGGACGGCGCCCGTCACAGCGGCCCGCAGTTCGAGGTCGAGGGCCGGCTCTCCCTGCCCCGCCCGCCGCAGGGCCACCCGGTGGTCATCCAGGCCGGGGACTCCGACGAGGGCCGGGAGTTCGCCGCCGCCCACGCCGATGTGATCTTCAGCCGGCACTCCACCCTCGCCGAGGGCCAGGCGTTCCACACGGACGTCAAGCGCCGCCTCGCCGCGTACGGGCGCAAGCCGGACGAACTGAAGATCCTGCCCGGGGCCACCTTCGTCCTCGGCGACACCGACGCCGACGCCGCCGAGATCGCCGCCGAGGTCCGCCGCGCCCAGGTCAGCCCGCAGACCGCGATCAACTTCCTCGAGCAGGTCTGGGGCGTCGACCTCTCCGACCACGACCCGGACGGGCCGCTGCCCGCCTTCGACCCCGACCCGGACAGCGCCCTGATCCAGGGCCGCGTCCGCCACGCCGACCCGGTGGCCACCGCCGAGCGCTGGCGGGCCGTGGCGGCGGAGAAGAAGCTGACCAGCCGTGAACTCGTCATCGAGCTGACCGGCCGACAGTCCTTCGTCGGCTCCCCCGCCACCGTCGCCGAGCGGATCAACCACTTCGTGCAGAACGACGCCTCGGACGGCTTCATCCTCGTCCCCCACATCACCCCCGGCGGGCTGGACGAGTTCGTCGACCGCGTCGTGCCCCTCCTCCAGGAGCGCGGCGTCTTCCGCACCGAGTACACCGGCTCCACCCTGCGCGACCACCTGGGCCTCCCCGTCCCGGGGCGCCGGTAGGGCCTGTCGGCGTCAGCGCGTCGCGCGGCGGCGCCGGACCAGGGCGAGCACCCCGGCGCCGCCGCCGAGCAGCAGGGCCGCGATGCCCGCGGCCGGACGGTCCCAGCCGGTGTCGGCCCCGGTGGCGGCGAGGCTCCCGCCCGCCTCCGCCGGGTGCTCCGACCACGGGGTCACGCCGCCGTCCGCCGCGATCAGGGGCTTCTCCTCCTGGGGCGCGGCGGCGGCCGCGGCCACCGGCGCGACGTCGGTGAGCGACCGGGCCGGAGCCGGGGCGCCGCCCGTCCTCGGCGCGGGGGCGGCGCCCTGGTCGGCCGGGGTGGACGCTGGGTCCGGCACGGTGGTCGGCGCGCTCGGCGCGGGCGCCGAGGGGGCGAGGACCTGCACGGACGCACCGGCCGAGCACATGGTGGTGCCCCGGAACGGCATGTCCGGGCCCTCGTTGACGAACACACAGGGGTTCAGCGAGGTCCTGCCGAGCGGCATGTCGGCGGGGAAGGTCACCCGGACCCGCTTGACGCCGTAGCTCCCGGGAGCGGCGGAGGAGTCGCGGCCCTCGACGTAGAAGCCCGCCGGGTCGTCCGGGATGCCGACGACCGGCGCGAGCACGGACCAGGTGCCGTCCGTGCCCCGGACCTCGACCTTGGCGTGCCGGTCGGCGAACAGCACGTTGCCGAGGTCGGTGTAGGCGGACGGGGTCGGGTTCGTGAGCTGCACCTCGAACTCGATCGGCGCACCGCCGGCGACCGCCGTCACGGGCACCCCGACCATCGAGTTGGAGATCGAGCCGACCACGATCGTACGGGTGTCGGGAAGCGTCTCGGCCGGTGCGTCCTGCGGGCCCTTGGCGGTGCTCCGGAGGCTGATGGTGGGGCCGACACCGCCGTTGGTGGCGCCGTTGTGCGGCTCGCCCATGGGGGCGCCGATGCGCAGCCGGATTTCCTTCCCTCCCCGGGGGACGAGGATCGCACCGGTGACGCCGCTGCTCACCGTCCGGTCCGCCTCGGTGCGGACGGTCAGCGGCACGCTCTCCCAGGCGCCCCGCGCGTTGACGTAGTCGAGGCTCAGGGCGTGCGGCGGGGTGCCGGTGGCGGTGTCGATCGAGAGTTCGAGCGTGACGGCGAGGTCCCGGTCCCACCGGTTGCCGACGGTCTCGGTGAACTCGACGGGCCCGCCCGCGAAGCCGATCTCGTTCGGGGCGTGGACGGTGAGGCTGAGCGGTCCGGACTCGGCGGAGGCCGGGGTGGCGAGCACGGCGCCTCCGGCGAGCAGTGCGGAGGTGAGCGCGACCGCCGGAACGAGGCGGCGGGCCTGGCGCAGGGCGCGGTTGGTCGTACGCATGGGAATCCCCCCTGGATTCTGCGTTCCGGCACGGCCGAGCCGCATCCGGGCAGCACGAAGCAAGCCTGGTCGATGGGTGTGTGTCGCGGCCGTGCCCGATGGGCCGGCCGGTGCGGCGGTGTTCCCGCCTCTCATCCACTAGGACGTGCGGGTGCCCCGGGGGTTGCAGGTGGGTTCCGAGGTTTTTTCGGGGATCTTCGAAACCCCGTCCGACCTGGGCCGATTCAGATCTCGTACACCGCGCCGGGCGCGGCGAGGTCGACCGGTCCGTCGTAGGCGGCCGCGGCGTCGCGGCGGTTGTGCTCGGCGTCCGTCCACGGGGGGATGTGGGTGAGGACGAGCCGGCGGGCGCCGGCGGCGGTGGCGTGTTCGCCGGCCTCGCGGCCGTTGAGGTGGACGGCCCGGTAGGTGTCGCGGCCGTCGATGTAGGCGGCTTCGCAGAGGAACAGGTCGGTGTCGCGGGCGAGTTCGACGAGTTCGGCGCTCTCGCCGGTGTCGCCGGAGTAGACGAGGGAGCGGCCGTCGTGCTCGACGCGGAAGGCGAAGGCGTCGACGGGGTGGTTGACGCGGGCGACGTCGACGCGGAACGGGCCGAGGCGGAAGGTGCCGGGGGTGAGGGTGCGGAACTCGAAGACCTCCTTCATCCCCGGGTTCTCCGGCATGTCGTAGGCGCGGGCGAGGCGTTCGGCGGTGCCGGGGGGGCCGTAGACGGGCAGGAGTTCGGGGCAGCCTTCGGCGCGGTAGTTGCGGGCGACCCAGTAGGCGCACAGGTCGACGCAGTGGTCGGCGTGCAGGTGGCTGAGGAGCACGGCGTCGACGTCGTACAGGCCCGTGTACTTCTGCAGCGCGCCGAGGGCTCCGTTGCCGAGGTCGAGGACGATGCGGTAGCCGTCCGCCTCGACGAGGTAGCTGGAGCAGGGGGAGTCGGCGGACGGGAAGCTCCCCGAACACCCCACCACGGTCAGTTTCATCCGAGCCCCTCCGCCCCGACACGTCCTGGCTGCTGCTGGAAAACGGCAGGCCGGGCCGGGTGGACCGGCCGGTAGCACTGCTTTGGTGTGTCGAGGGTAAGGGCGGCGGGGCACTTTGCCCCCGTCCCCGTGCCGGGCTGTGGCTGGAATCACCAGAAGGGTGGGGCCGCGCGCGGAGCGGCGGTGATCAGCGACTGCGGGGGCGGTTGCGGGCCCAGGCGCGGATGGTGTCCGGGTACCAGCGGGGGTGGCCGCTGCCGTCGATGACGTCCGGGTCGGGCAGCAGGCCGTGGCGGCGGTAGTTGCGGACGGTCTCGGGCTGGACGTTGATGTGGCGGGCGATCTCGCCGTAGGACCACAGGTCGTTCCTCACGGGCACCTCCGGGGGCGGGGCGGGTGTCGTGAGGCAGCTTTTCCGGGCGTTCTGTGGTGTTCACGGCAGAACGGGCGCCGTGGCAGATCCGTGACGAACCGGGAGCACCGTGCGGACAAATGGCCACCGGTCACTCCGGTCACGGTGGTCGCGCCCGCCGCCGGGCCGGTACGGTTCGCGGAATGAGTGGCATGAGTGGTCTGAGCGGTGTCCTGCTGGTCCTGGCGGTGGTGGGCGTGGCCGTGGTCGCGGCCGTCGCGGGGGCACTGGTACGGCGTTCCCGTACGGCTGCCGCACCGCGGACGTCCGCCGCTCCGCGCGCGGCCGGGCCGCGGACGACGGGCCCGCGTCCGCAGGAGATCTGGTGGGCGCAGGTGCCGTTCGAGGACGGCCCGGGCGCGAAGGACCGCCCCTGCCTGGTGCTGCGGGTGAACGGCCGGACGGCGACGGTCGCGAAGATCACCAGCAAGCAGCACGCCCGCCCCGGGGTGCTGGCGCTGCCGCCCGGTTCGACGGGCGACCGCCAGGGGCGGGCGAGCTGGCTGGAGACGGACGAGCTGCGCGAGGTGCCGCTGCGGGACTTCCGCCGCCGTACGGGCACGGTGGACGGGCAGGTCTGGGCCCGCGTCCAACGCGAGGTCCAGGGCCGGAGCTAGGGGCCGGAGCTAGGCCCAGAGCTGGCCCTGGAGCGCCTCGACGGCGGCCTCGTCGGTCTCGGCGGTGTAGATGCCGGTGGACAGGTACTTCCAGCCGCCGTCCGCGACGACGAAGACGATGTCGGCGCGCTCCCCCGCCGCCGCGGCCTTGCGGCCGACGCCGATGGCGGCGTGCAGGATGGCGCCGGTGGAGACGCCCGCGAAGATGCCCTCCTGCTGGAGGAGTTCGCGGGTGCGGCGGACGGCGTCGGCGGAGCCGACGGAGAAGCGGGTGGTGAGGACCTCGGCGTCGTACAGCTCGGGGACGAAGCCCTCGTCGAGGTTGCGCAGCCCGTAGACCAGGTCGTCGTAGCGCGGTTCGGCGGCGACGATCCTCACGCCGGGGACCTTCTCGCGCAGGTAGCGGCCGACGCCCATGAGGGTGCCGGTGGTGCCGAGGCCCGCGACGAAGTGGGTGACGGTCGGCAGGTCGGCGAGGATCTCGGGGCCGGTGCCGGCGTAGTGGGCGCCGGCGTTGTCGGGGTTGCCGTACTGGTAGAGCATGACCCAGTCGGGGTGCTCGGCGGCGGTCTCCTTGGCGATGCGCACGGCGGTGTTGGAGCCGCCTGCGGCCGGGGAGGAGATGATCTCGGCGCCCCACATGCGCAGGAGT
Organism: Streptomyces sp. NRRL WC-3742; assembly: GCF_000720635.1. Lineage (GTDB taxonomy): Bacteria > Actinomycetota > Actinomycetes > Streptomycetales > Streptomycetaceae > Kitasatospora. The sequence goes on along the minus strand of NZ_JOCF01000026.1, from coordinate 66,321 downwards.
TCGCGCCGTTCCTCGCTGGTGTTCTCGGGCATCACGCAGACCATGCGGTAGCCCTTGAGCTTGGCGGCCGTGGCGAGGGAGATGCCGGTGTTGCCGCTGGTGGGCTCGAGGATGGTGCAGCCGGGGGTGAGCCGGCCGTCGGCCTCGGCGCGCTCGATCATGTGCAGCGCGGGGCGGTCCTTGACGGAGCCGGTGGGGTTGCGGTCCTCCAGCTTGGCCCAGAGGTTCACCAGGCCCTCGGTGTTGCCGGGTACGGCGGCGGACAGCCGGGGCAGGCGCACCAGCGGGGTGTTGCCGACCGCTTCGAGCGGACTGTCGTAACGCAAGGGGGCCTCCGGCCACGGCGTCGAGGGTGCACGAGGTTGGCTCCCCCCGCCGTGTCGGCGGGGGGAGCCGGAGATCAGCGGGCGCCGCCGGCGACGGCGGGCAGGATGGTGACGCTGTCGCCGTCGGCGAGGGCGGTGGAGATGCCCTCCAGGAAGCGCACGTCCTCGTCGTTGAGGTAGACGTTCACGAAGCGGCGCAGCTCGCCGCCCTCGAGGAGGCGGGCGGCGATGCCCGGGTGGCGGGCGTCGAGGTCGGTGAAGAGTTCGCCGAGGTTGGTGCCGTTGCCCTCGACGGCCTTCGCGCCGTCGGTGTAGGTGCGGAGGATGGTCGGGATGCGGACCTCGATGGCCATGGGTGCGCTCCTGTGCGAGTCGTGTGGGGTGGGTGGGCCGCAGCGGGCGCGGCAGGGCGGTGCCCCGGGCTCGACGCCTCGGTGGTGGCGGGGCCCGGGTGGGGGGGTCGGCTATCGGCGCGAGCGCGCGGGCGTGCCGGGACAGATCGCGCCGGCGTGCCGGCACAGGTCGATGTGCAGGCGCGCCACGAGGCGGGTGCCCGGGGCCTGGTTGCTCACATCGACGGAACGCATGGGCTCATCGTATAGATTCCCGGGCCCGCGGGGACATGCCCGTCTCATGGTGCGGATGTTCCCGTTCCCAGGGGTGAGACGACACGGGCCCGCCGACCGCTCGCACGGGGTCGGCGGGCCGCGTCCAGGTGGGTGCTGGTCAGGCCGGGTAAGCCTCGACGACCTGGACGTCTTCCTCTGTGATCTCGCCGTCCAGGATGCGGAACGAGCGGAACTGGTACGGATCGTCCTCGCCGTGGCCTTCGGCGGTGGAGACGAGGACGTAGTGGGCCTGGGGCTCGGAGGCGTAGCTCACGTCGGTGCGGGAGGGGTACGCCTCGGTGGCGGTGTGCGAGTGGTAGACGATCACGAACTCCTCGTCGCGGTCGTCCATCTCGCGGTGCAGCTTGAACAGGTCGCCCGAGTCGAACTCGTAGAAGGTGGGCGAGCGGGCGGCGTTGAGCATCGGGATGAACCGCTCGGGCCGGTCGCTGCCGGCCGGTCCGGCGACCACGCCGCAGGCTTCGTCCGGGTGGTCGGCGCGGGCGTGGGCCACGATCCGGTCGCGGAGTTCTCGGGTGATGGTCAGCATGTGGTCAGGATAGACACGCCCCGGCGCGCCTTCGCCGGGGCGTCCGAGCCTCGGTCAGTGGGTGTCCACGTTTCCGTCGCGGGCGTGCAGGTGGTCGTGGGCGAGGCCGTGGACGGCCTGCGGGTTGCGGCGCTTGAGCACCTGGTAGCCGACGACGAGGAGCAGCGCCCAGCAGGGGAAGACGTACAGGGAGATGCGGTTGTCCTTGTCGAGGGCGATGAGGACCACGACCATCGCGAGGAAGGCGAGGGCGGCCCAGCTGGTCCAGGTGCCGCCGGGGGCCTTGAAGGTGGGCGGCGGCAGGTGGCCGCCCTTCCACGCCTTCCGGTAGCGGATCTGGGAGACGAGGATCATCGCCCAGGTCCAGATGCCGCAGACGGTGGCGACGGAGGTGATGTACTCGAACGCCCGCTCCGGGACGAGGCGGTTGAGGATCACGCCGGCACCCATCAGCAGGCAGGAGACGGTGATCGCGAACGCCGGGGTGCGGCGGGTGTTGAGCGCGGTGAGCCGGCCGGGGGCCTGTCCGCGCAGGGCGAGGTCACGCAGCATGCGGCCGGTGGAGTACATGCCGGAGTTGCAGGAGGACAGGGCCGCGGTGAGCACGACGAAGTTGATGATGCCGGCGGCCGCGGGGATGCCGATCTTGCCGAAGGCGGCGACGAACGGGCTGACGCCGGGCTGGAATTCGGTCCACGGGACGAGGGAGAGGATGACGGCCAGGGCGCCGATGTAGAACAGCGCGATGCGCCAGGGCAGGGTGTTGATGGCGCGCGGGAGGGTCTTCCGGGGGTTCTCGCTCTCGCCCGCGGTGACGCCGACGAGTTCGACGCCGAGGTAGGCGAACATGACGATCTGCAGGGTCATCACGGTGGCGCCGATGCCCTTGGGGAAGAAGCCGCCGTTCTGCCAGAGGTGGGTGACCGACGCGGTGTCACCGGCCTTGCTGAAGCCGAGGGTCAGGACGCCGATGCCGATGAGGATCATGCCGATGATGGCGGTGACCTTGACCATGGAGAACCAGAACTCGATCTCGCCGAACAGCTTCACGGAGATCAGGTTGGCCGCGTAGAGGATGACCAGGAAGACCAGGGCGCTGAGCCACTGGGGGATGTCGGGGGCCCAGAAGCGGACGTAGACGGCGGCGGCGGTGGTCTCGGCCATGCCGGTGACGACCCAGAAGAGCCAGTACGTCCAGCCGGTGACGTAGCCGGCGAAGGGGCCGAGGAACTCGCGGGCGTACTCGGCGAAACTGCCGGAGACGGGGCGGTAGGTGAGCAGTTCGCCCAGGGCGCGCATGATCGCGAAGATGACCACGCCGGCGACGGCGTAGGAGAGGATCAGGCTCGGCCCGGACTTGGAGATCGCGGTGCCGGCGCCGAGGAAGAGGCCCGTGCCGATCGCCCCGCCGATGGCGATCATCTGGATCTGACGGCTGCCCAGTCCCCGCTCGTACCCCTCCTCGTCCGGTGCGGTGTCGACGACTTGGTCATACGGCTTCTCGGCCATGGGAACCGTCCTGGTGGGTCTCGTGGGGTGGGGAAGTCGTACCACGGAGCGTTCGGACAGCGGTGTTCATCTGAGCGATATTTGAGCATGTACTGATAGGGTTTCGCCCGTTTTGAACGGAAAAGCCCCGGCCGACCGTCCAGATACTGGACGATTCGACCGGGGCGTGCCCGGAGGCGGGCAGGATCAGTCCGCGATCGCCTCCAGCAGCGACTCCTGGAGCGCGCCGAACCAGAGGTAGGCCACGACCAGCGGCTTGCGCTCGTCGCCGTCCGGCAGGTCGTAGAGGCCCTGCTCGTCCTCCTCGGTGACCTCCAGCCGGGAGCCGAGGACGAGCCGTACGTCGTTCAGCGCGCCGAGCCAGTGCAGGCACTCGGGGGCCGCCAGCTTCAGCAGGCCCCCGTCACCGAAGCCGTTCAGCGAGTGGACGACGGCAAGGGCGTCCTCGCGCTTGCGGGTGCGCAGGTCGGGCTCGGTGTAGCGGCGGAACTCGCCGGACGCCTCCCTGCTCTCGGCGTCCTCCGGCTTGCCCGGGTCGCCGTAGGCGTCGGGGAAGAGCCGGGCCAGCGCCGGATCGGCAGGCGCCTCCGTCGGCCCCTCGGCGAACAGCGCGGCCAGCGGGTCGCCGCCGTCCTCGCCGCCCGGGCCGGGGCCGATCAGTTCCAGCATCTGCACCTCGAAGGTGCGCAGGATGGCGACCTCCAGCTCGTCCAGCGCGAGCGCGGCGCCGCCGTCTCCGGTGCTCTCGAACAATGCGGCCATCTGTATCGGTCAGCCCGTCCTCGTCGTCTCGGTCCCCCGCGGGTTCGGTCTCCCGCGGATGCGGGTGGGATCAGTCGTGCTGGAGCGTGGCCCAGAGGCCGTAGCCGTGCATGGCCTGCACGTCCCGCTCCATCTCCTCGCGGGTGCCGCTGGAGACCACTGCCCGGCCCTTGGTGTGCACGTCCATCATGAGCTTGCGGGCCTTGTCCTTCGGGTAGCCGAAGTAAGCCTGGAAGACGTGCTGGACGTAGCTCATCAGGTTGACCGGGTCGTTGTGCACGATGGTCACCCAGGGCGTGTCCGGTTCGAGCACCGGTTGTCCTTCGACCTCCGGGCGCTCGATCTCCACGGGCGCGACACTCACCGCCGGGCCTCCTTCGCCGCGCAGGCGTCTGCGCTCTCGTCCATTACCCCGTCCATGACCCCTCCTGCCCCATGCTGCCATCCGGGGGACCCCCGGGCGATTCCGCCCCGGTGCACAGCACGAGAAATCGTCACTTTGACGCTAAGTGGTAGTAGCATCATCCTCATGGACGCCACTTCAGTGCGCGCGGCCGCGTCGACCGCGCTCCTCACCGACCGCTACGAGCTCACCATGCTGCAGGCCGCCCTGCGCAGCGGAGCCGCGCACCGCCGATCCGTCTTCGAGGTGTTCACCCGGCGCCTGCCCTCCGGCCGCCGCTACGGCGTCATGGCCGGCACCGGCCGGGTGCTCGACGCGGTCGAGAACTTCCGCTTCGACACCGCCCAACTGGACTGGCTCGCCTCCCAGGGCGTCGTCGACGAGGACACCCTCTCCTTCCTCTCCGGCTACCGCTTCCGCGGCGACATCCACGGCTACCCCGAGGGCGAGGTCTACTTCCCCGGCTCGCCGCTGCTCACCGTCGAGGGCAGCTTCGCCGAGGCGGTGATCCTGGAGACCGTCATCCTGTCGATCCTCAACTTCGACTCGGCGATCGCGGCTGCCGCCTCCCGGATGACCGCCGCCGCCGGAGGCCGTCCGGTCATCGAGATGGGCGCCCGCCGGGCCCACGAGCAGGCCGCCGTGGCCGCCGCCCGCGCCGCGTACGTCGCCGGGTTCGCCGCCACCTCCGACCTCGCGGCCGGCTTCACCCACGGCATCCCGACCACCGGAACGGCCGCGCACGCCTTCACCCTGGTGCACGACACCGAGCGGGACGCCTTCCGCGCCCAGATCGCCTCGATGGGCAGGGGAACCACCCTGCTGGTCGACACCTTCGACCTGCGCGAGGCCGTCCGCACCGCCGTCGAGGTGGCCGGGCCCGAACTGGGCGCCGTGCGCATCGACTCCGGTGACCTCACCCTGCTCGCCCACCGGGTGCGCCGCCAGCTGGACGAACTCGGCGCCTCCAAGACCCGGATCATCGTCACCTCGGACCTCGACGAGTACGCCATCGCCGCCCTGGCCGCCGCGCCCGTGGACGGCTACGGCGTCGGCACCAGCCTCGTCACCGGCAGCGGGCACCCCACCTGCGCGATGGTCTACAAGCTCGTCGCCCGCGAGGAGCGCCCCGGCGGGCCGCTGATCCCCGTCGCCAAGCGCGCGGCCGGCGGCAAGACCAGCGTCGGCGGCCGCAAGTGGGCCGCCCGCCGGCCCGACGCCGAGGGCGTGGCCGAGGCCGAGGTCGTCGGCACCGGTCCCGTGCCGGCCGACCTGGAGGCGCACCTGATCCAGGTGCCGCTGGTGAAGGCCGGCGAGACCGTCGGGCGCGAGCCGCTGACCGCCGCCCGCGAGCGCCACGTGCGCGCCCGCTCCGCCCTGCCCCTGTCGGCCACCCAGCTCTCCAAGGGCGAGGCGGTCATCCCCACCGAACTCCTCGTCTGACGGCCCGCCGGGGTCGGGGCGCACCCGGGAGCGCGCACGGGCGGCGGACACAACCCTTCCGCCCCCGCGCGCCACTCCCTAGAGTCAGCCGTAGAGTTCCCCTACTCCCCCACTCCTACATCCGATACATCCGAACTCCCACATCCGAGGACGCGAACCATGCACCGGGCACTGATCGTCGTCGACGTGCAGAACGACTTCTGCGAGGGCGGCAGCCTGGCCGTCGCCGGCGGCGCGGAGGTGGCCGCCGCCATCACCGACCTGATCGCGGAGTCCTCCCCCGGCTACCACCACATCCTCGCCACCCGCGACCACCACCTCGACCCGGGCGACCACTTCTCCGTCGAACCCGACTTCGTCCGCAGCTGGCCCCCGCACTGCGTGGCCGGCACCGAGGGCGTGGGCTTCCACCCCAACTTCGCGCCCGCGGTGATCTCCGGCGCGGTGGAGGCGGTGTTCGACAAGGGCGCCTACTCGGCGGCGTACAGCGGCTTCGAGGGGCTGGACGAGAACAACCGCGGCCCGGTGGAGTGGCTGCGCGAGCGGCAGGTCGACGAGATCGACGTGGTCGGCATCGCCACCGACCACTGCGTGCGCGCCACCGCGCTGGACGCCGCCCGGGCGGGGTTCCGCACCCGGGTACTGCTGGACCTCACCGCCGGGGTGTCGGCGCAGACCACCGCCGAGGCGCTGGAGGAGCTGCGGGAGGCCGGGGTCGAGCTGGTCGGCAGCCCGGTCGTCCGCTCGTAGGGCGCGGCTCGGGGGCGGCTCGGGGCGTTCGGGCTCGGGTCGGGGCGTTCGGGGGCGGCTCGGGGCGTTCGGGCTCGGGTCAGACCACCAGCAGTTCCACCACGTCCGTCCCGCCCACCCGGTGGGCCTCGCACAGCTCCTCGCGGACGGCCTCCGGTTCGGCGGCGAGCCGGGCGCCGGAGACGTACACCACCCGGAGGCCCAGGTACTCCATCCGGTGCTGGCCGCCGCGCACCCAGGCGGCCTCGCCCTCGCTCACGCAGCGCAGGTCCGAGTCCACCTCGACGGCGACGCCGCGGTGCGGCCAGTACAGGTCGGGGACGGCGATGTACGTGCCGCCGCGCATCCGCAGCTCGGGGGCCCCGAGCGGGACGGGCAGCTGCCACCGGTCGGCCAGCCGGCGGAGCTCCTCGCGCACGAAGTCCCGTTCGGCGGCGAGGAGTTCGTCCAGGGCGGCGCGCACCTGCGGTTCGGCCGTCAGGCCGCAGTCGGCGAGCTCCCCCACCAACTCCCGTACCGTGCAGCGGCCTTCGGTGCGGGCACCCCCGGTCCTGGCCACGGCCTCGCGCAGCACCTCGCGCACCGGGGCCGCGCCACCGCCCGGCTGCGCCGTCCACTCCAGCAGCGCGTCGGCCACCGCCCGGGCCACCGGGGCGCAGGCCAGCCCGTGCACCGAGCGGGCCTCCAACTCCCGTTCCGTACGCAGGATCCGGACCTCGCCGACGTCCTTGAGGCGGCGCTGGCGGGGCACCAGGACGTCCACCCCGGTCACCGCCGGAAGGCGGGGCACGGCGGCGAAGCCGTACAGTGCCAGCGCAGCCGTGCCGGTGATCACCGCGCCCGCGCGGCGGCCCTCCTCGCGGCCGTTCTGCGCCGCGTACAGCAGCGCGGCCCACATCCGCTGCTCCGGGGTCGGCTCGCCGGACTGCAGCAGGTAGACCCTCGGCAGCAGCCGCTGCCAGGGGCCGCCGCGGCGGCAGTGCCCGGTGACGACCCGGGCCGGCACGCCCCGGGCGCGCAGCTGGCTCGCGGTGACGACGTTCTGCTGACGCTTCGCCAACTCCTCGAGGGACGGCGGCGGCGAGGGAATCCGGTAGCTCATGCCGACACCATCCCCAACCGCCCGGGCCCGCGACCGGCCGCCTGACGCACTGTTACTCAACCGTCGCGAAACCGGGACCAGCCTGCACTAAAGTCCTCATACCCTCACTCATTCGGAGGATTTGTCTTTCGTATGCTTGTCGGATCTGATCGAAAATGATCACCCACCTGGGGATCTGACCCAGCGTGATCAAGGGCATACGCCGAGGGACTCCCCGGGCGTCAATCTCACCCCGAAGATTGCCTAGGCTTACGTCATGTCACGTGACGAGACCGCCGGCCTCCGCGCGGCCCAGCTCCGCCTCGGCCGCCTGCCCGGATACGTCCGCCGCCCGGACCCGGCCCGCCGCAGCGGGGAGAAGGGCCATACGTACAAGAAGGGCTGGGAGGTCCGCTTCACCGCCCGCAGCGAGGCGGAGATAGCGGAGATCCGCGACCTCGTGGTCGCCGCAGGATTCGCCCCGGCCAGACCCTTCTTCAAGGGCCACCAACTCATCCAGCCGGTCTACGGTATGGCGGCCGTTCAGGCGTACCTGGCCGCTAGACAGATGGCGGAGGAACACGCCGCCCGCGCCGCACTCGGACGCAGACGGCAAGCGCCGGGGGCGCGCGCGGGCAGTGCGCACGCCGGAGGGGCCGCGCACCAGCCGGGCGCATCGCATCAGGGCTCCGGCGCGGGGCACCGGTACGACCGGGAGGAGGCCGCGGTGACCGCCGCCACCGCCTCGGCCGGCTCGGCCGGCTCGGCCGCTGCCTCGGTTGCCGTCTCGGCCGCCGCCGAGCTCGCCCGGAAGCGGGCCGTGGAGGCGTTCCCCTCGCAGGTCGAGCGGAGCACCGCGGCCGACGACCGGGCCGTGCCGCTCCTCCCGCCGCAGGTCACCCCCGGGGAGGTCCACACGCCTCGTTGACCGTCACATCCCGTACCACGTCCCGCACTTGACGACCGGGACGTGGTCGACATGCACCGTGGCGACCGACAGGCGCGGGACCGTCCCGACCACCGCCCGATCCACCGCCCGGCGATCCGGTGCGCCGTCACCGCGACGAGCGCACCGCCCATCCCCCACCGCTCGTGGGTGTGCGGACCACCACCGACACGGGCGCAGGAGAGGTTGTGCAGGCGGTAGTGCGGGTACGGGTTCGCGCCGTGGGCGTGGACGCGGGCCGCCGCAGGGCCTACGGTGGCACATCAACCGCACCGCGGCCGTTGCCGTGCTCCGCCCTCCGACCAGCCTCTGACCAGCCACGACGTGCTCGCAACAAGTCCTCCCGCACCACCGCAGGACGCTCCCCGTCGCCCCCCGGGCCACGGCCCTCCCCCGGCTCCCACCACACCCACCGCTCCACGGCTCCGACCGCCACCGGAACCGGACGGCCGGCGACGGGTTCCGGGCATTCCATCGGATTGGTCACCCAGTGCACCGGGGGCCTACCGTAGAGTGAGCACAGATGATCGACCGTCAGATACCCATCTCCCTTGCCGAGAAGACGAGATGACCAACCGTCACATGGGGTCCACCAGTCCGGCCGAGGAGGCCGGATCGGACGGACCGGAGGGCCTACCGCCGGGCGCGCCACCGGAGGTACTGCCGCAGGTGCCACCGGACGTGCCGCTGGAGTTCGCTGCCTTCTGCGAACTCCACCGCCCCCGGTACCTCAGCTATGCCCGGGTGTGGCTGGCCGAGCACGCCGCCGCGGCCACCGCCGTCCAGCAGGCGTTCGCCGAAATCGCCGTCCAGTGGCGCGAGCTGCTCGGCAGCTCCAACCCGACCGCGCGGGCCTGGCAGATCCTGCGCGGCACCGTCGCCGAACACAGCACCCACCGCGCGTCCACGAACCCGGCCGACCCGACCGACCCCACCGTCCTGCGCCGGGTGGACACCACCGAGCAGGACCGCCGGCCCGTCGACGACGACCTGGCGATCCTGCACTACGTGGTCGGACTGGCCGCGCCCGAGATCGCCGACGTCATCGGCACCGACACCGCGAGCGTCGCCGGGCGCCTGCGGCGCACCATGCTGCGCGAGGCCACCGGCTGGTGAGGGCGCGGGCTGGTGAGGGCGCGGGCTGGTGAGGGAAGCGACTGATCAGGGCTCCTAGACCCGCTCGCCCGTCACGTCGGAGAGGTGGTGGACCGGGTCGTGGATCAGGTAGCGGGAGAAGGACTCCACCGTGAAGCGGGCCCCGTCGCTGCGGTCACCGGTGCGCAGCCACTGCTCCCCCGCCACGGCCTCGAAGGCTGCGGCCAGCGTCTGCGCGGCCTCCGCCAGCTCCCCCGCCACCACATCCGGCCGCTGCTCGCCGTAGCGCCCGGCCACGGCCGTCTCGTCCTGGTCCCAGTTCGGGAAGAGCGGGCCGTCCTCGTCGAGCATCAGGTTCAGCCGGACGTGGAACAGCCGGAAGACGTCCCGGACGTGGCAGGCGTACTCCAGCGGCGACCACACCGCCGGCTCCGGACGCAGGCGCAGCCCGTCCTCCTCCCCGCCCAGGACGGCCAGCCAGCCCTCGGCGTTCGCCCGGATCATCCCGGCGACCTCCTCCCGCACCACCGCCGGGGTGTTCAACCCGCAGTCGGGGCACGGGCGTTCCAGGACCCAGGTCCAGTCCTTGGTGTCGGGGACGATCTCCTCGGCCGCGCTCGCGGCGTGCTGTTCGGTGCTCATGGGCCCAGCATCGCCGCCGCGCCACCCCGCCCACCAGCGGCAGGACCGCCAGCCGTCGCCGAAATGCCGCCAGGTCGCGACTCAGTTCTCGTGCTCGTGCTCGTGCTCGCGCTCGTACTCCGCCCGGGCCTCGAGCAGGCCCCGCAGGTTCTCGCGGCTCCACGCGCACACCGCGTCCATCGGCCCGAGCAGCGTGCGGCCCAGCGACGTCAGCGCGTACTCGACCCGGGGCGGGTTCTCGGCGAACTCCGTCCGCGACACCACGCCGTCCTGCTCCATCGACCGCAGCGACTCCGCCAGCACCTTCGCGGTGATCGCCCCCAGCGGCACCCGCAGCTCCGAGAACCGGCGCGGGCCGCCCTCCAGGCAGCGGATGATCTTCCAGGCCCACTTCCTGCTCCCCAGCACCGGCACGGTCTGCACCGGGCAGTCGGCGGGGAAGAAGTCCGCCGACAGCGGCTCCAGCACGCTCTGCGTCATGCCCCCGACCGTACCCCCGGCCCCCGCGCGGGCGCGCCGGTACCGTTGAAGTAACCGGCACCCCCTGACCTACCGTCCCCTCAACGGCGGGCGACAGCGCCCGCCCACGAGCGGAACGGACACCGCCATGGGCAGCACTCAGGACGTGGCTCAGGACGTCACTCAGGGCATCACCGACGTCATCGTCTACGGCGCGGGCGGCCAGGTCGGCCGGGCCGTCGTCGCCGAGGCCCGCCGCCGCGGCCTCACCGTCACCGCCGCCGTCCGCGACCCCGCCCGCCACGCCGAACTCGCCGGCCCCGGCGTACGGCTGGTGGCCTGCGACGTCACCGACGCGGCCGCCGTCGCCGCCACCGGGCAGGGACACCGGGCCGCCGTCAGCTCCGTCTACACCCCGGACACGCCGTCCACCGAGTTCTACGGCGCCGCCACCACCGCCCTCGTCACGGGCCTCGGCCGGGCCCGCGTGCAGCGGCTCGTCAGCGTCGGCGTCGCCACCACCCTGGAGACCGCACCCGGCGTCGCCGTCCACGACGACCCCGCCTTCCCCGCCGAGTACCGCGCCTTCTCGCTCGGCCACGCCGCCGCCCTCGACCTGCTCCACACCTCCCCCGCCGACCTCGACTGGGTCGTCGTCACCCCGCCCATGGACCTCGACCGCACCGCCCCCGGCACCGGCCGCTACCGCAGCGGCGGCCCCCAGGTCCTCGGCACCCGCATCGCCCAGGCCGACCTCGCCGTCGCCGTCGTCGACGAACTCACCACCCCCGCCCACCACCGCCGGCAGATCGCCGTCGCCGACTGAGCCCGCGGCCGGGAGGCCAGGCGGCCCGGAGGCCCGGCGGCTCGGGCTCGCAAAACACGTGGACGAACGGACGGGCAGCCGCCGATCCTGGCGCCATGACCACCCACCTCGGCGCCCTCACCGTGAAGCCCACCCTCCACGGGCCGACCGTCCGCCTCGTCCCCCTCAGCGCCCGCCACACCGACCCGATGTGGCAGATGTGCGCCGACGAGGACATCAAACGGCTCACCGGCACCCGCACCACCTTCACCCGCGACCGGATCGAACAGTGGTGCACCACCCGCGCCGACCAGCCCGACCGCCTCGACCTCGCCGTCGAAGACCCCACCACCGGCCAGTTCCTCGGCGAAACCGCCCTCAACGACCTCGACCCCGACAACTCCTCCGCCGGCTTCCGGATCGCCCTCACCCCGGCCAACACCGGCCGCGGCCTCGGCACCGAAACCGCCGTCCTCATCCTGCGCCACGCCTTCGAGACCATCCGCCTCCACAGCGTCCACCTCGACGTGTACGAGTACAACGAACGCGCCATCCGCGCCTACGAGAAGGCCGGCTTCGTCCTCGAAGGCCGCGCCCGCCAGTCCCACCACTGGGACGGGCGGTACTGGGACACCCTGTACATGGCGGCGCTACGGGAGGAGTGGCTCGCCACTCACTGACGCGGCGGGGCGGGCGGCGGAGGGGGAGAAGAAGGAGTCGGGGCGTAGGAGTGGGGATGCGGATACGGAGACAGCGCCGCCTCCTCCGCCGCCCGCCGCTTCCGCCGCGTCCGCCGCCGCGAACGGACCACGAGCACGACCACCAGCACCACGACCCCGACCACCGCCAGGCCCCCGGCCGCGACGATCGCCACGGCGATCAGATCGCCGGTGTCGTCGGCGGTGTGGTCAGGTACCACTGGGGCGATGCTCGGCTCGTCCGTGGGGTCGTCCGCCGGCGGGTCGCCCTGGGACTCCTTGCGCGTCAACAGCGGATTGTCCCGTGGGCCGTTGTCGACTGCCGGATTCACCTCCAGCGCCTTCGCCGGCGAGACCGACCCGTAGCCGTACCGATCGCTCGGCACCTTCGACCCATCCGCCGGCTTGGTAGCCGTGGTGATCATCCGGTTGATGACCTGTCCAGCGGACAGGTTCGGATACTTGGAACGAATCAGGGCAGCAGTCGCGGAGACGTAGGCGGTGGAGTCGGAGGTACCGCTCGCCATCCCGTAGCTCGTCGACGACTTGGCCGTGGCTCGGATTATCTCTGCGCCGGGCGCGACGAGGGTGGTCTCGGGACCCGACGTGGACCGATCCCACAGGGCCCCCTTGAAATCGACCGCCCCGACAGCCACCACTCCGGGGAAGGATGCCGGGTATTCCACAGGCTCAGAACTGTCGTTTCCGGTGCTGGCCACCAGCACCACGTCCTTCGACACCGCGTAGGCGACAGCCTTACGGGACTCCAGATCGAACCGGAACCTCCCACCGAGGGACATGCTGATGACCTTGGCGCCGTGATCCACCGCGAATCGAATCGCCCGAGGCAGTTCGTTGACTGCGAAGGAGTAGTCGTCGGTACCCAACTTGATCTTCACCGGAAGGATCTTCACCTTCGGCGCCAAACCCATCACGCCGACTTGTGAGCCATGGCCGTGTCCAGCGATCAAGCTGGCCATCCCGGTGCCGTGACCGTCGCCGTCCGAACGGCCGTCCGTGTTGGCGCCGGTGAAGTCGGCCCCCGGAAGTACCTGCCCGGTCAGGTCCTGATGATCCTGGTTGACCCCGCTGTCGATCACGGCGACGACCACGCCCTCGCCCTGACTCACCGGCCAGACCTTCGTCTCAGCCTCGAACGACTTCAGAGCCCACTGCTGGTCACGGATCTCGTCGGCCGACACCGCCGGTGCCACCAGGCCCCAGAGCAGTGCCCCGACGGCAAGGACCGCCGCCCCCCGAGCCAACTGGCGGCGCGTCACCTAGTTCACCCCACTCAGATCAACTGTCCGTCAACAGACGCCTCATTTCACCACGTTCGGATTGGTCGGCCGGTCCGACGCCCAGGTTTCCTCGTCCTCGACGAGGTAGTCCGGCCGTTTGCCGTCCTTCCCCCTGCCCCTCCTTCGGCCATGGCCATCGCCCATCGGAACACCATGAGGCATGGCCCCGGCAGTGCCGATGCCCGTGTCGCCGCGCAGTCGCCCGCGAGCTCCCAGGCCCGAACCACCTTCCGTGAAAGCCTGCTTGGCGCCCTCGCCGATCCCCGGCCTTACCACTGGACCAGCCACGGACTTGGCGACAGCACCACGCCCCACTTCTCCGGCGACCGCTCGACCATCGCGCGGACCGATTCCCTCCATCGGCAGCCCTCCCGGCCCGACGATCGGCGCGCCGGTCACTGGGCCGGCGGGCCGTGCATCCGGCCCTCCACCGCCGAACGGGCCGACAGTCGGGGTGGCCGCCGGCGTGGTGTTCAGCACCGAAGTCTGGGCCCCGGCGGTTGCGGGGCTTGGAACACTCCCGCTCGGTTGGGACACCGGAGTTCCGGAGATCCCTGAAGTAGTGTCTCGGCTTCCTGGCCCTGGCTCCTTGGGCGGAGCCTGCGCAGTTCCGCCCTTGATGCCCGAGTCAGTCGGAGCAGACACGCTCTTCGCCTGGATGGTCGGCGACTTCGGCATCGAAGACGTGGACTGCTGCGTCCTCGAACCCGTCGTCATCCGTACCGGTGCTACTCCAGCTGCCGTCCCCGACACCACGGCGGCCGCCGCCGCTGCGCTGCTGGGGTCCGCCTGCGACCCGTAGTCACTGGGTTTGTCATCACGATGCCCCCCGGTCCCCAAGGGCGGCGGGGTCTTCAGTCCCGGGGTCGCGATCCGGTAGTGCATCGCGAGTGTCTGCATCACCTGGGCCGCTTCCGCCTTCCGGCGGGCGGTGATGCCTACGTGCTCGTCCTCGCCATCGCCCGTCACGAAGTCGACGAAGTCGCTCGCCGTGTCCTTCGTCTTGTCCCAGATGCCCGGTTCCTCGGGCATGTCCCGCTTGGCCTTCGCCATCGCCTCGGACATGTTGTGCAGCGTGTTCCCGGCGTCCTGGGCGTACGCGGCAGCCTGGTTCAGGCTGTTGGACAGGTCGAGCATCCGCTTGTGGAACGCCTCGCTCGTGGGGCCTTCCCAGGTGCCGACGGCCTCGCTGCTGTACTTGGCGAGGCGTTGGCGGATGTCCTTGAGGGTTTCGGCCGCCTTGTGCCACGGGTCGCCTGCCGCCATGACCGCGCCGGGGTTGAGCGCCTTGGCCATCTTGCGCAGTTCGGCGTGGCTGAACTGGTTGAAGTTGGTGTAGCCCATGGCGGCGTTCGCCTCCGTTCGAGGTTCGGGTCCGGTGGGTCAGTCGGGGTTCTTGTTGCCCCACTGGGGCAGGTGGAGGCCGTCCTGGTACGCGTTCTCACTCGCCTTCGACGGGGCCGCCGCGGACCAGCCGTCGCCGGCGAGTTTGAGTTTCTTCGCGGTGCGGTGTTCGTGTTCCTCGTAGCTGCTGGCGGTGAGTTCGGCCTTGTGCTGGGCCTCGTCGACGGCTTTCTGGAGCTGGTTGAGGATGTCGCGCAGCGCGTTGCGCATGGAGTCGTAGCGGCCCTGGAGGTCGGTGGCTTCCACGAAGGTGCCGAAGGCGTCCTTGCCGAGGCCCGTGTGTACGTGGGTGGCGGTGCCGTTGGCGTGTTTGTCGAAGGTTCGGAGCATGGTTCGCACCTGGCTCGCGAAGGCGCGGAGTTGTTCGACCTCGACGCGGTATCCCTGGCCGGCTCCGCCGGTCGAGCCGGTTCCCGATGACACTTCGGTGCCTCCCCCGTGCGTCCGTTCGCGTGTCATGTCTAACACACCGTCGGCCAATCCGGCCTGGCACATGGTCAGTTCGAGGGCGTCCGGGTGCGCAGGGCGTCGGCGAGGGCACGGCGGCAGAGCGAGTCGGCGTGGCGGGTGGTTTCGGGGATGCGGTAGCGGGTGGCCAGTGCGAGGGTGGTGCGGACGGCGGTGTCGAGGCCGATGCGGTGGCCGACGGAGACGTAGACGGGTTTGACGCCGGGCCTGGTGCGGACGGCGCGGCCGACCTCCTCTCCCGTGGCGGGGTCGGTGAGGGGGCTCGAGGCGCCGCGTTCGGGGCCGGGGTCGGTGTGGTCGAAGGTGAAGGGGGTCTTGGCGACGCCGAGGGTGCGCAGTCCGGTGTGGACGCCGAGGTGGCTGGCGAGGCCGAGGCGGCGGGGGTGGGCGAGGCCGTAGCCGTCGCAGACGACGGTGTCGGGTGTCTGCTTCAGTGCGGCCAACGCGTCGAGGACGGCGGGGAGTTCGCGGAAGGCGAGCAGTCCGGGGACGTACGGGAAGGCGATCCGCCCGACGGCGGTGGCCTGCTCGACCACGTCGAGGGTGTCCCGGTCGAGGAGGACGGCCGCGGCGGCGACGAGGTCGTGCTCGTCGTCGTAGGCGACGTCCACGCCGGCGATGAGCCGGCCGGGGAGTTCCCCGTCGTCGTGGGCCCGGACGAGCGGCCGCAGCCGTTCCTGTTCGGCGAGCGCCTGGGTCTCGGTGGTGGGCCAGTCGGCGGGGATGGGCACGGGACGGTTCCCCCGGGTTCATTCGTGGCGGACAGGTGGACGGAGTGCACGGTCGCGATCCCGTTCACCGTACCGAGGGGCCGGACGACCCCGCGATGAGCCCGTGCGCCCCCCGTGCTCCCGGGGCCCGGGCCTTAGCCTGGACTCACCGAAGACGCACCTCCCGCCCGTTCCCCCGACGTGCGAAGGACTCCCCCGCCATGCCGCGTCCCTCCGCTTCCCAGCTCTGCCTCGGCTCGTTCACCGTCGTCGCCGCCACGGTGGCGCTACTGGCCGTCTCGGGCGCCTCCGGCGTCCTGGAGGTCGCGGTGCTGGTGGCGTTCGCGCTGGCGCTCGGCACCCTGGTGACGGTGCTTTCCTCGCGTGCGGACGATCCTTCCCGTCCCACGGCCGCCGGGAGCGGACCCGAGTACGCCCGGCAGCGCTGAGCACCACCGGGCGTTGTGGAGGGGTCGTCAGACCTCCGTGGTGACCACCACGGTCTTCGCCGCCTTGTCGTGGATGCACTGCCGGTAGGGCTTGTCGAAGACGCCCCACAGGCCGTCGACGAGCCACCAGAGCGCGGCGCAGCAGAGCACGGCGGGCAGGATGAAGACGGCGGCGCGGGTCCAGGCGGCGGACTGCGTGGGCGGGTTGCCGTCGATCAGCATGGCGACCCGGATCTTCGTCGCCTTCTTGCCGAGGGTCTGGCCGTCCCGGCTGAGCATCAGGGCCTCGTACACGAGGTAGAGGAGTGCGCCGACCCAGAAGGCGCCCGCGGAGCCGTTTCGCTCACTGAGGTCGGCGAAGGGCGCGACGATGATCGCGCCGACGGCCTGCATCAGCAGGTAGTCGATCAGGCGGGCGAGGATGCGCCGGGGCCAGGTGCCGAGCGGCGGCATCCCGGGGACGGGGCCGGCGCCGGGCATCCCGTAGCCGGACGGCTGGTCATAGGGGTTCTGTCCGTACGGGTTCTGGTCGTACGGGTTCTGGTCGTGCTGGTTCGCGTGCGGGTCGCCGCCGTAGCTGCCGCCGTACGCGCCGGGGCCCGGCTGCGGGGGCTGCTTGTCGAAGGAGGGCTTGCCGCCCCCCTCCGGCTCGGGGCCTGAGGGGTCGTGGGTGCTCATCCCTCGAGTAGAACATCACACATTCGCACGCTTCGGGATATTCAGTCCGTTTTGACCGCCGACGGCGGGAATGGCGCAGCCTCAGCCGCGCACCACCCTGGTCCGGGCTGCCCGGTCCTGCCAGCCGCGCCGGGCCGGACGGTCGAACAGTGGCCAGACCAGCCCGAGGAGCAGGACGAGCCCGAGATGCCGAACGACCCATCGCAGCAGCGAGCGCCCGAAGCCCAGCCGGGAACGCCCGCCGGAGGCGGCGGCGACGGCGTCGACGACCCGCACCCTGGCGAGCCGCTTGCCGAAGGTCTGGCCGGTGCGGGCGGTCGGCAGCACCTCGTAGAGCAGGCCGACGAAGAGGAGGATGCCGATCAGCACCCCGGCCTTGCCCAGCACCACACCGTCCACCAGCCAGACCTGGACCTGGCGATGGGTGAGGACGCTGGCCATCTTCGCCTGGTCGAACTTCTGCTGGAGGTGGTCGGAGACCGAGTGCCCGAGCGGGACCCCGGCGGCGGCCGCGACGGCCAGCATCACCGCGGTGTCCACGATCCGCGCGGCCAGGCGTCGCCCGAGCCCGGCCGGTACGGCGGCGGGCCTGCGGCGCCCGGCGGGCTTGCGCGCCCTCGGAACGACCGTTTCCCCCGGGGCCCGCCGCACGACGGGAGCGGGAGCAGACACAGGAGCGGGCGCGGGTTCGGACGCGGGAGTCGGAACCGGAACCGGAACCGGCAGCGACGCCTTCCGCACCACCACCGCCGCGACCGGGGCGACGCCCGCGGCCACCTCGACGGCAACAGGAGCGCGCACCTCCTCCGCACGCCCCTCCTCCACTTCGAGCGCCTCCGGAAGCGCCCCCCAGGAGACCCAGCGCGGCGCCCCGCCCGTCTCCAACAGCCCGTGCTGGGCGCGGGGATCGGCCTGCCAGCCGGAGATCTCGGGCCCGACCGCCTCGACCATCTCGGCCATCTGGGCCACCTCGACCGCCCGGAACACCGGGCCTCCGGCCGCCTCGGCCTCCGCGGCCCCTGCCTCCGCCACCTCCGCCGGCTGCCCCGTCACCTGTGGCCCGAGGACGAAGGACGCCCCGCCCGTCGTCTGGTCGAGGTAGACCGGCCCGGTGTCCCGTGCCGTGTCCCGCCCGGGGCCGGCCACCGGCGGCGGCACCACCCTGCCCCCGGTGGCGAGCCCACCGGGGGCGGGCGGCCGCCGGGTGGCGAAGCGGGGCGGTTCCAGCACCTCGCCCTCCGCGGGGACGAGGCGGCTGGTGCCGGGCACCCAGGCCGAGCCGCCCCAGTACCGGACGAAGCCGGGGATGGACGGGTCCGGGTAGTAGCCCGGCTCGGGTGCGACGGCCGGGTCGCCGGCGTCGGCGATGGGGCGGTCCGTCATGGGGGTCTTCTCTCCTGGGGCCTGGACGCTCGGAAGCCTGGGAACCGAAAAACCTGCGCGAAGCCGCGCGCCCGGCGCACGCCCCTCGGCGCAGGTGTGGGGGCATCACCGATGGGCGGACAGTCGCCGGACAGTCACAAAGGGTAGTGCCTCGCCGCAGTCGCGACGGGAAATCGGCGAATCCCCGGACAGCCGGGGCCCGCCCGGGGTATGGACGGCCGGGTCACGCCCAGCGCGCGGCGCCTACCCGCGCGCCCCGCCCTTCGCCGTTCACCACCCCTCGCGGAACTTCCCGAAGAAATTCGGGAAACGCGTGTAAGAGCCGACGCGCACGGCCCTCTCAAAGGTCACAAGGCCAAAGGCCACAAGGCAGCGCAGCAGAGAGAGGAAGACGGTCATGGAGCGTCCCGTCAGCGTCGTCGAGCACGAGCTGGAGCTGAACCTCGTGCTCTCCCCGGAGCACAGCGTCCCCGTCCCGGCCCGCCTGTCGTACGGCAGCCACGACCCGTACGCGGTCTACATCACCTTCCACCTGGACACCGGCAACCCGGTGACCTGGGTGTTCGCCCGCGAGCTGCTGGTCGAGGGCACCTTCCGCCCGTGCGGCCAGGGCGACGTGCGGATCTGGCCGACCCGCTCGGGCCGGCGCAGCGTGCTCTGCCTGGCGCTCAGCTCCCCGGCCGGGGACGCGCTGCTGGAGGCGCCGCTGCCGGCCGTCGCGGCCTGGCTGGAGAAGGCGCACCGGCTCGTCCCGCCGGGCAGCGAGATGGCCACCCTCGACATGGACGGCTCGCTCGCCGAGCTGCTCGCCTAGGCCGTGCGCCGAAGCGTGCACTGGCACGTGCTCACGCACCACGCCCAAAGCTCCCGGACCGCCCAGACACCCCAGACACCCCAGACAACCCGGAAGGACGATCGGAGCGGCAGCGAGACGACGAAGCCGAACGGCGCCCCCGCCGGCTCAGCGGGCCGCGGGGGCCTGCTGACGACCGCGGGCGGCGTCCGGGCCGCCGCCGTCGCGCCGCTGTCCGGGCAGCCGGACGAGCGGGGCCCCGGCGGAGCGGCGCCGGGCCCTTATCCGGACGGCGGCGGCGAGCAGGAAGCAGAGCCCGACCCACGGATACACCGAGGTCGGCAGCTGGCGCAGTGCTGACATGTGGAGGACGGCGGGCCCGAGCGGCTTCGCCAGCCACATGGCGAAGGACAGGAACGCCAGCAGCGTGGCCCAGAACACGGCCCGCCAGCGCACCCGGCGGACGGCGTCGGGGCGCACCCGCTCGACGGACGCCTCGGAGGCGAGCAGGACGAGCACCGGCACGCACCAGATCCAGTGATGGGTCCAGCTGATCGGGGAGATCAGCACGGCGGTGACGGCCGCGCAGCAGACGCCCCACGCCTCGGAGCGGGGCAGCCAGCGGCCGCTGCGGTAGGCCCAGGCGGCGACGGCGAGGCCGGCCAGCGCGACCAGAGCGGCCCCGAGGGTGGCGGTGAGGCCGGGCTCGGTGGTGTGCAGCAGGCGGGCGAAGGCGCCGCGCAGCGACTGGTTGTCGACGATCTCGGTCTTGCCGACCCGGGAGGAGTCGTACAGGTACTTGGTCCAGAAGCCCCAGGTGGCGTCGGGCAGGAAGAGCGCGCCGATCAGGAAGGTGCCGAGGAAGGTCAGCCCGGCGGTGAAGGCGGCCCGGACGCGGCCGGTGATCAGCAGGTAGACGGCGAACAGCCCGGGGGTGAGCTTGAGGCCGGCGGCGATGCCGATCGCCACGCCCTTGCCGCGGCGGCCGTCGGGGCGGGTGAGGTCCCAGAGGATCAGGCAGGCGAGGGCAAGGTTGATCTGGCCGTAGCGGAGCGTGGTGAAGACGGGTTCGAGCCAGACGCCGAAGCCGGTGACCAGGACCACGCCGATCGCCCGCAGTTCGCGGCGCGGCCAGCCGACGAGCTTGAAGGACAGGTGGGCGAGCACGGCGAGCAGCGCGAGGTTGCCCAGAGTGATCACCACGCGCAGGGCGGGTACCGGGAGCCAGGTGGTGGGGACGAACATCATGGCCGCGAACGGGGGGTAGGTCGCGGGCAGGTTCCACTCGGTGACGCGCAGTGCGTACAGGTCGGTGCCGTTGGCGACGGCGGCGCCCTCGGCCCGGTAGACGATCATGTCGACCATCGAGGTGTGCACGAAGTGGCGGACCACCGCGTACGCGACCAGGGACAGCAGTGCCAAGGCCGAGGCGACGATCAGCGGACGGCGCGGGGCCTCGCGCAGCGCGCGCACCGGGGCGCCGAGCGCGAACCTGAGCCGGTCGGACAGTGGGGCGGGCGAGGGTTCGGGGACGGTCCGCACCGCTCTGCGCTCGTCTTGCACCGCTGTCACTTGCTGTCTCCGTCCACCGCTCGGCCAACCAGCGACGATACCGGATGCCGTCGGGGCAGGTCCTGGGTCGATCGGCTACGCACAGTGACGAGCGGGCCCCGGTCGCCCGTGCTCGGCTGCGGACGGAGCACGGACGACCGGGGCCGCACCGGGGGCCGGACGGGCTCGGCCTGCGCAGGGCGCCGAAGGAATCCGACCGGCCCGACCGACGCTAGCCACAGCCGCGCGGCGAGGGCAGGGGGCTCAGCCAGGGGTAGAACTCCCTTAGGCCCCTCTTAAGGAAACGCCGCCCGGCGCGGCAACCACCGCCCGACGCGGAACCGTCTCACCCCTCACCGTTGGAAGAGCGCCCCCCGGCTGCGCCGCCGCCCGGCCCGGACCTCGCCCTCGGGCGGCCGGGTGCGCATCCGCAGCCGGACCTCGGCGCCGCCGAGCACCGCCGAGCGCCCGAGCGCGAGGTCCCCGCCGGTGGACTCGGCGAGCTTGCGCACGATGTCCAGCCCGAGCCCGGTGGAGCCCTCGCCGCCGTCGCCCTCGCCGCGCTTGAGGGCGGCGGCCGGGTCGGCGAAGCCCGGTCCGGCGTCGCCGACCAGCACGATCACCGAGGAGCCGGCGACCAGGACGTCCACCGAGAAGGCGGTGCCGACGGCGGTGTGCCGGAAGACGTTGCCGAGCAGCGCGTCCACGACGGCGGCCAGGTCGCCGCGCTGGACGGGCACGGGCGCGGGCTGCTCGGCGCCGCCCAGCTGCCAGGGGCGGCCCTCGTCCTCGGCGAGGGCGGACCAGAAGCCGACGCGCTCGCGGATCACCTCGGCGGCGTCGCAGCCGACGGGGACGGCGGGCTGGGCGTCCTCGGGGTCGCGGCGGGCGGCCCGGATGATCTGGTCGACCTCGCGTTCCAGCTGGGCGACGGCGTGCCGGGTGGCATCGGCGGCGTCTCCGTCGCCGAGCGAGGCGGCGTTGAGCCGCAGCACGGTGAGCGGGGTGCGCAGCCGGTGCGACAGGTCGGCGGCCAGTTCGCGCTCGGCGGCGAGGAGTTGGACGACCCGGTCGGCCATGGCGTTGAACGCCTGGGCGGCCTCGCGCAGTTCCTCGGGGCTGTCGGCGGCCTGCTTGCCCTCCAGCGGGACGCGCACGGTGAGGTTCCCGGTGCCCAACGACCGTGCGGCGGTGGCGAGTCGGCGGGCGGAGGCGACGATCCGGGTGCCCATCCGGTCGGCGACCAGCACCGAGATGGCGACGAGCCCGAGGGCGACGCCGCTGAGCACCAGCCAGGCGATGGCGACGCCCCGGGTGAGGTCGCTCTCGGCCACGAAGACCTCGACCACCGCCGTACGGCCGGTGTCGACGGCGACGGGCTGGAGCAGCGCGTAGCCGCCGGGCACGGCGACGGTGAAGGCCCGGCCCTGCGACCGGGCGGTGCTGACGGCCTCGGAGTCCGCACGGACCGTCCCGATGGTCGGGCCCTCGGGACCGCCACCGACGGCGGGCCCCAGCGGGGAGCCCCCGGGCGCCGCCCCGGACACCCCTCCGGACACCCCTGCCCCGGACACCCCTGCCCCTGCCGCCCCCACCCCGGAGCCGCCCCCCGCGGGCGCCCCCGGCGTCCCGGCCGTCCCCGGCAGCACCGCCGCCCCGGCCGGCGCCGGCAGGTGCACGGCCATCCGCCCCTGCCCGCCCGCGTCCGTACTGGCCAGCGCCCGGCTGATGGCGTCCTGGTCGGTGGTGATGGCCAGCGCGGGCCCGAGCGCGGCGGCCTGCCGCTCGGCGGCGGTGAAGGCGCGGTCGCGGGCGGTCTGCTGGACCATCAGGCCGAGCGGGATCAGGAAGGCCAGCGCGACCATGGTCGTCCCGGCGACCGCGGCCCTGACGAGGGCCCAGCGCAGCGAGCGCCCGAACCTCCTCATGCCCGGTGCTCCGCGAGCCCCCCGGCGGCCTCCAGCCGGACCCCGACGCCCCGGACGGTGTGCAGGTAGCGGGGGCTGGAGGCGGTCTCGCCGAGTTTGCGGCGCAGCCAGGACAGGTGGACGTCGATGGTCTGGTCGCCGCCGTACGTCTGCTGCCACACCTCGGCGAGGATCTCCTTGCGCGGCACGACCACCCCGGGCCGGCGCGCGAGGAAGGCGAGCAGGTCGAACTCGCGGCGGGTCAGGTCGAGCGCGGTGCCGTCCAGGACGGCCTCGCGGCGCTGGAGGTCGATGGCGAGGCCACCGACCCGCAGCACCTGGGTGGCGGGGGCCGCGCCGCCGCCCAGGCGCCGCAGCACGGCGGTCATCCGGGCGCTCAGATGCTCTCCGGAGAAAGGTTTCACCAGGTAGTCGTCGGCGCCGTCGTTGAGCAGCCGGACGATCTCGGCCTCGTCGTCGCGCGCGGTACAGATGATCACCGGGACGTTGGTCAGCCCCCGGATCATCTTGAGCGCCTCGCTGCCGTCGAGATCGGGCAGGCCCAGGTCGAGGATCACCAGGTCGCAGCCGACCTGGGCCACCTCCCGCAGCGCCTCCAGCGCGGTGCCCACGCTGCGGACGGCGTGGCCGGTGTCGGTGAGGTGGCGGATGAGGGCGGAGCGTACGAAGGGGTCGTCCTCGACCACGAGCACTGTTGCCATGGCCCTGCACGGTACGCCATCGGCGGGCAGTGGTCTGTACCTCGGGTCGTAGCTCGGGGCACAGCTCGGCCGGGACCGGCCGAGGTTCAACTCCCCAGGGTCACAACGGGGCTGGCTCAATTCAAGGATGCCGGTCGGTACCGGCCCGGAGATGCGGCAGGATGTGCGCACGATGCGGAACGGACTGGTACAACTCGGCGCCTGGGTGGCGGCCACCGGAGCGGCGGTGCTGCTGTCCTGGCTCGGGGTGCACGCGGTGCTGAACGGTGCCGCGTTCGAGCGGCCCACCGCCCTGCCGCTGCCCTCCCCGAAGCTCGCCGGCGCCCCGCAGTCCGCCGCGCCCACCCCGACGCCGACCCCCACCCCGACGCCCACGCAGACCGAGACCTCGGCGTCGGCCCCGGCCGCCACCACCACGACGCCCCGCGCCCCGGCCACCGCGACGCCCACCCGCCGGCCGACGACGCCCGCGGCCACCGCGACGTCCACGGTGCAGAGCGTCCCGATCCCCGGCGGCCGGGTCGCGCTGGACCTGCGCCCGGACAAGGCGTCGCTGGTCTCCGCCGTCCCGGACCCGGGCTGGCAGATGAAGGTGTGGAACGGCGACATGTGGCTGCGGGTGGACTTCGTCAAGGACGAACAGGCCAACTCGGTGTTCGTCGCCTGGAACGGCCACGCCCCGATCGTGGAGACCGCGGTCCGCTGACGGCCCGCCGGCCGGCCCCTCACCACCCCCCGAAGGGCACGTACCCCGGCAGGTACGGCCCCGCGTACCCGGCCCGGTCGACGAGCGTGTGCCTGGTGCCGCCCGGCACCCCGATGGTGGCCAGCACCACCGTGCCGAAGGCGTCCCGCGCCTCGTACGGCTCGGCGAGGGAGAGCGCGCCCCGGTCCACCGCGTAGTCGTAGGCGTAGTGGACGTCCGGCACGCCCACCGAGAGGTCCAGCACGCCGTCCCCGTGCCGGGCCAGGAACCCGGCCAGCTCCCGCCCGCGCGGGCCGATCACCTGCACCAGGGAGGTGAGCACGATCCGGGTACCCGGCGCGGCCAGCACGTACGAGACGGTCTCGGGCTCGCCGGTCTCGGGCCCGGCGTACGCGACGCAGCGCAGCCCGAGCGCGGCGCGGTAGCGGCGGGCGGCCCGCTCGGCGTCGCCGACCACGAACACCAGCGCGTCGGCGCGGCCCGCCGGGAACACCTCCGAATCCCCGAGAGCGCAATCCCCGAGAGCGGAGTCCCCGAGAGCGGAGTCCCCGAAGGCGGCCCCCAGCCCTGGCCCGAGGTCGCCCGGTGCCCCCGGGACGGCCAGGCGCAGGGGTTCGGCGGCGGTGTCGGTCATGACGGCCCTCCCGGTCGACGTACGAACCGCCCCGGCGGCCGGATCAGGGGCCTGCACGGGGTCGTGGCTGGAGGGTGGCGCCGGGTCGACCGGCACGCAACTGTTCCGTTTCATCCTGGTCAAGCTGCGCGCCCGGACGGGACAATCGGCCGCACCGCTGTACAGAATGCCCATCGCGAAGCGCCCCCAGGACGGAGCCACGATGCCCCCCGCCAACTCCCCGAGCCCGCCCGGCCCGGCCAACTCCCCCGTCCCACAGGCGCCTTCACCCGTCCAGGGCGGAGGCGGCAACGACGCGATCGACGCCCTGGACGGCCGGCTGATCCGGCTGCTGACCGAGGAGCCCCGCATCGGCGTGCTGGAGTGCTCGCGCCGCCTCCAGGTCGCCCGGGGCACCGTGCAGGCCCGGCTGGACCGGCTGCAGGCCAAGGGCGTCATCGGCGGCTTCGGCCCGGAGGTCGACCCGGCGGCGCTCGGCTACCCGGTGACGGCCTTCGCCACCCTGGAGATCTCCCAGGGCCAGGGCGCGGACGTCCGGGCCCACCTGGCGCGCGTGCCGGAGGTGCTGGAGCTCCACACCATCACCGGGGCCGGGGACATGATGGTGCGGATCGTGGCCCGCTCCAACGCCGACCTGCAGCGGGTGATCGACCGGGTGGTGGGCTTCGACGGGATCGTCCGCTCCTCCACGGCGATCGCGCTGGAGAACCCGGTGCCGTACCGCATCCTGCCGCTCGTGGACCAGGCGGCCGCCGAGTAGGACGATCCCCCCTCGGGCGCCGTCCCCACCGACCAGGAGCCGGAACGTCAGCAGCTGGGGACGTTCCCGCCGCTCCTCAGCGCCTGCAGCGCGGCGATCGACTCGCCGAGCGTGCCCACCGGCACCAGCCGCAGCGTCCTGGGCACGTTGACCTTGGCGTCCGTGCACTCGTCCTTGGGCAGCAGGAACACCGTGGCCCCGTCCCGCGCGGCCGCCTGCGTCTTGAGCGGGACTCCGCCCACCGCGCCGACCCTGCCGTCCTTCTCGATCGTGCCGGTGCCCGCGACCTTGAGCCCGCCGGTGAGGTCGCCGCCCTTGCCGTCCCCGGCGAGCTTGTCGACGATGCCCAGCGCCAGCATCTGGCCGGCGCTCGGCCCGCCGACGTCCCCGAGGTCGACCTTGACCTTCACCTGGGCCGGGGACAGGTGGAGGTAGTCGAGCGCGGCCGCGGTGGCGCTGTCCTGCGAGTCCGCCATCTGCTGGGCCGTGACCTCCTCGGCCTTGGCCGGGTCGCCCTGCGGGTAGACGGTCTCGGTCGGACGCACCGCCTCCTTGGGGTCGAACCACGCCTGGAGCGCGCGCCAGAACGTCGTCCTCTCCCCCGGGTTGGTGGCCGAGATGGTGACCATCCGCAGCTCGCCCTCGGTGGTGCGCAGCGGCGCCCCGGTGATGGTGAGCACCGGCCGGTCCTGGTAGCTGCCCAGGGTGTCCGCGGTCAGCCCCGGCCAGGTGAGCGTGTAGGGCAGCGGGACGAAGGCGGCGACACCGAACAGCGCGGTCACCAGCGCCCCGCACAGCGCGAGGGTGCGGGTGCGCGGGGAGGTCAGGGCCTTGGATGGCTTGGTCTCGGACACAAGGGGAATCCAAACACACCCGAGGGGCTCGGTACGCCCTACCGCAGGGCGTCCGCGACCTCGGTGGCCGCCTCCACCACCCGGGGGCCGACCCGCTCGGGGACCATGCCGCTGAGCATCACCACGCCGACGCTGCCCTCGATGCCGCTGAGCCCGACGAGGGCCGCGGCCGCGCCGCTCGCGCCGGACTGCTCCTCCGCGCGGGTGATGACGAATCCCTGTTCGGGCCGCCGCTGGCTGGGGAAGCCCCGGGCCTCCAGGATCGCCCGGCCCGCGGCGCTCTCGGTGAGCGGGTGGCGCAGCCCGGTGCGGTAGGCGACGTGGAAGTCCGTCCAGCTGGGCTCGACGACGGCGACGGCCAGCGCCTCGTTGCCGTCCACCAGGGTGAGGTGGGCGGTGGCGCCGAGGTCCTCGGCGAGGCTGCGCAGGGCGGGCAGCGCGGCCTCGCGCAGCAGCGGGTGGACCCGGTGGGCGAGCCGCAGCACGCCGAGGCCGACGCGGGCGCGTCCGCCGATGTCCCGGCGGACGAGGCCGTGCTGTTCGAGGGTGGCGAGCAGCCGGTAGACGACCGTGCGGTTGACGGCCAGCCGGGCGGCGAGCTCGGTGACGGTCAGTCCTCGCTCGGAGTCGGCGAGGAGTTTGAGGACCCTGACGCCACGGTCCAGGGTCTGGGAGGTCTCGGCAGTCACGACGGGCGTTCCTTTCCCGCGGCGCTCGCAATGCGGGCGGCTCCGGTCCAGAGGTCGGTGTCGCGCGCAGGCGGGGTGGCCGCGCTCGGGCCGTACGGTGTCGTCCTTGACGCCCGTGCGGCCCTGCGGTGCCCGTCCCGCGGGGGTCGCCCGGCGGAAGAGCGTGGGGGAAAGGTAGTGAAGGAAATGTCGGGACGGAAGTGGTTGTCCAAAATTCGGGCGTGATCGTCACCTACGCCGTCGGGAAATCCGGATGAACCGCCTCATATCACCCGGCCGATCGGCACACGGGTTCGGACCCGATCCGAAAACCGGACACATCGGGTCAGAGGGAGTCGCTCACCAGAGGTTGCGCACGACGGCCCACACCACGGCCGTGCCGAGCACCGCCGCCGTGCCGCGCCGCCCGAGCGGAGGGCTCCAGCTGCGCCCGGCGAGCCCCTCGCGCAGCCAGGTCAGGTACATCAGGGCGACCAGCGGGAGCGAGAGCAGCAGCAGCGCGTTGTCGTGGAAGGCGGCCGCGAGGTCGCCGTGCAGCAGGTCGTACGTCATCCGGGTGCCGCCGCATCCGGGGCACTGCAGGCCCGTGACCCGCCGGAAGGGGCAGAACGGCAGCACCTGCCCGGGCAGGTGGGGGTTGCGCGTCCACAGGTACACCGACCCGGTCACTCCGCCGAGGAGGGCGGCGAGCGGGAGGCCCGCGGTCCGCAGGCGCGCGGGCACGGCGAAGCCGCCCCGGCCGGAACCGGGGCGGCGAGCCGTGCTGGGGGTGTCGCGCAAGGTCAGCCGCGCAGCAGACGACCCTGGGCGTCCGTGCGGTCGTTGCTCACCAGGAACATGATGCCGTCGATCAGGGCCCAGATGCCGAAGCCGCCGCAGGTCAGGAGCTGGGCGACGCCCATGCCGATGTGGCCGGTGTAGAAGCGGCCGATGCCGAACCCGCCGAGGAACAGCTGCAGGATGCCCGCAACGATCTTCGACTTGTCCGAGTACTCGGGCTGGCCCGGGTAGTACGGCTGGCCCGGGTACGGCTGGCCGGGCTGAGGGGGGTACGACACGTTCGCTGCGCTCCTTGAGTGACAGATCCGGCGCGGCGGACGGCCGCTGCCGGGTGGTGAGGCACGCGAAACACTAGCGACTCATCACACCGGTTGTCTTCATGAGTCCCTCACGTATACCGGAATGTCATATCGCACTACGTTTTCTGAATTGCCCCCACCGCCTGCCCCGCCCCACCGGCACCCGCCCCGCCCGCGGAATCGCCCTGGCGGACCGTTACTTCGCGGCCCATTCACGAATGCGGGCGATCCGCGCCTTCAGCTGGTTCGCCGTCGCCTGCGCGGTGAGCGGCCCTCCGCACTCGCGGCGCAGCTCGTTGTGGATGGTGCCGTGCGGCTGGTTGGTGCGGTGGTGCCAGGCGGCCACCAGGGCGTTCAGCTCCTTGCGCAGCTCGCGCATCTCCTGGTGGGTGACGACCGGCCGCTGCTCGGCCGGCATCTCCAGGAGGTCGGCCTCCTCGGCGGGCTTGGTCTTGCTGCGCTGGATCTGCCGGTGCTGACGCTTCTGCAGCAGCATCTGCACCTGGTCGGGTTCCAACAGGCCCGGGATGCCGAGGTAGTCCTCCTCCTCCTCGCTTCCCGGGTGGGCCTGCATGCCGAATTCCATGGCGTTGTACAGCACGCGGTCGAAGACGGCCTCGGAGCCGAGCGCCTCGTACGAGAACTCCTCGCCGCCGGCGCCGTCGGGCCCGTCGTTGGCCTTCTCGGCCTCGGCGAGCAGCCGGTCCTCCTCGTCGAAGAGGCCCTCGCCCTCCTTCTTGGGCCGGTCCAGCACGTGGTCGCGCTGGACCTCCATCTCGTTGGCGAAGCCGAGCAGCATCGGGATGGTCGGCAGGAACACCGAGGCGGTCTCGCCGCGCTTGCGGGCGCGCACGAAGCGGCCCACGGCCTGGGCGAAGAACAGCGGGGTGGAGATCGAGGTGGCATACACGCCGACGGCCAGCCGGGGCACGTCGACGCCCTCGGACACCATGCGGACGGCGACCATCCAGCGCGAGGTGCCCTCCGAGAACTCGGTGATCCGCTTCGACGCCTCGGCCTCGTCGGAGAGGACGATGGTGACCTTCTCGCCGCTGATCTCGCGCAGCATCTTGGCGTAGGCGCGGGCCACGTTCTGGTCGGTGGCGATCACCAGGCCACCCGCGTCGGGGATGGCCTTGCGGACCTCGGTGAGGCGCCGGTCGGCGGCCTGGAGCACGGCGGGGATCCACTCGCCCTGCGGGGAGAGCGCGGTGCGCCACGCCTGGGCGATGAGGTCCTTGGTCATCGGCTCGCCGAGCCGGGCCTCCAGCTCGTCGCCGGACTTGGTGCGCCAGCGCATGTTGCCGCTGTAGCTGAGGAAGATCACCGGGCGGACGACGTGGTCGGCGAGCGCGTGCCCGTAGCCGTAGGTGTAGTCGGCGACGGACTTGCGGATGCCGTCGCTGCCGGCGTCGTACGCGACGAACGGGATCGGGTTGGTGTCCGAGCGGAACGGCGTCCCGGTCAGCGCGAGGCGGCGGGTGGCGGGCTCGAAGGCTTCGAAGCAGGCTTCGCCCCAGGACTTGGAGTCACCGGCGTGGTGGATCTCGTCCATGATCACGAGGGTCTTGCGGGCCTCGGTCCGGTTGCGGTGCAGCATCGGGTTGACCCCGACGCCCGCGTAGGTGACCACGATGCCGTGGTACTCCCGGGAGAGCGGCCCGGAGGAGTACGCCGGGTCCAGCTTGATCCCTATCCGGGCGGCGGCCTCGGCCCACTGCTTCTTGAGGTGCTCGGTCGGGGCGACGACGGTGATCTGCTGCACGAGGTGGTTGTGCAGCAGGTACGAGGCCAGGGTGAGCGCGAAGGTGGTCTTGCCTGCGCCGGGGGTCGCGACCGCGAGGAAGTCGCGCGGCTGGGTCTCGATGTACCTGTCCAGCGCGCCCTGCTGCCAGGCCCGCAGCTTGCCCGCGGTGCCCCAGGGCGCGCGGCCGGGGAAGGCCGGCGACAGGTGGTGCGAGGAGGCGGGGGCGGCATGGCCCACCGGCCGGACGGGCGCCTGCGAGTCAGGCGCGTCGGAGAACAGCGGCATCGAGGAGGCGGCGGCGGTAGACACGGGCTCCGAGGGGGATCATCGCAGGTCAGAGGCGTTTTCGAGGCCCCGCCCCGCGGTCGGTCGGCGGTCGGACAACCCGCCCAGCCTACCGGGCCGCCGCCGAACGGGCCTCCAGGCGGCGGCCCGTGCCGGGCCACCGCGGCCGGAAATCGGTGTGACGCGGATCACAGTGAATCACCCCGTGAACCGGGTAATCGCATCCCTCCACGGTGCTCTCAACCAATGCGGGGCCGCTCCACCCCCCTGCCCTCACGGCCCCGCAGCAGAACGAAGGGATCCACCCGTGCACAACTCCGTCGAAGAGACCGCCCAGGCCCGCCTGATCCTCTCCCCGCAGCGCTCCGCCCGGCTCCGCGTCCTGCTGACCTACCTCCCGGAGGACCCGCTGGCCGTCCGGATGGCCTTCCCCGCCGAGTTCTCCCTGGACGGCGACGCCACCGGCGGCCCCGAGGCCGAGGACATCGTCTGGGTCTTCGCCCGCCAACTGCTCGCCTCCGGCCTGGAGCTGCCCTCCGGCGCCGGCGACGTCCACGTCCGCCCGGCGGTCGGCCGCCGCACCCTGGTCGAGCTGCGGGCCCCGGAGGGCACCGCCCTGATCCAGTTCGACACCACCGACCTGCGGCGTTTCCTGTGGCGCAGCCGCCTGCTCGTCCCCGAGGGCGAGGAGCACCTGCACCTGGACGCCGACCGCGCGCTCGCCGAACTGCTCGGCTGACGGCGGTACGGCGTCCGGGAGCGCCCGCACGCGCTCCCGGCCGTACGACCGTCGCACCGCGGCTTCAGCCCGACAGCCGCCGCATCAGCCGCACGCCCTGCGCGGCCGTCAGGTGCGGCAGGTACGCCTTGCCGATCGCCCTGGTGATCGCCGGCAGCGCCGCCGGGTCGGAGTAGCACATGTACATCGGCCGGTACTCCGGCTGGAACTTCGCCTTGAACGCCAACAGCGACCGGAAGCCGTACACCGGCTCCAGCACCCCGCCCATCCAGTCCAGCATCCGCTCCAGCCCGGTGGGCTCCTCGTCCTGCCCGGAGCGCGCCA
Organism: Streptomyces sp. NRRL WC-3742; assembly: GCF_000720635.1. Taxonomy (GTDB): domain Bacteria; phylum Actinomycetota; class Actinomycetes; order Streptomycetales; family Streptomycetaceae; genus Kitasatospora. Next base: position 35,061 of record NZ_JOCF01000026.1, on the reverse strand, counting down.
GCGGCGCGCCGGAGAGCGACAGGAAGCGGGCGCCCTCCTCCTTGAAGCCGAGCGCGGCCGAGGCGATCAGGAACTCGCTGACCCCGCGGAAGCCCTCCGAGCGCCGGCGCATGAAGTCCAGCGTCCAGCCGACCGGCACGCCGTCCTCGTAGACCGGCATCCAGCTGGTCAGCCCGTGCACCGTCCGCTGCGCGTCCACCGCGACCAGCACCCGCACGTCCGGGTCGTCCAGCTCCTCCAGGCCCCCGAGGGTGAAGCCCATCTCGGGCAGGCCCTTCTCGGAGACCCACTCCTCGGAGATCGCCCGGATCTGGTCCTTCAGGGCCAGTGGCGCCTCGTGGTACGACCACCACTCGGCGGTGATGCCCTGCTTGCCCGCCTTGTTGAGCGCGGTGCGGATGTCCTGCCACTTCTTGCCGGTGAAGGCCAGCTCGGGCAGGGGCACGACGGTGTCCTCGGCGACCTGCAGCGAGCGCCAGCCCAGCTGCCCGGTGGCCGCCCTGGTCTGCGGGGAGACGCTGTAGAAGCACGGCGTCCAGCCCCGCGCGTCGCAGTGCCGGGCGAAGCCCGCCACGGCGGCGGCCCGGTCCTCCGGGGCCCCGAACGGGTCCCCGGTGGTCAGCGCGACCGTGCCCAGCAGCCGGTAGGCGACGGCCGACCGGCCCTCCTCCTCGAACCAGTAGTGGTTGCCGTCCCAGGTGGTGATGAAGGACAGCGTGCCGCCGCCGTGCTCGGTGAGCAGCGCCCTGGCCCGGGCGGCCGCGTCCGCGTCGGTGTGCGGCACCGGCCGCCGGAAGGAGGTCAGCAGCGCGCCCAGCGCGACCACCCAGAACGCCAGCCCGCAGTACGTCTCCAGGAACAGCGCCACCGGGCCGACGGCCACCGGGTAGTCCGGCAGCAGGTCGTTGTACGCGGGCGGCAGGAACTGCGCGGGCAGCCCGTTGACCAGCCCCCGCACCCCGGCCCCCGGCTCGAACTGGTCGGCCGCCAGCCGCCCCAGGCCCACGTACGCGGCGGCCGTGACCAGCGCGGCGCCGCCGACCAGCAGGCCGATCCGGCGCACCGCCCGGCCGGGCAGCCGCAGCGGGAAGCGCTGACGGGTGGCCAGCAGCAGCGCGGTGGTCAGCAGCGGCAGCAGCATCGCCTCGACGAAGTACTGCACCAGGTCCCGGTCCACCGGCCCGGCGTCCAGGTACAGCCAGCCCAGCAGCGCCACCCAGAGCAGCTCGGTGGCGACGGTGATCCGCCAGGCGAACCGCAGCCCCCGGCGCAGCCCCTCGGCGAGCACCAGCAGCAGCGCCGGGAACAGCGCGGCCATCAGCCGGCCCGGGGTGTCGAAGATCCGCTCGACGGCGTGCGCGCGGGCGCAGTCGTGCGCCGACACCGCGCAGAATTCGGCGACCTCCTCCGGGCTGAGCCGGTGCGAGAAGTACAGCTCGGAGAAGGTGTTGAACGGCCCGCTGGCGTTGTCGTACAGCGAGGCGATCAGCGGCCCGAAGGCGGCGGCGACCAGGCAGAGCGCGACCAGCACCCTGGTCTCGGCGTGCGAGGAGCGGTGGCTGCGCAGGTACGGGCGGCCGCGGCCGATCAGCGCGCCCACGCCCAGCCCGGCCAGGGCCGCGGCGCACCGCTGGACGCTCTGCAGGTGGCCCACGTACAGCGTCATGACCAGGGGGACGAGCAGCACCATCAGGTGCAGCCGTCGCCTCCACAGCACGGTGAGCCGGTAGCCGAGCACCCCGGCCAGGGCGAACAGGCCCACACCGGGGCCGATCGAGGTCTGGTCGGCGACGGAGACGGTCCACTGCTCGCCGGCCAGGGAGCCGGCCTTGATCAGCCCCGTCCCGGCGAGGGTGCCGACGACCTGTCCACCGACCAGCACCGCCAGGGTGCGCAGCCGTCCGAGCCGCTGCTCGGCGGCCGGGCCGACCAGGAGCAGCAGCAGGCTGGTGAACACGTAACTGCCGAGGCCCGAGCACCACAGCAGTGAGGTCAGCGGCGTCCACCAGCGCCCCTCGGCGAGGGTGGGCAGGCCGACGCCGGCGTGGGCGAGCACCCGGGCGGACGGGCCGTGGGCGAGGCTGCCGGTGGCGGCGCCGATCGTCCACAGCCCGACCAGCAGGGCCAGCGTGAGCGGCGCGGCGCGCAGTCGGGCGCCGAGGGCCCGCGGCGCCCGGCGCAGCCGCTGCCCGCGCGAGCCGGGCGTCCCGGTGACGGGGGCCGGGGCGGGCGCCCGCTCGGTCCGGGGGGAGCGCTGCTCGACGGCGAGCGCCGTCGCGGTCCCGCTCACCGGATCAGTCCCGTCTGCCGGGCCAGCCAGGGCAGCTGGTCGGCGATGGCCGGACGGAAGACCATCCAGCCGTGGCCGCCCGGCGCCGTCGCGAACGTGGCCTTCATCCCTGCCCCCTGAACGGCTTTGTAGACCTTCTCCTGCTGCGGCCGGAAGATCCCGTCGCCCTCGCCCACGACGACGGCGATCGCGGTGTCGGGGAACTGGCGGCGGGCCATCACCTGGAGCGGGTCGATGGCGTCGAACTTCGCCGTGTCACCGCCGAAGGCGGCCTTGACGGTCTCGGCGCGGGTGCCGAGCGTCGGTTCCTCCTGCCCGGAGATGTCCAGCACGGTGCCGTACACCTCGGGGGCGTTGACGCCCAGCTGCAGCGCGCAGGTTCCCCCCATGGAGGCGCCGCCGATCGCCCAGGACCTGCGGCCGGTGGCGGTCTGCAGGTTCTTCTGGGCCCAGTTGGGCACGTCCTCGGCGAGGTAGGTCTGCATCTTGGCGATCTTCGAGTCCATGCAGAGCGAGTTGTTCCAGGTGGCGCCGAGCTGGTCGGGCATCACCACGATCGGGGCGAGGCCCCCGTGCTTGGCGGCGAAGGCGTCCATCAGCTCGTCGACCTGGCCCTGGTGCACCCACTCGTCCGGCGCGCCGGGCTGACCGGTGATCAGCACCAGGACGGGCAGCAGCGGGCGCGGGCTGGCCTGGTAGGCGGGCGGCAGGTAGATGTACGCGTTGCGGCCGTGGAACCCGGACTTGGTGCCGGGTATGTGCGCCTGGGAGACGGTGCCCTTGGCGGGCAGGCCGGGCGGGGGCGTCCAGACCTCCTCCAGCACCTTGTCCGGCGGGGCGGTCGCGGTCTCGGCGGACTTGGTGGTGGACAGCATCGCCGTCCTGTCGAGCCAGGGCGCGAGCATGACGCGGCCGTTCGGGTACATGTCGAACCCGATGTTGACCTCGGAGGCGGCCATCAGCAGCACCAGCGAGCCGAGGCCCAGGCCGAGCACCCGGCGCGGCCAGGTGCTGCGGCGCATCCGGTAGGCGGCCAGGCACAGACCCAGCAGGGCGGTGGCGACCCACCAGGTGACGTACCGGGGGGTGCCCTCGGGGAAGGGGTGCCACCAGTCGTCCACCAGGTAGCCGAGCAGCAGGCTGAGCCCGGCGGCGGTGGCCAGCGCGGCGGGAAGGCCGAAGCGCCACCAGGAGCGGTCGCGGCGCAGCGCGAGCAGGATGAGCGCCGCCCAGCCGACTGCCTGGACGGCTTGCGGGATCGGGCCGTGGGTGAGCGGCCAGTCGAGCGGGTTCCAGCGGGAGGCGAGCGTGAGCGTGGTCATGCGGCTTTGCCCGGCGGCTTGGTGTCGGCCAGGAAGCCGTAGGCGACGACGTTGCCCTCGTAGCCGTGCTCCTCGCTGTACGCGCCGCCGCAGGTGATGACCCGCAGCTGTGCGTCGGCGGCCTGGCGGTAGACCCGCTCGTCCGGGAAGTCCTTTCGGTCGTGCACTTCGATGGCGTACAGCTGGTACACGGCGGTGGCGCCGTCGGCCCGGGCGATCTCGATCCGGTCTCCCCGGTGGAGCGCGCCCAGGTGGTAGAAGACGGCCGGGCCCGACTTGTTGTCGACGTGCCCGGCCAGGATCGCGGTGCCCCGCTGGCCGGGGCTGGCGCCGCCCCGGTACCAGCCCGCGAGGTTGCGGTCCTCGGCCGGCGGGGCCTGGAGGTGGCCGCCCGCGTCGAGGCCGAGCGCGGTGACCGGGGCGTCCAGCCGTACGGACGGGATGCGGACGCGGGTCGGGGCGGACGGGCCCAGCGGCGGGACGATCGAGACCGGGGCGATGCCGGACTGCGCCTGACCCGCGCCCGGGGCGGGCGGCAGGGTGAGGGAGGCGCCGCCGTTCAGCATCCAGGCGCCGAACACCAGGGCCGTGCCCGCGGCCAGGGCGCCCGGCCAGGGGCCCCTGCTCCGGACGTCCACGAGCGCTCCCCTCTGTCGATCCGTCGACCCCGTCGGAACCGGAAACCCGGATTCCTGGGAACTTCCTGAGAACCCATTCAATCGGATCGAACCGTAAGCCACGTCGGCACGACGGTCACATCGACACCCGCCGATCGGCAGGGCTCGCGCCCCGACGACAGCGCCGAGCGCCCGGTCGGCCACGGAGAGCGACCTCTCCGCCCGGCGTTCCCCGGCGCGGCGACCGGCCCGGTACGTGCTTCGACGAATGCTCCGCGCGTTCGGTTGCGTCAATCGAGCGATCGCCCACGACCACTCGCCGAGCCGCGACGGGCTCCACCACCCGCGTGCCATGCTGACCCGGTCACGGGTTCTATCACCCCACTTGTCCGACCGGACTTTCGCACGCCTGCACGCCTGCCGAACGCCTCATGAACGGAGTGACCATGGACGCTCTCTCGCGCCGCACCCTGCTGGCCGCCGGCGCGGCGACGGCCGCCACCCTGGCGGCCGGCTGCGGGGGCAAGGGAGGCGGCGGAGGGGAGCACGCGGCCGGGACGGCGAGCAACGCGCCCGGGCCGGGCCCCTCCTCCTCCGAGCAGACCGCCACCCCGGCGCCGGTGCCCCAGCCGAAGGTCGTGCTGATCGGCGACGGCTCCACCTCCGACACCGGCGCCCAGCCGTACCAGCCCGTCCCCGAGAAGCTGCAGCCCGGCCAGCGGCCGCCGCAGTTCGTGGTCTTCTCCTGGGACGGCGCCGGCGAGCTCGACAACGGCCTGTTCGCCCGCTTCCGCAAGCTGGCGCAGGAGCACGACGCCAGGATGACGTTCTTCCTCAGCGGCCTCTACCTGCTGCCCGAGTCCAAGAAGGACCTCTACCGACCGCCGCAGCACAAGGTCGGCGCCTCCGACATCGGCTACCTGAGCGACCAGCACATCCGCGACACCCTGCAGAACGTCCACGCGGCCTGGCTGGAGGGCCACGAGATCGGCACCCACTTCAACGGCCACTTCTGCGGCTCCACGGGCGTCGGGAAGTGGTCCCCCGAGGAGTGGGACAGCGAGATCCAGCAGGCGATGGACTTCGTGACCAACTGGCGCACCAACACCGGCTTCACCGACCTGCCCCCGCTGCCCTTCGACTACTCCAAGGAGCTGATCGGCAGCCGCACCCCCTGCCTGGAGGGCCAGCGCAACCTGCTGCCCACCGCCGTCAAGCGCGGCTGGCGCTACGACAGCAGCGGCAACGGCACCCAGGTCTGGCCGCAGAAGATCCAGGGCGGCGCCCTGTGGGACCTCCCGCTGCAGTCCATCCCCTTCCCCGGGCACACCTTCCAGGTGCTGTCGATGGACTACAACATCATGTACAACCAGTGCGGCCCCAACACCAAGGCCGACCCGGCGCTCCACCCGGGCTTCCAGACCCAGGCCCGGGACTCCTACCTGATGGGCTTCGAGCGCACCTACAACAGCAACCGGGCGCCGTACGTGATCGGCAACCACTTCGAGGAGTGGAACGGCGGCATCTACATGAACGCCGTCGAGGAGGCCCTCAAGCAGATCGCGGGCAAGCCCGAGGTCCGGCTGGTCTCCTTCCGCCAGCTCGTGGACTGGCTGGACGCCCAGGACCCGGCGGTGCTGCGCAAGCTGCAGACCCTGGCCCCGGGGCAGTCCCCGGCGGGCGGCTGGGAGTCCTTCCTCGGCACCCCGTCCGCCCCCGCCACACCCGTCCCCACCTCCTGACGGTCAGGCCCGGGCGCGGACCCGGCCGGCGAGCAGCGCCCCGAGGAGCGCGACCCCGGCCATGGTCAGCAGGATCACCGCGAAGGCGCCGGCCGAGCCGGCGCCTTCGGCGCTCCCGTGGGCCACGGCCATCGAGCCGCCGCCGAGCGCCGCGAACATCACCCCGGCCAGGCCCGTCAGCAGCACGTTGCCCAGCGCGTCGCTCATCTGCAGCGCGGCCGAGTTGGCCCCGGCGTCCTCCGGCGCGGACAGCTTCATCATCAGCACGCTGACGGACGCGACCGTCAGCCCCATCCCGATGCCGCCCACGCCCCAGGCCAGCGCCGCCGCCCAGGCCGGCACCGCCGGGACGAGCACCAGCGCGGCGCCCGCGATCGCCACCGTGCTCAGCACGAAGCCGCCGCGGATCATCACCGCCCGGTAGCGCTCGGCCCCGGGCCGCCCCTGGAGCCAGGAGCCCAGCGCCCAGGAGAGCCCGCCGCTGGTCAGGGTGAGCCCGGCCAGCGTCGGCGACAGGCCGCGCTGGGTGACCATCATCAGCGGGATGAACGCCTCGGCCGCGAAGAACGCCCCGGCCGCCACCCCGCGCAGCAGGATCACCGTCGGCAGCCCCCGCCCGGAGCGCAGGGTGCCCTTCGGCAGCAGCCCGAGGACGGCCGGGGCCAGCAGCGCCACCCCGGCCGCACCGGGTATCAGGCCGATCAGGTCGAGCCGCTGACCGGCGTACTGGAGCAGACCGGCGCCCACCGCGGCCATCGCGGCCAGCAGGGTGCGCCGCCGGTCGAAGTCCGCGCCCCTCGGCGCCGGGTGCTCGCGCTCGGAGCGGGCGAGCGCCGGGCCCATGACGGCCAGCGGCAGCAGGATCAGCGCCGGCACGGCCAGGAACACCCAGCGCCAGCCCAGGTGCTGGGTGACGGCCCCGGCGACCAGCGGGCCGACGATCGAGGGCAGCACCCAGGCCGAGGAGAAGGCGGCGAAGACGGCCGGCCGCAGCCGCTCCGGGTAGGCCCGGCCGACGACCACGTACAGGGCGACGATCACCAGCCCGCCGCCCAGCCCCTGGATCGCCCGCCCGGCCACGAACACCCACATGCCGGGCGCCGTCCCCGCCACCACCAGGCCCGCGCCGAACACCGCGATGCCCGCGAACAGCGGCTGCCGCGGCCCGCGCCGGTCGCACCACTGGCCGGAGACGACCAGGGCGAACAGCGTGGTGGTGAAGTAGCCGGAGAAGGCGAAGGCGTACAGCTCGAGGCCGTCCAGCTGCCGGGCGGCGACCGGCATGGCGGTGTTGACGGCGGTCGCCTCGAAGGCGATCACCAGGACCACCGAGACGATCCCCAGGGTCAGCGCCCGGTAGCGCCCGCCGAGCACCCCTCCCCCGGGGTCGGTTCCGGTGGGTGGGGAGGCCGCGTCGACCGAGGTGGGGGAGGCTGTGGTCATACGTAGCATCGTAAGTGCCGTCCGGGTCGTTGACCCCTGACGGAAGTCGCTGAGTTCCTCGGCCTCCGGACGTAGGACCAGCCGCCGGCACCGCCAGCACTGACCGCACCGCCGGTACCGCCGGTGCGGTCAGTGCAGCACCTTGAGCCCCACCACGCCGGAGACGATCAGCAGCAGGCAGCCGATCCGGGCCGCCGTCACCGCGTCCCCCAGCACGGCCATGCCGTACAGCGCGGTGCCGACCGCGCCGATGCCGACCCACACCGCGTACCCGGTGCCGATCGGGATGGTGCGCATCGCGTACGCCAGCCCGCCCATGCTGAACAGCAGGGCGACGCCGAAGACGATGCCGGGGACGGGACGGGAGAAACCCTTGGACGATTCCAGGGCCACCGCCCACACGGTCTCCAGGAGACCGGAGACGATCAGAACGAGCCAGGCCATGACGGCCACCTCCGCAGTTCACAGCGGCCGGATTGCCGCTGAACTGCGCCGTCTTGTCGTCACCGGGTACGACGCGCTCGTCCGGGGTGGCGGGAAAACAGCCACCGATTCCCGACGGTAGCACACATTGCCATACAGAATTTACAAAGCGGCGTTGACCCTCTTCCTGAATTCCGTCATCCTGAATTCACTGGCCGTGTGCCCGAGTGGCTTAGGGAACCGTCTGCAAAGCGGTGCACGCGGGTTCGATTCCCGCCATGGCCTCGAGGAATGGAATTGCCGGTCGGCCCGAAAAGGAGCCGACCGGCAATTCCGTATTTCCCGTTCCTCGTTTCCCGTGCGCCCCGCCCGCCCGTCAGGCCGAGACGGCGTCCTCCGGCCTGATCGGCAGCCGGCCGACCGGCAGCCCGGTGGCGGCCCGGACGGCGGCGGCCACGGCCGCCGGGGCGACCACGGCGGGGGCTGCGCTGACGGCCTTGGCCCCGAAGGTGGCCACCACGTCCCGCTCCTCCAGCAGCGCGGCGATCCGCACGTCCGGGGTGTCCAGCGAGGTGGGCAGCCGGTAGCCGGTCAGCGAGGGGTTGAGCAGCACGCCGCCCTCGGTGCGCAGGTCCTCCAGCAGGGCCAGGCCCACGCCCTGGGCCACGCCCGCCTCGATGCGGTCCTCGATCTGGCGCGGGTTCAGCGCCCGGCCGACGTCCTGGGCGACGGTCATCTCGACCACCCGGACGGCGCCCAGCTCGATGTCCACGTCCACCACCGCGCGCATCGCGCAGAAGGAGATGGAGACGAAGGCGTCGCCGTGCCCGTCCTCGTCCAGCGGCTCGGTCGGGTGCGGGCGGCACTGCGCGGTGGCCCACAGCTCCTTGCCCTCCAGCGCCTCGGCGACCGGCATGCCGAGCACCCCGTCGTAGGAGGTGATCTTGCCGTCGGCGATCTGGAGCAGCTCGGCGGACATCCCGAAGTTGGCCGCGATCGGCTGGAGCAGCTGGTGGCGCACCATCAGCGCGGCCCGCTCGACCGCGCCGCCGGAGACCCAGGTGTGCCGGCCCCGGGCGGAGGGCCCGGCGACGGACTGGTCGCTGTCGGCCGGCGCGAGGTAGACCTCGCTGACTCCCAGGACGGTCTGCACGATCTGCCGGGCCAGCGTGGCGAAGCCCTGACCGGCGTCGACGGCCGCGCAGATCACGGTGGCGTGGTCGCCGCTGACCCGCACGGTGGCGGTGGACACCTCGTCCTCGCCCTCGGCGCCCAGCATGTGCACCATGCCGACGGCGTAGCCGATCCCCCGCCGCACCGCCGACGGGTCCCCGGCACCGCCGGGCCCGCCCGGCAGCAGCCACTCGGCGTCCGGGTCGTCCACCGGCAGGGCCGGCAGCGGCTCGGCGGCCACCGCGTCCAGCAGGGCCCGCACCGGCGCCGGGCAGGTGACGGCCTGTCCGGTGGGCAGCGGGTCGCCGGTGGCCATCGCGTTGCGCCGGCGGATCTCCACCGGGTCCACGCCCACCCGGGCGGCCAGCTGGTCCAGCTGCGACTCGTACGCGAAGCACGCCTGCAGCGCGCCCTCACCGCGCATCCGGCCGGCCGGCGGGTTGTTGGTGCGCACCGCCCAGGCGTCCACGAAGACGTTGGGGCAGTTGTACGGGCCGACGGAGAAGGCCGTCGCGGCGGCCAGCGCCTCGGCGGAGACGTCCGCGTAGGCGCCGCCGTCCAGCAGGATCTGCGCCTCGACCTTCACCAGGACGCCTTCGGCGTCGGCGTGGTGGCGGTAGCGCAGCAGCGCGGGGTGGCGCGAGGTGTGGGTGTGGAAGGACTCCTCGCGGGTGAGGGTCATCTTCACCGGGCGGCCGGTGCGCAGCGCCAGCAGCGCCAGGGTGACCTGGAAGGAGAGGTCCTCGCGGTCGGTGGTGGCGCCGGGCACGCCGGTGGCGACCAGTCGGACGCGGTCCGGCTCCAGGCCGAGGCAGGCGGCGGTGCGGTCACGGTCGCCGTGCGGGTCGGTGGAGGACAGGTGCAGCTCCACCCCGCCGTCCGGGCGCGGCACGGCGAGCCCGGCCTCGGCGCCCAGCGGGGCCGGGTCCTGACGGCCCACCTGGTAGAGGCCCTCGACGATGAGCTCCCCGGCGGCCTCCGGGTCCCCGGTGCGCAGCGGCAAGTGGCGGAAGAGGTTGCCGTCCGGGTGCAGCGGCGGGGCGGTGAACGCCTGCTCGGGGTCGGTGACGGCCTCCAGCGGCTCGTAGTCGACCGCGATCAGGCCGACCGCCAGCCGGGCAGTGTCCGGGTGGTCGGCGGCCACCGCCGCGACGGGCTCGCCGTGGTGGCGCACCACGCCGACGGCCAGCACCGGCCGGTCGGCGACGATCGGGCCGGACGGCGCGCCGTCGGGGCTGCCGTCCGGTCCGGGCGGCAGGTCGGCGCCGGTGACGACGGCGTGCACGCCGGGCAGGGCGAGCGCGGCCGAGGTGTCGATGCCCCGGATGCGCGCGTGCGGGTGCGGGGAGCGCAGCACGGCGCCCCAGAGCAGGCCCTCGGCCCAGAGGTCGGCCGCGTACGGGTAGATGCCGAGCGCCTTGGGCAGGGCGTCGGTGCGCAGCGGGGAGCTGCCCAGGCCCGAAGCCTCCGGTGCGGCGCCGCCCGCGCCGCCGTCCTGCTGGAGTGCTGCGCCGATGTCGGTAGGCGACGTCATGATGCGTGGTCGTCCTCGGGGAGCCGGATGCCGTGGGCGGGGGTGGCGTGCGGGGGCACGGCCGTCGTGTCGTAGCCGGGCAGCGGGGTGCCGTGCGCGGGGGTGGGCTCGTAGACCGGGGCGTCGTACCCGGATTCGTAGCCGGAGTCGTGGCCGCTGGACTGTTGGTAGCCCTCCGGGTAGCCGGCGGGCACGAAGGTGCCGTGGGCGGGGGTGGCCTGGTACGGCTGCTCGGGGTAGCCCTGGGCCTGCCGGTAGACCTGGTCGTCGGCGGCCTGGGCGGGGATGCCGCCCTGGTGGGCCGTCAGGGCGGAGGTGTCGTACACGCCGGTGTCGTAGCCGTCGGCGGGGGCGGTGTACGGGGCGGCCTCGATCCAGGCGTCCGCGTCGGTGTAGACGGGCGCGTCGACGGCGGGCTCGGGTGCGGGCCCGGCGGCGGCGGTGGCCTCGGCGGCCGGCTCCTCCGCGACGGGGGCCGGGGCGGCGGCGGGCGCCGGGGCCGGGGTCTCCTCGGCGAGGGCGGACGCCTCCGCCGCCTCGGCCTCCAGGGCGCGGGCGTCGGCGACGGTCTGGACGGCGGCCAGGACGCCCCGGTAGCCGGTGCAGCGGCACAGGTTGCCGCACAGGGCCTGGCGGGCCTCGACCTCGGTGGGCCGGTGGTTGCGCTGGAGCAGGTCGTGCACGGCCATCGCCATGCCGGGGGCGCAGTAGCCGCACTGGACGGCGCCGGAGGCGGCCAGGGCCTGCTGGACGTCACTGGCGCCGCCGGCGGCGGAGAGGCCCTCGACGGTGCTGATCTCGCAGTCGGCGGCCAGCGCGGCGGGCACCAGGCAGCCGGCGACCAGCTGGCCGTCCACCTGCACCGAGCAGGCGCCGCACTCGCCCTGCTCGCAGCCGTCCTTGGCGCCGGCCAGGCCGAGGCGCTCGCGCAGCACGTAGAGCAGGCTCTCGCCGATCCAGGCGTCGGTGACGGGCCGTTCGAAGCCGTTGACCCTCAGGGTGTACGAGGCGCAGGGGCGCAGTTCGCGGCTGACCTGCGGGGTGCCGAGGCCGAGCGGGTCGGCGTCGAGGATCTCGATGGGGTCCGTTGTCACTTCAGCGCCCTTCCCAGTGCCCGGCGGGCCAGCACCGCCACGGTACGCCGCAGCCGCACGGCCGCCACGGTCGGCCCCTCGGTGACGGCCTCCCAGGCGCCCTCGGCCCCGTAGTCGGCGGGGACGCAGGCGGCGGCCACGTACTCGCCGAAGGCGGCGGTGGCGGCCGGATCGATCTCCCGGCTGCCGTCCCAGTCGATGCAGCCGGCCACCCAGGCTTCGGCCTCCAGCGGGCGCAGCGGCACCGGGGCGACGGCTCCGACCGCGCAGCGCACGCCGCGCCGGGCGGGGTCGAGGACGAGGGCGACGGAGGCGCCGGCGCGGGCGGGGCCGCTGCGGCCGGTGGCCTTGAGGAAGACCTGCGGGGCGTGCAGCAGGGGCACGCGCACCCAGGTGAGCAGTTCGCCGGGGCGCACCGGGTCGAGCCCGGTGAGCAGGTGGCTGACGGGCACCTCGCGGGTGCCGCCGGCGTGGGCGAGGGTGACGCTCGCCTCCAGGGCGGTGAGCACCGGGAGGGTGTCGCCGGCCGGGGCGGCGGTGACGATGTTGCCGCCGAGGGTGCCGACGTTGCGCACCTGCGGCGGGCCGGCGGTGCGCGCGGCGTCGGCGAGCGCGGGGATGAGCGCGGCGAAGTCGGGGCGGTCCATCCGGGCGTGGGTGAGTCCGGCGCCGAGGACGGCGGTGCCGCCGTCCTCGTAGCGCCAGCCGCGCAGTTCGGTGATGCGGCCGAGGCCGAGGAGGGAGGCGGGGCGCAGCCGTCCGGCGTTGACGGCCTCCATCAGGTCGGTGGCGCCGGCCACCGGCACCACGCCCGGGGCGGTGGCCAGCGCGTCGACGGCCTCGTCGAGCGAGGCCGGCAGCATGATCGTCCGGTTCACCTGGGTCCCACCGTGCTCCACTTGCTCATCGATCGCCTGCCGCCGCAGCCCCGGCCGTGTTGTCCGCGTCGGCAGCCCGGCCTGGCCCGTAGGGTACGGGCGATCGGGCCGGGTTGGGCAACTCTGGCACACAATGCTCGATGATCATTTCGGGGCCTGTGAACGAGGCTGCCCGATTGGGACGGATACCGGGCGGTATCTGCCCCGACCCGGGTCGGGCCTGGGCAGATGTTCATCTGTTCTTGACGTCAGATGATCGTTCATTAGTTCCCGAAGAGGTCCCCGGGCCGGTCCGTCATCGAACCGGCGGCGGTCCGTCGATCGGCCGGCCGACCACCCCGGGCCACCGCTGCCAGGGGTGCGGGCCGTCGACCGGGCGGTACTCCACGCCGAGCGCGTCCAGCACCCGCAGGTGCTCCCCCAGCCGCCGTTCGAAGCCCGCCCAGTCGCGCTCGGCGCCCTCGCGCGGCAGGTCGGACCAGGCCACCTCGGCGAAGGCCGCGAGCCGGGGGAAGGCCCGGTAGTCGATGTCCCGGGCGCTGTGCATGAACTCGCTCCACAGGTTGGCCTGCGTCCCGATCACGTGCCGGGCGGCGGCCGCGTCCAGCTGCGGCGGCACCGGCTCGAAGCGGTAGACGTCCTCCAGGGTGCGCACGAAGCCCACCGGGATCGGCTCGTCCGGCCCGTCCGCCTGCCGATGGTCGAAGTAGACGTACTGCTCGGGGCACATCACCACGTCGTGCCCGGCCTCCGCCGCCGCGATCCCCCCGCCGAACCCCCGCCAGGACGACACCGCCGCACGTGACCGCCCCCACGCCTCCGGGCGCTCGGTACCCGACGCCGACGCTCCTCCCTCCGGCGCTCCCTCCTTCGGCGTGGTGGCAATGGCCAGCCCGCCCTCCAGGATCTCGTCCCAGCCGATCAGCCGGCGCCCGCGCGCGGCCAGCCAGCGGTCGAAGTGCCGGATGAGGTGGCTCTGCAGCTCGTCCTCGTTGGCCAGGCCCAGTTCGCGGATGCGCGCCTGGGCGGCGGCGCTGTCCTTCCACTGCTCCTTGGGGCACTCGTCGCCGCCGAGGTGGACGAACTCGGACGGGAACAGCTCCAGCACCTCCTCGAGCACGCCCTCGAAGAAGCGCAGGGTCTCCTCGGAGGCGTTGAGGACGTTCGGGCTGACTCCCCAGTCCGTCCAGACGCCCAGCGCGGAGGTGTCCACCACGTCGGTGTTGCCCAGCTCGGGGTAGGCGGCCACGGCGGCCTGGGTGTGGCCGGGCAGGTCGATCTCGGGGACGACGGTGATCCCGCGCTCGCCCGCGTAGGCGACGATCTCGCGCAGGTCGTCCTGGGTGTAGTAGCCGCCGTGCGGCCGGTCGTCCCGGCGCTGCCCGGCCCGGTAGCCGACCATCGAGCGCTCCCGCCAGGCGCCCCGCCCGGTCAGCCTCGGGTAGCGCCTGATCTCCACCCGCCAGCCCTGGTCGTCGGTCAGGTGCAGGTGCAGCACGTTGAGCTTGTGCGCGGCGATCAGGTCGACGAAGCGCAGCACGTCGGCCTTGGGCAGGAAGTGCCGGGCGACGTCCAGCAGCACCCCGCGCCAGCCGAACCGGGGCGCGTCCTCGACGTCCACGCCGGGCAGCACCCACCCGTCCCGGCGCAGCGCGGAGCGGCGGTGGGCGTCCGGGCCGAGCAGCCGCCGCAGGGTCTGCGCGCCCCACAGGGCGCCGGCCGGGCCGCCCGCGGTGATCAGGGCGTGGCCCGGGCGCACCGTGAGCCGGTACGCCTCGGCGGCCAGCGCCCCGTCCAGGACCAGCTCGATCCCCTCGCCCGCCCGGCCGGGGCCGAGCGGCAGCCCGGTGGCGGCGCCCAGCGCTCCGCGCAGCCAGCGCTCGGCGTCGGCCAGGGCGGGCGGCGCGGTCAGCGTGGTGGCGGCGTCGAGGGGGAAGTCCTCGCCCGGGCGGCGGACGGCGCTCGAGGGTGCGGGAATGAGGTCCATTCCGACATCCTGCCCCGGCCCGATCGACCGGCACAGACCACTGCCGGGAACGAGGCACCATGCAAAACGGCGCCGCCCGGCAGCGCGGGACTACTTGTTGCCGTTGTCCCCGTCGCCGCCCTGCGGCTTGCCGATGCCGTCGTAGATCTCCTTGCACATCGGGCAGACCGGGTACTTCTTCGGGTCGCGCCCGGGCACCCACACCTTGCCGCAGAGCGCGACCACGGGAGATCCGGAGAGCGCGCTCTCCATGATCTTGTCCTTCTGGACGTAGTGCGCGAAGCGCTCGTGGTCGCCGTCCCCGTGGGACACCTGCGGGACGGGCTCGACCAGGGTGCCGGTGCCGAGGCCGCGCTCGGGCTCAAGAGTGCTCATGGGTGCCAAGTCTATGGGCGCCCCCGGAAACCCGGCCAGTGTCGCGCGGCGGGCCCGTCCCCGGGGCCCGTCCTCAGTTCAGCGTCGGATCGTCCGGGTACGTCGCCAGCAGGGCCAGCGGGCCGCGCTGGCGGCGCAGCACGGCACGCCACAGCCGCTCCGGCTCGGGGCTGGAGATGTCCCCCGGCTCGCAGTCCACCAGGTACCAGGCGCCGGTCTCCAGCTCCCCCTCCAGCTGGCCCGGCGACCAGCCGGCGTACCCGGCGAAGATCCGCAGGCCCCCGAGCTCCCCGGCCAGCACCTCGGGCGGCGCCTCCAGGTCGACCAGGCCGATCGCCCCGTGCACCCGGCGCCAGCCGAGCGGCTCGCCGGTGCCCGGGTCCCCCGGCGCCACGGCCAGGCCCAGCGCCGAGTCCAGCGCCACCGGCCCGCCCTGGAACACCACCGCGGGCCGGCCGACGAGCCGGCCCCAGCCGTCCAGCACGCTGCCCACCTCCACCGGTGTCGGCCGGTTGAGGACCACCCCGAGCGCCCCCTCGGCGTCGTGGTCCAGGAGCAGCACCACCGAGCGCGCGAAGTTCGGGTCGGTGAGCAGGGGCGTCGCGACGAGCAGACGGCCGGTGTGGGACCGGCCTGCGTGCGAGTGGGCCGCGGTCATGCCACACATGATCCCGCAAACCGGCGCCCCACGGACAGCTCGACGGGCGAAACCCCGCCACGCCGGACGAACACCCGTACGGCCGTACCGGCGGGCGCGAGCACCCCGGGAGAGAGCACCATCACGGGAGAGGCTCGCGGGAACCATCGGCACGCCTACTACCATCTACGGATGGTGGACGCCCTTCTACGGTGCCGACTCGGATTCGCCGGGGGCCCGAACGCGCCCGTACGCCCGTAACACCGGTCCACCGGCGGCTCCGCACCGGAGCCCGTCCCACTCCTCTGGCACTCCGGATTGCGAGAACGATGACCGACGACGTCCTGCTGGTCCACGGCGGAAACCCGCTCGAAGGCGAGATCCGCGTCCGCGGTGCGAAGAACCTGGTCCCCAAGGCCATGGTCGCCGCCCTCCTCGGGCAGGGCCCCAGCAGACTGCGCAACGTCCCGGACATCCGTGACGTCAAGGTGGTCCGCGGCCTGCTCCAGCTGCACGGCGTGACCGTGCGCACCGGCGACGAGGACGGCGAGCTGATCCTCGACCCCTCGCACGTGGAGAGCGCCAACGTCGCCGACATCGACGCGCACGCCGGCTCCTCGCGGATCCCGATCCTGTTCTGCGGCCCGCTGCTGCACCGCCTCGGCCACGCCTTCATCCCGGGCCTGGGCGGCTGCGACATCGGCGGCCGCCCGGTCGACTTCCACTTCGAGGTGCTGCGCCAGTTCGGCGCCAGCATCGAGAAGCACCCCCAGGGCACCTACCTGGTCGCCCCGCAGCGCCTGCGCGGCACCAAGATCGAGCTGCCCTACCCCTCGGTCGGCGCGACCGAGCAGGTGCTGCTCACGGCCGTCCTCGCCGAGGGCGTCACCGAGCTGCGCAACGCCGCCATCGAGCCGGAGATCGTCGACCTGATCTGCGTGCTGCAGAAGATGGGCGCGATCATCACCCTGGGCACCGACCGCACCATCCTGATCACCGGTGTGGACGAGCTGAACGGCTACAACCACCGCGCGATCCCGGACCGCCTGGAGGCGGCCTCCTGGGCCTGCGCGGCGCTGGCCACCAAGGGCGACATCTACGTCCGCGGCGCCCGCCAGCTGGAGATGATGACCTTCCTCAACACCTTCCGGAAGGTCGGCGGCGCCTTCGAGGTCGACGACGAGGGCATCCGCTTCTGGCACCCGGGCGGCGAGCTCAAGGCGATCGCCCTGGAGACGGACGTGCACCCGGGCTTCCAGACCGACTGGCAGCAGCCGCTGGTGGTCGCCCTGACCCAGGCCACGGGCCTGTCCATCGTCCACGAGACGGTGTACGAGTCGCGGCTTGGCTTCACCGGCGCGCTCAACCAGATGGGTGCGCACATCCAGCTCTACCGCGAGTGCCTGGGCGCCGTCCCGTGCCGCTTCGGCGCGCGCAACTTCCTGCACTCCGCGGTCGTCTCCGGCCCGTCCAAGCTGATCGGCGCCGAGCTGGTCATCCCGGACCTGCGCGGCGGCTTCTCGTACCTGATCGCGGCGCTGGCGGCCGAGGGCACCTCGACCGTGCACGGCATCGACCTGATCAACCGCGGCTACGAGAACTTCATGGAGAAGCTGCGCGACCTCGGCGCGCACGTCGAGCTGCCCAGCGAGCAGCTGGTCGACGCGTAACGACCGCCGTACGGCGAGAGGCCGGGCTCCCCGTGGGGAGCCCGGCCTCTCGGGCGTTCAAGGTGCGGTTCAGGCGCCCTTGGCGGCTTCCTTCAGCTTGGAGCCGGCGCTGACCTTGGCGCTGTAGCCCTCGGGGATCTGGATGGGCTCGCCGGTCTGCGGGTTACGGGCGGTGCGGGCAGCGCGGTGGGTGCGCTCGAAGGTCAGGAAACCGGGGATGGTGACCTTCTCGTCGCCCTTGGCGACGACCTCGCCGACGATCTCGGCGAAGGCGGCCAGAACGGCGTCGGCGTCCTTGCGGGTCACCTCGGCGCGCTCGGACAGCGCGGCCACCAGCTCACTGCGGTTCATGTGTACTCCTGTGGTCTGTTCGCTTGCGGTGTACGGGGGCCCATCGGTGCTCCCACCGGGGGGCACCCGGATGGGCCGCAGGTCCGCACACTGTGCTCATGCAGGCATTGGGTGGTCGCAGGCCGGGCCCGTGCCCGATGCCGCGCGCCGGTGCCGTCGATCGAAGGCAACGCCCGCCTGCCGGATACGAATCCTGCCCCGACCGGCCCCGAGAAAGCCAATCGGGCCCCGGCCGAGCCACCCGAACATCGCCCGTCCGTCGGAGTTGTGACGCTCCGTCGGCTCCGGCGAACCGGGTGCGGGCGGCGGTCGGGACGACACGCCGGGAATCCAGGGGGACGTTCCGTAATTGTCGGACACGCCTGCCCCGTGCAGGGCTACCGTACGCCCTAGGACTGACAAGCCCAAACACGCCCCTCGCCCTTGTGTCGCAAGGGTTCGGGGCGGGCCTGGGCGGGTATGGCCGCCAATCGGACATTTGACCGATCGCCGACACGGCCTCGGGGCGGGAGGGTCAGAGCTTGACGGTCGGGAAGGCGGAGGTGTCCAGGGTGCCGACGATGCCCGGGGTCGGGCGCGAGGGCACGGGCGTCCCCTGGGCCCCGGCCAGGGCCGCCTCGCGCACCGCGGAGGCGACGGTCTTGGCGACGTCCTTGTGGAAGACGCTGGGGATGATGTAGTTCGCGTTCAGCTCGTCGTCGGCGACCGTGGTGGCCAGCGCCCGGGCGGCGGCGATCATCATCTCGGTGTTGACCGTGCGGCTCTGGGCGTCGAGCAGGCCGCGGAAGACACCCGGGAAGACCAGCACGTTGTTGATCTGGTTCGGGAAGTCGCTGCGGCCGGTGGCGACCACGGCGGCGGTCTGGCGGGCGATGGCCGGGTCGACCTCGGGGTCGGGGTTGGCCAGCGCGAAGACAATGGAGTCCTCGGCCATGGTGGCCAGGTCGTCGCCGTCCAGCACGTTCGGGGCCGAGACGCCGATGAAGACGTCCGCGTCCGCCACGGCCTCCTTGAGGCTGCCGGTGCGGCCCGAGCGGTTGGTGTGCTCGGCGATCCAGCGCAGGCTGTCGTTGAGGTCGTCGCGGCCCCGGTGGACCACTCCGCGCACGTCCGCCACGGTGGCGTGCTCCACGCCGGCGGCCAGCAGCAGCTTGAGGATCGCGGTGCCGGCGGCGCCGGCGCCCGACATCACCACGCGGATGTCGGCGATGTCCTTGCCGACGACCTTGAGGGCGTTGGTGAGGGCGGCGAGCACCACGATCGCGGTGCCGTGCTGGTCGTCGTGGAAGACCGGGATGTCCAGGGCCTCGCGCAGCCGGGCCTCGATCTCGAAGCAGCGCGGCGCGGAGATGTCCTCCAGGTTGATGCCGGCGAAGCCCGGGGCGATCGCCTTGACGATGGCCACGATCTCGTCGGTGTCCTGGGTGTCCAGGCAGATCGGCCAGGCGTCGATGCCGGCGAAGCGCTTGAACAGGGCGGCCTTGCCCTCCATGACGGGCAGCGCGGCGGCCGGGCCGATGTTGCCCAGGCCCAGCACGGCCGAGCCGTCGGTGACCACGGCGACGCTGTTGCGCTTGATGGTCAGGCGGCGGGCGTCCTCGGGGTTCTCGGCGATCGCCATGCAGACCCGGGCGACACCCGGGGTGTAGATCATGCTGAGGTCGTCACGGTTGCGGATCGGCAGCTTGGAGGACATCTCGATCTTGCCGCCGAGGTGCATCAGGAAGGTACGGTCCGAGACCTTGCCGATGGCCACGCCGTCGATGGCGCGCAGCTTCTCGACGATCTCCTCGCCGTGCGCGACGGAGGAGGCCGCCACCGTGACGTCGATCCGCAGGGCCTCCAGGCCGGAGGCGGTGACGTCGAGGCCGGTCACCGAACCGCCGGAGGACTCCACGGCCGTGGTGATCGCACTGACGGCGTTGCCCCGGGCCGGGACCTCCAGCCGTACCGTGATCGAGTTCGAGACACTGGGCACCGTCGCCATCGACGCTTCCTTCTTCCGTCCGTCCCGCAGGTTCAACATTTTGTTGAAGGCATCGCCTGCGAAATGCTAGACCTCGATCGTCGCACCTTCCAAGGGATTGCCAGAAATAACGTTCATTGAGTGTGCGGTCCCCACAACCCCTGGACGGCATTGGGCGCGCAGCCGCCTCAGCGCGGCTCGACCGCGCCTCGCGTCCGCCGACTCCTTGCCTCTGCGGGCCGATGCGTTACATTGGACAGGCACCGGCTCGATCCAAGCCCCCGGGCCCAACCTTCGTCCCTTCGAGGGACCACTTGCCGCGAGGCGAGCATGGCGGGTCGGTGTTCAAACGTCTGAAGGCCCCTCACCGATCCGGTGAGGGGCCTTCTTCCGTGGGCTCCGGCCTCCGTCAGCCGTGCAGCAGGGCGGGCACCCCGGCGGCGTCCGGCAGGTCGTCCGGGCCGGAGAGCACGGTCAGCCGCTGGGTCGCGCGGGTCAGCGCCACGTAGAGCACCCGCAGGCCCGCCTCGGACTCGCCGGCGATGCCGGTCGGGTCGGCGACCACCGTCGCGTCGTACTCCAGGCCCTTGGCCTCCAGGCTGCCCAGGGCCACCACGCGCTCGCCCAGGCCCTCGGCCCAGCCGGCCGCCTCGGCCCGGCGGTCCATCGGCACCACGACCGCCACCGTGCCGTCCACCTCGGACAGCAGCCGCTCCAGCTCGGCCCGGGCCGCCCGGCCGAACGCCTCCGGCCCCGGCTCGGTGACGGCCGCGAAGCGCGGCTCGACGCCCACGTGGCGCACCGCGCTCGGGGACGGCGTGCCGGGCGCGGCCAGGGCCAGCACCTTGGCGGCGACCTCGGCGATCTCGGCCGGGTTGCGGTAGTTGACGGTCAGGGTGAAGCGGCGGCGAGGCTTGCCCGAGAGCACCTCGTCCATCGCGGCCTGGGCCTCCTGCGGGAACGGCCAGGAGGACTGCGCCGGGTCCCCGACGATCGTCCAGGTGGCCATCCGGGCCCGGCGGCCGATCATCCGCCACTGCATCGGGGTGAGGTCCTGGGCCTCGTCCACGATGACGTGCGCGTACTCGGTGCGCTCGACGGGCACGCGCTCGCGCTGGCGCGAGTTGCGGTCGGCGAAGGTGGTGACCTCGTCCAGGCCGGACAGCATGTCGACCGCGTCCACCTCGCGCACCTTCGGGCGGGCGGGCTCGCCGAGCAGCACCTGGAGCTCGTCCACCAGCGCCACGTCGTGCGCGGACAGGGCGCCCTCGCCGGCCGGGGTCAGGTGCCGCCAGGAGCCGGACAGCAGCCGCGCCTCCTCCGGGGTGACGGCGCGGCGGGCGATCCGGTTGATGTGGCGGTGGTGCCTGAGCGTGCCGAGCACCCGGCGCGGGGTCACGGTCGGCCACCAGGCGTTCAGGAAGTCCAGGAAGGGCGCCTCGTCCGAGACGTACTCGTCGAAGGACTCCTTCTCCTCCTGACGCTGCTCGCGGGCGTAGTGGTCGGTGGGCCTGGGCAGGTCCTTGACCACCTCCTGCCAGAGCGCGTCCAGCAGCAGCCGGCGGGCGCGGGGGCGCAGCAGGTTGAGCGGGGTGCCGCCGGAGCCGATCACGTTTCCGCGGACGGAATTGAGGCGGGAGGCGTCCAGCTTCAGCACCTCGCCGCGCGCCACCACCTTGAGCTCCTGCGGGGCGCCGAGCTCCAGGGCCGCCCGCGCGGCGCGGCGCAGCAGCTGCGTCATCCGGGCGGAGCCCTTGACCCGGGCGGCCTCCGGGGTGTCGTAGGTGCCGGCCTCGATGCCGTCGACCAGGGAGCCGACCGCGCGGACGGCGACCTGGCCCTCCTCGCCGAGCGAGGGCAGCACGCCCTCGGTGTAGGAGACGAGCAGCGCGGTGGGCGAGACCACCAGGATGCCCCCGGCGTAGCGGCGGCGGTCCTGGTAGAGGAGGTAGGCGGCGCGGTGCAGGGCGACGGCGGTCTTGCCGGTGCCGGGGCCGCCGGTGACGAGGGTGGCACCGGCCGCGGCGGCCCGGATGACCTCGTCCTGCTCCTTCTGGATGGAGGAGACGATGTCGCGCATGGAGTGGCTGCGGGCGCGGCCGAGCGAGGCCATCAGCGCGCCGTCGCCGACCACGGCCAGTTCCTCGCCGCCCAGGGTGGGGGTGAGGTCGGGGCGCAGCAGGTCGTCCTCGACGCCGACCACCCTGCGGCCCTTGGAGCGGATCACCCGGCGGCGGATCACCCGGCCGGGCTCGACCGGGGTGGCGCGGTAGAAGGGGGCGGCGGCGGGGGCGCGCCAGTCGATCACCAGCGGGCCGTACTCGGCGTCGAGCACCCCGAGGCGGCCGATGTGGAGGGTCTCGGCGACGGCCGGGTCGGCCGGGTCGAGCGGGGTGTTCGACGGGATGCCGTGCTCCTCCGGGGCGTCCGCCCGCTGGAGGTCGATCCGGCCGAAGAGGAAGTCCTCGAACTCGTTGTTGAGGCGCTGGAGGTGCGCACCGGCCCGGTAGACCTGGGCGTCGCGCTCGGCGAGGGCGCCCGGGGTTCCGACGTGGACCCGCTTGGCGGCGTCCTCGAGGATGTACTCGGCTTCGGCGAGCTTCTCCTCCAGTCGGTGGTAGACGGTGTCGAGGTGTCGCTGCTCGCCCGCGATCTCGCGCTCTCTGACGGTCTCGTGGTCGGCGGCGTGGGTGGCGCCCGTGTTGCTCTGCATGGCCCTCGGTGGTAGCGACGGAATCCGGCTCCGGAAAACGAGCGGACGGATGATCCTACGCCCGAGCAGGCCCGGGCGCCGCACCCGGGCCACGGAAAATCCGAAGGCCGCCCCCCGCGCGAGCGGTGGACGGCCTTCGGTGTGAACATGGGGTGGTGGAGATGCCGGGAATCGAACCCGGGTCCAGTGGAGTTAATTCAGGGCTTCTCCGAGCGCAGTCCGCTGTGCTTTTCTCGGCCCTGGCGGTCACACGGACGAGCCGCCAACAGGCCCAGCTGCTGTTTGATTTCCCATCCACCCTCGCAGCCCGGGCGGACGGTTGAGTTCCCTAGATTATGCCAGGGTCCGGGTCGGGAACTCCCCGGTCTGACACCCAAGCGCTATCGGTGCTTATTAGGCAGCGAGAGCGAACTGCTGGGAATCGCGCTTAGAGTTGGCGATTATTTTTTTGCGACACGTGGTTAACGAGATCATTGCCGCGTTCCTCGGCTCGCTTCCCCTGTTTCAACATCCCCTGTCGAAACCGATCATCCCCATGTTTTTTTGAGAAACAGCTCGGACGGTGACCGTCCGTGTTGCTTGCGCCATAGTACGCGAGGCGACGGGCGAGGGTCCAGCGGATTAACCCCGGCGCATCAACCGCGGCGCATCGACCCCTGGCGCATCAAGCCTGGCGCCGCCGGGCCGCGGCCACGGCGCGTGCGGTCTCGCGGACGTCCTGCTTCTCGCGCAGCGTCTGGCGCTTGTCGTACAGCTTCTTGCCGACCGCGAGTGCGAGTTCGAGCTTGACCCGGCCGTCCTTGAAGTACAGCGACAGCGGGATGAGGGTGTGGCCCGCGTCGCGGACCTTGGTCTCGATCTTGTGGATCTCCATCCTGTGCAGCAGCAGCTTGCGCTTGCGGCGGGCCGCGTGGTTGGTCCACGTCCCCTGGGTGTACTCGGGGATGAAGACGTTGTCGATCCACGCCTCGTGGTTCTGGATGTACGCGTAGCCGTCGACCAGGTTGGCCCGCCCCTCGCGCAGCGACTTCACCTCGGTGCCGGTGAGTACGAGGCCGCACTCGTAGGTGTCGAGGATCGTGTACTCGTGCCGCGCCTTCTTGTTCTGCGCGATCAGCTTGTGTCCCGTTTCCTTTGCCATAGCGCGGCCATTCTCGCACTTCGGCGGCGGAACGGGCAGCTGCTTTAGGGCGGGCCCTACGCCCGGGTGCCCAGTCCCGCGAGCACGCGCAGGGCGAGGGCACCGGCGTCCTCGCCGCCCGCGGCCTGGACGTCGGGGGTCAGGCCCGTGCCGTCCAGGGAGCGTCCGGCCGGGGTGTAGTAGCGGCCGACGGTCATCTCCAGCACCGCGCCGTCCGCGAGCCTGCTGGGCTGCTGGACGGTGCCCTTGCCGAAGGTGCGGGAGCCGACGACCACGGCGCGGCTGCGGTCCTGGAGGGCTCCGGCGAGCAGTTCGGCGGCGCTCATCGTGCCGCCGTCCACCAGCACCACCAGCGGGGTGCGCTGGTCGCCGCCGGCCGGGGCGGTCAACTCCCGCCGCTCGCCGCGCTCCTGGTAGGAGCCGACCGAGCCGCCGTCCAGGAAGATCCCGGCGGTGCCGGCCGCCTCGTCCAGCAACCCACCGGAGTTGCCGCGCAGATCGAGCACCACCCCGGCGTGCGGGGCGCGCAGCGCGGCGCGGACCTGGTCGGCCACGCCGGTGGTGAAGGCGCGCACGGTGATCCGCAGCTCGCCCCTGTCCAGGCGCTCGGCGACGACCTGCTGGCTGTCCAGCAGCGCGCGCCGCAGCCGCAGTTCGCGCACCTCGCCGCCGCCGCGCTGGACGGCGAGCAGGACCTCGGAGCCGGCCCGGTGGTCGGCGCCCTGGCCGCGCAGCCGGGCCACCACCTCGGTGACGGGCAGGTGGTCGGCCTGGTCCTGGTCGATCCTCAGCAGCCGGTCGCCGGGGGCGATCCCGGACTGCGCCGCGGGCCCGGCCGGGGCGACCTGGGAGACCGCGGTGACACCGTCCTCGCCGCGGCCGACGGACAGGCCCACGCCCAGGTACCGGCCGTCGAGGCCCTGGCTGAACTCGGCGTACTCCTGGGCGCTGTAGTACGCCCCCCAGCGGTCGCCGCCCGCCGCGAGCAGGTGCTCGGCCTGCTGCTCGGACAGCGCGCTGCCGGCCGGGTCGGAGCCGGGCCCGGCGGCCGGCCGGGCCGTGTCGGCGGACGGGCGGGGCGGCGGCTGGTTCGCGTCGCCCCAGGCGCCGGTGGCGGCCCCGGCCAGCAGCACGGCGCCGAAGACCAGGCTGAGGGTGGCCACCTGCCGTGCCCTGCGCGGAGTTTGCAGCATGGCATCGGAGTGTAGACACCGCATCGCGCCCGCCGGGCCGGAACGCGGGACGGCGGAACGGCGGCGGCCCCGGACGGCGCAGTGCCGTCCGGGGCCGCGAAGGCCCGCTCGCGTCAGACCTTGAGGTACTTGCGCAGGGTGAAGAAGGCCGCGATGCCGGCCATGCCCATACCCACCACGACCAGCAGCGGAATCACCGCCAGCACCGAGCCGAGGCCGATGAAGTGGATGAACTGGACGCGGTCGGCCAGCCAGTTCTGGACGAAGAAGTGCCCGCCGACCAGCAGGCCGGAGGCCATCGCCGCGCCGAGCAGCGCGGCGAACGCGGCCTCGGCGATGAACGGCATCTGCACGTAGAAGTTCGAGGCGCCGACCAGGCGCATGATGCCGGTTTCGCGCCGCCTGCTGTACGCCGACACCCGGACGGTGTTGACGATCAGCAGCAGGGCCACGAAGAGCATCAGCACCATGATCACGAAGGCCGCCGTCTGGAGGCCGTTGAGCAGGCCGAAGAGGTTCTCCAGGATCTTGCGCTGGTCCTCGACCGACTTCACGCCGGGCTTGCCGGCGAAGGCGCTCTGGATGACGTCGTACTTGGTCGGGTCGTTGAGCTTGACCCGCCAGGACTGCGGCATGGCGTCGGGGCCCAGGACGGTGATGAGCGGGTTGTCCGGGTTCATCTCCTTCCAGTGCTTGTACGCCTCGACGGAGCTCTCGTACGTGGAGGACTGGACCACCGAGTCCATCTTGTCCAGCTGGCCCTTGATGTCCTGGACCTGCTGGTCGGTGGCCGCGCCCTTGTCGCACTGCGGCGAGTTGCGGGCGTCCGCCTTGGTGCAGAAGTAGATGCTCACCTCGACCTTGTCGTACCAGTACCCCTTCATGGAGTTCACCTGGTCGCGGACCAGGAGGGACGAGCCGGCGAGGGCGAGGGAGAGCGCGACGCTGACCACGACCGCGATGGTCATGGTCAGGTTGCGTCGGAGACCCACACCGATCTCCGACAGGACGAACTGGGCACGCATGCGGGAAACAACTCCAGGGTCGGTACTGCTCGGGGTCTGGCGGTCGGGCCGGCGGCCCTACGGGTCAGCGCCGATCGGTCAGTGCTGGTACCCGTAGACGCCGCGGGCCTGGTCCCGGACGAGCAGCCCCTTGTCGAGCTCGATGACGCGCTTGCGCATCTGGTCGACGATCGCCTGGTCGTGGGTGGCCATCAGCACCGTGGTCCCGGTGCGGTTGATGCGGTCGAGCAGCTTCATGATGCCGACCGAGTTCTGCGGGTCGAGGTTGCCGGTGGGCTCGTCCGCGATCAGCAGCATCGGGCGGTTCACGAAGGCGCGGGCGATGGCCACGCGCTGCTGCTCACCACCGGAGAGCTCGCCGGGCATGCGGTCCTCCTTGCCCCCGAGGCCGACCAGCTCCAGCACCTCGGGCACCACCTTGTTGATGGCGCTCTTGGGCTTGCCGATCACCTCCAGCGCGAAGGCGACGTTCTGCGCGACCGTCTTGTTCGGCAGCAGGCGGAAGTCCTGGAAGACGGTGCCCAGCTGGCGGCGCATGTGCGGCACCTTCCAGTTGGACAGCTTGCCGAGGTCCTTGCCCAGTACGTGCACCGCGCCCGTGGACGGGCGCTCCTCGCGCAGGCACAGGCGAAGGAACGTGGACTTGCCCGAGCCGGACGAGCCGACCAGGAAGACGAACTCACCCTTCTCGATCTCCAGCGAGACGTTGTCCAGGGCGGGACGGTTCTGCTTGGGATAGGTCTTGGAGACGTTGTCGAATCTGATCACGGCTGCATCACGGAGGCCATCCTAGGCGGCGCCAATCCTCGGTCCGTCCACCCCGGAGGCCCGGTCCGGGGGCGGGCGACGGGAGCGCAGGGGGCCGCTCCCGGCTTGGGACCATACGCGAAGCGGCGACCGGCCCGCAGGGGCAGCGGAGGACAACGTTCGAATTCTGGGGGAGAATGCCCGGTTATGCCCCGAAAATTGCGAGGCATCTCACAGCCCGGGCGCCGGAACGGTCGGAACCTGGCAGAGTGGAGGGTGGCGACCGTCCTGCGGCCGCTCCCCCGCACAGGGCAATCCGAGGAACCAAAGCCCCGTCCGGTGCGTTGGCTGTAGCAGCGAGGAGGAGATCGCATGACCTGCGACCATCTGGTGTGCGCCAACTGCAACGGCCGCGTGAGCGAAGGCCGTTGCCCCGTGTGCCGCGCCAACCGGGCCCGGCTGCAGGAGCAGCAGGGGCCGCTCGCCGCGCTCTCCCCCGCGATGCTGCTGGCACTGGTGGCCGCCCTGTTCGCGGTGGCACTGATCGCGCGGCAGGCGCTGGCCTGAGACCCGAGTACGAAAAGGGGCCCCGACCGGTCGAACCGGTCGGGGCCCCTTTCGCGTTGAACGGGTCGGGACCGCTTACTGCGCGGCGGTCTCGCGCTGCTTGCGCCAGCGGATGCCGGCCTCGATGCTGTGCTCGATTTTCATCGAGGCCGGCATCCTCACGCCTGCGCGGCCGTTTCCCTCTGCTTCCGCCAACGGATTCCGGCCTCGATGAACCCATCGATGTCGCCGTCCAGGACGGCCTGCGGGTTGCCGGCCTCGAACGCGGTGCGGACGTCCTTCACCATCTGGTACGGGTGCAGGACGTACGAGCGCATCTGGTTGCCCCAGGAGCTGCCGCTGTCCTTGAGCGCGTCCATCGCCGCCTTCTCCTCCTGGCGGCGCCGCTCGAGCAGCTTGGCCTGGAGGACGTTCATCGCGGACGCCTTGTTCTGGATCTGCGAGCGCTCGTTCTGGCAGGAAACCACGATGCCGGTCGGGAGGTGCGTGATGCGCACCGCCGAGTCGGTGGTGTTGACGCCCTGGCCGCCGGGGCCGGAGGCGCGGTAGACGTCCACGCGCAGCTCGCCCTCGTCGATGTCGACGTGGTCGGACTGCTCGACGACGGGGAGCACCTCGACGCCGGCGAAGGAGGTCTGGCGGCGGCCCTGGTTGTCGAAGGGCGAGATGCGCACCAGGCGGTGGGTGCCCTGCTCGACGGAGAGGGTCCCGTAGGCGTACGGCGCCTTGACCGTGAAGGTCGCGGACTTGATGCCGGCCTCTTCGGCGTACGAGGTGTCGTACACCTCGGTCGGGTACCCGTGCCGCTCGGCCCAGCGCAGGTACATGCGCATCAGCTGCTCGGCGAAGTCGGCGGCGTCCACGCCACCGGCCTCGGCGCGGATGTTGATCAGCGCCTCGCGGGAGTCGTACTCGCCGGACAGGAGGGTGCGGACCTCCAGTTCCTCGACCGCCTTCTGGACGGAGACGAGCTCGGTCTCGGCCTCGGCGCGGGTGTCCGCGTCGTTCTCGTCCTCGGCGAGCTCGAACATGATGACCAGGTCGTCGATACGGCCGCGCAGGCCCTCGACCCGGCGCAGTTCGCCCTGGAGGAAGGAGAGCCGGCTGGTCACCTTCTGCGCGTTCGCGACGTCGTCCCACAGGGTGGGGGCGGCTGCCTCCTCCTCCAGGACCGCGATGTCGGCCCGGATCTTGTCCAGGTCGAGGACGGCCTCGATCGACCCCATGGTCGTATCGAGGTTCTTGAGCTCTTCGGAAGGATCGACGGCTGCCACGCCCCCAGGGTAATGGTTCCGGGGGTGGTCATGACGACACCCCCGTTACGGATGGGGCGAGGGAGCACTCGGGGCGGGGGCGTGGACGGCCGGGCGGCCCTGGCCCGGCGCGGTGGCGGGGCCGGTGGCGGCGAAGGCCGTCCAGGCCGCGGCGGCGCCCGCCAGCAACAGGACGGTGGCCAGCAGGACGGCCAGCAGGCGGCGCCGGCGCAGCAGCGCCTGGCGGTCCCGGCGGTGGCCGGGGGCGGTGCGCTGGGCCCGGGACTCGGCGGCGTACGCAGCCAGTTCCTCGGCGGAGGGGCGGCGCAGGCTGGTGTGGGTGTCCCGGGTGGAGTCCGGGACGATGCCGGGCACCAGCGGGACGGCCGGGCCGCGGCGGCGCTTGTGGGCCCCGGGGGCGGCGTCCACCTCGGCGTAGACCGCCTCGCCGGGGGTCAGCTGCTCCTCCACCGGGGGACGGCCCTGGGAAGGCACGGCGAGGACGGGCAGCCCCGCCAGCGAGGGCAGCTGCTCGCGCAGCCGGGAGGCCAGCTCGGCGGCCCGCAGCCGGGAGGCGGGGGCCTTGGCCAGGCACTCGGAGATGATGCGCCACAGCCCGTCCGGCAGGCCCGGGATCGGCGGCACCTGCTCGGTGACGTGCCGGCGCAGCACCGCGCCGGTGTGGCCGCCGCCGAAGGGGGTGGAGCCGGCCAGCAGCTCATACAGCACGGTGGCGAGGGCGTAGATGTCGACGGCCGCGCGCGGCTCCAGGCCCTCGATGATCTCGGGGGCGAGGTAGTCGGGGGTGCCGATGATGCGGGTGGCGCGGGTGCGGCGCGGGGCGTCGACCAACCGGGCCACGCCGAAGTCGGTGAGCTTGGCGCGCGGGGCGCCGCCGGGGCCGGGGGCGGCGGCGAGGTCGAGCAGGACGTTCTCGGGCTTGACGTCGCGGTGGACGATCCCGGCGGCGTGCGCGGCCGCGAGGCCGTCCGCGACGTCGGCGATGACGGAGGCGGCGATCTGCGGGGGCAGGGCGCCGTCGCGCTCGAGGCGCGAGCGCAGGTCGGTGCCCTGGACGAGCTCCATGACCAGGGCGAGGTCGTCGCCGTCCACGACCATGTCGCGCACGCCGACCACCCGGGGGTGGTCGAGGCTGGTCAGCGCGGCGCGCTCCTGGACGAACCGCCCGACCAGCACCTGGTCGGCGGCGAGGTCCTCGCGCAGCAGCTTGACCGCCACCGGGCCGTCCGGCCCCTCACCGAGCCAGACAGTCCCGGCCGAGCCGCGGCCGATCACCTGG
This sequence comes from Streptomyces sp. NRRL WC-3742, assembly GCF_000720635.1. Lineage (GTDB taxonomy): Bacteria > Actinomycetota > Actinomycetes > Streptomycetales > Streptomycetaceae > Kitasatospora. Next base: position 5,620 of record NZ_JOCF01000026.1, on the reverse strand, counting down.
TGGACGGTGTACCGGCTGCCGATCTTGCGTGCCAATGTGCTGCTCCGTGGGCGGCGCGGGAGCGCTCCGGCGGGCCGGCGCGCTCGGTGGGGCGGGACAACAGCGACCAACCTACGCGCCCGAGGGCCCCCTGCGGGGCGCCTGAGGGGGCCCGGACGGCAGTCTCGGGCGGGAAATCTCGTGAATTGTCGACAAAGCGTCAATCCTGCCGCCCGGGCGGGCACTCGGGCCCGGGCCGGCCCCCGGTGGTCAGGTCTTCGAGCTGCCGAAGACGTCGTCGATCCAGCCCTTGGCGGTGTCGAACCAGCCCACCACGTTGTCCCAGTAGTGCGGGAGCGGCGTGAAGTTCCACAGCGCCAGCGCGGCCACGGCCAGCACCACCAGGACCAGCAGGCAGCCCTTCAGGCAGCCGAGGCCCGGGATGTACATCCGGTTGCGGCTGCGCGGACGGCGCTCGCGCGGCGGGGCGCTCTCCCGGCGCGGGGGCTCCGGCTCCTCGCGGCGCTGCGGGGGCTCGCGGTGCTGCGGGGCCGGGGGCTCGGTGCGGCGGGCGGCCGGGGAGGGTGCGGGCGGCGGCGGGTAGCCGCCCTGCGACTGGCCGTAGCCGGCGGGGGCCTGCCGGTAGCCGCCGGGCGGCTGGGGGCGGGCGCCCTGCTGGGTCTGCGCCTGGGCCTGGGCGGCCTGCCGGGCCTGGTAGGGCGGCGGGGCGACGGGCGGGCGCTGGGAGTAGCCGGGGGGCGGCGGCGGGCCCTGGCGGCGCGGATCGGGGCGGTAGCCGGCCGGGGGCTGGGGCTGCTGCTGGCCCGCGTAGCCCGGGTGGCCGGGGTGGCCGGGGTTCCCGCCCTGCTGGGACTGATAGGGCGCCGGGGCGACCTGCGGGTCCTCGAAGTCCTCCGGGCCGAAGTAGCCGACCTGGGTCTGCTGGTTGCGGTCGCGGGCCGCGCGCAGCTGCGTCTGCCACGGGTGCGGCGTCTCCTCCTGCGGCGCGGAGGGCACGCCGGGAGCACCGGGCGGGGGCGGCGGGACGGCGGCGGGCGGCATCACCTGCGTACGGTCCTGGGAGCCGTACGGGGGCGCGGGCGGCGGCTGGGTGCCCATCATCTGCGTGGCCGCGGCCGGGTCGTACTGCGGGGCGGAGCCGCCGGGCAGCATCTGGGTGCGGTCCTCGCCGAACGGCGCGGCCGGCACGGCGGGCATGCTGCCGGGGACGGCGGTCGGCTGCGGGTCCGGCAGCAGCAGGGCGCCCACGGCGAGCGCCTCGTCCACCGCCGCCGGGGAGGCGTGCACGCCGACCCCGGCCGCGACCACCCGCAGGGCGCGGGCCAGCGCGGTGGCGCTCGGCCGCTGCGACGGGTCCTTGCGCAGGCAGCGCTCGATCACCGTCCACAGCGGCTCCGGCATGGTGCTCGGCCGCTGCGGCTCCTGCGCCAGATGTGCCTGGAGGACGGCGAGCGCGCCGTCGCCCTGGAACGGCTGGCGGCCGGTGACCAGCTCGTACAGCATGATCCCGGCGCCGTACACGTCCACCGCGGAGGTCTGCGGGCGGCCCTCGGCGGACTCCGGGGCGACGTAGGCGGGGGTGCCGACGAACTCGTGGGTGCGGGTGATGCCCGGGGAGTCGGCGAGGCGGGCGATGCCGAAGTCCGTCAGCAGGGGGTGCATCTGCTCGGTGCCGTCCACCACGGCGGTGGCGAGCAGCACGTTGGCCGGCTTGAGGTCGCGGTGGACGATCCCGTCCGCGTGGCTGGCCGCCAGCGCGTCCGCGACCTGGGCCATCAGCAGGGAGCCCGCGATCGGGCTGAACGGCCCGTTGGCGCGCAGGTAGCGGGCCAGGTCGGGGCCCTCCACCAGGTCCATCACCAGGGCGAGCAGCTCGCCCTCGACGACGAGGTCGCGGACGCGGACGATGTTGGGGTGGGTCAGGCGCAGCAGCAGCGAGCGTTCGCGCAGGAAGCGCATCACCACGTCCGGGTCGGCCGCCAGCTCCTCGCGCAGCACCTTGATCGCCACCCGCTGCCCGGGCTCGCTGCCCGGCACCTGGACGTCCGCGCGCACCAGGCCGCGCCAGACGGTGCCCGTGGCACCCCGTCCGAGGGTCTCATCGAGCAGATACTTGCTGCCGACTGGCCGCACCTTGTCGTACTCCTCGCCGTGCCGCCCGCGCGGGGCGCTCCTCCGCCGGTGCGGTGAGCCTGCCGGGCCCGTGTCTGCGGCCACTCTAACGGTGCCCGTACTGGTTTTTGAGGCGCCCGGCAGAGCTTGGGAGCAGGGTTGGGGGAGAACCCCTAGGGGAGTCCCCGAGGCGGCCGGACAGGGCCCCTCGGGCACCGGTTGACCTGACCCACCGTCGCCTCCAACATGGCGATGATCGCAAGATCGTCAAATCCGGTACCGTGCGCGGACCGTCCGTGACGGATGGCAGGATGGACACTCGCCACTCGTGTGGCCCAACGGGTCCCCGCATCCGCCCGGCGCGGCCGCGACGACACCCGGCAGCGGTACCAGGCTCCACACCAGCAGAAGGGACCCGCGGGCGAGATGCAGATCCGGCTGACCGTCCTCCGACCGCGCAGCGGCCCGGCCGCCGCCGGCTCCGCCATCCCCTACGTCGACGTGCTGGTCACCGCCCCCGTCGGCACCGCGCTCGGCGCCCTCGCGGGGGCGCTCGCCGGCGCCGTGGGCGTGCGCGGGCCCCGGGCCGCCACCCACGTGCACCTGTACGCCGGGGCGCACCGCGTGGACGAGCACACCCTCCTCGGCCACCCCCCGCTGCTCGACGGCGCCGTCCTCAGCCTCAACGAGCCCGACCCGACCGCCGACGACCCCGACGACACCCCCGCCGCGGCCGAACTGCGCGTCGTCGGCGGCCCCGACGCCGGCGGCGTCCACCGCCTGCACGGCCGGGAGATCCGCATCGGCCGCTCCGGCGAGGCCGACGTCCCGCTCGACGACCCGGACGTCTCCCGGCTGCACCTCGCCCTCCACCTCGCCGAGGACGGCCGGGTCACCGTCCGCGACCTCGGCTCCACCAACGGCACCACCCTCGACGGCCGGCTCGTCCCGCCCGGGCCACCCGAGGAGGCCGTCACCCTCGAGCCCGGGGGCCTGCTGCGGATCGGCGAGTCCACCCTGCTGCTGGCCGCCCCCGAACCCGCCGAGGCCCCGCCCGCCCGCGCCGCCCTGCCGGACGGCCACGGCCACCTCCAGCTCGCCGCCCCCGGGCCCGCCCGCCCGACCCCGGCCGTCGTCGAGCCGCCCGCCTCGCCCGACCCCGCCCCCGGCCGCAGCCGGGGCCTGTTCTCCCTGCTGCCCGGCCGCGCCGCCGAACCGCCCGGCCAGGAGAACGCCGAGCGCCACCACGCCGCCGTACGGCTGCGCCAGACCGCCGCCCAGCGCGAGCGCTTCCCCGACCTCGCCACCCTGCTGCTCAACGCCCTCGGCCCCGGCCCCCGGCTCTGGGAGCGCGGCCCCGGCCACCCCGACGCCCTCACCCTGCGCCTGGGCACCGCCGACCGCCCCGGCGGCCCCGGCACCACCCCGGGCACCGTGCTGCCCTCGGTGCCCGTCACCCTCGACCTCCAGACCGCCGGCAGCCTCGGCCTCAGCGGCCCCCGCGAGCGCCTCGACGCGCTCACCCGCGCCGTCGTCGCCCAGCTCGCCGCCCTGCACCCACCCACCGGGCTCAGCCTCGTCGTCGTCGACGCCGACCGCTCCCGCCCCCCCGAGGACCGCGCCGACACCTGGGCCTGGGCGCTGTGGCTGCCCCACCTGCGCCCGGCCGACGGCCAGGACTGCCGGCTGCTGCTCGGCCTCGACGAGGACCAGGCCACCGCCCGCCTCACCGAGCTCACCTCCCGCCTCAGCGGCCCCATCGGCCTCGGCGGCCACCCCGCCACCGTCGTCGTGGTCGACGGCCGCCCCGCCACCGAGGCCGCCCGGCAGGCGCTCGACCTGCTGCTGCGCCAGGGCCCGGCCGTCGGCATCTTCCCGATCTGCCTCGCCGAGCAGCCCGAGCTGCTCCCCCGGGGCCTCGGCGCCACCGCCCTGATCACCGGCGAGGTCGGCACCCACCTCTCGCTCGACCGCCCGGTCGCGCGCGGCCGCGAGACCCTCCACGAGGTCTCGATCGACGCCGTCTCCGACGCCTGGGCCGAGCGCCTCGCCCGCGTCCTCGCCCCGCTGCGCGAGGCCGCCCCCGCCTCCCGGGGGCCCCTGCCGGACGCGCTGCGCCTGCTCGACCTGCTCCAGCTCGACACCGTCACCCCGGCCAAGCTCTCCGCCCGCTGGGAGGCGCACACCGGCGGCATCGGCGCCGCCACCGCCCTGCTCGGCACCACCCGGGACGAGCTCTGCACCCTCGACCTCGCCGACCCCGAACTCTCCCTCCCCTCCCCCGACCCCGGCGGCCCGCACCTGCTCGTCGGCGGCGCCCGCGGCTCCGGCAAGACCGAGCTGCTGCGCACCCTGATCGCCTCGCTCGCCGTCTCCGAACGGCCCGAACGGCTGGCCGTCAGCATCATCGAGGGCCGGGCCCCGGGCACCGACGGCCAGGACGGGCTGGACGGCTGCCTCGAGCTGCCGCACGTCACCGGGCTGATCAACGCCGCCACCGACCCGCGCGCCGCGCTGCTCACGGCGGAGTCCCTGGAGGACGAACTCACGCTCCGGGAGCGGCTGTTCGACGGGCTGGACTTCGCCTCCTGGCACGCGGCCCAGATCCTGGACAAACAGAGTCTCGACGGGCAGGGCATGAACGGGCAGGGCATGGACTCCGACCGTGCCCAGGTCCCGGTGCCGGCAGTGGTCGGCGGCGCCGCCGCCCCGGCCCCCCGGATCATCCCGCCGCGCTCCCCGGACTCCCCCGTCCCGTCCGGCGCCCCGACCGGCCCATCCCCCGCGCGCCTGGTCGTCGTCGTCGACGACTACGACGCCCTGCTCTCCCCCACCTCCCCGGCCGGGCGCCCCCTCGCCCGCGCCCTCGCCGCCGTCGCCCGCCGCGGCGGCCCGCTCGGCATCCACCTCGCCGTCACCACCGGCCGCCCCGAGGACAGCGCCGGCACCGAGGTCGACGAGGCCGCCCTGCTGCGCATCGCCCTGCGCACCGAGGACCCGGCCGACTCCGACCTCCTCATCCACCTCGGCGACGCGGCCGCCCTCCCCGAGGACACCCCCGGCCGCGGCTACCTGCGCCTCCCGGACGGCGGCGTCACCGCCTTCCAGACCGCCAGGATCAGCGGCCGCATCCCCCGCACCGCCACCCTGCGCCCCACCGTCGTCGCCATAGACCCCCTCCAACTCGGCGCCCCACCCGCCCGCCGCCCCGTCCGCGAACTGGGCAACGGCCCCACCGACCTCGCCCTCCTCGCCAGCGCCCTCCAACGCGCCGCCTCCCGCTGAGGCCCGGATCGCACTACCGGGGTAGTCACCGACCACTCCGGCAGGTGACTCTTGGGGGCGGGCCCGAAAAAAGAACCAACCAGCATCCCAAGCTCCATTTCCCCGTTGCCGCTTCGGCCCAGCCGAAGCGGCAACGGCATTATTCGATACCTCTCACCCTTACATCTAGGAACGAGAACACATATTGTTGCGCCCCGTCGCGATATCGCGACGGGGCGCAACA
>NZ_JOCF01000025.1 GCF_000720635.1 Streptomyces sp. NRRL WC-3742 | reverse complement strand
GGGGATGGGGTTGGTGCCGGCGGAGGGCGGGGTGTTCGGGGCGCTGACGGTGGCGGAGAACCTGGGGTTGGCCGGGGACGGGGACGGTCGGGGGGAGGTCCTGGAGTTGTTTCCGGAGCTGGTGCCGTTGTGGGGCCGCAGGGCCGGGGAGTTGTCGGGCGGGCAGCAGCAACTGGTGGCGGTGGGGCGGGCGTTGGCGGCGCGGCCGCGGCTTCTGCTACTGGACGAGCCGGAGCGCGGCCTGGCGCCGGCCGTCGCGGCGAGGCTGCACGGGTATCTGCTGGCGCGGGCGGCGGCCGGGCGGACGGTGGTGCTGGCCTCGCAGGCCGTACCGCGCACGCTGGGGGGCGCGGCGGTGGTCTACGGGCTGCACCGGGGTGAGGTGGTGTTCCGCGGGGAGCCCGGGGAGTTGGCCGCGGGAGGGCAGCTGGTGCCGAGGTCGGACGGGTGAAGGACTGCGCTCCTGGCGTCGGCCGTAGCGGCGCGGTTGCGGGGTGGAGGTACACGGTGGGCTCCCTTCTGAGGTGCCCCCACAATGAACCCCGAACGCCCCTTCGCACATGTCCCGTTCGGCCCATCCTGAGCAGCGAAAACGCCTGTGCCCCCTGCCGATCGGCAGGGGGCACACAGGCGAACAGAGCACACAGGCACCACAGGCAGCACAGGCAGCACAGGCGGCACGCCCGTCAGGCGGAGGCGGCACCCCACAGGTACGGCGTCGTCGACGTCAGCCGCGCGAAGCCGAGGCGCTGGAGGATCGGCCGGCTCTGGTCGCTCGCGTCCACCTGGAGGTAGCGGTAGCCCAGTTCGGCCGCCTGCCGCGCCCGGTGGGCGACCAGGGCGCGGTAGATCCCCCGCCCGCGCCACTCGGGCACCGTGCCGCCGCCCCAGAGCCCGGCGAACTCGGTGCCCGGGACGAACTCCATCCGGGCCGAGCACACCGGCCGGTCGCCCGCCATCGCGACGACCATGCTGACGGTCTCGGAGTTCTGCTCCAGCTGGTCCAGCAGCCGCTGCCGCAGCGCGGGCTTGGGCGTGCCGAATGCCGACTCGGCGGCCTCGATCAGCAGGTCGAGCCCGGCCTCGTCCGTCACCGGCCGCAGCCGGACGCCCTCGGGCAGGACGGCGTCGGTGGGCAGTTCGTGGACGTCGGCCACCATCACCGCCTCCTCGTCCTCGGCCGTGAACCCGGCGGCGAGCAGCCGTTCTCCCAGGTCGGCGGGCCGGTCGTGGGCGTAGGTCTTCCACTCGAAGTCGAGCCCCAGGGCGGTGAAGTGGCCGATCTGCGCCGCGATCGCGGCGTCCGCGCCCGCCTCGTCGAGGTCCGACCAGAGGACGCCGTTCCAGTCGTGCGGGGCGCCGACCTGCCGGATGACGGCGCCGTCCCGCTCGATGCGGGTGCTGTCGCTGTCGGGCCGGGCCTCCAGTCGGAGGCGGCGGTCGAAGAGGGCGAGTACGGTGTCGTGATCCATCCGCCCAGTTCAACACGGGTGCCGCAGCGCGGGCCATCGTATTTCAGACGGTGAGGACGATCTTGCCGCGCACGTGTCCCTCCTCGCTGATCCGGTGCGCCTCGGCGGCCTCGGCCAGCGGCAGCACCCGGTGCAGCGGCAGCCGCAGCGTCCCCGCCTCGTGCAGCGCCAGCGCGGCGGCGTACGCCCGGCGGTGCTGCGGCTCGTCCTCCGCGCCGGTGAAGCGCACGCCCTCGGCGGGCGCCGCCGGGTTGGCGATGCTGAGGACCCGCTGCGCGTCGCCCGTCAGCTCGACGGACAGGGCCAGCTCCCCGCCCCGGCCGGACGCGTCCAGCGCGCGGTCGACCCGCCCGCCCGGGGCCGCCGCCCGCACCCGCTCCGCCAGGCCCTCCCCGTACGTCACCGGGATCGCGCCCAGTTCGCGCAGGTAGGCGTGGTTGGCCTCGCTCGCCGTGCCGACGACGGTGATCCCGCGCGCCCGGGCGAACTGCAGCAGCAGCGTGCCGACGCCGCCGGACGCGCCGTGCACCAGCAGCGTCTCACCGGCCTTGGCGCCGAGGATGCCGAGGACGCGCTCGGCGGTCTCGCCCGCCACCGGGATGCCCGCGGCCTCCTCCCAGCTCAGCGTGGCGGGCTTGGGGGCCAGCCAGGAAGCCTCGACCAGCGCGTGCTGGGCGTAGCCGCCGCCCATCAGCGCGCCGAACACCTCGTCGCCGGGGGCGAACTCCGTCACACCCTCGCCGACCTCGGCGACCACGCCGGACAGCTCGTAGCCGGGCACGGCGGGGAAGGTGACCGGGAAGAAGCCGTCCAGCTCGCCGCTGCGCAGCTTGTGGTCCAGCGGGTTCACGCCCACGGCGCGGACCTCCACCCGGACCTGGCCGGGGCCGGGGGCGGGCAGGTCGAGGTCGACGGGGCGCAGCACGTCCGGGCCGCCGTACTCGGGGAAGGCGATCGCCTTGGTCATGGGAACTCCTCGGTTCGTAAGGAAGTTGGGGAAGTCGCTGTCTTCGTCGTGTTCCATCCTGGTCCGCCGGGGCACGGGAACCGGCCCGCCTTTCGGACGGTTGCGCCCCTCCGAACGGCCAGGCGGGTGGCCGGGCGTGCGGGATAGGCTCGACGCCATGGACGTGACCCGGCAGCAGCCCCAGGGCGAGACCCTCGGCGAGACCATCGACGACACCCTCGGCGAGGCCCGGCGCAGGTACTGGGGCCGGCCCGAGGACGTGCTGGACCGGGCGCTGGACGTGCTGAACACGCCCCGGCCGGGCCTGCTGCCCCGGCTGTCCGACGTACTCGGCACCCTCGTCCCGCATGTGGCGCTCGCTCAGGTGAGCCATGTCTGCAGCTACTCCCCCACGGCGGCCCACGGCCCCTCCGCGCTGACCGACGCCGTCAGCGGCCTGGAGCTGGCCGGGTTGGGCGAGCTCGCCGCCGAGGAGACCGCCGCCGGGCGGCCCTGGCAGGGCGAGGCCCTGCTGGTCGGCCGGCTCCGGCCGGTGCTGGTGGTCGCCGCCACTCCGAGCAGCGGCGCGGGCGCGCTGCTGGTGCTGGTGCTGGCCGACGCCCGGCCGGTGCCGCCCGAGGCGCTCGCGCTGCTGCAGCGCCTGTGGGCGGTGCTCGTCGCCCATTTCGACCACCGCGCCACCGATGCCACGCCCGACCAGTCGGCGAAGTCCCGCGCGGCCGCCACCGCCCGGGCCCGGGCGATCGCCGAGCTCACCGGCGCCCACAGCGCCGCGCTCACGGCGATCCTCGCCCCGCTGCGCTCGGCGGGCCTCGACGACGCCGCCGCCCGCCGCGCCGCCACCGATCTCGCCGTCACCGCCCTGCTGGACCTGCGCCGCACCGCCGAGTTGGACCGTTCCCTCAGCGAGGAGCCGGCCGACGCCGCGTTCGCCCGCCTCACCGAGGAGCTGCGCCCGCTGCTGCGCCACACCCGGGTCCGCCTCGACGTGGCGCCGGCGGCGGAGACGGGCCGTTCCGTGCCCGCCGAGGTCGCCCACACCGCCCGGGAGGCCGTGCGGGCGGCGGTGCTGGTGATGCTCGAGCAGGAGGAGCTGACCCGGGTGCACGTGGGCTGGCGGTTCGTCGGCGACGCCCTGCGCGCGGTGGTCCGCGACGACGGGCCGGGGCTGCTGCCCGCCGACGCCCTCGACGTCCACCGCACGGCCGACCGGATCACGGTCCTGGGCGGCCGCTGCGCCGTCGAGGCCGTGCCGGGCTGGGGCAGCACCGTCACCGTCGACCTGCCCCTCTCCCTGCCCGAACCGGCGCCCGCCGCCGACCCGTTGGAGGGCCTGCACCCCCGCGAGCGGGAGGTCCTGCAGGAGCTGGCCCGGGGGCGGCGCAACCGGGACATCGCCGAGGCGCTGCACATCAGCGAGTCGACGGTGAAGTTCCATGTGGCCAACATCCTGGGCAAGTTGGGCGTCTCCACCCGGGGCGAGGCCGCCGCGCTGGCCCACCGCGCGGGCCTTCCGGCGAACGTCGCGCCGCTGCACGTGGCCTCGTAGGAGTAGCAGGAGCAGGAACAGGAGCAGGAACAGGAGCAGGAGAGTGAGTGCCGTGAGCGGGCCCGCCGAGCCGGCGACCACCTGGGACCCGTCCGCCCCCGGGGTGCTGCGGCTGCCGTCGGGGCGGCTGGTGCGCGGGCGCGGGCTGCGGCGCCCGCTGCCGCAGGGGCCCCAACCGGCCTTCGGGTTCTACCTGCTGGGGCGCGACCCGGGGCCGATGCCGTGGCCGAGGCGCTGGGTGCGCTGGCCGGACTTCCGGCTGCCGACCGACCGGGCGGATGCCGCCGAGGCGTTCCGGCAGGCGTGGGAGCGCTGCGCCGTGGAGCGGGTCGAGGTGGCCTGCGCCGGAGGGAAGGGACGGACGGGGACGGCGCTCGCCTGCCTCGCGATCCTCGACGGCGTGCCGCCCGGCGAGGCGGTGGCGTACGTACGGGCGCACTACCAGGCGCACGCCGTCGAGACTCCGTGGCAGCGCAGATTCGTGGCGCGCTACCGCTGAGCGCCGTGTGCGCCCCCTCGCCACCACCGCCGATTCCAAGTTCACCTGGCCGTCGGCCAGTTGTCATTGACATGCCCCGAACTCCCCCGTGACGCTTGACCGATGGGCCGGTTCGCGGCCGATCGAGGCGCTGCGGAGGGGTGGTGGCGTGACGCCGTCGGGAGAGGTCGGCCCCCGGGCGCTCGACGCGGCGATCCTGCGGGTACGCGGCCGGGCCGGATACCCGGTGGGCGTCGGGTTCCTGGTCACCGGGGAGTTGGCGCTGACCTGCGCCCACGTGGTCACCACCGCCCTCGCGCTCGCCCCCGGCGAGGCGCCCGGCCCGGACGCGCGCCTCAGCCTCGACCTGCCGCTGCTGCCGGACGGCTCCGCGCACACCGCCACCGTCGAGCGGTGGGCGCCGGAGCGGGACGCGGCCCTGCTGCGCCTGGCCCAACCCCCGGCGGGCGCACGGCCCGTACGGCTGGTGGAAGCCTCCGACGTCTGGGACCACGAGGCCCGCGCCTTCGGCTTCCCCGCCCACCACGGGAGCGGGGTGTGGCACGCCGGGAGGCTGCGGGGCCGCCAGGCGGACGGGCTGGTGCAGCTGGACATCGACCGCGGCGGCGGCTACCAGGTCGCCCCCGGGTTCAGCGGCGGCCCGGTCTGGGACGAGCGGCTGGTCGGCGTCGTCGGCATGATGGCCGCCGCCGAATCCGGCGCCACGGCCGCGAGCTTCCTCATCCCGACCGCCGAACTCCTGCGCGCCTGGCCGGACCTGCGCGAGCTCGCCCTGCCGCCCTCGCCCTTCCGCAGCCTGCGCGCCTTCCAGGAGGACGACGCCGACCTGTTCTTCGGCCGCGACGAGGAGTCCGAGAAGCTCGTCCGGTCGCTGCGCCGCTCCCGGTGGGTGACGGTGGTCGGCGCCTCCGGCTCCGGAAAGTCCTCCCTCGCCCTGGCCGGGGTCGTCCCGCGCTGGCGCCGCGCCGACGGCCTGGCCGTGGTGCTGCGCCCGGGCGGCGGCAGCAGCCCGCTGTCCGCGCTCGCCGGGGCGCTGCTGCCGCTGCTGGAGCCCGAACTCCCGCCGACCCGGCGGCTCGAGCGGCTCGGCCCGTTCACCGCCTTCCTGGCCACGCCGGGCGGACTCGCCGAGGTGATGGGCCAGTTGGCGCAATTGCACGGGCGGCGGCGCGGACTGCTCGTGGTGGTCGACCAGTTCGAGGAGCTGTTCGCGCGCGGCGAGGAGGCCGTGGACGAGCTGGCCGGGGTGCTGTTCGGCGCCGAACTCCCCCATTCGGTGCGGGTGCTGACCACTCTGCGGGCCGACTTCCTGGAGTCCTTCCTCCAGCACCGCCGCCTCGGGCAGCTCTTCCACCCCGACCCCGGGAGCGGCGAAGAGGACCACGAGAGCCTCCTCCTGGGCCCGATGAGCCGGGAGCAGCTGCGCGAGGTCGTCACCGCGCCGGTCGCCGCCGTCGGCTCCGTCGCCTACCAGCCTCACCTCGTCGAGAGCATCCTCGACGACGCCACCGCCGAGGCGGGCGCGCTGCCGCTGCTCGGCTTCACCCTGGAACAGCTGTGGCAGGGCCAGCGCGGCGGCGTGATGAGCCTGGAGGCGTACGAGGAACTCGGCGGCGTCGGCGGGGCGTTGAGTGCCTACGCCGAGCGGGCGTGGCAGGAGAACGTCCGCCCCGCCGACCACGACGCGGCCCGCCGGCTGTTCACCCAGCTCGTCCGCGTGCCCCTCGGCTCCGCCGGCGCCACCCGGCGCACCGTCCCGCGCACGGACCTGGGCGAGGAGGAGTGGCGGATCGCCCAACAGCTCGCCACCACCCGGCTGTTGGTCACCGGCAGCCTCGCCGAGGGCACGGAGACCGTCGAACTCGCCCACGACGCCCTGATCACCCACTGGCCCCGGCTGGCCCAGTGGGTGGCGGAGGACCGCGCGTTCCTGGACTGGCGGGAGTCGCTGCGGCACGACCGCGACCGGTGGAAGGCGGCGGACAAGCCTCCCGAACTCCTGCCCACCGACGTCACCCTGGCCGCCTCGCAGCGCTGGGACGAGGAGCGCAAGGGGTATCTGACGCCGGAGGAGCGGGACTTCCTGCGGCGGGGAATGCGCCACCGCCGGTCGCGCCGCAGGCGCCGTACGGCGGTGGCGGCGGTGCTGTGCGTGCTGACGCTGGTGGCGGGGGCGGTCAGCGTCGTGTCCTGGCAGCTGCGGGACGAGGCGGCGCGGCGCACGGCCGTCGTGCACTCCGCGAGTCTCGCCAACGACGCGGCGGCGCTGGTGCACAGCGACCCGGGGGTGGCGGCGCAACTGGCCGTCGCGGCGTACCGGTTGTCACCGACGAAGGAGGCCGCGAGCCAGCTGTACGCCACGCTCCAGACGCCCCTGGACCGGGTGATCGCGAACACCGGGCACGTGATCAAGCGCGTCGCGGCGCAGCAGGACGGGCCGCTCGCGGCGGCCACCGACGCGACCGGGGCGCTGCGCCTCTGGGACCTCGGCAACCCCACCGACCCGGTCCTCGACGCGACCCTCCAGCTGGACCGGCCCTCCGCGATCGCCTTCCTCCCGCACCGCCCGCTGCTGGCCGCCCGGTGCGCGAAGGGGCACGGCCTGTGCCTGTGGGACCTGGCCGATCCCCGCAAGCCCGTCATCACGGCCCCGCTGCCCAACCCCGACCGGGCCCCCACCGGCGACATGTCCACCACCGCGCTGGCCACCGACGCGGACGGCCGCCTCCTGGCCGCCACCGACCAGGCCGGTTACACCACGCTGTGGTCGGTGGCCGACCAGTCGCACCCGCGGCTGGTCACGGTCCTGGCCAACCCGGGCAAGGAGAGGGCCGCCCTGGCCGGAGTGGTGCTCACCCCGGACGGCCGCCGGCTCGCCCAGACGGCCTTCGGCGGCTCGACGACCGTCTGGGACATCTCCGCCACCCCGCCGAAGCGGACGCTCGAGATCCCGGACGGTTTCGACGCGGCGGCCTTCAGCCCCGACGGCGGCATGCTCGCCACCGCCGGTTCCGGCGTGGTGAAGCTGTGGCGGCTGAGCGACCCCGGCGCGCCCGCGTCCGTCGAGGTCGGCCAGCCGTGGGTCGACCTCACCAATCCGCTCGCCGTCTCCTTCAGCCCCGACGGCCGGGAGTTGGCGATCGGCGGGATCGACAGCAGCAGGCCGAAGGGCGCGCTGTGCCTGGCGAGCGTCGTGCAGCCGAACTGGAACGCGACGCAGCCGCTGTCCCGCAGGTGCACCCACGCCTCCTTCGACACCAGCACGCTGGCGTACACGGCCTCCGGCGCGATCGTGAGCGGTGACTCGGACGGCGGGGTCAGGCTCTGGCGCCAGCCGCTGCGCCGCTTCGGCCCGTTGGACAACTACCCGTCCGGGGGCTGGGCCCTGAGCCGGGACGACCGGCTGCTGGTCGCGTCGACGGCGCCGCCCCCGTCGTCGGTGGACCCCGGCAAGACGCTCGGCGTCTGGGCCCTCGACCGGCCCGACTCCAGGGGGCCGGTCGCGACGCTCGACCTCACGGAATCCCCGCAGTACGTCGCCTTCGTCACCGCGACCGTCCTGCTGACCGTCGCCCACGACGGCACGGTCACGCTCTGGGACCTGCGCGACCCGGAGCATCCGACGTCCACCTCACCGGGCAGGGCCCAGTTCCCCACCTATCACACGGATATCGGCGACTCCATCATCTCCGCCGGGGTCAGCATCTCGGAGAGGGATCCCGGGAAGCCGCTGCTGGGGGTCCAGTACGGAGGGCGCTTGCACGTGCTCTCGGTCTCGGACTCGGCCACGACCCGTGAACTGGGCTCGCTCCCGCTCGCCGATCCGGCCCACGACACGACCGCCGTCGTCGACTCCCGGACGGTCGTGGTCATCGAGTCGACCTCCCTCGTCTGGTGGGACATCACCGATCCGTCGCAGCCGGTGCGGACCGGCGCCTCCGCGCTGGGCGAAGGGAAACCGCGAGGGTTCACCGTCTCCAACTCGGGGGTCGTGACCTCGACCATGGGCGAGCTGGACGGCGGGCGGCTCACGGTGCACTCCGCCGACGGAGGCCGGGTGCGCAGTTCGGCCCAACTGCCCGGACGGGTGGGAAGCACCATCGAGTCCGGCGACGCGGGACGCCTGCTCGCCGCCACCGGCCCCGACGACGGCGGCATCACGCTCTGGGACCTCACGGACCGCGCCCATCCGCGCCCCCGGGGAGCCGCACTCACCAAGCCGGGCGTCGACAAGGCCATCTTCAACAGCGCCGAGACGATGCTCGCCGACTGGCGGCAGGACTTCCGCACCCAGGACATCCAGCTGTGGGACGTGACCGGCTCCGGCCCTCCCGCGCCCGTCGGAACACTCGCGCCGCTGAGCGAGGGCGAGACCGGCTCACCGGTCGCCGCGTTCGCCCACTCCGGCGACCGGCTCCTCGTCCTGATCTCAGGCTCCGCCCGCTTCTACGAGACCGACCCCGCCAAGCTCGCCGACCGCCTCTGCACCTACACCGGCAGCAGCGTCACCGAGGAGCAGTGGCAGCAGTACGCCCCCGGCATCCCGTACCACCGCCCCTGCCCGTAACGAGGGGACGGCGAAGCGTCGCCTCACCGGATCAGACGCCGCGTCAGGACGGCTTCGCAGGCAGCGAGTTGGGCGTCCGGGACGTCATCGTGGCCGCCCGGGTTGGCGTGCAGGGTCTTCACCGGGGAGGCGAACGCGCCGTAGAGGTCGAGGGCGGTGGCGCGGGGGACGAAGGCGTCGTCCCACTGGACCAGGAACTCCACCGGCACCGTGACCCGGCCCGCCGCCTCGGTCAGGGAAGCGCCGCCCGTCAGTCCGAACACGGCCGCGGTGAGCCGGGGTTCGGCCGCCGCGAGCGTGATGCCGGCGCCGGAGGCCAGCGACAGTCCCCAGTAGCCGACGGGGCCGAGGCCCTCGCCCTCCTGCGCCGCCGCGTCCAGCACGGCCGCCCACTCGGAGGCGGCCCGCTCCGCGAGCCCGGCGCTGTGCCGCACCACCCAGGCGCTGACCGGGCGGCCCGCCAGCAGCAACTCCCCGACCTCGCCCGCGAACCGCTGGTCGGCGGCCGTCCGCGGGCGCTCCCCGTGCCCGGGCGCGTCCAGGGCGACGGCCGCGAACCCCGCCGCGACGAAGCGCCGGGCCCGCGCGACCAGGCCGGCGCCGAGCTTGTGCTGCCCACCGCCGTGCGCCAGCAGCACCAGCGGCCGCTCCACCGGCGCCGCGCCGACGGGCCGCCACAGGACTCCGGGCACGTCGCCGCAGGTGAAGCGGCCCTCCGCCACCCCGTCCGAGACCGTCCGCTCGCCGAACTCCACGATGACTCCCCCTTCGACGTGTCCTCCACCCACCCGAACAAGCGCCCACGCACCGTACCCCCTGCCACCTCGCGACCGCCCCCGGCCCCCGTCGACGGGCGGCTTCGGGCGCATCGCATCGCGGAGGACGAGGAGCCGCGGGCGCTCTGCCGCACCGTCCCGTCCCGCCCGGCGTGGGCCGGAAGGCACGGCCCGGTGATCCCGCGGCGCGCCCCCGGCCGTGGCACTGGGCAGGGCCCGGCGGATTCGGAGTAAGCGCTTTCCCGCGCACCTGGGCTCTATAGGGGCGAGGAGGTGCTCATGGGAGATTCGAAGATCGGCCGGGACGAGGAGTTCCAGGCGTTCATCACCGCATGCTGGCCACGGCTGCTGCGAACGGCCTACCTGCTGGCCGGTGAACAGTACGCGGCCGAGGACCTCGTCCAGTCCGCTGCCGAGAAGGCGTGCGCGGCCTGGTCGAGGGTGCGGCGGGCGGACGATCCGCACGCGTACGTGCGGCGCATCCTGGTGAACCAGTTCGCGCGCCGCACCCGGCGCCGGCTGCCGGAGCTGCTGGTGTCGGCGGTGCCGGACAGGGCGTCGGCGGAGGACGGCTTCGCGCGCTCGGACCAGCGCGGGGCGCTGCTCACCGCGCTGGCGACGCTGCCGCCGCGCCAACGGCAGGCGGTGGTGCTGCGGCACTGGGAGGACCTGAGCGACAGCCAGGCCGCGGCGGCGATGGGCTGCTCGGCGGGCGCGGTGCGCAGCCACGCGGCGAAGGGCATCGCCAAACTCCGCCAGGTGACGACGCTGGTGGAACTCAAGAACACGACCCACATCGGAGGTGCGGTATGACCGGGAACGACGCGCAGGACAGGGACATCTGGCTGGGTCTGGGCCTGGCGGAGGCGGCCTCCGAGGCGAAGGTCGGCCCGGTGCCGATGGCGGACATCATGGCGGGCGGCCGCCGCATCCGGCGCCGCCGCCGTACGGTGGTCGGCGCGCTGGCGCTGGCCTCGGCGGTGGCGCTGGGCGGCGGCGCGCTGACGCAGCTGCACCCGGCCCCGGTGGCCACGGCGGCGGGCGGCCCGGGCACTGCGGCGGCGCTCGGCCCGGCGGCCGCACCGGCGACGGCGACGACCCCCGCCGCGAAGGACCCGCTCAAGCCGCAACGGGTGCTGCTCGCGGAGGGCACCACGGACGGCAAGTCGTGGAAGGTGTGGCGGGCGCTGTGGCCGCTCGCGCCCAAGGAGCGGGCGTACGAGCAGGCGCTGGCGGTCTGGCAGGAGCGCAGCGCGTACACCCCGGACGTGAGCAAGCCGACCGAGGCGTTCGTCCAGCAGTACTGGCAGCCCGGTAACGACGTGACGAACGACTACGTCGAGGTGGACGGCGTGCGCCAGGGCCACGACGGCCAGGGCGTCACCCCCGCGGCCGGGCACCTCCTGCCGGAGATGGCGGCCCAGTCGACGTTCGGCGGCGGCATGCTCGGCCACTGGAGCAAGGACGACCCGGGCCCGTTCTTCCCGGCTGAGATCGGTATGGTCGACCTCGGGCCGACCGTCGACAAGGTGGTCGTCACCTGGTCCGACGGTACGAAGACCGAGCCGAAGCCGGTGACGGTCGGCGACTCCCCGATCCGGGTGATCGCCATGGGCCGGCCCCAGGACAAGCGGGCGACGCTCTGGCAGTTCTTCGACCGCGACGGCAAGAAGGTCCCCAACGACGGCACCACGCTGTTCCGCTGACAGCGGCGCCACGTGCCGACCGGGCGCCGGCCCCCGCCCCCTGCGGGGCCGGCGCCCTGCCCGTCGTACCTACTCCTGCTCCGCGTCCGACGCGGGCACGTACCGGGCCGCGAGCAGCCGGGCCATCGTGCGCAGCCGCTCGAAGTAGGGGCGGCCCTCCGGGTCGGTGATCTGCGGCACCACCGTTTCGAGTTCGGCCCCGCAGGTGCGCAGCGCGGCGAGGTCGGGGTGGTCGAGGCCCCGGTTGAGTTCGCTCCTGACCAGGCCCGCGACCGCGAAGTCCAGGTACACCAGGTCCACGCCGTCGATCTCCACGCGCCGCAGGCCGTCGGGGAACGGCAGCGGCAGGTGCTGCTCCCAGAGTTCGGCCAGTTCGACGTCCGAGGGGGTGGCGGCGGGCAGTGTGGTCTTCATCCCTCCAGTGTCCCGGCCGCGGCGGCCCGGCGCCAAACACATTCGCCCTGCGTCGCCGACCTGCTCCTTCGGGCCTGGCCCCCGGCCCTACGCGTCGAGGACCAGGCGGGCGGCCGCCTCCGCGCCGTCCGTGCGGACCAGGGCCGCCACCTCGCGCGCCCGGTCGCGGACCGGTGCGGCGAGGGCCGTGTCGAGGGCGGCGGCGAGGGAGTCGACGGTCGCGGTCGGCCCGTCGTGGGCCGCGCCGAGGCCGAGTTCGGCGACGCGGCGCGCCCAGTACGGCTGGTCGACGATCTGCGGCACGACGACCTGCGGTGTGCCGGCGATCGTGGCGGCGGTGGTGGTGCCGGCGCCGCCGTGGTGGACGAGGGCGGCGCAACGCGGGAACAGCGCCTGCTGGTTGACCTCGCCGACGACGTGGCAGTCCGCCGCGCCGTCCGCGCCGGTGAGCCCGGCCCAGCCCCGGGCGAGGACGATCCGCCGGCCCTGGGCGCGTGCGGCGGCGATGGCGACCTCGGCGGCGTCCGGGGCTCCGGGCAGCGGCATGCTGCCGTAGCCGACGTACACCGGTGCCTCGCCCGCGTCGAGGAACGCCGACAGCCCGTCGGGCAGCGGGCGTTCGTCCGGCAGCAGCCAGGCGCCGGTCTGCCGGACGGCGGGCTCCGGGGCCTGCGGCCAGGGGTCGAGGACGGGGTCGGTGGCGAGCCAGGGGCTCTCGCCGTTCACGTGGTCGCGGACGTTGTCGACGGCCGCGAGCCCGGCGGCGGCCCGTGCGGTGTTGACCGCCTCGCCGAACAGGGTGTTCATGGTGCCGATGTTGAGGTCCCACAGCTGCTGGACGTCGGTGACCTCCGGCGGGTAGGGCAGCATCGGGTACTCGAAGGGCCGGTGGTGGGGGGAGGGCAGCGCGGTCGGCTGGAGCGCGGCGTGGTGGAAGCGGGCGCCCGCCCGCTCGGCCGCCGCCTGCGCGCCGGCCACGGTGGGGAACAGTCCGGTGGCGACCACCACGTCGCCCGGCCCGGCCAGCGAGGAGACGGCCTCCCGGAACCGGGCGGCCAGCACCGCCGCCCGGGTCTGGATGTCGCCCTTCACCGGCAGTCGCCCGGTCACCAGGGCCCGTACGGACTCGCCGACCGGCACCGTCTCCACGCCGAGCGCCCCGAGCGAGCGCGCGTG
This sequence comes from Streptomyces sp. NRRL WC-3742, assembly GCF_000720635.1. Lineage (GTDB taxonomy): Bacteria > Actinomycetota > Actinomycetes > Streptomycetales > Streptomycetaceae > Kitasatospora. The sequence continues at coordinate 74,697 of NZ_JOCF01000025.1, read as the reverse complement.
CTCCTCGTCGGGCGGCGCGCACACGGTCACCGGCACGCCGTGGGCCCGCAGCCGCAGCGCGAGCGCGGCCAGGGGCTGGACGTCGCCGCGCGAGCCGTACGTGGAAAGGATCACCTGCATGTCGTGGGTCTCCGCAATCTTCGGGTTTTGCCGTCGAGTTGCAGATTCTGACCGCTCAGGGGGGCCTTGCGGCAAGACCCCCCGTGCGCTATACGTTGAGAGTGGCGAGGAGTGGGTGCACCTCCTTCGCCCTTCTCCCGGGCGGGCCGGACGGGCAGCCCGTCCTGTCGATCGGCCCCCGGCGCCGGCCCCGCGCCGTCAGCCGTCCAGGAAGCCGGTGAGCAGCTTGCGGACGGCGGCCGGTTCGTCGATCCAGGGCCAGTGCCCGCAGCCGGGCAGCACCTCCAGCCGCGCGGCCGGGTAGGCCGAGGCGACGCGGCGGGCCGTCCCGGTGCCGGCCACCCCGTCCTCGGCGCCGGCGATCACCAGCACCGGGTGGGGCAGGGCGGCCCGGCGGGCGCTCTCCCGGACCGGGTCGGGGCGGACGTAGAACGCCTCGCGCAGCCAGGACGGCGGCTGCGGGTAGGCGGCGTCGGCCTCGAAGTGGCGGCGGGCCGCCTCCGTCCACCGGCCGTAGAGCCAGGGCTCGGCCCCGGCCGCCAACGCCTCGGCGGCGCCCGGCTCCTGGTCCCGGCGCGCCCGTATCGCCTCCACCTCGGCCTGGTCGATCTCCCGGGCGACCAGGCCCGCGGGGGTGATCAGGACGAGGCGGCCCACCCGCTGGGGATGGTCGGCGGCGTACGCCTGGACGGTGAGGGAGCCCGCGGAGTGCCCGAGCAGGTCCAGGCGCTCCGCGCCCAGGTGGAGCCTCAGCGCCTCGAGGTCGCGGGACTGCTCGGGGAAGGCGCAAGTGGCCCGGTCCGCGGGCGTTTCGGAACGCCCGGCGGCCCGGGCGTCCAGCGTCACGAGGGTACGGCTGTCGGCCAGCCACCCGAGCTCGGCGAGGTCCCGGACGTCCGCGCCGGGCCCGCCGGCCAGGCAGACCAGCACCGGGCCGCTGCCCGCCACCGTGTAGTGCAGCGTCGTTCCGTCGTGGGAGGTGAAGTGAGGCATCCGCCCATCCTGGCAGACGCGTTCGCGCCGCGAGGAGCCGAAAGGCAGACCCCTAGACGTCGAAGCCCGTGGCCCGGGAGTGCTTCTCCCAGGCGAGGACGTCCTCGCGGACCTGGTCGAGGTGGCCGAGGACGCCGCTGACGCCGTCCTCGCCGAGCGGCAGCCGCAGCGGGGTGTGCTCCGCATCCAGCGCGGCCAGGATGACCGCGGCGGCCTTCCGCGGGTCGCCGGGCTGGGAGCCGTCCCCGCCGGAGACGAGGGCGCGGGTCTCGGCGACCCGGGAGTAGAGCCCGCTGTCCCCGCTGGCCCCGGCGCGGCCGGTGTCGAACAGCGAGGTCCGGAAGGCGCCCGGCTCCACGATCAGCACCTTGATGCCGAACTCGCGCACCTCGTCGGCGAGCGCCTCGGAGATGCCCTCCAGTGCGAACTTCGTTCCGCTGTAGGCGCCGAAGCCCGCGAAGGACAGCTGCCCGCCCACGCTGCTCATCTGCACGATCGCGCCCGAGCGCCGCTCCCGCATGTGCGGCAGCACCGCCCGGGTGAGGGCCGCCGGGCCGAAGACGTGCACCTCGAAGAGGGCGCGCAGTTCCGCGTCCGAGGTCTCCTCGACGGCGCCGACGTGCGTGCGGCCCGCGTTGTTGACCAGCACGTCGATCCGCCCGTGCCGGGCCAGGACGTCCTGGACGGCGCCCTCGACCGCGGCGGTGTCGGTGACGTCCAGGCGCAGCGCCTCCACCTGGTCGGGGTGGGCGGCCCGCAGGTCGTCCAGGGAGCGCGGGTTGCGGGCCGCGCCGATCACCACGTCACCGGCGGCGACGGCCGCCTCCGCGATCGCCCGTCCGAATCCGCTGCTCGCCCCGGTGACCAGCCACACCTTGTTCACGGCAACTCCCTTTGCTGTGGTATCTCCTGACGCCGATCATGCTGGCGCCCGATCGCCTTGCCCGTCCAAGACCCGTGGTGATAGCCAACGGTCATGACCATGGACGTCCACGGGCGCGACCTGCGCTACTTCCTCGCCGTCGCCGAGGAGCTGCACTTCACCCGCGCCGCCGAGCGGCTGTACGTGTCGCAGCCCGCGCTCAGCAAGCAGATCCGGGCGCTGGAGCGGCGGTTGGGCGCGGAGCTGTTCCGCCGCGACCGGCACGCGGTGGCGCTGACGGCCGCCGGTGCGGCCCTGCTGCCGCACGCGGGCCGGGTGCTGGCCGCCTGGGAGGAGGGCGCGGCGGCGGTGGAGGCGGCCAAGGCGGAGCAGCGCAGCACGCTGGTGGTGGGCATGAGCACCAGTCCGGCCCGCGGGGGCCTGCTCCCGGCCGTCCGCTCCCGCTTCGGCGCCGAGCACCCGCAGGCCGTCACCCGGCTGCGGCAGGTGAGTTGGGAGGACCCGACGGCCGGTCTGGCGCAGGGCCTGGTGGACGTCGCGTTCGTCTGGCTGCCGTTGCCGGACGAGGAGCGCTACGGCTGGACGGTGGTCGCCGAGGAGCCCCGCCTGCTGGCCCTGCCGACGGCGCACCCGCTGGCCGCCCGCGCCGAGATCGACTTCGCGGACCTGCTCGACGAGCCGTTCCTCGCCCTGCCCCCGAGCGCGGGCCCGCTGCGCGACCACTGGCTGGCCCTGGAGGCCCGGGGCGGCCGCCCGCCGCGCATCGGCGCCGAGATCGCGGGCACGGAGGAGACGTACGAGGCGCTGATCGCGGGCCTGGGCGTCTGCCTGGTGGCGGAGGGCAACGCGGCGCTGCTCACCCTGGGCGGGGTCGTCACCCGCCCGGTCCGGGGCGTGGGCCGCAGCCGCTACGCCCTGGCCTGGCGCCGGGAGGACGGGGAGCGGCCGCTGGTGCGGGCGTACGCGCGGGCGTGCGGGGCCACGGTCGGCGAATGAGGGACCCCCTGGCCGAATCCTTGGGCCTGAGCACGGCGGCGATGAAGTCACGTCTGCACCGGGCCCGTTCGGTGGGCTCGGTCAGCGCCGTCAGCGTGCCGGAGCGGAGGGGCTGAGCCGGTGGGGCATGTTCCACCCCTCGGCGAGGGCCGAGGGGTGGACGGTGCTCCGGCGCGGAGGCCGTCACCCGGGTGACGGCCTCCGGCAGGTGTCAGCCCTGCGAGTAACCGCCGTAGGCGAGGGAGGAGTTCACGCTGGTGCAGTAGGCGTAGCTCCACCAGTCCTTGACGCCGGGGACGAGCCACTGTCCCCAGACGGTGACGCCGTTCTGGCACATGGCCCAGGCCCGGTACCAGCTGGCGCCGTCGTTGCTCGTACAGCGGGCGCCGAAGGTGTTGCTGTCCTGCCACGTCTCGCAGGAGAGGGTGCTGGTGGTGGCCGCGGAGGCCGGGGTGGCGGTGAGGCCGCCGACCACGAGCGTGGCCGCGGCGGCGGTGGCGACGGCGAAGGAGCGCAACTTGGGCATCGGATTCCCTCTTCAGGTGTGACGGGAGTGGTGCGTGTGCTTCCTGGTCGAACGGTAAGCGAGCCTACGAACCGATCGCGGGGCGGCCTAGGCGAATTCCGGCCACTGTCCGTACACGGCCCGGCAGTTGCCCTACTGTCGTGCCCGCCCGAGATCGCTCGCGTCAGCCCGTCCGAGGAGCCCCATGGCCGACACCGTCACCTCCCTCGCCTCCCACCTGCACGGGATCCTGGTCGCGGACCTGAGCAACCCGGTGGCCGCCGCGATACCCGGGCAGGGCGCGTTCGCCAACCTCGCGCGGTCCGTCCTCGGCGCGCCGCAGGGCATGGACGTGGCGGCCGGGTTCCGGGACGTGATCGCCCGTGCCTCCGTCCTCGGGCCGGACGCGGCCTGGCTGGTGGCCGCCGGGCACAGCGGGCTCTCGGGGCTGGCGTTCAAGGCGCAGCAGACCGACGCGATGCTGTACCACCTCGACCAGGCCGTCACGTACGGGTTCAACGACTGCCTCGCCCTCCACTCCCCGCCGATGCGCGCCTTCCACCAGGACCCCCGCTTCCGGGCGAGCTACCAGCGCATTCGCATCACCCTCGCCGACCTCGACGAGGTCACCTGGGCGCACCGGGAGCTCCTGCTCATGTCGCGCGACGCGAGTCGGGCGGCCGTCGACAACGTCGGGCGCCGCGACACCGGGATCTCGCCTCTCCCCCAGGCGCCGCTGCCCACCCGGGTGCCCGACACCCCCGGTGTGCTGATCACCCGGGTCGAACTCTCCGCCGCGCAGACCGCGTTGCAGCGGGCGGCGATCAAGGCCGAGACCGGTCGGGCCTCCGGCAACGTCTCGCTCAGCCTCGTCAGCGACGACTGGGACCACGCGGGCGCCCGCCGGGACGCCTGGCGCGCCGACGAACTCGAGACCCACCGCCAACAGGCCGCCGCGGGACGGGCGTTCGTGGAGCGCCCGGGGGTGAGCACGCTGGTGATCCCGTGCCCGCCGCTCGGCTCGCTGGCCTACCCGGCGGGCTGAGCGGGGCGGGACTCCCCCGTGCGGGCGAGGCGGTGAATCACCGGCGTCGGCGATCCGCGACCAGGCGGGCGCTCGGCAGGATCTTCCCTGTCGAAGCCGAGGCCGAAACCGAGGCCGAAGTCGAAGCCTGAAGTTGAAGCCTGAAGTTGAAGTCGAAGCCTGAAGTCAGCGCCCCGCCAAGGAGACCAGCCGCCGTGAACCGCCGCCGCACCGCCCGCCTCGCCACCGTCCTGCTCGCCGCCGCCTCCTCCCTGCTCCCGCTCTCCGCGCCGGCGTTCGCCGCCGAAGCCTCCACCGGGGCCTCCTCCGCAGCCTCCACCGGCGTCACCGACCGGGCCGCGCTGCAGAAGGCGCTGGACGAGGTGGTCGCGGACGGCGTGCCCGGGGCGATCGTCGAGGTGCGGGACGCCCACGGCGTCTTCCGTACGGGCAGCGGCGTCGCCGACCTGGCGAACCGACGCCCCGCCAAGGCCGGGGAGCGGTTCCGGGCGGGCAGCGTCACCAAGAGCTTCGTCTCCACCGTCGTCCTGCAGCTGGTCGACGAGGGCCGCCTCGGCCTGGACGACCCGATCGAGAACGAGCTGCCGGGCCTGGTCCCGAACGGCGAGCACATCACCGTGCGCCAACTGCTCGGCCACACCAGCGGCCTGTACGACTTCACCGACGAGCTGCGCCGTCGCCCCGACCCGATCCGCAGCACGCGGACCGCCACCTACACCCCGCTCGAGCTGGTCGCGATGTCCACCGCGCACGGCCCGCTGTTCGAGCCCGGCACCTCCTGGTCGTACAGCAACACCAACTACACCGTCCTCGGCCTGATGGTCGAGCGCCTGACCGGCCGCCCGCTCGGCGAGGAGATCAGCCGCCGCATCGTGCGCCCGCTGCACCTGACGAACACCTACTTCGCCACCACCGCCGAGCTCACCGGCCCCCACCTGAACGGCTACGAGTGGCTGGACGGCCCGAACGCCGCCCCCACCGACCTGACCGTCTTCAATCCCGCCATCCTCTGGGGCTCCGGCACGATGGTCTCCACCACCGCCGACCTCGACCGCTTCTACCGCGCCCTCCTCGGCGGCGACCTCCTGCCCGCCGACCTGCTCGCCCAGATGCGGGCCGGGCGCACCATCGACACCGACGGCCGCGCCTACGGCCTGGGCCTGGAGTCCCGCACCTACTGCCCCGGCACCCCCGCCTGGGGCCACAGCGGCAGCGTCCCCGGCTACGAGACGTTCAGCTTCACCACGGCGGACGGGAAGCGGCAGATCACCCTCTCCCTCAACCGCAACCTCACCAACACCCCGCAGACCGACGCCGCGATCAACCGCGTCCTCACCGCGGGCCTGTGCTCCTAGGGCCTGTCGTCAGACGCCGGGGCTGGCCCTAAGCAGGCCGGGCCGGGCCGCGCAGGGGGAGGGTGCGGCTGTAGACGACGCTGGTGGTGGTGCTGCCGAAGCCGGCGAGTTCGTCGACGAGGGTTTCCAGGTGTTCCATCGAGGTGGCGGCGATCTTGAGCGTGTAGCAGTCGTCGCCGGTGGTGCGCAGGCACTCGAGGATCTCGCGGCGTTCGGCGAGCAGGCGGCGCAGCGGGTCGTGGCGGTTGCCGGGGTACTTGAGGCGGATGACGGCGAGGACGGGGTAGCCGACCTTCGAGAGGTCGACGGTGGCGTGGTAGCCGGTGATGACCCCGGCGGACTCCAGGTTCCTCACCCGTTCGGTGGTGGCGGAGGGGCTGAGGCTGACGCGTCGGCCCAGCTCGCTGAGGGAGATCCGGGCCTCCTGCTGGAGCTGTTCGACGATCGCCCAGTCGGTGTCGTCGAGGATCGGGGAGGGGGCCTGGGAGGGGGCCTGGGAGGGATTCACGGTCATGGCGCGAATCTACCGGGGAATCCCCTGCATGACACCGCCATCACCGGGAGGAATCCGTTCCATCCGCCATGATCACGGGGATAGCCTCCTCGGCATGCACCTTGGCGTCAACGTTCCGAACTTCGGGCCCGGCACCGACCCCGGCCTGCTGCGCGACTGGGCGCGGGTGGTGGAGGGGCTCGGCTACGACCTGCTCATGCTCTCCGACCACGTCGCGATCACCCCGGACGTGGCGGTGCGCTACCCGGAGCCGTTCTACGAGCCGTTCACCGCGCTGTCCTGGCTGGCCGGCGTCACCGACACGATCCGGCTCGGCACGACCGTCCTGATCGTCCCCTACCGGCACCCGCTGCTGATCGCACGGATGGCGGGCAACCTGCAGCGCCTCAGCGGGGGCCGGCTCGTCCTCGGGGTGGGCGTCGGCTGGGCGCGGCAGGAGTTCGAAGCGCTCGGCGTGCCGTACGCCCGGCGCGGGCGGATCACGGACGAGCACCTCACCGCCGTCCAGGACGCGTGGTCCGAGGAGGCGGGCCTGCCGCACGTCCCGATCTGGGTGGGCGGGCACAGTGCGGCGGCCCTGCGGCGGGTCGCGCAGTTCGGCGACGCCTGGCACCCGCTGCGGCTGTCGCTGGAGCGGATGCGCGAGATCCTGGCCGAGCACGAGCTGCCGGGGTTCGCGCCGCGCCTCGCGTTCCGGCTCACCGACGCCCCGGTGGACGACCCGGAGCGGCCCGCCGGCGTCGGCAGCCTCGAGCAGGTCCTCACCGACCTGCACCGGCTGCGCGAACTCGGCGCCTCCACCGTCGTCCTCGACCCGTACCACGGCGACCCCGACGAGACCCTTCGGCCCGAGCGGCCCTGGCGGGACCTCGCCGAGGTGGCCGCCCACTGGAAGGCAGCATCGTGATCACCACCGCCGACGAGATCCTCCTGCGCCGCGCCGTCGCCGTCGCGGCCGCCGCCATCGACGAGGGCGACGCCCCGTACGGCTCGCTGCTCGCCGCGGCGGACGGCACCATCCTCGCCGAGGCCCACAACACCGTGCGGCGCGACGACGACATCACCGCCCACCCCGAGCTCAAGCTCGCCCGCTGGGCCGCCCGCGTCCTCGCCCCGGGCGCGGCCGCCTCCGTGACGATGTACACCAGCTGCCAGCCCTGCGGCATGTGCGAAGGGGCGCTGGTGCGTTCGGGCATCGGGCGGGTGGTGTACGCGCTGGCGACGGAGCAACTCGTCGCTCTGAACCCGGAGTCGGGCGCCTGGCCGGAGGTGGTGCGGGAAGGGCCCGCGCTGTTCGAGGAGGCTCGGGTGCCCATTGAGCGGTACTACCAGGGGAGTTGACGTCCTCTGCCGTGGTCCCGCCCTCCGGAGGGGAAGGGCGGGGCGTCAGCCCGCAGGTTCGCCCGGTGCGCCCGGTGCGCCGAGGGCGGCGCGGGCGAGCCGGGTGACGGCCGGGACGGCGGCCTCGAGGGATTCGCGGGCCTCGAGGGCTTCGGGGGCCTCGCGGGAGGGGTCGCCAGGGGCGGCCGACGGGGTTTCGGACGCGAGGGCGTCGAAGGTTTCGAAGGAGGTCAGGATGTACAGCAGTGCGGCGGCATCGGAGGGGGCGTCGGGCAGTCGGCCGGCGAGGACGGAGGCGCCCTGGCGGCGGCGGGCGTCGCGCTCGGCGATGACCCGGCCCACCTCCTCGTCGAGGGCGCCGAGGGCGCGCAGCCGGCGGGTGCAGGCCGGGTCGACCGACCAGAAGCCGGCCATCACCTCGACGAAACGGTCCACCGCCGTCCAGGGGTCGGGGCGCCCGAACGCCTCGGCGAGGCGGGCCATGCCGCCCTCGGCGGCAAGGGCGTCGCAGAGGGCCTCCAGGAGCCCCACCCTGGACTTGTACTGGTAGTAGACGGTCGCGCGGGCGACGTCGGCGCGGCGGGCGACAGCGTCGAGGGAGAGGGCCCCGCTCTCGGTGAGCTGGGCCCTCGCGGCCGCGACGATCCGGGCCCTGGTCTCGTCGACCTCGGCCTGCCGCTGTCCCATCCGGTACGACCGGGGGCTCATTCCGTCCTCCTCCGCCCTGCCACCACGTGTGCGTTCTGCGTCGGAAGTATCCCCGATCGCGCCATGGAGGCGCGTCACGGCCGATGGTGCGCGATCAGACGATGACCCGGCCGCCGCTGACATCCAGGGTCTGGCCGGTGATCCAGGAGGACGCGTCGGAGGCCAGGAAGAGCGTGGCCTCGGCGATGTCCTCGGGCTCCCCGAGCCGCCCGAGCGGGTGCGCGGCGGCCACGGCCGCCTGCACCTCGGGCGGCATCCGCTCGGCGGTGATCTCCGTACGGACGGCGCCGGGCGCGATCGCGTTGACCCGCACGCCCCGTCCGGCGACCTCCAGGGCCAGGTGGCGGGTGAACATCAGCACCCCCGCCTTGGCGGCCGCGTAGGCGGCGGAGGAGCCGCCGGGCAGTCGGCCGGCCGTCGAGGCCATGGTGACGATCGAGCCGGTGCCGCGTTCCAGCAGGCCCGGCAGGAACGCGTGGACGGTGAGGAAGGTGGCGTGGAGGTTGCCGTCCACCACCGAGCGCCAGTGCTCCTCCGTCTCCCGGACGGTGGGCACGGGGTAGCCGTTGCCCCCGGCGAAGGCGGCTAGGACGTCGACCGGGCCGAGCTCGCCCTCGATCCGCTCGACGGCGGCGGCGAGCGCCGCCGCGTCGGTGCAGTCGGCGACCAGGCCGAGGGCCTTCGATACCCCGGGCCCCCCGGGGTTCCGGGGCTCCCCGAGTTCGTGCAGTTCGGCGGCGACGGCGGTGAGCGCCGCCTCGTCGCGGCCGAGGACGGCGACGATCGCTCCCTGGCGGGCGAAGGCGCGTGCGGTCTCCGCGCCGATGCCCCGGCTTCCCCCGGTGATGACGACGACCTTGCCGGCCAGGTCGGTGTGCTGGATTCCCATGTCCGTTCGCTCCTTCGGGCTTGCGCTGGCTGTCCGCTGCTGGTTCCCTGTGGTGCAACTGATTCATTCATACAGTGCGTCTGAATGAATCACAAGCCATGCAGACCACCGCAGGAGGACACGATGAAGATCGCCGTCGTCGGCGCCACCGGACGCACCGGCCGCCTGGTCGTCGACCTCGCCCTCGCCGCCGGACACACCGTCACGGCTGTCGCCCGCGACCCCGCCAAGGTCCCGGCCTTCACCCACGGCACCCCGCTCACCGCCCGCGCCGACGTCGGCCGACCGGGCTCCCTGCACGAGGCACTGGCCGGACAGGACGCCGTCGTCGCCGCGCTCGGCACGGCCGGGCGCGGAGCGACCACCGTCTTCTCCGACGGCGCGCGGGAGCTGACCGCCGCCTGCGCCTCGGGCGGCGCCCGGCACCTGGTCGCGATGAGCTCGGCCGGACTGGACACCTCCCGACTGCCCTTCGCCCAGCGGCTGGTGACCACCCTCGTCGTCGACCGGCTGTACCGGGAGATCCACCACGACCTCGCCCGGATGGAGGCCCTGCTCGCGAAGTCCGACACCCCGTGGACGGTCGTGCGCGTGCCCATGCTCAAGGACGGGCCCGCGTCCGCCCGCCCGCAGGTCGCGTACGACCGCCCGCTCCCCCGCGCGGGCACCGCCGCCCGCGCCACGGTGGCCGCGTGGATCCTCGGCCACCTGGGCGACGAGGAGACGTTCGGGAGGCTGGTCCACCTCTCCGACGGGTGATCAAGCGCAAACTCCGCGCCCTGGCCGAAGTCCCGCGCTGAGCACGGTTGCCGCCGCCCCCACCACTCCGGGCACTACGGACGTAGTGGGACTACGGACGTAGTGGGACTACGGGAGTAGTGACACTGCGCCAGCAGTGCCACCCCCGGGGTGGCACTACGGAAGTAGTGCCACTACATCCGTAGTCAAAGCCCTCGGGGAGGCGCCACCCGGGGGTCGTCTGCCGCCGCGACCACCGCACCGGCCGCCGCCCGCGTGCTCTCCGCCCACGCCGTCACCTGTTCCGCCGACATGCAGGCGAGGCAGGAGGTGCAGTCCACCTCCGTGTAGTGCGCCGCGAACTGCCGCTCCGCCTCGGTGGCGTCCACCTCCGCGTCGTGCCAGAAGTTCTCGACCAGTTCCTCCGGCGCCAGTCCCCCGGTCGCCACGCACTCGGCCGCCTCCCACACGTGGCAGCGCCAGGAGATCCCGTACCCCGGTTCGACGACGCCGAGTTCGGCCAGTGCCGCGCTCAGCAGTCCGATCAACTCGGCCGGAGACTCGCTGCGGGCCCGCCCGGCGAGGTCCCGCAGAGCGGGCGAGTCCTCACCGGCGACGAGCAGGTCGGCGGCGGCCATCGGCAGGTCTTCGGGCGGCACGAGGCCGGCTCCGTGTCGCCAGGCCAGGGTGTAGACGGGGTCCATCCCGTCATCCTGCCGTACCTCGAACCCCACCGACGAGCGGTTTCACACCGGCCGCACCCGTGCCCTCAGCAGGCAGAACTCGTTCCCCTCCGGGTCGGCGAGGACGTGCCACGACTCCTCGCCGCTCTGTCCGACGTCCACGGGCACGGCCCCGAGGGCGAGCAGCCGCGCCAGCTCCGCGTCCTGGTCCCGGTCGGTGGGGCTGACGTCCAGGTGCAGCCGGAGCTTGCCGACCCGACGGGGGTCGGAGCTGGGGCTGATGACGACGGTGGGCAGCGGTCCGCCGAACCCGACGCCGGGCGGGCCGAGTTCGATGCTCCCGTCCTCCTCGCGCCCGGTCTCGACGTAGCCGAGGACGGCGGCCCAGAAGACGGCCAGGCCCTCGGCGTCGGCGGCGTCGATGACCAACTCGCTGATACGGCATGCCATGCGGGGCAGTGTAGGCCGCCCGTACGGAACCGAGATCCGAGAACCGGAAGCCGGAAGCCGGGAACCGAGCACGGCCCCAACCCCGGCCCCGACCCCGGCCCCGTACGGGCGGCCTCGCGGGATCAGCCCGCCGTGACGGCCGTCGGCGTGCCGCCGGTGACGCGCAGCAGTTCGCCGTACGTCAGCGGCACCACGGTGTGCGGGTGGCCGGCGGCGGCCCAGAGGACCTCGTACCGTTCGAGCGCGGTGTCGACGACGGTGCGCAGCGGTGCCGGGTGCCCGGTGGGGGCGACGCCGCCGATGGCCTGGCCGGTGGCGGCGCGGACTTCGTCGGCGCCGGCCCGGGTGATCGGGCCGGTGCCGAGCGCGGTGGCCAGGTGGGCGGTGTCGACGCGGTGGGCGCCGCTGGTCATCACCAGCAGGGGTGCGCCGTCGCACCGGAACACCAGGCTGTTGGCGATCGCGCCGACCTCGCAGCCGAGGGCGGCGGCGGCCTCGGCGGCCGTACGGGCGGAGTCGGGCAGGACGACGATCTCGCCGGTGACGCCGGCCGCCGCGAGCGCCCGGGCCACGGCCTGGCTGCGGGCGGGGAGAGTGGAGTCGGTCATCGCCCCATCATGCCTTTCGGGTTGCGGAGGCGCGGGCCACGGCGCCCAGCACCGCCCGTACCCCCGCCGTGAGCACGGAGGTGTCCCGCCCGGCGCCCCAGGCGGCCGCGCCCCCGACCCGCACCTCCACGTACGCGACGGCCTCCGGCCCCGCGCCGACGGCGTGTTCGGTGAAGGAGAGGATCTGCGCGCCCAGCGCGTCGGCGACGGCGTCGAGCGGCCCGGTGCCGTTGCCGGGGCGTCCGTTGACCTCGGCGCGGTCGCCGTCGACGCTCCACGTCCAGTCGGCGGGGACGGCGTCCAGGTAGGCGGCGCGGAACAGCGCGTACAGTTCGGCCGCCGTCATCTCGCGCCCGCTGTCGTCGGTGGCCTCCTGCACGACGCGGGCGAAGTCGATCTGGAGGCGGCGGGGCAGGTCGAGGCCCTCGCCGGTCTGGAGCAGGTGGGCGATGCCGCCCTTGCCGGACTGGCTGTTGACGCGGATGACGGCCTCGTAGGAGCGGCCGAGGTCGGCCGGGTCGATCGGCAGGTAGGGCACGGCCCAGGGGGCTTCGCGCTCGGGCAGTCCGGCTTCGGCGGCGGTCTTGGCGTGGTGGGCGAAGCCCTTGCGGATGGCGTCCTGGTGGGTGCCGGAGAAGGCGGTGTGGACGAGGTCCCCCGCGTAGGGGTGGCGTTCGTGGACGGGCAGGCGGTTGCAGTGTTCGACGGTGCGGCGGATCTCGTCGATGTCGGAGAGGTCGAGCATCGGGTCGACGCCCTGGGTGTGCAGGTTCAGGGCGAGGGTGACGAGGTCGACGTTGCCGGTGCGCTCGCCGTTGCCGAACAGGCAGCCCTCGACGCGCTGGGCGCCCGCCAGGACGGCGAGTTCGGCGCAGGCGACGCCGGTGCCCCGGTCGTTGTGGGGGTGGACGGAGAGGATGACGGACTCGCGGCGCTCGAGGTGGCGGTCCACGTACTCGATCTGGTCGGCGTAGACGTTGGGTGTGGCGATCTCGACGGTGGCGGGCAGGTTGTGGATCACGGGCCGCTCGGGCGAGGCGTCCCAGAGCCGGGTGAGGCCGTTGCAGACCTCCAGGACGTAGTCGGGCTCGGTCAGGTTGAACACCTCGGGGGAGAACTGGAAGCGCAGGCCCTCGCGGTCGCCCGCGAGCCGGTCCATCCCCTGGGCGGCCTCGGTGATCAGCGCCCGCACGCCCTCGCGGTCCTTGCCGAGGACGACCTCGCGCCAGGTGGGGGCGGTGGCGGTGTAGAGGTGGACGACGACGCGGGGCAGGCCCCGGACGGACTCGAAGGTGCGGTCGATGAGGTCGGCGCGGGCGGCGGTGAAGACGACGACGGTGACGTCCTCGGGCACGGCGCCGGGGGTGGTGGCCAGGCGGCGGACGAAGTCGAAGTCGGCGCGGCTGGCGGAGGGGTAGCCGACCTCGATCTCCTTGAAGCCCATGGCCAGGAAGAGGTCGAACATGCGCTGCTTGCGCTGCGGGTCCATCGGTTCGGCGAGCGCCTGGTTGCCGTCGCGCAGGTCGACGGGCACCCACAGCGGCGCCCGGTCGGTGCGGCGGCCGGGCCAGCGGCGCAGCAGGGCGGGCACCCGCACCCGCTCGTGGGCGGGGCGGTAGCGGTGGGAGGGCATGGAGCCGCCGCGCTGGGGGTTCCAGGCGGGGGCGGCGGCGGGGACGGGCCCGGCGGGGGGGCGCAGGGGGGGGAAGGGTGTGGCGGGTCGCATCGCGGGTTTCCTTAGACGGGTACCGGCGACCGGCAGGACGGCGCCCCGCAGCGGGGTGCCGGTCCGGTCAGACCCCGCTGCGGCCGCCGAGAAGGAGTCCGCCCATGACGCCCCGGAGGGCGTGGTTCCATGCCTGCATGCCGGTAGAGTAGCCAGCAGACGACTCCTCAGACAACCTGACAGGTGAAGGAACATGACCACCCCGCTCCCCCCGCTGCGCCCCTCCCCCCTCGCCCAGCAGGCCGCCGAGCGGATCGAGCAGCAGATCCGCACCGCGGTCTGGCCGGTGGGCGGACGGCTTCCGGGCGAGGTGACGCTGGCCAAGGAGCTGGGCGTGGGCCGCTCGACCGTGCGGGAGGCGCTGCGCACCCTGGCCGCGGCCGGGATGGTGCAGAGCCGTCAGGGCGCGGGGGTGTTCGTGACGGCGGACCGGCCCGCCGAGGACTGGCCGTCGAGGCTGCGCCGGGCGGAGCTGGCGCACGTCTACGAGGTGCGCACGATGGTCGAGGTGCAGGCGTCCCGGCTGGCGGCGCTGCGCCGTACGGAGGCGGATCTGCTGGCGGTGGACGCGGCGCTGGCGGCCCGGCAGGCGGCGGGCGAGGGGGACGACGCCGCGTTCGTGGACGCCGACATCGCGCTGCACACGGCGATCGTCGCCGCCGCCCACAATCCCGTGCTGGACGACCTGTTCGCGCAGTTCGCCCCGGTGCTGCGGGAGCACCTGGTGGCGCTGGTGGGCGTGTTCGAGCTGCGGGCGATGGACCGCAACCACGGGTACGCCGCGCACGCGGAGCTCGTCCGGGCGGTGCACGAGGGCGACGCGGAGCGGGCGGGGCGGGTGCTGGCGGCGGAGCTGGAGGCCACCCGGGCGCGGCTGCTCACGGACTGAGACGGCGTCGGATTCCTGTCGAGTTCCGGCCGGCGCCCCGGACGGTCGGCGGAATCGTGTCACACAGTTTTCACACCCCGGCCATCCGTTGGCCGTGACCTGCCATGACACTGTGTCAAGCCTTGCCGATCGGGCTTGCTTCGAATACTGACGGTCAACGAACGGATGACGTTGTGTCCGAGCGGTGATCGAGTACGACCCAGGTGGCGAACACCCGTTCACCCGACTCACACGGTATGACTAATATCGCCTCGTCAGTTCGTCCCAACAGCCCCCGGCCGGCCAGCCCCCGAAAGGGCGGGCCGACAGTCCCTAGGAGCCAGCTCTGCGTGCGCGTGCGAATCGGCGGCCCCCGACGCCGAAGCCCCCCCGCAGGCGTCGTCCGCGCCTGACCCTGCGGGCGGCGCTGCTCGTCCTGGCCGTCGTCCCCAGCCTGGCCCTCGTCCTCCTGTGGGCCGTCACCAGCGGCGAGACCGTCGCCGACTTCCAGCGCCAGGCCGCCCAGGGCCTGCTCGCGCAGAAGGCCGGCCAGCCGTCCAACATCGTCTACTACAACCTCCAGGAGGAGCGCCGGCTCACCGCCGAGGCGCTCGCCCACCCCGGCGGCGACACCGGACCGCTGCACCGTCAGCGCCTGGCCACCGACGAGGCGGTGAGCCGGTTCAGGACCCTGTCCGGCGAGACCGCCGACAGCGCCCCCGCCGAGGTGCGCGGCGCCGTCGCCGAGGCCCGGCAGGCGATGAACCGGCTGAGCGAACAGCGGGCCGCCGTCGACCGCGGCTCCGTCGACCAGCAGACCGTCTACGGCTACTACACCGACCTCATCGCCGTGGACCTGCGTTTGTTCACCGCGCTCAGCCACGTCGACAACGGCGAGGTCACCTGGGTCTCCAAGACCCTGGTCAACGCCTTCTGGGCCAAGGAGATGCTCGCCCGCGAGGACGCCCTCCTCGCCCGCGGCTGGCCCTCCGGGCGGCTCAGCGCCGCCGACTTCCAGCAGGTCCAGCTCGCCATCGGCGCCGAGGACCACCTCTTCACCGTCCAGATCCTCCCCTACCTGCCCGAGGCCGAGGCCCGTACCTGGCGTGCGCTCATGAACAGCCCCGCCTGGCAGGCCAAGGCCGCCGTCGAGCAGCAGCTCACCCGGTCCGTCGCCGCCGACCCGGGCGGCGCGGTGCGGCTGCCCGCCGTCCAGGACCAGTGGCGCCAGGCCGTCGACCAGCTCAACCCCCAGCTGGTCGGGGCCATCGAGACCCGCACCGACGGCATCGTCGAGGTCGGCAAGGGCACCATCACCGACCTGCTCACCAGGGTCGTCCTCACCACCGTCGTCGGCCTCGTCACCGTCGTCGCCGTCGTCGTCGCCAGCTGGCGGATCAGCCGCACCCTGCGCCGGCGCGTGGCCGACCTGCACGGCCAGGCCGAGGAGATGAGCCGCACCCTGCCCGAGGCCGTCGACCGGCTCGGGCGCGGCGAGCGCCTCGACGCCGAGACCGCCACCCCCGCCGTCGCCGACGAAGGCCGGACCGACGAACTGGCCAGGCTCGGCCAGGCCCTCAACCTCGCCCGCTCCTCCGCCCTCGCCGCCGCCGTCCGCCAGGCCGAGCAGCACCGCGGCTTCGAACGCCTCCTCCAGCGCATCGCCCGCCGCACCCAGCTGCTGATCGGCCGCCAGCTGCGCAAGCTCGACGAACTGGAGCGCAAGCACGAGGACCCGGAGGTCCTGGAGGGCCTCTTCGACCTCGACCACCTCACCGCCCGGCTGCGCCGCTACGAGGAGAACCTCGTCATCATGGCCGGCGGCCAGCCGCATCGGCGCTGGCGCAAGCCCGTCCCGCTGCTGGACGTGCTGCGCGCCGCGCAGGGCGAGGTGCCGGACTACCGCCGGGTCATGATCGAGGTCGAGGGCCACCCCTGGCTCTCCGAACGGGCCGTCGGGCCCGTCGCCCACGTGATCGCCGAACTCATGGAGAACGCCACCACCTTCTCCAAGCCGCCCACCCCCGTGGAGGTGCGCGCCGCCATGGTCGGGCGCGGGCTGGCCATCGAGATCGAGGACCGGGGCCTGGGCATGGACCCGGACCAGTACGACGCCGCCAACCGGCTCATGGCGAGCCCGCCGCGCACCGACGTGCTCACCCGGGCCGACGACATCCGCCTCGGCTTCCACGTCGTCGCCCGGCTCGCCGCGCACAGCGGGCTGCGGATCGAGTTCCGGCCCTCCGCGTTCGGCGGCACCCGGGTGGTCGTCCTCGTGCCCGAGGAACTGGTCATCGACGGGGACACCGGGCTGCCGGAGTCCGCGGCCCCCGCCGAGGAACCGATCCCCCTGGTACGGCAGTCGCGGCGCACGGTGCTCTCCGCGGCCACCGGCCCGAGCAGCCCGGAGGCGGACTCCCCGGAGGAGACCGCGCCCGCCGTCGCGCCGGTGGAGGTGTACCGCAGGCTGATCGCGGACGGCCTCGCCAAGCCGAGCCCCGCCAGGACCGGTCCCGCCAAGCCCGGTGGCCCCGGCGGGCCCGGCGCGTGCGAGGAGGGCGCGGAGGGCGAGGAGGGCGCGGAGGGCGAGGAGGGCGCGGACGTCGTCGAGCAGCCCATCCAGCACAGCTCGCCCATCTACCCGGACATCGCCTACGCCCGGGTCACCGACGCGGAGGCGCCGTACGCCGACGAGCAGTACCGCCCCGCCGACCACTACCGGCTCGCCGAACGGCGCAGCCGCGAGTACGCGCCCGCCGAGCCGCCCCCGCCGGTGCCCGTCATGGGCGGGCAGAAGCCGCTGCCGCAGCGGGTGCGCCAGGCCAGCCTGGCCGCCGAGCTGCGCGTGCCACCGCCCTCGCAGCAGTGGGTCGACCCGGCGCCGGACGCGGCCGAGACCCCCTCGGAGCCGGCCCCGCACCCGGTCCGGCGCTCCGGCGCCGCCATCGGCGCCTTCCAGCGGCAGTCCCGGGCCGCGCGCGCCCAGGCCGGCTCCCCCGCTTCCCCCGCCGGCGCCGGCTCCCCCGCTTCCCCCGCCGCAGCACCGTCGTCCGTGGACACCACCGCGCCCCTCGCACCCGCAGCGGACGCCGCCCGAACCACAAGAACGGATGAGCAGCCATGAACCGCACCACCGCCACCCACCAGGACCTGGACTGGCTGCTGGACGGACTCGTCGACACCGTGCCCGGCACCCGCAACGCCGTCCTGCTCTCCGACGACGGCCTGGTGGTCAGCCACTCCGCGGGCATCGAGCGCGCCGACGCCGAGCGCCTCGCCGCCGTCGCCACCGGGCAGCAGTCCCTCGCCCGGGGCGTCGGCCAGCTCTTCGACGGCGGGCCGGTGCACCAGGTGATCGTCGAGCTCGCCGAGTGCTGGCTGTTCGTCGTCGCCGCCGCCCAGGGCACCCACCTGGCCGTCATCGCCTCGCAGGAGGTGGACGCCGAGGTGATGTCGGTGGCCATGCACACCCTGGTCCAGCAGGTCGGGCAGAAGCTCGGCACCCCGGCGCGGGCCGGCTCCCCCTCCGAGCCCGCCGCCACCTCCTTCGACGCCTTCGCCACGCGGAACCGGGCCTGAACCGGGTGGGCGGCCCGTACGGGGCCGAGCCGGACGGGATCGAGCCCAACGGGGCCGAGCCGGACGGCTTCGAGCGGCAGCAGCGCGAACGGGCCCCGCACTGGAGCGAGTTGGCCGAGGAGGAGGACGGCCAGGACGAGGCGGGCATCATGGTCCGCCCGTACACCATCACCCGTGGCCGAACCGCCCCCGACCGCGACGACCTCACCCTCATCACCGTGCTCACCACCGACGAGCCGGCCGCCGACGCCGCCCTCGCCCGCGCCGGCCGCTCCGGCAGCCGCGCCCTCCAGCGCGAGCACCGGCTGATCCTGGAGCGCTGCCGCCGCCCCGCAGCCGTCGCCGAGGTCGCGGCCGGGCTCGACCTTCCGGTGTCGGTCACCAAGATCCTGCTGGGCGACCTCATCGCCCAGGGGCTCCTCAACGCCCGGGCCCCGATCTCGGTGGCCCCCGCCGTCGGCGGCCCGGACACGGGCCTCCTCTCGGCCGTACGCGACGGACTCCGGAGACTCTAGAACCATGGCAACACCCCAGCCCGCGGCCCCCGCCGCGGTCAAGATCCTGGTCGCGGGCGGCTTCGGCGTCGGCAAGACCACGCTCGTCGGAGCCGTCAGCGAGGTCGCCCCGCTGCGCACCGAGGAGTACCTGACCCGGGCCGGCATCGGCGTGGACGACCTCGACGGCATCGACCAGAAGGAGACCACGACCGTCGCCCTCGACTTCGGCCGGATCACCATCGGCCCGGAGCTGGTCGTCTACCTGTTCGGCACCCCCGGGCAGGAGCGGTTCTGGTTCATGTGGAACGACCTGGTCAACGGCGCCCTCGGCGGCGTCGTCATCGCCGACACCCGGCGGCTGGAGACCAGCTTCGCGTCCATCGACTTCTTCGAGGGCCGGCGCATCCCGTTCGTCGTCGCCATCAACTGCTTCCACGGGGTCAACACCCGTACCCCGCAGGAGATCCGGGCCGCCCTCGACCTCGACCCGCAGGTGCCGATGCTCATCGGCGACGTGCGCGAACGCGCCTTCGGGCGGGACGTGCTGCTCGCCCTCGTCGACCACCTGCTGGCGCTGGCCGCCGCCCCGGCCGTCTGAACTCCCCGCCCCCGCTGCTCCTCCCCGCTGCTCACCGCTCTTCACCGCTCTTCACCGCACGTCTGGAGAACCACCCGCCATGACCCCACCCCTGCGCGTCCTCGTCCACGGCGGCGGCATCGGCGGCCTCACCGCCGCCCTCGCCCTCTCCCTCCGCGGCCACCGGGTCGACGTCGCCGAGCTGCGCGAGCAGCCCGAGGCGCTCGGCGTCGGCATCATCCAGCCCTCCAACGCCCTGCACGTGATGCGCGAACTCGGCGTGCTGGACGCCTGCTTGGCCGAGGGCTTCGAGTGGGAGGTGCTGACCATCTGCGACCCGGCCGGCGCCACCCTCGCCCGGATCCCGCAGCCCCGGATGGCCGACGCCCCCGCCGGCAACGGCATCCCCCGCCCGGCCCTGGCCCGCATCCTCGCCGAGGCCGCCGCCAAGGCGGGCGCGACCCTGCGCTTCGGCACCACCATCGACTCGCTGGCCGAGGACGGCGACGGGGTGGACGTCACCCTCGCCGACGGGCACTCCGCCCGCTACGACCTCGTCCTCGGCTTCGACGGCATCGGCTCCCCGCTGCGCGGGCGGCTCTACGGCGAGGCGTACGCGCCCGAGTACACCGGCTTCGCCAACTGGCGCGTCACCCTGCCGCGTTCGCCCGAACTGCACGGCGTGCTGATGTCCACCGGCAACCTCGCCGCCAAGGCGCTGCTCACCCCGATCAGCGACGAACTGATGTACCTGGGCTCGGTGTTCGCCGAGGCCGAGGACTTCCGCCCCGACCCGGCCCGCGCCCACGAGCAGCTGCGCGAGCGGCTCGCCGGCTTCGGCGGCCCTATCGCCGAGGCACTCGCCCAGGTGACCGACCCGGCCGCGGTCGTCTACTCGCGGATCTCCCAGGTCACCGTCGAGGAGCCGTGGCACGTCGGCCGCATCGTCCTCGCCGGCGACGCCGCCCACGCCTCCACCCCGCACCTCGCCCAGGGCGCGGCCATGGCCGTCGAGGACGCCCTCGTCCTCGCCGAGTCGCTGTTGGCCGAGGACACCGTCCCCGCCGCGCTGGCCGCCTGGGAGCAGCGGCGCCGCCCACGCGCCATGTGGGTGCAGGCGCTCTCGCGGGCCGTCCTCAAGCAGGAGACCGGCACCCCGACCACCGAGGAGGAGGACGCCCTCCTGAAGATCGGCGTCCCGGGCGCCGCCCACGTGCTCGTCCAGCCGTACTGAGGCCGTACCGCGAACGGGAGTTGCCGCCCTGCCCCGACCCGGGGCAGGGCGGGGGCATGCCCGCCGACCCGTACGTGTTGCGCCTGCGCGAGGACGCGCGCCTGCGGCGGGCCTGGCGCTGCTCGTCTTCCGGCTCCCCTAGAGGAGAGCGGCCGCCGACTCCCGTGCCTCGCGCAGCCACTGCGCCCGGTCCTGCGGCGACGAGTCGGTGACCGTGCGGAAGACGGTCCGCCGCACGTCCGTCACACCCGCGTACGGCAGGATGCAGGCCGCCCAGATCCGCTGCAGCGGATCGCCGAACTCGCCCTGCTCCCGGGCCTCCGGGGTGTCCGAGGTGTTGAGTACCAGCGCCCGCCCGGCCTTCAGCAGCCCGGCGGGCTCACCGGCGGCGGTGCCCAGCTTGTACGCGACCCCGGGCACCAGGACGCGCTGCGCCCAGCCCGCGAGGACGGCGGGCGGCATGCCCCACCAGTTGGGGTGGATCAGCACCAGGGCGTCCAGCGTCGCCACCTCGGCGCGGTGCAGGGCGAGTTGGGGGTCGCCGCTGGTGCCGTGCGCGTCGACGGTCTCGGTCTCCTCGGCGGTGACCAGCGGGGCGAAGCCCTCCGCGTACAGGTCGTGCGCCCGTACGTCGCAGCCCCGGTCGCGCAGTTCGTCGACCACGGCCTCGTAGAGCGCGTGGTTGAAGCTGTCCTTGCGCGGGTGCGCCAGGTAGACCCCGATCCGGCTCATTTTCCGTCCCCCTCAGGTTGGTTGATGTCGTGGCGGCACTCCCACACCGCCGCCGAGACCCGGGCGAGCAGGCGCGCCGCCGGGTCGGTGCGGTCGCTGCCGTCGGCCAACGGGCCGCTGTAGCAGACCGCGAGGACGTACGGCGGGCAGTCCGCCGGGTGCACCACGCCCACGCAGAGGCGGGCGCCGGGCACCCACCCGTTCTTGAACGCGATCCGGGTGCCGGGCGGCAGACCCGCGGCGAGGTCCACCCGGAAGTCGTTGCGCTCGAGGAGGGTGAGCAGCTCCGGCTCGTCGGCGAGGGAGTGCAGCAGCCGCACCAAGTCGCCTGCGCTGACCCGGTTGTGGACGCCCGCCTCGCGGGCGGCGTAGTCCTCGATCCCGCGCGGTGTCGCACTGCGGGTGGCCCCGGCGCGCCGCCAGACCTCGGCGACGGACTGCTGGTCGGTCCGGGCGAGGCAGAGGTTGGTGGCCAGGTTGGAGGAGTGGGTGATCATCCGCTCGGCCAGCAGCCGAAGCGGCGCCCGGGTGCCGATCAGCTCCCAGGGCAGTGGATCACTGTCCCAGGCCGGGTCGTTGCCGAACTCCCCGCCGACCACGGACTCGAACCGGTTCACCACCGGGATCTGGGCGTCGAGGTCCGCCCCGCCCCGGACGAGCGCGGCCAGTACCGCGACCTTCATCGTGCTCGCGGCGTCGTGCAGCTCGTCGGCCCGCCGCTCGAACACCGGCACCGCATCCCGCGCCCAGGGGGCCACCACGACAGACAGCATGGCCGAAGCGTAGTGCGTGGCCGGGGTCGCAGGCCCGGGCGCGTAGCCGGGCGCGTAGCCGTGGGAACCGACAGGCGGGGCCGGACGAGTCGTCGGCGGCGACTCGTCCGGCGCGTTCCTCAGGTGGCGGTGGGCTTCGGCAACGCTCCGAGGAGGGGCCATTCGCGGTGGTACGGCGGCAGCGGGAGCTTGCCCTCGATGACCGGGGTGCCGAAGATCTTCAGGTGGGCGAGGAGGGCGCCGTTGAGGTCGACTCCGCCGACGAGGGACCAACTGCCCTGGGCCTGCGGGGCCTTGCCGGAGGAGTCCGCGACCAGGGAGCCCTCGGCGCGGGCGCTCAGGTACGGGGCGACGCCCGCTTCCACGCCGACCGTGTCGTAGAGGCCGAGGTTGATGTCGGCGCCGAGCGCGGCCCGGACGGACGCCTTGCCGTTGAGGCGCAGTTGGACCGGCGTCACCTTGGTGTCCGCGTCCGTGGTGGAGGTCCAGCCCTTGCCGCCGGTGTAGTCGGCGCGGACGGCCCAGGTACCGGCGGCGTCCTGTTCGGCTTCCAGGTGCACCTGGCCGTCGGCGCTGACCTCCAGGTAGCAGGTGAGGCCCAGGTTGACGACGACGGGCAGTCCGGCGACGGTGAGCACCGGGTTGGCCTGGAGCTTGGCGAAGGGCACGCGGACGGGTGCGGCGCCGGTGCCGCGCTTGGCGTCGCCGGTGACCTTCCAGTGGGCGTGGGCGCCGAGGTCGAAGCCGACGGAGGCGGTGCGGGGGCCGGCCGCGGTGGCGCCGTGGTAGGCGAAGTGGACGGCCGGGTGGAGCTGGAGGGAGCCGGTGGCGGCCAGGCTCAGGCCGTCGGGGAGGGGGACGGGGGCGTTGAGGTCGACCTGCAGGGTGCCGGAGGCGTCGGCCTTGACGCCGCCGGGGCCGTCGGTGCCGACGGTGGCCTTGAGGTCCTTGACGAGCGGGGTGACGGCGATGCCGTGCACGTCGATCGGCACCTGGCCGTCGGCCTCGGTGGAGCCGAGCAGTTCGCTCAGGTTCGCGGGCCGGGTGGCGAGGGCGAGGCTGTCGCGGGCGGCGCCGGGCTTGACCGCGGTGACGGCGAGCAGGGCGCCCTGCGGGGCGGCCTCGGTGGGCGGGCTGGCGAGCAGTTGGCCGGGCTTCGCGGCGGTGGTGTCGCCGCCCGCTCCGGACAGGACGGCCGTGCCCGCGGCCGCGTCGTATCCGGTGAGCTGGAGGTTCGTCGCGGTGGGGGTGACGGCGCCGCCGTCCTTGGCGGGGCTGCCGACGGCCGCCCGCCGCTCGCCCGCCGGGGCGACGGCGACCGTGCCGGGCTGTCCGGCGGACGGGCGGTTCGCGGCGCCGGAGCCGGAGCCAGTGCCAGTGCCGTTGCCGGAGCCGGAGCGGGCTCGCGGGCCGGCCTGGCCGGGTGCGGTGGCCGCCGGACTGCCCCCGGCGGTGGTCGCGTCGGTGGCGGCGGCGGCGGCCGGTTCGAGGGTGGCCTGGCCGGTGCCGGGGGTGGAGGGGTGGCCGCAGGCGGCGGTTCCGGCGAGGAGGAGGGTGAGGAGGGCCGGGCCGGCGGCCCTGGCTATCGAAGGCTTGAGCGAAGGCTTGGGTGAAGGCTTGGGTGAAAACTTGGGCGAAAACTTGCGCGAGGGATTGAACACGCGGCGTCATGTTACTGATGGGGAATCAGTTTGTCGAAGCGGCCGGTGGACGACTGTATACGCAGGTCAGCCCAGTCGCGAAGCCGGGAGCGGGCCGGTCTCCAGCAGGCCCGGTGCAGCACCGGCGGCCAGCTCCTCCAGGTACCGGGCACGCGGCACCGGCCGGGCCCCGAGGCTGCGCGCGTGCGGGCCGTCCCACTGCACGTCCAGCAGCCGGCCGCCCGCCGCGCCGAAACGGGCGCCGAGGTCGGCGACGGCCACCCGGGCGGCGTCGGGGCGGCGGTGGAACATCGAGTCCAGGCTGAGCACCGGCCCGGCCACCACCCCGAACGTCCCGCCGACCAGTTCCTCCCCCTCCCACACCTCCCCGCTGTGGGCCGCGCCCCGCGCGTTCAGCTCCAGCAGCGCATCCCGCAACTCCGGGGTGAGCCAGGCGGGTTGGCGCCCCTCGGCGCAGGCGTCGACCACCCGGCCGAAGGCCCGGTCCACGCTCGTCCACCACCCCAGCCGGTTCCGCAGCCGCCGCCCGAGCCCGCCCGGCACTCGCACCCCGCCCGGCGCCAGCACGGGCCGGGGGTCGGGCGACCACCAGGCCAGCGCGTACGGGTCCTCGCCCGGCAGCAGCGCGATCTCCCCTGCCGCTACGGCCTGTTCGTACCGCGCCTCCGCGTAGGCACTGGCGAACACGTCCGCCGCCGGGAGCGGGAGCAGCCCCCGCCGGTACGCCTCCAACACGACCTCGGCCCCCGGCTCGCCGCCGAACGCCACCGGGGCGTCCGCGGGCGCCCGGTCGAGGTCCAGCCCGGCGAAGAGGCTCATCGCGGCTCCCCGAGCAGCCCGTCCTCCGCCATCCTCCGCAGGTAGTGGTCCAGCAACGGCCCGTCCACGCGCGGAAGTTCGGTGCCGCTCCCCGCCAGGACCGTGTCCGCGTTCTCCCGGTCGAACCTCGGGAACGTCGGCCGGAAGTACAGCTCGCTGATGCTCAGCTCCCCGCCCGGCGCCCGGTCGACGAACAGCGGCACGAACGGCGCGATCGGGTGCGTCGGATGCCCGGCGGCGAACCTCACCAGGTGGCGCACCCAGTCCCCGTACGGGAGTTCGGAGATGCGGTGCCCGTGGGCCCGCATTCGCGCGGCCAGCTCCGGGAGCGTGGCGGGCGAGGGCGAGGTGAGGTGGTAGACCTCGCCGTCGGCCGGGGCGTGGGCGGCGATGTGGGCGATGGCACCGGCGAGGCGGTCCGCCGGGACGAAGTCGAGCGGCAGCCGCACGTCCGGATAGGTGCCGCTGTCGGCGAAGTAGGCGATGAGCGCACAGAGTTCGGTGCCCGGGTTCATGGCCCCGCTCGCCAGGTCGCCCGTGACGTCGTTGGTCCGCAGGACCGTCACCGGCAGTCCCGCCGCGGCCGCCTCGTGCAGCAGCTGCTCCGCCACCCACTTGCTCTCCACGTACCCGACCCCCAGCCGCTCGGGGTGGGCGAGCGGGGTCCGCTCGCTCACCTCCGCCACCCCCGCCGCGCCGAAGCCGGCGAGGACCGCGAGGGTGGACAGGTAGTGCACGGGCACGCCCCGGCTGTGCCCGGCGAGGCGCACGACCTCCCGGGTGCCCTCCACGTTCGCGGCGCGCAACTGGTGATACGGGTAGAGGAAGTTGACCTGCCCGCCCAGGTGGTGGACGGCGTCGAGGTGCTCCGCCAGCCACCGGTACGGGCCCTCCGCCAGCCCCAGCCGGGGCGCGGTGAGGTCCCCGAGGAGCGGCACCACCCGGGGGTCGACGAGGTCGTGGCGCAGGTAGCGCTGCTGGGCGGCGCGCAGCCGCTCGAGGGCGTGCTCCTCGTCGGGCGCGCGGACGAGGCAGTGGATGCGGGCCCGGGTGGTGGCGAGCAGGGCGTGCAGCAGGTGCGCGCCGCAGAAGCCGGTGGCGCCGGTGAGGAGGATCTCGGCGGGGTCGGCCCGGCTGGGGGCGGGGTTCCAGGACTGCCGTACGGGGACGGCGAGTCGGGCTTCGGCGGCCCAGTCGACGGCGGCGGTGTCCGCGTCCGTGCCGGCCTGCGCGGTGGCGGCCAGCGCGGCGGCGAAGGCCCGTAGTGTCGGGTCGCGCAGCAGGGCCCGGGTGAGGGTGCGGACCTCGCCGACGGGGAAGCCGAACACGATCCGGGCCCGCGCGAGCATCTCCATCGCGAGCAGCGAGGTGCCGCCGAGTGCGAAGAAGTCGTCCTCGGGGCCGACGAGTTCGACCCGGAGCAGCTCGGCCCACAGCTGTGCGAGGGCGGCCTCCCCGGCGTTCGCGGGGCCGGGCGCTCCGGCCGGACGGGCGAGCGGCTCCGCGTGCGGCAGCCGCCGACGGTCGATCTTCCCGGCCGGGGTGAGCGGCATGGCCTCCAGTGCCACGAACGAGGCCGGGACGAGGTACGCGGGCAGCAGCTCGCCGAGGTAGGCGCGCAGGTCCTCGCCCCGGCCCCGCCCGGTGTAGTACGCGGTGAGCGTGCGCGATCCGTCCGGCGCGGTGCCGTCCGCCGTCACCCGGGCCTGCCGGACGGCCGGGTGCGCGGCGAGGACGGCTTCGATCTCGGCGGGGTCGACGCGGTGTCCGAGCACCTTCACCTGGTCGTCGAAGCGGCCGAGGATCTCCAGCTGCCCGTCGGCGCGCCAGCGCCCGGCGTCGCCGGTGCGGTACATCCGCTCGCCGGGGGTGGGGGCGTACGGGTCCGGCAGGAACGCTTCCGCGGTGAGGCCGGGGCTGCGCCAGTACCCCCGGGCGAGTCCGGGGCCGGCGAGGTGGATCTCGCCCTTCTCGCCGGGGCGTACGGGGTTCAGCGCGGCGTCCAGTACGTGCACCCGCACGCCCGGCAGCGGTCGGCCGATCGGCACCGGGGCGGTGTGCGCGGCGTGTCCGGCGTGCCCTGCGTGCGTGGCCTGCCCGGCATGCGTGGCGGCGTCCAGCACCGCCTCCGTGACCTCGCAGAGCGTCGAGGTGACGGCCGCCTCCGTGACCCCGTACGCGTTGAGCAGCCGCACCCCGGGCAGCCGGGCGAGGCTGTCGCGGCAGTCGTCGGCGTGCACCACGTCCCCGCCGACGACCACCAGCCGCAGCCCGTGCGGCGCGGGCCCGGAGGCCGGCAGCAGGCCGAGCAGCTGGTGCCAGTAGGCGGGCGTGAGGTCCATCGAGGTCAGACCCAACTCGCCTATCAGTACGGCGAGTTCGGTCGGCGCCCAGGTGAGCGCGCCGCCCGGCACCACGGTGGCCCCGGCGAGCAGTGGCGCGAAGACCTGCTCCAGCGCGGTGTCGAAGCCCAGCGCGGCCAGCTGCGGCACCCGGTCGCCCGGGCGCAGCCCGTACGCGTCGATGACCCGGTCCAGCGTGAACAGCAGTGCCCGGTGACCGACCGCGACGCCCTTCGGGTGGCCGGTGGTGCCCGAGGTGTAGATCAGGTACGCCAGGCCGTCCGCCCCGAGGTCGGCCTCCGCCCCGGCTCCGGCCTCCGCAGCACCCCCCGTGGCGTCGACCGCGACCCCCACCACCCCCTCGAATCCGTCACCGTCCGTGATCGACACCCGTGCCCCGCAGTCCTCCACCAGCCCCGCCAGCCGCCGGGCCGGGCTCCCCGGGTCCAGCGGCAGCAGCGCCCCGCCCGCCTTGAGCACCGCCAGCCAGGCCGCCACCAGCGCGGCGCCGCGCTCCAGGCACACCGGCACCACCTGCTCGGGCCCGACCCCGCGCTCCCGCAGTGCGGCGGCCAACCGGTCGCTCCACGCGTCGAGTTCGCGGTAACCGAGCGTCACGTCGTCGGCCTCCACGGCGACGGCCTCCGGGGTCCGCGCCGCCTGCGCCCGGAACCGCCCGACCACCGTGTCCCCGCCGGAGCCGCCCGAACCGCCGGACCCGCCGGAGCCACCAGGCCCAGCGGACCCACCGCCCCCGCCGACGCCGGCACCCGAGAACCCCAGCTCCCCCGGCCGCCACTCCCGTTCCACGTACGCCCGGCAGTCCGCCGCCCCCGCCGGCCCGTACACCCGCCGCCACCCCTGCGGCACCTCGGGCACCCCCGCCCCGCCCGGCCATATCGCGTACCGACCGTGGCCGTCGACGACCACGGCGTGATGCCCGGGGCTCCGCTCCGTCCCCGTGCCCCGTGCGCTGTCTGCTGCGTCGTCCACCGGCTTGACCTCGTGCTGTGGCGGCAGAATGCTGGGAGTGCGACATTTCCGACTATACGCACTCACGGCACAGGAGGACCGCCCGGCCGAAGAACCCCCGGGCGCCCCTCTCACATGCCTGTGCCCGACCCGCCCTCGCCCGAACTCCCCGCCCGAGCGGCGGGTGAAGTCGCGGAGGAGGTAGCCTCGTTGACCCGTCGGCGCCAACGCCTGATGACCTGTTACCTGCTCTGGATGGTGCTGTTCACCGGCGTCTACTACCTCAACCCGGCTCAGCGCATCATCTGGTGGACGGGCATCGGCCTCGGCGGCGTCGCCGCGATCGTGGTCGGCGTCCGGCTCAACCGGCCCGCGCACGCCCGCCACTGGTACCTGCTCGCGCTCGCCAACCTGAGCTTCACCGCGGGCGAGGTCGTCCAGGCCGTCCAACTGGACATCCTGCACCGGCCCAACCCGTTCCCCTCCGCCGCCGACGCCCTCTACCTGGGCGAGTACGTGCTGTACGCGGCCGGCCTGCTCGGCTTCCTGCGCTGGCGCACGGCCCGTCAGGACCGCGCGGGCCTGCTGGACGCACTGATCCCCACCATCGGGCTGGCCCTGCTCGCATGGATCTACCTGATCCTCCCCTACGCCCGGAACCCGGACCTCTCCTGGCTGCAGAAGGCCGTCTCCATCGCCTACCCCCTGGGCGACGTCGTCGTCCTCGCCCTCATCCTGCGCCTGCTCACCCCGCACGGCGGCAAGTCCCGCTCGCTGCACCTGCTCGTCCTGGGCTCCGTCGGCCTGCTCGTCTCGGACGTCCTGTACGGGCTGATCCAGCTGCACGGCACCTGGCGCATCGGCACGCCGGTCGAGCTGGGCTGGGCGGCGTACTACACGGCCTGGGGCGCGGCGGCGCTGCACCCGTCGATGGTCGAGGTGACCAGACCGGTGCCGACCCAGCAGCCCGACCCCGGCCCGGCCCGCTTCGCGCTGCTCACCCTCGCCTCGCTCATCGCCCCCGCCATCCTGATCATCGAGTCCGTGGCCGGGAACACCAGCAACGCGGGCGTGATCGGCGCCTTCTCCGCCGTGCTCTACCTGCTCGTCCTGGCCCGGCTGGCGGTCGTGGCCGTGGACCGGCGCCAGGCGGTGGCCCGGGAGCGGGCGCTGCGCGAGGCGGGCGCGCGGCTGACGGCCGCCGTCACGGTGGAGGAGGTCGCGGACGCCGTGCAGGAGGCCGCCTCCACGCTGATGCCCGCCGAGGCCGGGCACGTCGCCCTGCTGGCCGTCTCGGAGGGCGGCGTCCTGCACGTCCGGCACGCCGAACGCGGCGCCGCCCGCCACTCCCCGGCGGCCACCGACGACGAGGTCCTCGCCCTCGCCGCCCACCGCGAGACCGTCCTCCTGCCCGTCGAGGAGATCGGCAGCGACCTCGCCAACCGCCTCGACGGCATGCCCGCCGCCCTGCTGTGCCCGCTCACCCTCGCCGAGCGCCCCTCCGGGGACCCGCTGATCGGCGCGCTGATCGTCACCGGCACCGAACTGGAGCTGACCGGCCTCTGGGGCTCCCTGGAGATCCTCGCCGCGCAGGCCGCGCTGGCCGTCGAGCGGGTGGTCCTGAGCCAGGAGGTCACGCGCCGTAACAGCGAGCTGTACTTCCGCACGCTGGTGCAGAACGCGGGGGACGTCATCCTGATCCTCGACGAGGACGACGGCGTGCGCTACGCCTCCTCCTCGGCCGAGCGCGTCCTCGGGTACCCGGCGCTGGACGGGCGGCCGTTCAGCGACCTCGTCCCGCCGGAGGACAGCCGGGCGGTGGGCAAGGCGCTGGCCCGGATGCGCGGGCCCACGGAGCCGTCCCCCGGACGTGAGCAGAGCCGCGAGCAGCCGCGCGAGCACTGGCGCCTGCTCCGGGAGGACCGGACGCCCATCGAGGCCGAGGTCCGCTACACCGACCTGCGCGCCGACCCGACCGTCGAGGGCCTGGTCCTCACCCTGCGTGACGTCACCGAGCAGCGCCAGATGGAGCGCGAACTGACCCACCGGGCCTTCCACGACTCCCTGACGGGCCTGGCCAACCGCGTCCTGTTCGCCGACCGCGTCGGCCACGCGCTCTCCCGGGGCGAGCGCAGCGGGGCCGTCACCGGGGTGCTGTTCATCGACCTCGACGACTTCAAGATGGTCAACGACACCCAGGGCCACGCCGTCGGCGACGAGCTGCTGGTGGCCGTCTCGCTGCGGATCTCCACGGCGCTGCGCAGCTCGGACACGGCCGCCCGCCTCGGCGGCGACGAGTTCGCCGTCCTGGTCGAGGACGCCTACACGCCCGCCGACGTGGACGCCATCGCCGACGTGGTCCTCGCCGCCTTCGCCGAACCGTTCAGGCTGCGCGCGGGCGCCGTACGGGTGGGGGCGAGCATCGGGGTCGCCACGACGGAGGACAGCGTGGACGCGGCGGAGCTGCTCACCCACGCCGACCTGGCCCTCTACGCCGCGAAGGCCGCCGGCCGCCGCCAGTGGCGCCACTACCGCCCGGCCCTCCAGGCGGGGCTGGTGGAGCGGCACGAGCTGAACGAGAACCTGGACGAGGCGATCGCCGAATCCGCCTTCCAGCTGTACTACCAGCCGATCGTCGACCTGCGCTCGGGCGAGCTGGTCGGCTTCGAGGCCCTGGTCCGCTGGCCGCACGACCGGCGCGGCATGGTGCTGCCCGACGAGTTCATCTCCCTCGCCGAGGAGAGCGGCCAGATCGTCCCCCTCGGCGCCTGGGTCCTCGAACGAGCCGCCCAGGAGGCCGCCGCCTGGCAGGCCGCCTCCCCGGCGCGCACGACGCCCCTGCGCGTCAACGTCTCCGCCCGCCAGTTCCGCGACCCCGGCTTCGTCGACGTCGTCCGCCACGCCCTCGACACCTCCGGCCTCCCGGCGACCTCACTCGTCCTCGAGCTCACCGAATCCGTGCTGATGCGCCACGACGACCGCGTCCAAGCCGACATGGCGACCCTGACCGGGCTGGGCGTCGCCCTGGCCGTCGACGACTTCGGCACCGGCTACTCGTCCCTCTCCTACCTGCGCGAGTTCCCGATCTCCCTGCTCAAGATCGACAAGTCCTTCGTCGACGGGCTCGGCCACTCCGCCCAACAGGACGCCCTCGTCGAAGGCATCACCCGCATCGCCGAGACCCTCGGCGTCCAGGTCATCGCCGAGGGCATCGAACACCCCGCCCAACGCGACCGCCTCGCCGCCATGGGCTGCCCCCTCGGCCAGGGCTACCTCTTCGCGCACCCCCTCACCTCCCCCCAGGCCCGTGCGCTCGCCCGTACCGGGTGACGTCACCCGTCCGCGGCGCCCGTACCGGCGGGTACCGGAAGGGGCGGCGCCGCGTCGATGACGTGACGCTGCCCCCACGCGCCCAGGGGTTCGAGCGCCTCGTTGAGGCGCAGCCCCGTCTCCGTCAGCGTGTACTCGACGCGCGGCGGCACCTCGTCGTACGCCCTGCGGTGCACGATCCCGTCCGTCTCCAACTCCCGCAGGTGCGCCGTGAGGACCTTCTCCGTGATGCCCGGCACCATCCGCCGCAGCTCGCCGAAGCGGCACCGGGGCCGCTCGGACAGCGCCCAGATGACCAGCACCTTCCACTTGCCGCCGATGACCTCCATCGCGGCGTCGATCCCGCAGACGTGCCCACCGGGCCTCGGCACGGTCGCCATCGCCCCACCCCTTCCGACCTTGTCACTCACCTCAGGGTAACCACCCACCTCGAAGTGCGTACTTGATCATCAACGGGCCCGCCCCGAGGCTGGACGACATGCCGACCAACACTTCCAAGACCCCCCTGACCCTCCTCGGCCTCGGCGCGATGGGCGCCGCCCTCGGCCGCGCCTGGCTCGCCGCCGGCCACCCGCTGACCGTCTGGAACCGCACCGCCTCCCGCGCCGAATCCCTGGCCTCCGAGGGCGCGGTGGTCGCCGTGAGCGCCGCCGAGGCGGTGGCGGCCAACCGCCTGGTCGTCGTCTGCCTCCTCGACGACACCTCCGTGGAGAAGACCCTCGCCGAGGTCGACCTGCGCGGCAAGGACGTCGTCAACCTCGTCACCAGCACCCCCGCCCAGGCCCGCGCCCGCGCCGCCTGGGCCGAGCAGCGCGGCGCCCGTTACCTGGACGGCGGCATCATGGCCGTCCCCCCGATGATCGGCGTCCCGGCCGCCGGGCCGTACGTGTTCTACAGCGGCTCCCAGCCCCTCTTCGACGAGCACCGCACCACCCTCGCCGCCCCGGCCGACGCCCGCTACGTCGGCGCGGACGCCGGGCACGCGGCCCTGCACGACGTGGCGTTGCTCAGCGCGATGTACGGGATGTTCGCGGGCCTCACCCACGCGTACGCCCTCGTGCGCGGCGAGTCCGTCGCGCCGACCGACCTCGCCCCGCTGCTGACCGCCTGGCTCGGCGCGATGGCCGGCGCCGTCACCACCACCGCGCAGCGCCTGGAGAGCGGCGACTACACGACGGACGTGGTCTCCAACCTGGGCATGCAGGTCGCGGGCAGGGCCACCCTGCTGGGCACCGCGGAGGAGCAGGGCGTCAGCGCCGAACTCCTCGCGCCCTTCTTCCGGTTGATGGAGCAGCGGCTCCAGCAGGGCAGCGCCGAGGAGGACCTCACCGGGCTCGTCGACCTGCTGCGCCGCTGACGGCGGGGCGCGCGGAGCGCGGCGGGCCGGGGCGGGCCGGGGCGGGCCGGGGTGGCTCACGCGCTCTGCGGGGCCGGGGCCGGGCCCGACGGCTGGTTGCCTCGTGCCAGCTCGGGGACGAGCGAGATCGAGACGCCCGCCACGAGGAGCCAGGCCGCGACGGCGAGCGCCAGGGTCACCGGGAAGGACCACTGCAGGTCGGCCAGCACGGCCGAGCCGATGAGGGACCCAACTGCCTGCGCGGCCCGAGCAGGCCGTAGGTGATCACCACCGACCCGAGCCCGATCAGGAGCGAGTGCGGGATCATGGACGTCCAGGAGACGTGCGTGGCGTCGTGCCGGTGGCCGGGGTGCGGAGAGGTAGGCCCCGGCCTCGTCGTAGCGGTCGACGAAGCGGACGAAGCCGAGGGCGACCGCGGCGATCGATCGTCACGACCGCCCTGCTGTGAACCCGTATAAACCCGCGTGACCTCCAGGGCGACACCCGCGACACTGTCCCCCATGACGAGCCCCGCGCCACTGCGCCCCCGCGCCCTGAAGCCCGGCGACCTCGTCGTCATCGCCTCGCTCTCCGGGCCGCTGCCCGCCGCGTACGAGCCCAACGTCGAGCGGACGGTGGGCGTTCTCCAGGGCATGGGATTCCGCGTCCGCCGGGCTCCGCTGCTCGAGGCCGGGCGCCGGCACTGGTGGAGCGCCGCCGCCCCGGCCGAGATCGCCGCCGAGCTCAACGGCCTGCTCCGCGACCCCGAGGTGCGTGCGATCGTCGCCAGCGACGGCGGCCAGACCGCCTTCGGCTACCTGGACCTGATCGACGTCGAGGCCGTCCGGGCCGACCCCAAGCCGATCCTCGGCTACAGCGACATCTCCCTCCTCCACCTGGTGCTCCACGCCCGCACGGGCCTGGTCGGCTTCCACGCGGACATGGCCGTGCCCGGCTTCGGCGGGAACTGGCAGTCCGTGCCCGAGGCGCGCCGCGCCGAACTCTCCGCGCTGTACGCCAGGTTGCTGACCAGCACCGAGCCGATCGGCGCGCTGCCCACCGGGCCGGCGTGGGAGTGCTGGCGCCCCGGGCGCGTCGGGCGCGTCGAGGGGCCGCTGATCGGCGCGGTGATCAACCGCATCGTGCTGGCGCAGGCGACGCCCTTCGCCCTGCCGCTCGAACGGTTCGACGGCGCGGTGCTGTTCTGGGAGGAGATGGGCGGACACGCCTCGCACGTGTGGAGCTACCTCCAGGTGCTGCGGCACTGCGGCATCCTCGACCGGATCGCCGGCATGGTCGTGGGCGTTCCGCGCGAGATCACCGGGCTCGAGCCCGGCGCGTCCCCGACCCTGCGCGAGATCGTCCTCGACGTCCTCGGCGGGCGTGACATCCCGGTCCTGGGCAACGTGGACTTCGGGCACGCCGGGCCGAACCTCCCCGTGCCCGTCGGCATCCGCGCCGAACTCGACGCGGAGCGGCGGAGGCTGGCGCTGCTCGAACCGGCGGTCAGCTGAGCGCCGATCCCGTCCGGTACAGCTCCACCAGCAGCGGGCGCAGCGCCTCACCGCGGGGCGTCAGCCCGTACGAGGTCCGCACGGGGAAGCCCCGCACGCGCTCGCGCACCACCAACTCCCGATCCTCCAGGGCCCGCAGGCGCTCGGCGAGCACCTTCGGGCTGATCCTCGGCAGCCGTTCCCTCAACTCCCCGTAGGACGCCGGGCCGTGCATCAGTTCCCGCAGCACCAGGGTGGTCCAGCGGCCGGCGATCGCCGCGAGGGCCACCTCCACCGGGCAGCCCTGCTCCGGGTTCCCCGTGCGGCCGCGCTCGTCGGGGACCAGTTCCTCGTCCCAGGGCCTGCCGGTTTCCGTTTGGTGACCCACGCGGGGCCCGACTTCACTGCTCACATGACTCACCACCCCACCACCCTCCCCCTGACCACCGACCCGGCACAACACCCGGCCGTCTTCGCCGCCGCCTTCAACAGCGGCGCCCCGGACGCCCTCGCCCAGGTCTACGAGCCCGGCGCCCTCTTCGTCCCCGCCCCCGGGCGCACCGCCACCGGCCCCGACCTCGCGCGCGCCAGCGCCGAGTTCCAGTCCCTGGGCGTACCCATCACCGTCCACCCCCGGCACACCTACGTCACGGGCGACCTCGCCCTCCTGATCGTCGACTGGACCATCAAGGGCACCACCCCCGACGGCACCGACATCCACCTCACCGGCACCGCCACCGACATCGCCCGCCGCAGCCCCGACGGCCACTGGCGCTACGCGATCGACAACCCCTTCGGCACGGCCTGACCCGCTGCGCGCAGGAAGTCGGCCGGACCGACTTCCTGCGCGCGGCGGCGGCCGTCGGGGCCGGGGGTGGGGACGGTCGGGGGTGTGTTCTAAGGTGTCCGGTCATGATCACGCGTCCCACCGGGCGAGCGCAGGGGCCGTACGACGCGGCCTTCCTGCCGCGCCGGCAGATGAGCCTCCGTGCGGCCGAGCAGCCGATCCGTGAGCCGGTGGCCAAGCTGGGCGGGCAGCCCGTGTGGCTGAGCGAGCCCGCCTGGCCGGTGGACCCGTCCACCGGGCGTCCGCTGGTGTTCGTCGGGCAGTTCCCGGTCCCCGGGGACGAGCTCCGGCTGGCCTACCTCTTCCTCGACGAGGAGGACCTCATCATGGGCGGCCTCGATCCGGAGCGCGGCGACGCCGTCCTTCTCGTGCAGCCCGGCGGCCGCGTCCCCTCCTTCGCCGTCATCGGACCGCCCGGCACGCAGGGGCGGACGCTCTGGCGCTGGGGGTCCGACGAGTCGGAGGTCCCGGTCGAGTGGCACCTCGACCTCCAGCCGGTGTCGCCCGAGATCGACCGTTCGATCGACGAGCAGGCGGCATGGGAGCGGAGCCTGCGCGGCGAGGGTCCCGACGTCGAGCAACCCGGCGGTGAGGATCTTCACGACTACCTCGGCGGCACCGCCTGCTACCCCAACAGCTACGCGCGCGTCGGCTCCCCCTGGCAGTTCCTCTTCAAGATCAGCGACGCATCCGACGACGGAGGCCCGTACGTCCTCAACTTCGGCGGCGGGTACGGCTTCGGTTTCGTCAGCCCCGACCACCTCGAGGGCCGCTTCTTCTGGGAGTGCTCGTAGTCCCTGGTTGCCGCACAGGAAGTCGGCCGGGCCGACTTCCTGTGCGGCGGAGCGCGCGGGAACTACGGAAGTAGTGGCACTACTGCAGTAGTTCCCCCGCCGGGGGAAGGTCCGTCCGGGCCTCCGGCTCCCCCGCGTTCGCGGACCGCGCCCAGTTCTCCGCCTGTTCCCGCGGCCACAGGAAGTGGGCGCCGAACTCCTTCTCCTCCCCGGGCTCCGCCTCCGTCAAGGCGCGCACCAGGGCGGGGCTGTAGACGGCACGGACCCGGAAGTTCACCAGGAACCGGCTCTCGACGACCATCCGTACGTAACGGCGGCTGTTCCCCCGATGCCGTCCGGCCACGATGACGCATTCACCGCCGTCGCCCCAGGCCGGCGGCGCGATCCACACCTTCGCCCCCGGCGCGAAGTGCCGGAGCCCCCTGCGGATCTCCTGGCCGCCCACGCCGTGCCTGGTCTCCTGGGCGACGTTGGCCACGAGGCACACGCCCAGCGGCTCCGGTCCGGTCTCCTCCGTCATCGCGCTGCCCCCCGTAGTTGGCGGTCAGCTCGGCCGCGTAGGCGTCCGGGAAGCCGCGGACGGCGGCGGGCTGCGCGGGCGGAGGCGGCGGACCGAGCCTCGGTGATGCGATCGATCATCGGGCGAGGGTACACGCACCATGATCACCGGGCAGCCGGGTTTCCGAGCGCCAACCCGGACGCCTCAGCCGGCGGGGGCGGGCTCCTTCGGGTTGGTGGTGCAGAAGAACACCCGGCTGTGGCCCCGGTCGAGGTAGAAGCTGCCGGTGTAACGGCCCGGCGCCACCTCGTGCCCGACCCGCACCTGAGCCGTGGCCTCCGTCTTCACCTCTGCCGCCGCCTTCGCGCCGTCGTCGTCGCCACCGCCGCACCCCGCCGGCACCAGCGCGGACCCCACGGCGAGCGCCAACGCCACTCCCCTGCGGGCCATTCCACCACTCCCCCGTTGTCGGAACCCGTCCGTATTCTGCCGCCCATGAGCATGAACGGCGCGTACCTGCGCGTCACGCCCGAAGAGTTGGCGAAGGCCGTCGCGGATCCCGAGTGGGCCGTGCACCTACCCGGACGGCCCCTCCCCCGCCGGGGGGAGGGCGGCAGCCCTCCAGGAGGACGTGACCCCGCCGCAGGTCGGCGAGCCTGAAGGCATGATCACCGCCACCGACCCGCACACCGACCCGCACACCGTTCCGCCCGCGCCCCGGTGGGCGGTGTGGGCCGCGCATGCCGCCGCGCTCAGCACCGTCCCGTCCGGGCTGTGGCGGATCGCCATGGGGTTCGGCTTGCCGGTCGGGTACAGCGAGCAGGTGCTGCGCCACACCTTCCGGATTCCCGGGGTGGGCTCGGTCGCCGTGATCGCGCTCAGCGTCGTGTCCGAGGCCCTCGCGCTGCTGACGATCGGCCTGGTGCGGCCCTGGGGCGAGGTGGTGCCGCGCTGGATCCCGTTCATCGGCGGCCGCCGTGTCCGCCCGCTCGCCGCCGTCGTCCCCGCCGGGCTCGGGGCGTTGGCGCTCACCGTGCTGTGGGGCGACGGCCTGGACTGGTGGAGCACCGAGCACCACCCCGCCTACGAGGGCGTCTGGCTGCACATCATCGGCGTCGCCTACATGCCGCTCGTCCTCTGGGGCCCGCTGCTCGGCGCCGTCACCGTCTCCTACTACCGCCGCCACCGTCCCCGGCGCTGATCATCCCCACCAGACCCGGAAGTTCGTCGGAAGCAGCCTCAACCCCTCCAGCTCGGCGGTGAGTTCGGGGGCGGCCTCCTCAACCAGGCGTCCCTCCACCAGCGGTGCGGAGCTGTAGATCTTGCGCAGCGAGAAGTCCCACCCGGGGCCGTCCCACCCGAGGCCGTCCCGCCGCCCCGGCTCGACCCTCAACCGGTGCGCCTCGTAACGGATCCGGCGGCTCTCCGCCGCCGTGCCCTCGTACGCCTCGAAGGCCGACCACAGCTGCTGGTCGGTCATCCGCGCGACCTCGGCCGCCGCCGCGCCGTCCGGGGCGTCGAGCAGCCGGCCCGCCAGCCGCCGTACCACCGACACCGGGCCCACGTTGTCCCAGGAGGTGTGCAGCCGCGCCTCCGCGCACACGGCCCGCACCAGCACCGCCGCACCCTCACGGTCGGCCGACACCACTCCGTCCTCCAGCCGCAGCCCCGCCAGCAGCGCGGCCGGGTCGGCGTCGAGCCGCCCGGCCGAACGGCCGCTGCGGGCATAGGAGTCCAGGTGGTCGAGGTTCATCAGGCCGGGACGGCCGACGAGCCCCTCCAGCGCGGCCACGACCTCCTCGACGCCGATCCCGTGCCGCGCCAGCACGCCGCTGATCGGCTCGGTGCGCAGCAGCTCCAGGCCGATCGCGTGGTGGTCGAGGCCGCCGAGCCCCTCGAAGGTGTGGCTCAGCGGCAGGTGCCCGATGTCGTGCAACAGGGCTGCCACCCGCAGGAGTTCGTCCCGGGGCCGGAAGTGCGCGACGAGCGCGAGCACCCCGAGCGTGTGCTCCAGCCGGGAGTACGACTGCAGGGTGGTGAGCGTCGACGCCCCGCCGTGCGCCACGAAGTGCAGGCGCCGCAGCGGTTCGGTGCGCAGCAGTTCGGCTTCCACGGGGTTCAGCCGGACGGCCGTGCGCCACAGCGGGTCGGTGAACTCGGGTGCCAGGCCGAGGACGTTGCTCGGGACGGCCCGGGAGGTTCGCGCGTGCACGGTCTTCCGACCCTGCCCGTCCACTCGCATCTCGTAGCGGCTCTGCCAGTAGCCGGGGCCGTCGTCCGGCTGCTTGCCCGAGGGATCGATCCACTGGACGTCACCGCGGTACACGAACCCGCGGGACTCGTAGTAGGAGCGCAGCCGCGCGTTGGACCTCACGCAGTCCAGCCGTAGGAACTCCACCCCCCGGCTGCTCGCCGCGGCGAGCGCCCAGTCGAGGACGACGCCCCCGAGCCCCGACGCCCAGCGCCGCACCGCCAGCTTGTGCACGTACGCGGCCGTGCCGCCGAGGTCGGCCCAGTGCGGGTCGGCCCAGTCCACGGTCACCGTCGCGGCCGGCTTCTCGTCGACGAGAACCAGCCAGGTCTCCCCGC
This sequence comes from Streptomyces sp. NRRL WC-3742, assembly GCF_000720635.1. Taxonomy (GTDB): domain Bacteria; phylum Actinomycetota; class Actinomycetes; order Streptomycetales; family Streptomycetaceae; genus Kitasatospora. Next base: position 36,201 of record NZ_JOCF01000025.1, on the reverse strand, counting down.
GGGCGACGGAATCCTCGACCCACGCCCGTTCGAACCGTGCCGGCCACTGCCTGATGCCCTGGGCCCCCAGCCAGCCCGCCGCCTCGTCGAGCACCTCCAGCACCTCGCCGATGCGGTCCTCGTCGACGCGTTCGAAGGTGAGCTGCCTGCCCTGCCACATCGAAGTCACGGAGCCGATGATCTCATTAGGGTGATCCCCATGACGTCGACGTTTACCGATGCGTTCCTCCGTACCGCCGAGCACCACGCCGCCTGGGGCGCCGAGCAGCTCGAAGCCCTCCAGCAGGTCCTGCCCGGCGGCCCCTGGACGGTCGATCTGAACCAGTGCCGCTACGAGTCCTCCGGCCGCGTCGTGCGGGTCGGCCTGCTGGGCAGCTACGACCAGGCCGGGCGGTCCTGGCTCTGGGGCTGGGCGAACCCTGGGCTGCGGGGCAGCGCGGTGGTCGCGGCCGGCGCGCGGATCGCCGAGTTCGGGCGCCTCCACGACGTGCCCGAGCTGCGGGAGGAGGGCGTGGACCTGTCGGGCTTCGCCGATCCCCACCGGGCCGCCGAATCGCTCGCCTTCGTGGGCATGGGCGTGCTCGGCGCGGCGGGCTACATCGGCCAGCCGGCCGGCCCCGGCACCCGGGTCTACTTCACCCCCGACGACCCGCAGATCCCCCACGCCCCGTTGAACCCGCTCACGATGCCCCGCCACCTCGTCACCGGCGCGGGCCTGTTCGGCCGTTCCCCGCACGCCGTGGTCACCGGCTACTTCGCCCACCACCGCGTGCCGACCACCACCGCCGCCGACCGCATCACCGCCCACCTGCCGGGCGGCAGCACCGCCGAGGTCGCCTTCGACGCCCTCGGCCGCATCGCCGCGATCAACGTCGCCTGACCCGCCCCACGGCGGCCCCGGGCCCCGTCGACCCGGGCCGGGGTCCGGGGTCCGGGCCGGCCGGGGTCCGGGGCCGCCGCCTCACCGGGTGGCCTCCCAGGTGCGGTGCTGGTCGCAGGCGCGGCGCCACAGGTCGGAGCGGCCGGCGGGGGCGATGTCGGTCAGGTCGATCCGGAACACCTCCGCCAGGACGTCCTCGAACTCCTCCGGCGAGTCGATGATCCGCTCCTCCGTGCCTGCCGCGTCGATACGGCGCAGCAGACGGCTGCGGAGCACGAACAGGCCCTTGGCGTCGCGGAGTTGGGCGGTGAGCACGCGGACGAAGCCGGACTCGGGGGACGTCGACAGGTGCTCGTGCTTCTCGGCGAAGGAGGCCAACTCGACCGGCTGCGGCGCGAAGTCGATCGCCGTGAACGGGGCCCGCCCGTCGTGGAGGAACCGCCAGCCGCCGGGCGCCACCTCGGACGGCGCAAGCGCGACGGTGAACGGGGCCTGGACGTACGGGCCTTCGCGCAGCGGGACGGGCTCGTAGAGGCCCCCGGCGAGGGCGACGTCGACGAGCCACCGCTCGCCGTCGAGGCGGACGGTGAGCCCGAGGTGTTCACCGCCCACGTTCGGTGGGTCCGCCAAGGTGCCCTGCACGCCCGCCCGGTGGAGGGTGACCTCGTAGCCGAGGGCGGTCAGCAGCGCGGCGAACGCGCCGTTGAGGTGGAAGCAGTAGCCGCCGCGGCCGCGCACGATCCGGTCCACGCACTCGGCGGCGCCGATGCCGGTGGGCCGGCCGAGGTGGATGTCGAGGTTCTCGTACGGGACCCGCTCCACGTGCGCCCGGTGCAGTGCCGAGAGCGCCTCGGCATCAGGGGCCTTCGGCCGGTCCACTCCGAGCACGGCCAGATATCCGTCGACGTCGATCATGCTTCCCCCCCGCTGTCCAAGGCAGACGATCAGCCTAGGCCCGGGACAGGGCCCGGGCTCCGACCGGCTCGGCTCACACCGGCTCGGCTCAGACCGCCGTGCCCGGGGTGGGCGTCGCCGTCGGCGGGGTGGTGGAGCCCGCCTTCGTGCCCAGGGTGCGTTCGGCCTTCGCGACGGCCGTGCGGTACTGGAAGGAGGCGAGTTGGGAGGAGGACTCGTCGCGCTGGAAGAAGCCGAAGGCCATGCCGACCGTGCCGAAGCGCTCGATGCCGATGTAGGCGTTGAGCTGTACGCCGCCGATGGTGCCGTCGAGGCGGACGGCGGGGGCGTCCTGGCGGTCGCCGAGGGTGATGGGGCTGACCTTGAGGGTCACCTCGTCGGGGGTGCCCGCGTCGAAGGTGACCGTCGTGCAGGTCTTGAACGCGTCCGTGGCCTTGGCGAAGTCGGTGTTCACCTTGTCCAGGGGCTCCGCGGTGAGGGACTCCGTCACCATCGGGCTGCCGCCGGGGCCGTCGAGCTCGGTCTCGGCGTGGGGGACGGCCGGAGTCGGCTGCCCGGCATGGGAGTTGAGGAGCGCGGACAGTGCGTCGCAGCCGCTCACGGGGCTGGGGTTCTCGCCCGGGCTGGGGCTCTGCGGGGGTGCCTCGCTGAAACCGGACTGCGGGCCCAGGTCGTTGGCGCTGAGCAGCGCCGCCTTGAGCTGGTCGGCAGTCGGGAGTTCGTCGGCCGGAGCGGCGGCGGCCGGAGCCGCGGCGGCCGGAGCCGCGGCGGCCGCGAGGTGGGCCGGGCCCAGGGCGACCGCCGCGCACAGGGCGGCGGCGGTGAGGGCGTGGAGAGACCTCGGAAGGGACGACATTGGGGCCCCCGGTCGAGAGAGTCGAGAATTCGGGCAGGGACGGAAGCACCAGTGTCCCACCGGGGCCCGCGCCGGGCGCGCCGGGCGGGGATCGCCCCAGGTCAGAGCGATCCCCGCACCGGCCGACCGCCGGGCCTCAGAGCGCCGCGGCCAGCTCCGTGCCCTGCTTGACGGCCCGCTTGGCGTCCAGTTCCGCCGCCACGTCCGCGCCGCCGATCAGGTGGGCGCTCACGCCGCGCTCGCGCAGCGCCTCGTACAGGTCGCGGCGCGGCTCCTGGCCGGTGCACAGCACCACGGTGTCGACGGGCAGGAGCTGACGCTCGCCGTCCACGGTGAAGTGGAGCCCGGCGTCGTCGATCAGGTCGTAGCTCGCGCCGGCGACCATCGCCACGCCCCGGTGCTTGAGTTCGGTGCGGTGGATCCAGCCGGTGGTCTTGCCGAGCCCGGCACCGACCTTGCTGCTCTTGCGCTGCAGCAGGTGGACTCGACGGGGAGGGGTCGGGCGTGAAGGGGCGCGCAGGCCGCCGCGCTCGCGGTACTCGGCGTCGATGCCCCACTTCGCCTGGAACACGGGCGGGTTGAGGCTGGCCGCGTCACCGGAGTCGGTCAGGTACTCGGCGACGTCGAAGCCGATGCCGCCCGCTCCGAGGATCGCCACGCTCTCGCCGACGGGCGCGCCGTCGCGCAGCACGTCGAGGTAGCCGAGCACCTTGGGGTGGTCGATTCCGGGGATGTCGGCGGGAGTTCGGGGGGTGACGCCGGTGGCGAGGACGATCTCGTCGAAGCCCTCCGCCGCGAGCCGCTCGGCGTCGACGAGCGCGCCGAGGCGCTGGGTGACGCCCAACTCGGCGAGCCGGGTGCGGAAGTAGCGCAGGGTCTCCTCGAACTCCTCCTTGCCGGGGACGAGTCGGGCGATGTTGAGCTGTCCGCCGATCACCTCGGCGGCGTCGAAGAGGGTGACCTCGTGGCCGCGTTCGGCGGCGGAGACGGAGAAGGCGAGACCGGCCGGGCCGGCGCCGACCACGCCGATGCGCTTGCGGAGCTTCGTCGGCGAGAGCACGAGTTCGGTCTCGTGGCAGGCGCGCGGGTTCACCAGGCAGGAGGTGATCTTGAGGCTGAAGGTGTGGTCCAGGCACGCCTGGTTGCAGCCGATGCAGGTGTTGATGGCGTCGGCGCGGTCCTCCCGGGCCTTGGCGACGAAGGCGGCGTCGGCGAGCAGCGGGCGAGCCATGGACACCAGGTCCGCGCAGCCGTCCGCGAGCAACTGCTCGGCGATCTCGGGGGTGTTGATGCGGTTGGTGGCGACCAGCGGGATGCCGACCTCGCCCATGACCCGCTTGGTGACCCAGGCGAAGGCGCCGCGCGGCACGGAGGTGGCGATCGTGGGGATACGGGCCTCGTGCCAGCCGATGCCGGAGTTGATGATGCTCGCCCCGGCCGCCTCGACGGCCCTGGCGAGCTGGACCACCTCCTCCAGGGTGGAGCCGCCGGGCACCAGGTCGAGCATGGAGAGGCGGTAGACGATGATGAAGTCCTCGCCGACGCGCTCGCGCACCCGCCGCACGATCTCCACGGGGAAGCGCATGCGCCGCTCGTACGGGCCGCCCCACTCGTCCTCGCGGCGGTTGGTCGCGGCGACGACGAACTCGTTGATCAGGTAGCCCTCGGAGCCCATGATCTCGACGCCGTCGTACCCGGCGAGGCGGGCGAGTTCGGCGCAGCGGGCGAAGTCCTCGACGGTCTGCTCGACCTGCTCGGCGGTGAGCTCGTTGGGGACGAACGGGCTGATCGGGGCCTGGAGGGCGCTGGGGGCGACGAGGCCGGGGTGGTAGGCGTAGCGGCCGAAGTGGAGGATCTGCAGGGCGATCTTCCCGCCGGCGGCGTGCACGGCGTCGGTGACGACGCGGTGTTCGGCCGCCTCCTCCTCGGTGGTGAGCTTCGCGCCGCCGTCCCACGGGCGGCCGGCCTCGTTGGGAGCGATGCCGCCGGTGACGATCAGGCCGACGCCGCCGGCGGCGCGCTCGGCGTAGAAGGCGGCCATGCGCTCGTAGCCGTCGGGGGCCTCCTCCAGGCCGACGTGCATGGAGCCCATGATCACGCGGTTGGGCAGGGTCGTGAAGCCGAGGTCGAGCGGGCTGAGCAGGTGGGGGTACGGGCCGGACTCGGGGGTCATCGACGTCTCCTGCGGGCGTGCGGCTGCCGGGGGTGGTTGTTACCGAAGAGTAGGGGACGGCGTCCGGCCTATGCAACTAGTTGCATAGGCCCAAAAGCCCGAAAGGCTTGAAAGGCCGGAGAGGCGCGAACTCGGCAGGCACGACAAAGCCCCGGCCCGCACTCGCTGCGGGGCCGGGGCGGGGACCGGGGTCGGAACCCGGTCACTCGTCTCAGACGTTCACGCCGTAGTCCGTCGCGATGCCGCGCAGACCGGAGGCGTAGCCCTGCCCAATGGCGCGGAACTTCCACTCGACGCCGTTGCGGTACAGCTCGCCGAAGACCATCGCGGTCTCGGTGGAGGCGTCCTCGGTGAGGTCGTAGCGGGCGAGCTCCTGGCCGTTGGCCTGGTTCACGATGCGGATGAACGCGTTGCGGACCTGGCCGAAGTTCTGCAGGCGCGCGTCGGCGTCGTAGATCGACACCGGGAACACCACCTTGGCCACGTCGGACGGCACCCGGGCGAGGTCCACCTTGATCTGCTCGTCGTCGCCGTCGCCGCCACCGGTCAGGTTGTCGCCGCTGTGCTCGACCGAACCCTCGGGGCTGCGCAGGTTGTTGAAGAAGACGAAGTGCTGGTCCGAGACCACCTTGCCGAGCGCGTTGCACAGCAGCGCACTGGCGTCCAGGTCGTAGTCGGCCCCGGTGGTGGTGCGAACGTCCCAGCCGAGCCCCACGATCACGGCGCTCAGACCCGGCGCCTCCTTGCTCAGCGAGACGTTGCCGCCCTTGGCCAGCGAAACTCCCACAATGCCCTCCTCGGATCTCTCCCTGCGGACGAATCTACAACACTGTAGAGATCGCGAGAATCCGCCTGCGGGCGGGCTCCCCCCTGGTATTTTTCCGGGCTACCCCCGGGAACCGCCACCCCCCGGACGGCGTCGGCCGGAGCGCACCTCCGGAGCGCCGGGTCCGGGCGGCCGACCTAGACTGGCGGTGAATCCCACGGCGCCCGGCGGGAGGCCCCCATGCGCAGGCGGTACAGCTTCCACCTCGACGAGAACGGGCACTCCGTCACCGTCAACGTCCGCTCCGGCACCGTGATCACGGAGACCGAGCTGCTGGTGGACGGCAAGGAGTGCGCCTTCCACCGCGTACACGGCCACGGCGTCTACCCGCTCCTCCTGTCCGGCCAGCTCGCCGAGGAGCCGCCCACCCCGCTCGCCATCCGCCTGGAGCGCACCGGCGCGTCCGAGCACCCGCTCGCCTGCACCCTCGAACTCGCCGGCGCCCACCACCCGATGCCCGAGCGCACCGCGCGCTGATCGCCACTCCTCTCATCCCCCCGTGGCACCTCATCGCTAGGTTGCTAGCAATCTAGCGTGCTAGCATCCATGGTGTGGGAAACGAGGAAGTGAAGCAGTTCAACGTCTACCTGCCGATCGAGCTGATCAAGCAGGTCAAGTACCGCGCCATCGAGTCGGAGCTGTCGCTGTCGGCGCTCGTCGCCGAGGCCCTGCGCGCCTACCTCGATGACCCGCGCCCGGAGAACGAGCACCCGTCCATCGAGGAGGACTGACATGACGACCCGAGGCATCGAAGCCGTGTTCATGGAGACCCACAACTGGGGCAAGGCCGCGAAGTTCTTCCAGGGCCTGGGCTACGAGCTGGAGTTCGAGACCGACCACAACTCCGGCCAACTGCGCAACGGCGGCAGCCCGAGCGTCTTCATCGCCGAGGTCCCGGCCGACCGCGAGACCTCCGTCCAGCTGGTCCTCGCGGTCGAGGACGCCGACGCGTTCGTGGCCGCCGAGGGCCTCGAGGTGGTGACCCCCTTCGAGGACACCCACTTCGGCACCCGGCTGATGACCGTCCGCGACCCCGACGGGCGGCTCTGGGCCCTCCAGGCTCCCGTCAAGCCGTAACGACGCAGGGGCCCGGCACCACGCACGCGCGTGGTGGCGGGCCCCTTTGCTCTCAGCCCGTACATCGGGCCACGCCTCAAACCGCGTCTCAGGCCGTACATCGGGCCACGCCTCAGGCCGGGCGGATCTCCTCCACCAGCTCGCCGACGATCTCCTCGACGGCCGCGCGGGCCCGGTCGGCGTCCTCGCGGACGAGGCCCAGGCGCGTGCGACGGTCCAGGACGTCGGAGGCGTCCAGGGCGCCCTCGTGGGTGACGGCGTAGACGATCTCGGCGCGGGTCACGTCCAGGCCCTCCGCGATCGACTCCAACTCCCCCGCGCCCAGCACCTCGTGGGCCAGCCCCCCGTGCCGGGCGAGCAGCGAGGCGGGCAGGGCGGAAGCCTCCACCGGGCGGCTGTCCCGGTGGCCCGGGGCGCCGATCAGCGGCAGGCGGGCCGTCCAGCAGGCGCGCCCGGGCAGGCCCCGCAGGCGGACGGCGGTGTCGACGGCGTCCTGGGCCATCCGCCGGTAGGTGGTGAGCTTGCCGCCGACGACGGTGATCACGCCGTTCGGGGACTCCAGCACCGCGTGCTCGCGCGAGATGTCGGCGGTGCTGCCGCCGCCGGTGTCGATCAGCGGGCGCAGCCCCGCGTACGCGCCGCGCAGGTCCGCGCGGGTGAGGGTGGTGGCGAGGGCGGCGTTGACGGTGTCGAGGAGGAAGGTCACCTCGTCGTCGCTGGGCTGCGGCTCGTCCGGGACCGGGCCGGGCGCGTCCTCGTCGGTGAGCCCGATGGCGACGCGGCCGAGCTGCTGCGGCAGCGCGAAGACGAAGCGGCTGACGGAGCCGGGCACCGGGACGGTGAGCGCGGCGGTCGGGTGGCCGAGGGCGGCGGCGTCGACCAGCAGGTGGGTGCCCCGGCTGGGGCGCAGCTTGATGGAGGCGTCGACCTGGTCGGCCCACACGCCGGTGGCGTTGATCACCGCGCTCGCCCGGAGGTCCAGGCGCTCCCCGGTGAGGGTGTCCACCAGTCGCGCCGAGGTGCCGGTGACCTCCTCGGCCCGCACCCTGGTCAGCACCGTCGCCCCGTACTGCGCGGCGGTACGGGCGAGGGCGACCACCAGCCGTACGTCGTCGACGAGTTGGCCGTCGTGGGCGACCAGCGCCCCGCGCAGCCCGTCCGTCCGCACCCCGGGCACGAGCCGGCGGGTGCGGGCGGCGTCGATGCGGCGCACGCGCGGCAGGAGGCTGCCCGGGGTGCCGGCGCTGCGGCGCAGCACGTCCCCGGCGTGGAAGCCGGCGCGGATCAGGGCCACCTGTCCGGCGTTCAGCAGGTCCGGGAGCAGCGGCACGAGTTGGGGCATGGCGCGGGTGAGGTGCGGGGCGGTGCGGGTCATCAGCACGCCGCGTTCGATCGCGCTCTCGCGGGCCACGCCGATCCGTCCGGTGGCGAGGTAGCGCAGTCCGCCGTGGACGAGCTTGGAGCTCCAGCGGCTCGTCCCGAAGGCGAGGTCGCGGGATTCGACGAGGACGGTGCGCAGCCCGCGTGAGGCGGCGTCCAGGGCGACCCCGGCGCCGGTGACGCCGCCGCCGATCACCAGCAGGTCGATGCGGGGCGCTGCGGCGAGGTCGTCGAGGTCCGTCCTGCGGCGCTGGGCGTCGAGTCGGCTGGTTCCGGCGTGGGGGTTGCCCTTGGGGGTCACGGCGCGAGGTATCCGTTCAGTGCTCTGGCCAGTTCGCGGCGCCAGGCGGCCTCGGGGAGCAGGGAGGCGACCATGCGGTGGGACTGGACGGTGGACTGGGCTATCAGCAGCACCATGGCGGCGAGTTCGACGGGCTCGCCGGGCCGGACCGAGCCGTGGGCCTGGCCCTGCTCGATGCCGGCGCGCAGGGCCTCGAGCAGGCCGCGCTGGCTGGTGCCGAGCCGCTCGACGACGTACTCGAGCAGCAGGTCGGAGTCTTCGGAGTGGAGCAGCGCGCCGAGCACCGGGTGGTCGCGCAGGCGCACGGCCACGTCGACGATGCGCTCGACGAAGGAGTCGAGGTCGGCGAAGGCGAGGGCGGCGCCGCCCTGGATGGTGGCGAGGATCTCCCGGGTGAGGAGGGCGCCGATGACCGCCCGCACGTCCGGCCAGCGCCGGTAGACGGTGGGGCGGCTGACCCCGGCGCGGCGGGCGATCTCGGCCAGCTGGGTGCGGCGCACGCCGAGGTGGACGATCAGGTCGGCGGCGGCGTCCAGGATGGCGTCGTCGGTGCTGCGGGAGTCGGCAGCGGGCGCGAAATCGTCGTTACTACTTGACATGATGTGTGAAACTGTAACGCATGGCACCAGAGACGCAAGCAGGACCGGACGGCGCCGCGCTGCCGCTCCCCCCCATGAAGTGGAACGCCTGGGGCGACCCGGCCCTCGCGAAGGAGCTGCCCGCCGAGGTCAAGGGCCTGCTCGCGGCCGCCCTCGGGGTCACCGGCGACGCCGCGCCCGGCCCCGGCGCGGACGAGGTCCTCCTCGCCCCCTCCCGGATCGGGCCCGAGGACCTGAAGGCGCTCGCCGCGACCGTCGGCGAGGCGCACGTCAGCGCCGCCGACGCCGACCGGCTGCCCCGCGCCGGCGGCAAGTCCACCCCCGACCTGCTGCGCCGCCGCAGCCGCGCCGCCCAGGACGCGCCCGACGCCGTCGTCCTGCCCGGCGACGAGAACGAGATCGCCGCCGTCCTCGCCCTCTGCGCCGAACTCCGCCTCGCCGTCGTCCCCTTCGGCGGCGGCACCAGCGTGGTCGGGGGCCTCGACCCCGAGCGCGGGGGCCTGCGGGCCGTCGTCTCCCTCGACCTGCGCCGCCTCGACCAGCTCCTCGCCCTCGACGAGACCTCCGGCGAGGCCGTCCTCGGCGCGGGCCTCACCGGCCCGGCGGCCGAAGCGCTGCTCGCCGAACGCGGCTGGGAGCTCGGCCACTACCCGCAGAGCTTCCGCTACGCCACCATCGGCGGGTTCGCCGCCACCCGCTCCTCCGGCCAGGACTCCGCCGGGTACGGGCGCTTCGACGAGATGGTGCGCGGCCTGCGCGTCGTCACCCCCGCCGGCGTCCTCGACCTCGGCCGCGCCCCCGCCTCCGCCGCCGGCCCCGACCTGCGCCAGCTCTTCCTCGGCTCCGAGGGCACCCTCGGCGTCATCACCGCCGTGCGCCTGCGCGTGCACCGCCTGCCCGCCGTCAAGGCGTACGAGGCGTGGAGCTTCCCCGACTTCACCACCGGGACGGACGCGCTGCGCGCCGTCGAGCAGCAGGGCACCGGGCCGACCGTCATCCGGCTCTCCGACGAGGCCGAGACCATGGTCAACCTCGCCATGACCGAGAAGATCGGCGACACCCCGGCCGTCACCGGCTGCCTGGCCGTCACCGTCTTCGAGGGCACCGCCGAGCAGGTCGCGGCCCGCCACCGCCTCACCCGGGAGACCCTCCTCGCCGCCGGCGGCACCTCCCTCGGCGAGGCCCCCGCCCGCGCCTGGGAGCACGGCCGCTTCAACGCCCCCTACCTGCGCGACTCCCTGCTCGACGCGGGCGCCCTGTGCGAGACCCTGGAGACCGCGACCGGCTGGGGCAACCTCGCGGGCCTGCGCTTCGCCGTCACCGCCGCCCTCACCGAAGCCCTGCCCGGCGCGCTGGTGCTCTGCCACATCTCGCACGTCTACCCGACCGGCGCCTCCCTCTACTTCACCGTCGTCGCCGCCCTCGGCGAGGAGCCGCTGGAGCAGTGGGCCGCCGCCAAGCGGACCGCCTGCGACGCGATCATGCGCTCGGGCGGCACCATCAGCCACCACCACGCGGTCGGCGCCGACCACCGGCCCTGGATGACCGACGAGATCGGCGACCTCGGCGTGCGCATCCTGCGCGCCGTCAAGGCCGAACTCGACCCGGCGGGCATCCTCAACCCCGGCAAGCTGATCCCGTAGTGGGCGGCGTCCGACGAGTGGCCGTGCTCACCAACCCGGCGGCGGGGGTCGGCCACGCCGGCCCCGCCGCCGAGCGGGCCGTCGCCCGGCTGCGGGCCCTCGGCGTCCGCGTCGACGCCCACGCGGGGCGCAGCGCGCAGGACGCCGGGCGGCTGGCGCGCGAGGCGGTGGCGGACGGGGTCGACGCCCTCGCCGTCGTCGGCGGGGACGGCATGATCAACCTCGCGATCCAGGCGCTCGCCGGCACCGCCGTCCCCCTCGGGGTCATACCGGCGGGCACCGGCAACGACCACGCCCGCGAGTACGGGCTGCCCCTCGGCTCCCCCGAGGCTTCCGCCGAGGTCATCGCCGCCGGCCGCACCCGCACCGTCGACCTCGGCCGCATCACCGGCCCCGACGGCGCGGTGCGCTACTTCGGCTCGGTGCTGGCCACCGGCTTCGACTCGCTGGTCAGCGACCGCACCAACCGCCTGCGCTGGCCGCGCGGCCGGATGCGCTACAACCTGGCGATCCTCATCGAGTTCGCCAACCTGCGCCCCCTGCCGTTCCGCCTCACCCTCGCCGACGGCACCGTCATCGAACGCGACCTGACCCTCGCCGCGATCGGCAACACCCGCAGCTACGGCGGCGGCATGCTGATGTGCCCCGGCGCCCTGCCGGACGACGGGCTCTTCGACGTGACGCTGGTCGACGCCATGCCGCGCCTGCGCGTCGCCCGCTTCTTCCCCACCCTCTTCAAGGGCACCCACGTACAGCGCTCCGAGGTCACCACCCTGCGGACGGAGGCGCTGCGCATCGAGTCTCCGGGCATCACGGCGTACGCGGACGGGGAGTTCATCGCGGCCCTGCCGGTGGAGGTGAAAGTCGAACGGGAGGCGTTGAGGATCTTGGTACCTTGACCCGCATGGAGATGAACGAGGCGGCCAGGACGGCCTGGTGGAACGGCCTGCCGGCCGGAATCCGCGAGCAGATCGACGGGTACGTCCTCCAGGACTCCCTCCTCGGGGCGGTACGGCTCGTCCTGGACGTCGGCCGGGTGCCCCACGGCATCGGACTCGGCATCGCGCAGGTGATCGTCGGCGAGCGCTACGCCCACTACGGCGACCGGATCGCCCGTCGACCGGACAGCCCACTCGACCTGGAGTCCCTGGCCCTCCGGGCCGCCGGCTGCGGCGGGCGCATCCTGGCGATCGAGGCGATCTGGGACGGCGACACCGTCCACGACTGGTTCGTGGTGCTGCTGGCCGTCCTCGCCGAGCCGGAGAAGGACACCGCGCTGGCCACCGTCTACTGGTCGACGGCGAAGCGCTACCTCGGCGAGGAGGCCGCCCAACTCGGCGGCCACCCCTCGGCGGTGGCCGCCGACCGCGCCGGCCGTGCCCTCGCCGACCACCTCGGCGTCCCCTTCCACTTCGCCAGCCCGGACACCCCCGACGACGAGGCCCCGCGCTGGCGCGCCGTCACAGGTGCGCCCTGATCTGCTCCCCGTCCTCTACTCCTCGTCGGACCCGGCGAGGTCCTCGGGGGTGAGGCGGCGCCAGTCGGCCTCGCCCTGCCACTCCGGGGTGTCGGATATCCAGCCCCAGAGCAGGCGTTCGGCCTGCTCGCGGGACTGGTGCTCCAGCGTCTGGTAGTGGCGGTCGGCGGAGCCCTCGCGGTACTCGACCTGCCAGCCGTCCGGGCTGTGCTGGTACGCCTGGGCGTAGTCCTCGTCCGCGCGGCTGACCACCAGGAAGTCCCGCCCGGGCACCTCCAGTTGCTTCATCGCGCGGACGAGGTCCGGCTTGCCGGTGGCGGACACGGGTGCGAGGCCGTCCACCTCGACCTGGTACGTCTTCGTCATGCCGATCACCCTGGCACACGGCACTGACAATCGATCAGGACAGCGAGCCGACGTTCCCCGTGGTGGAGACGGTGGTCGGGCGGCCGGTGGACGCGTCGACCTCGTACACCTTCGCGCCGGTGTCGGTGCGGATCTCGATCCGCCCGGAGCCGAGCCACCGTGCTGTTCTGAACTCCCCGTGGCCCTGGACCTGTGCGCGCATGCTGACCAGCGTCCAGCGGCGGGCCAGCGGGCCGTCCCCGGTCTCCAGCCGGACCTTCCAGGACTGCGTCTCGGCCTCCGAGCCCCCCGAGGTGTCGTGGACCACCACGAGCACGTGGTCGGGGCGGTCGGGCGAGCTCGTCCGGGTCTCGGTCACCGGGCCGATGTCGCCGAGGCCCAGGGAGGACAGCCCGGCCGCCACGAGCAGCGTGCACCCGCCGCCGCCCGCGATCAGGCCCGCGCCCAGCCCGAGCATGTCCGCCCGGCCCCGGACGATCGCCCCGATCAGCAGCAGCACACCCGTCAACCCGAGCAGCAGCAGCGGGTGGTCGAGCGCGTCGGCGACCGCCCCGTGCCCGCCGAAGCGGCTCTCCCACCGCCCGACCATGCACAGCACCAGCGGCAGCAAGGCCCCACCGGCCAGGACCACACCGACCACCCGACGACGCTTCATCCACGACCCCCTTCGTGGACACCCTAATCCGCGAAGCGATCAGCCGTCACCGTCCGGAAAGCCGAAGCCCAGCGCCCGCACCAGGGCCGACGCCAGATCCTCGGCGAACACCGCGTCCTCGTCCTCCAGCACCGCCCGCACCGCCGCCGCGTCCGGCCGCAGCCCGGCCGCCTCGGCCCAGGCCACCGCCCGGGGCGTGACCTCGTCGGGGTCGGCAATCATCCTCGCCGAACGCGCCGAGTCGACCACGGACAGTCCGAGTGCGGCTCAGACGCCCAGGGTCGCCGTGATCCGCCCGGTGGCGATGGCCTCCAGCAGCAGTTTGTGGTCCGCCACCGTCCGGTCGGCGTAGCGGACGGCGAAGTCGGCGACGGCCTCGGCGAAGACGTCCGCGCTGCCCAGGTAGCCCGCGATGGCGAGGCGGTCGCCGGTGCGGGCGTGGGCGCGGGCGAGGGTGCGGCCGCAGAGGTCGCCGTAGGTGCGCAGGGCGGCGGGGGACATGGCGGCGACGTCGGCGGAACCCTTCATGTCGCGCAGTTGGCGGGCGTAGAAGTGACGGCCCTCGGGGCCGGTGGTCCAGCCGAGGAAGATGTCGCTGCCGGCCTGCATCAGGTGCTGGCCGGTGACGACGCGGCGGCCCCCGTGGTGGGCGGCGACCTCGGCGTCCACGCGGGTGGGCGGCAGGTGGTCCTCCAGCACCGAGCGTCCGGCCTCCTTGAGCTGGAGGAACAGCGGGTCGCGGATGTCGCGGCCCTCCAGCAGGACGATGTAGCAGCGGGTGCCGACGCTGCCGACGCCGACGACCTTCATGGCCGCGTCGACGAAGTGGTAGCGGTCGAGCAGGACGCGCCGGTCCTCGGCGAGGGTAGCGCGGTAGTCGCTGAACACCTTGCCGACGGCGCGCAGGTCGGTCTTCCTCAGCGGTTCGATCAGCGGCGGCGAGCTGATGATGCGCCGGTGCCCGTCCCGTTCCTCGGTGAGCTTGCCGAGGGCCTGGAGGCTGGTGCGGCGCCGGGCGTGGGCGAGTCCGGCCTCGACCTGCTTGCGCTGCTTGGGCTTGCGCAGCACGGTGAGCAGGTCGTCGGTGTCGATGTGGGTGTACCAGACGTCGAGTTCGCCCCGGCCCGCGAGGTGGCGCATGGCCTCGGCGTAGCCCTGGGCGGCGGCGAGGGCGGCGCGGCGGGGGCGCTCGCCGTCCTGGCCGTTGTCGCGGGCGGCGACGGCGAGGCTGGCGGCGAGGCGTTTGACGTCCCACTCGAAGGGGCCGGGGTAGGTCTCGTCGAAGTCGTTGAGGTCGAAGAGCAGCCTGCGTTCGGGCGAGGCGAAGACGCCAAAGTTCAACAGGTGGGCGTCGCCGCAGAGTTGGACGATCAGCCCGGTGCCGGCGACGGCGGCGAGGTCGGCGGCCATGACGGCGGCGGCGCCGCGCAGGTACGTGAACGGGGTGTCGGCCATGCGCCCGTAGCGGATGGGCAGCAGCCGGGCGACGCGGTCCTCGCCCTGGCGGACGAGTACGTCCACCGGGTCGGGCCGGTCGGCGGCGGGGATCCACCGTCCGTGCTCGGAGCGGGAGATCCGCTCGCGGGCGGCGCGGCCTCGGCGGCGGCGTTCGGCGGGGGTGGTCATGGCGCGGCTCCCAGGGGGTTCCACCGTGGCGGGGGGTTCCACCGTGGCGGGCCCTGCTCGCGAGGCTAGGCCAGGAGTGCCGGAGGGCGCATCGCCCGCCCTCCGGTACTGGGCCGTTCGGATGGTGCCGCGCCTGTCCGCGTGCTCGGGTTCGCGCCGCTGTTCGCGCTGCTTGGGTTCGCGCTCAGCTTTCGCGCTCAGGTTTGCGCTCAGCTGATGGTGAAGTCCGCCATCATCGCCATGTCCTCGTGCTCCAGGTTGTGGCAGTGGATCATGTACGTCCCCGCGTAGTCGCTGAAGCGCACCAGCACCTCCACCGCCTCGGCCGGGCGCAGGTCGACGGTGTCCTTCCAGCCGGCGTCGTAGGGACCGGGCTCCTTGCCGTTGCGGCTGTGCACCTGGAACTGGTCGAGGTGCAGGTGCACCGGGTGGTGAAGGTCGCTGGTGAAGCGCCACAGTTCGGTGGCGCCGAGGGCGGGGGCGGCGAGGTCGCGGCCGGGCTCGTACAGGTCGCCGTTGATCGTCCAGCCGTCGCCGCGGCTGCGGCGGAAGGCGAAGTCGCGGGTGACGGTGACGGCCTTCGGGTCCAGGCCCGCGATGGTGGAGAGGGTGTCGGGCACCCGGGCGTCGTCGGTGACGGCGCGGGAGGAGACGTCGAAGCGCATCACCTCCTCGGTGCGGCCGCTGCCGAATCGGTTCATCAGGCGGACCTGGGTGCCGGGGGCGTAGCGGGAGAAGTCGACGACCACGTCGAAGCGTTCGGCAGGGGCGATCTCGATGGCGTCGTGGGCGACGGGGGCGGCGAGCAGCCCGCCGTCCGAGCCGATCTGGACGAGGGCGTCGCCGTCGGAGGGCTGGGGGTCGAGTTCGAGGCGGTAGAGGCGGGCGTTGGAGGCGTTGAGCAGGCGCAGCCGGTAGTGCGCGCGGTCGACGTCCACGCGGGGCCAGGGGGCGCCGTTGACGAGGATGACGTCGCCGAGGACGCCGTTGGCGTAGCCGTCGGTGACGCCGGGTTCGGCGAGGGTGGCGTCGGCGGAGGGGTAGTGGAAGGAGCCGTCCCCGGCGAAGGAGCGGTCGGCGATCATCAGCGGGAGGTCGCGGTCGCCGCGGGGCAGGGGAAGGGAAGCCTCCTCCTCGTCGTGGAGGAGGTGGAAGCCGGCCAGACCGCGCCAGACGCCGGGGCCGGTGAAGCCCATGCGGTGGTCGTGGTACCAGAGGGTGGCGGCGCGCTGGAGGCCCGGGTAGGTGAGGGTGCGCTCGCCGGTGACGGTCCTGCCCTTGGCGTGCTCCGTGCCCGGCATGCCGTTCATGGCGTGCACGCCGGGCATGGCGTGTGCCGCGTGGTCGGAGGAGGACCCGACGGGCATGAGCAGGTCGGTCGGGTAGCCGTCGCTGTCGGCCGGGGTGTGCCCGCCGTGCAGGTGGACGACGGACGGGACGGGCAGCTCGTTGCGATGCTTGACGACCACCGCGCGGCCGGAGCGGGCGGCGATCGTCGGGCCGGGGAAGGTACCGCCGTACGTCCACGCCTCCGTCGTGACCCCGGGCAGGATCTCCAGCCTGGCGACCTGCTGGGTGATCTCGTAGTAGTCGGCGCCGGCGTCCGTGCGCACCGGGGCGAGGGTCTTCGGGACGGGTAGCGGCACCTGGAAGGCGTCCGGCAGGGGCAGGTCACTGTCCAGCAGCCGGCCCGGGCGGCCCTCGGCCAGCAGCAGCGCGGCGGAGGGGACGGCGACGGCGGCCAGCGCGCCGGCGCCGAGGACGGAGGCGCCGAGGCGCAGGAAGCGGCGCCGGTTCACCGGGCGACCTCCACCGGGCCGCCGGGGCGCGGCAGCCGGCCCGCGCCGTCCTCCTCGGCGGGGCGCCGCCCGGCCGGGGCGGGCAGCGGCAGCCGCCAGGTGCCGACCAGGACGAACAGCACGCCGGAGACCGTCAGCACCCCGAGGGTGATGTGCACGCCGAGGGCCCTGCCGTAACCCGAGACGATCTGGGCGACGACGGCGGCGGTGAGCCCCGCGGTGCTCCACAGCGGCCACTGCGGGCCGCGGCCGGGCCGGCGGACGAGGACGGCCACGACCAGCTGGATCAGCAGGGCGGTGGAGAGCGTCATCGCGGTGCCCTCGTGGGCCTTGAGCGAGTCGTAGGTGCCGTTGAGGAAGCTGCCGGCCAGCATGACCTGGAGCAGTGCCAGGAGCGTGACCGTGGCGGTGATGAGGCGCAGCAGGATCAGCGGCAGGCGGGGCGCGGGGGGACTGGTCATGGTGCTCCGGTTCTCCAGCTCGGACAGTTGGGGAGGGCTGCGTGAGCGTAGCCGACGAAACGTCAGGTTCCGTCGGAAAGCGGGGCGTTCCGATCGTCGGATGTCCCCATTTCCGGGCACTCGGCCCGGACATTTCCCCCGTTCGGCGGAGCGCGTACGGGTTTCGCCCCGGGTTCACGCCCCTCCCACTGCTTCACGCGCCACCCACTGCTTCATGCGCCGCCTGTCGCTTCACGCGCCGCCCACCGCCGTCACCGGGTTGCCGCGCAGCAGCGCCCGGACCGGCAGGGCGGTGGCGGCGAGGCAGAGCAGGACGGCCCCGGCGGGCAGCGCCCCGGCCAGCAGCGGCGGCACGTACGGGCCGGTGCCGGCGATCCCCCGGGCCACCGGCAGCAGGGTCACCCAGGCGATGGCCGCGCCGAGCGCCAGCCCGGAGGCGGCGACGATCAGCGCCTCCCAGCGCAGCATGCCGCGCACCTGGCGCCGGGTGGTCCCGGCCAGGCGCAGCAGGGCGAGTTCGCGGCGGCGGTCCAGGACGGTCATCACCAGGGTGTTGGCGGCGCTGACGGCGGCGAACCCGCCGAGCACGGCGGCCATCACGGTGTTGGCCCAGCCGTTGATCTCCAGGTTCCGGTCGGCCTGGGCCGCATAACCGGCCCGGTCGGTGACCTGGGCGCGGCGGTCGATGCCCTTGAGCGCGGCGGCCACCGCCGTACGGTCCGCGCCGGGGGCGTCGGCGACGAGGAGGCGGCCGTCGTACGCGGCGGTGACGTGGGCGGCGACGGCGGCGCGCGGCAGCAGGGCCCTGCCGAGGCCGAGGCCGCGCTCGTAGGTGGCGACCAGGGTGGGCCTGACGGCGGTGCCGTCGCCCAGCCGCAGCGGGACGCGCTCGCCGACGCGGGCGCCGAGGGAGTCCGCGAGCATCGCGTCCAGGGCGACGGTGTCGGTGGAGCGGCCGAGGTCGGCGAGGGAGCCGGTGCGCACGCCGAGATCGAGGACGCGGGACAGCCGGGCCGGGTCGCCGTCCACGGCGAGGGCGTCGGCCCGGGAGAGGTGCTCGCCGCTGTCGTAGAGCAGGCCCGTGTTCAGTACGCCGACGGCGGTGTCCACCCCGGGCAGTCGGGCCGCCCGCTCGGCGGTTCCGGCGGGCAGGCCCGGGCCGGCGGCGGTGACCACGTGGTCGGCGGTGACGCCGGTGCGGACGTTGGTGTCGGCGGTGTGGCGCAGGGTGCCCTGGAGGGCGAGCATCGTGCCGCAGAAGGCGGTGACCAGGACGATCGGGGTGATCGCGGAGGCCAGGCGGCGGGCGTTGGCCCGGGCGTTGTCGGCGGCGAGTGAGCCGGGCGCGCCGGCGGCCCTCAGCGGGGCGCCGAGCACGGTGGCGAAGACCCTGGCCACCCAGGGGCCGAGGAAGGAGACGGCCGTCAGGAAGCACATGACCACGCCGAGCGCCGTGTTGGCGGCCTGCTCGCCGTCCAGGGCGGCGGCGACGAAGGCGAGCACCACGCCGCCGACGGCGAAGAGCAGCCCGAGGCCCGTACGCACCCAGCCGGTGCGGGCGGGGGGAATCGCGGCCTCGCCGAGTGCCTGGCCGGGGCGCAGCCGGGAGGGGCGCAGCGCGGCCAGGTACCCGGCGGCGAGCGCGGCGAGGGTGCAGGCGGCGACGGCGACCAGGACGGGCAGCGGGCCCACGTCGAGGTGCACCCCGGCCGGGACGGCGCCGCGCTCGACGAGCTGGTCGAGCCACCAGCGGGCCAGGGCGATGCCGGGCAGGGCGCCGAGGGTGGCGGCCGCGGGGGCGAGGAGGGCGGCCTCGGTGGCGATGGTGCGGCGGATCTGGCGCGGGGTGGCGCCGATGGCGCGCAGCAGGGCGAACTCGCGGGCGCGCTGGGAGGTGGCAAGGGCGACGGTGCTGACGACGACGAAGATCGCGGTCGCGGTGGCGTTGCCGCCGAAGGAGCCGCCGATGGCGATCAGCAGGACGCGGGCCTCGCCGAGGGTGGGGTGCTCGACGGCGCCGCGGGCGTCACCGGTGTAGGTGCGGGTGCGGACGTCGAGGGGGCCGGGGCCGCCGAGCGTGCGGCGGATCTCGGCGGCGAGGGCGGTGTCGGTGGTGCCGGGGCGGGGCTGGACGGCGATGGCGTCGATGCGGCCGGGGTGGCCGGAGAGGCGGTCGGCGTCGGTGTCGGCGAGCCAGATCGTGGGGCCCACGGTCTGCGGGGCGGCGAGGCCGGAGACGCGGTAGCTCGCGGTGCCGCCGGGCGCCGTCAGGGTGAGGCTCGCGCCGGGCGCGAGGTGGGCGGCGCGCGCCGTGTCTGCGTCGAGCACCACCTCGTTCGCGCCGGGGGCGCGGCCTTCGAGGAGTACGTCCTGCGGACCGGCGATGCCGAGGGCGGCGTAGGGACGTCCGGTCAGGGTGTTCGGCACGCTCGGGGCGGTCACCGGGAACGCGCTGTCGGGCCGGGCCGCGGCCACGCCCGGCAGGGCGGCGATGCGCTCCGTCAGCGCGGCGTCGATGCGCGCCCGCTCGGGGGTGGGCTTCTCCCGGGTGTGCTTGCTGTGGCCGTTGGTGACCTCGATCGCCACGTTCTGGTCGGCCACCACCACGACCGGGCTGTTCGCGTACCGGACGGGGTGCAGGCTCGCCGTCACGCCGGTCTGGAGCAGGGTGCCGCAGGCCGTCACCACGGCCGCGCCGAAGAGCAGGGCGATCAGGGTGCCGACGAAGGTGGCGGGGCGGAAGCGCACCGAGGCGCGGGCCAGTCCGTTGCTCATGCCACCACTCCGGCCGTCGCGGCCGTCGCACCGGCCGTCGCACCGGCCGGGCGGACGGTGAGCGCGAGCATCCGGTCGGCGACGGCCTGCGGAGCGGGGTGCGGCAGGTCGTCGACGATGGCGCCGTCCGCGAGGAAGAGCACCCGGTCGGCGAAGGAGGCGGCCATCGGGTCGTGGGTGACCATGACGACGGTCGCGCCGAGCCCGTCCACCGCGCGGCGCAGCAGGCCCAGCACCTCGTGGGCGGTGGTGGTGTCCAGCGCGCCGGTCGGCTCGTCGGCGAACACCACGTCCGGCTCGGTGATCAGCGCCCGGGCGATCGCCACGCGCTGCTGCTGTCCGCCGGAGAGCTGCCCGGGCCGACGGCGGCCGTGCTCGCCCAGGCCCACGCGCGCCAGCAACTCCCGTGCCCACGCCCGGTCCTGGCGTTCCCCGGCGAGGCGCTGCGGGAGCAGGACGTTCTGCTCGACGGTCAGCGAGGGCAGCAGGTTGAAGGACTGGAAGACGAAGCCGATCCGGCTGCGGCGCAGCCTGGTCAGCCGGTTCTCGCTCAGCCCGGTGATCTCCTCGCCGCCGAGGCGGATCTGCCCGGCGTCGGGGCGGTCCAGGCCCGCGGCGCACTGCAGGAAGGTGGACTTGCCGGAGCCGGAGGGGCCCATCACGGCGGTGAAGCTGCCGCGTTCCAGGGCGAGGTCGAGGCCCCGCAGGGCGTGCACGGTCTCGCCGCCGCGCCCGTAGCTGCGGCGCACGCCGCGCAGTTCGACGGCGGGCGGCGCGGGCCGGTCGACGACCAGTGGCACGGGCGGGCGTGTGTCGGTGCTCGGGCGGTCGTGGCGGCGTGCCATGGGTGGGGCCTTCCTTCGGGAGCGTCGCTGGCGCGGGATCGTCGCTGGTCGTCGACGGGTTCCACGCTAGGAAGGCCGTGGGCGCATCACCATGGAGGCGGCTGGCGGGTCGGGGGTGGGGTTATCCCCCGCCCGCCCCTACAGCTCCTCGGGCTCCACCGATCGGTAGGCCGCCCGCAGTTCGGCGAGCACCGGGTGGGCGGGGTCGAAGGCGGCGGCGTCCGCGCCCGCGATCGGGCGCACGCCGATGCCCGCGTTGACGGCGAACGCCCCGTCGTAGTCGGCGAGTTCGCTCAGGTGCACCAGGCGGTGGGACTGCGGGCCGTCGTACGCGCCCTCGAGCAGGGCGGCGGTGACCCCGGGCAGGATCGGCCCCTGCGGCCAGACCAGCTTGCGGCCCGCCAGCAGGCCGAGGTTCCAGGTGGCGCCCTCCGTCACCCGGCCCTCCTCGTCGACGAGCAGCACATCGTCGTACCCGGCGAGTTGGGCCTGGCGGCGGTGGTGGACCAGGCCGAACAGTCCGACGTGCTTCACCTCGGGCAGCTCACGCCGGTACACCGTCGTGCGCACCCGCAGCGGGGCCGGTTCGGCGGCGGGCGCCGGTCGGGTGGTGACCAGCAGGGCGGGCGCGGCGGGGGCCGAGGGGCGCTCCAGGCCGAGCCCGGGGTCGTACACGGTGACGCGGACGATCACGGGTGCGCCGTCGGCCGGGAGCACGGCGCGGATGCGCTCGCGCACCGCCGTCCGGTCCAGCCCGGCGGCGAACAGGGTGCGGCAGTCGCGGACCAGCCGGTCGAGGTGCAGCGACAGGCCCCGGACGCGCCCGGCCTCGGCGCGCAGGGTGGTGAAGTGCCCGTAGTTCAGCAGCCCCAGGGCGGCGAGGCGCGCCGGGTCGGCGGGCGCGCCGTCGATCTCGATCTCAGCCATCCCCCGAGTCTGCCAGCTGGGGCCCGCGGCTGCGGGTGAGAGCCTCGCGCTCGAGTTGCTCGAGCTGCTCGATCCGGTACGCCAGGCCCTCCGGCTCGCCGCCGTCCGCCCAGCGCCACGCCTCCGCCCACCACTGCGGTCCGCGCACCAACGGCCGTCCGGCCAGGGCGAGATGGACGGCCAGCGTGGAACGGGCGAACTCGTGAACCCAGCCGCCCGTGCCCCGGTAGTCGGCCGTCTCGTCCAGCCGCAGCCGCCCGCCCTCGCACCCGGCGGCCAGTATCGGCGTCCATGCCCCGTGCGGGTCGGCGACCAGCAGGAGCAGCCGCCCGTCCGCCTCGCTCACCCGGTAGGGCGGCAGTTGGGGCATCCGGGCCAGCGCGAGGGCGTGGCGCCAGCCGACCACCCAGAGGCCGCGCCGCAGATAGTAGCGCACGGCGTGGCGCCAGGACCAGTGCGCCTCCAGCCGGAAGCCGGGCAGGCCCTCGGCGGCGGACGCCTCGTACACCGCGTCCATCGCTCCGGCGGCCAGGCCCCGGCCGCGCGCCTGCGGGCGTACGTAGAGGGAGGAGACGGCGAGCTGGCCGGGGCCCTTGGTCCAGTTGTCCACGGCGACGGTGCCCGCGACGGCTCCGGCCTCGTCGAGCACCCAGTAGCGGCGGCGGTACAGCTCGCCGCCGGGCCACTCCCGGCCGCTCTCGCCCAGGCGTTCGCGCCACTCGCGCTCGGCCTGCGACGTCACCGCGTCCGGGTCCAGCAGCTCGCCGAGGCCGCCCTCCACCAGGGACGCCAAGTCCCAGAGGGCGAACCGCCGTTCCTCACCTCCGACGACCGCCCGCAGCCGCGGCCCCGCCGCCAGCCTGTCCTGCGCCCGCTCCACCGCCGCGTCCCACGACCTCACCACGGCGACCACTCTAGCGCTCCCACGGGCACGAACCGTCATCCGGCCAGCACCGAACGTCAGTTCACGTACCGTCAGACGGAAAGCCCCCGCACGAGACGGCAGCGCCGGGCGATCGCCTCCGACCCGCCGTTGTTGCGGACCACCTCCACGTAGCCCGCCGCCTCGGCCTCCAGGTCCTCCCGGCTCGGGCACAGGAAGGTGAACAGCCACACGTGCTGCGTGGAGTCACGCTCCGGCACCGCCTCCCACCCCCCACCCCAGGCTTCGGCGAGCGCGTTCACGCAGTACGCCAACGCCAACTCCTGCCGCCCGCCCCACACCTCCCGCATCCACCGCTCGAAGTTGCGGCTCGCCGCCTCCGCATCCTGCCGCGTCCCCTCGCCCCCGAGCAGACGCCTGACGAGCACGCCCTGCGGCTCCTGTGCTTCCCCGTGGATCCCCATGGCCGCCATGCTCGCGGCATCCCCGCAGGGCCCGCAAGAGCGCGTGAACGCGGGCGACGGCAGGGGCCCGCAGGGGCCGGCAGGGGCGCTGGTAGGGGAAACCCGACCACAGGACTCGACCTGACCCCGCTGACCGCGCCGAGCTGCGCCGATGCAATGGAGGGGTGAACGAACGAGCGCGGTGGTGGTGCGGCGGATGGCTGGCCCCCACCGGGCGGTTCGGCTACCTCGCGCTGCCGCTCGTGCTCTCCCTCCTCGCCCCCTCCCTGAATCGAGGCCCGTCCCCCTCATGGGCACCACGCTCATCGTCACCAACGACTTCCCGCCCCGCCAGGGCGGCATCGAGACCTTCGTCCACGCCATGGCCGTCCGCCAACCCGGCCACCGTGTCGTGGTCTACACCTCCGCCGAACCGGGTGCGGACCGTCACGACGCCGCCCTCCCCTTCCCCGTGATCCGCGACCGCGCCCGCACCCTGCTGCCCACCCCCCGCGTCACCCGCCGCGCGGCCGAACTCGCCCGCGCCCACGACTGCGACCGCGTCTGGTTCGGCGCCGCCGCCCCGCTCGCCGCCATGACCCCCGGCCTGCTGCGCCGGGCCCCGGGCATACGGCGCACCGTCGCCACGACCCACGGCCACGAGATCTGGTGGGCCCGCACCCCGGGCGCCCGGCGCCTGCTGCGGCGCATCGGGCGCAGCGTCGACGTGGTCACCCACCTCGGCGAGTACACCCGCGCCCGCATCGCCCCCGCCCTCGGGCCCGGCGCCCGCACCTCGCGGCTCGTCCCGGGCGTCGACCCGTCCGTCTTCCGCCCTCTTCCCGCCCCCGGCCCCCGCACCTCACCCGTCATCCTCTGCGTGGCCCGCCTCGTACCGCGCAAGGGACAGGACATGCTCATCCGCGCCCTGCCCGCCGTCCGCCGCGCCGTCCCCGGGGCGCAGCTCGTCCTCGTCGGCGCCGGCCCCGACGAGCACCGCCTGCGCGGCCTCGCCCGACACCTCACCGATCCCGGCAGCGTCCGCTTCACCGGCGGCCTCGACCACGCCGACACCGCCCGCTGGTACGCCCGAGCCGATGTCTTCGCCATGCCCTGCCGCACCCGCCGCCTCGGCCTGGAGGCCGAGGGCCTCGGCATCGTCTACCTGGAAGCGGCCGCCGCCGGCCTCCCCGTCCTCGCCGGCCGCTCCGGCGGCGCCCCCGACACCGTCCTCGACGGCGTCACCGGCCACGTCGTCGACGGCCGCGACACCACCGCCATCGCCACCGCCCTCACCCGCCTCCTCCTCGCGCCCTCCCCCGCCCGCACCCGCATGTCCACCGCCGCCCGCAACTGGGCGCAGACCCAGTGGTCCTGGGACACCTCCGCCCACCACCTCACCCGCCTCCTCGATCCCGCCACCCCCCTCCCCCAGCCACCCCCGTACGCCGGAGGTCGGCCGGGTGGAGCAGGCGACGGCGGTACCGGGGTTGTCGACGGCGGTGCCCGCGTCGGCCGTCCGTCGGGCGCGGGGCCGATGCCGTAAATCCGTTGGCAGTCGCGCGCTCCTCGTGGATGATCCGCTCCGTGACGACCTACCTGGAAACCGAGCGCCTGACGCTGCGCCGATTCACCGCCGACGATGCGGACCTGCTGATCGAGCTGGACAGCGACCCGGCGGTGATGCGCTTCCTGTCCGGCGGGGAGGCGACGCCCGCGGAGATCGTGCGCGAGAGCCACCTGCCGAACATCATCGCCGGGTACGACCGGTGGGGCGGGGAACTCGGGCTCTTCGCCGCGTTCGAGAAGGAGGGCGGGGTGTTCGTCGGCTGGTTCTGCCTGCGGCCCGAGAGGCAGGGCCCGAAGGACGAGGCCGAGCTCGGCTACCGGCTGCGGCAGGCGGCCTGGGGCAAGGGCTACGCCACCGAGGTCTCGCTGGCCCTGCTGCGCAAGGGGTTCGCCGAGCTCGGCCTGACCAAGGTCTGGGCCGCGACGATGGTGCTCAACCGCAGTTCGCGCAACGTCATGGAGAAGGTCGGCATGACGTTCTCCCACCCCCTCCCCACCCCGGACGGCATGATGACGGTCGAGGGCGCCGACCTCGGCGGCGTGCAGTACGAGATCACGAAGGAGCAGTGGGAGCAGCGCTGACCTACTGCCCCGCGCGCAGGTGGGTCAGGACGGCCAGGACGCGGCGGTTGCCGGTGGTGGGGTCGAGGTCGAGTTTGGTGAAGATGTTGCCGCAGTGCTTCACCACGGAGGCTTCGGTGATGCACAGGCGCGCGGCGATGGCCTGATTGGTGAGGCCCTCGGCCATGTGGGAGAGGACCTCGCGTTCGCGGGGGGTGAGGCGGGCGAGCGGCCGGTCGGCGGTCTGGGTGCGGAGCAGCACGCGGACGACGTCGGGGTCGATGACGGTGTCGCCCGCCGCCACCCGCCGCAGGGCGGAGAGGAAGTCGGCGACGTCCCCGACGCGGTCCTTCAACAGGTAGCCCAGACCCGCCGGTTGGGCGCCCGCGGCGGCGAGCAGGCGGGTGGCGTACGGGGTGGCCACGTACTGGGAGAGGACGAGGACGGGCAGGCCCGGGTGACGCTCCCGCAGGGCGAGGGCCGCGCGAAGGCCCTCGTCGGTGTGGTCGGGCGGCATGCGGACGTCCGTCACGACGACGTCCGGCCGGGAGGCGTCGACGGCGGCGGTGAGCGCCGCCGCGTCGCCGACGGCCGCCGTGACGGTGTGGCCGCCGAGGGTGAGGAGTTCGACGAGGCCGGCGCGCAGCAGCACGGCGTCCTCGGCGATCACGACGCGGAGCACGGGACCTCCAGGCGCAGGGTGGTGGGGCCGCCGACGGGGCTGGTGACGGTGAGGCGGCCGTCGAGGAGCGCGGCGCGGTCGGCGAGCCCGGCCAGTCCGGCGCCGGCGGCGGGGTCGGCGCCGCCGCCGCCGTCGTCGGTGACCTGGACGAGGAGGCGGCCGCGTTCGACCCGTCCGTGGACGGTGATCGCGCTCGCGCCGCCGTGCTTGGCCGCGTTGGTGAGCGCCTCGGTGACGGTGAAGTAGGCGGTGGACTCGACGGGCGCGGGCAGTCGGCCGGGCAGGTCGATGTCGACGGCCACCGGGATCGGGTGACGCAGCGCCACCTCGTCGACGGCGGCGGCCAGTCCGTGGTCGGTGAGGACCGGCGGGTGGATGCCCCGGACGAGCCCGCGCAGCTGCTCCAGCGCCTCCCGGGCCTCTCCGCGCGCCCGGGCGACGAGCTCCGAGGCCCGTCCGGCCCCCTGCAGCTCGTACTCGACCAGGCCCAACGTCATGCTGAGCGCCACGAGTTGCTGCTGCGCCCCGTCGTGCAGGTCGCGTTCGAGGCGGCGGCGCTCGGCCTCGAAGGCGTCGGCCAATCGGGCGCGGGAGCGGGTGAGTTCGAGGACACGGTGCCCGAGGTCGTCCCGCCGGGGCCCGATCAGCAGCCGGGCCAGCGCCACCTGCGCGCCGGTGAGCAGCGCCCCCGCGTACGCGCACAGCAGCAGGCCCGCGAGCCCGGCGGCGCTGAACGGCAGGGCGGCGATCGGGCCGCCGACGGCGTGACCGGGGATCAGCATGACGGTCTCGGGGGCGAGCGCCCACACGATGAGCGGGGAGAGCACGTAGGCGAAGGAGAGGATCAGCAGCAGGGCGAAGCCGAGGCAGGAGGCGGCGAGGACGGTCGCGGTGAGCGCGGCGAACGCCAGCTCCCGCCAGGTGGCGCGCTCGCGCAGCCTGGTCCGCAGACGGGCGCGCGGCCCGGCGCCGGGCAGGCGGCTGTGCGGGTCCGGCAGCGGGACGGGCTCGACCAGACGCAGCCGCCACCGCTCCACGGCCCCGACCGGGATGCCCGCGAGCGCGAGGGCGAGCAGCACCGGCAGCCCGAGCCCGACGACGGACAGGCCGAGCCCGAGGGCCAGCAGCACGGTGAGCGCCACCAGCAGCGGCGGCCCGAGCAGCGCACCGCCGAGCAGGTGCGCCCAGCAGCGCGGCGTCCAGCGGGTGAACGGGAAGGCCGACGGGCGGGCACGCAGCGCTGCCAGGACGGACACGGACTCCCCCGAAGCGCTCACCCCGCCACTCTAACCGGCTCGTTGACGAACCTTCGGTGCGGCGGCGGGCGCAGGCCGACCACCTGCTCGGCCGGGCCGAGGACTGGAGCCTGTCCTGGCGCGTACGGCGGAAGGTCTTGACCTGGGCTCCGCCACAGGTCTATACCAGTGGCAGTCCACGGCAAGTACCGCGTGCCCGTGGACGGTTCGGCCGATCCCGCGCCACCCCCTCCCTGGCGCGACCGGCCACTTCCCCCACAGCCGTTTCCGGAAAGGCCCACCCGATGGAACGCGCAGTTCCCGCCCGACACCTGCCAGAAACCGTGCCAGACACCGTCCCCGCGACCGCGCCCCGCAGGCGCCGCAGCCGCGCCGCCCTGGCCGTCGCCGGGGTGCTCGGCCTGGTCGCCGGCGGCGTCGCCGCCCTGACCGCCACCGGCTCCGCCTCCGCCTCCGCCGCGGACACCACGGGCGGCGGCCTGGGCAGCAACTGGTACGCCTCCGCGCCCTACCTGATGCCCGAGGACAACAGCCCGCCGGACGCGGCCGCCGTCATGGACGCCACCGGCCAGAAGGCGTTCCAGCTGGCCTTCATCCTCGCGCAGGGCAACTCCTGCTCGCCCGCCTGGGGCGGCACCTCCTCGATCGACACCGACACCACCATGCCGGGCGTCATCCAGACCGTCCGCGGCAAGGGCGGGGACGTCTCCGTGTCCGTCGGCGGGTACGGCGGCACCAAGCTCGGCCAGGTCTGCGGCACCCCGGAGGCCACCGCCGCCGGGTACCAGAAGGTCATCACCAAGTACGGACTCAAGGCGGTCGACTTCGACCTCGAGGAGCCGGAGTACGAGAACACCGCCGCCATCCACAACGAGATCGGCGCGGCGAGGATCCTCCAGCAGAACAACCCGGGCCTCTACGTCTCGGTCACCACCGCCGGGACGAACGCGGGCACCGGCTGGTTCGGCACCCAGATGCTCAACGAGGCCAAGTCCCAGGGCTTCACGCCGAACAACTTCTCCATCATGCCGTTCGACGGCGGCTTCAACGGCGCGGCGGCCCAGACCGACGCGCTCACCAAGTTCAACCAGATCCTGCGGAACGTCTTCGGCTGGGACGAGGCCACCGCCTACGCCCACGAGGGCGTCTCCATGATGAACGGCCGCACCGACGCCGCCGAGTACTTCCGCCAGGCGGACTTCCAGGCCGTCCTGGACTTCGCCACCGCGC
Organism: Streptomyces sp. NRRL WC-3742; assembly: GCF_000720635.1. Taxonomy (GTDB): domain Bacteria; phylum Actinomycetota; class Actinomycetes; order Streptomycetales; family Streptomycetaceae; genus Kitasatospora. The sequence goes on along the minus strand of NZ_JOCF01000025.1, from coordinate 7,996 downwards.
ACGGCCTGGCCCGGTACACCTACTGGTCCGTCAACCGCGACCGCCAGTGCTCCGGCCCGGTCGACCCGGGGCTGTCCGGCTCCTGCTCCAGCGTGGCGCAGAACGACTGGGACTTCACCAAGTACACGGTGAAGTTCGCCGGCGCGACGCCGCCCACCACCCCGCCCACCACTCCCCCGAGCACCCCGCCGACCGGCCCGGGCACCCCGACCACCCCGGTGCCCACGCCCGGCACCTGCACCGCCCCGGCGTGGAGCGCCGGCGCCGTGTACACCGGCGGCAACAAGGTCTCGTACAACGGGCACAACTACCACGCCAAGTGGTGGACGACCAACGAGGTGCCGAGCGCCAGCGGCCAGTGGGGCGTCTGGGCCGACGACGGCCCCTGCTGATCCTCGAACGCGACCCCCGAACTCGATCCCGAACGCGAAGAAGGGGGCGGGCGCCCGTCGAAGCGCCCGCCCCCTTCCCCCTCGCGAAAGGTCAGTCCGTCAGCTGGTCCCGCAGCTCCGCCAGGATCTGCGCCGCCTCCGGCAACCCCGCCGCCTCGCACCGCTGGATGGCGGCCGCGAGCCGGCGCTTCGCCTCCTTGGTGCGCCCGAGGTCCGTGCCCTCGACCAGCGCCGCCAGTCGGACGGCCTCCGCCCGGGGCGCCTCCGCCTGCGGCCCGCCGCGCTCGTACTCGAGGACGGCCCGCTCCAGCTCGGCCAGGCCCTCCTCGTACCGGCCGACGATGGCCAGGCAGCGCCCCCGCTCGTAGTGCGAGGCGCCGCGCACGTACCACTCGGTGTGGTCCTGGCCGAGGCGGCGGGCGTTCTCGCCGACCTCGTCGGCGGCGGCGATGTGGGCGAGCGCCGCGTCCAGCCCGTCCGGGCCGTGCTCGCGCACCGTCAGCTTGGCCAGCTCGCGAAGCGTTCCGCACAGCTGGTCGACCTGGGGGGCCTTCTCGTGCGAGGCGCGGGCGCGGGCGACCGCCGCCTCGGCGGCGTCCCAGCGCCCGGCGTGGGCCAGGGCGATGGACGCCTCGCAGGCGACCATGGTGTGGGTCTCCTGGTCCTCCCAGCCGGCCACCGCGTCGGCCAGGCGCAGGAACTCCTCGGCCGCGTCGCGCCACTCGTCCAGCTCGGCCAGGCCCCGGGCGAGGTCCAGACGGGCCTGGGCGAGAAGCCGCTCGTCGAGGCGCTCCGCGTCCAGCAGCACCGACTCCAGGACGGCCACCGCGTCCCCGGTGCGCTCCATGGAGCGCAGCACGTCGGCCAGCTGCAGCCGCACCTGGGCGGCCTCCTCGGCGGCCTCGGGGCCCCGGCGGTCGAAGCGGGCGGCGGCCTCCGAGAGGGCGCGCACGGCGCCGCCGGAGTCCCCGGACTGCATGCTCGCGTGGCCGAGCATCATGTACGTCGGGGCGTACGGGTAGGAGTCGTCGCCCCAGCGGGACGCCTCGGCCAGGGCCCGGTGGAACACCTCGAGGGCCTGCGTCCACTCGCCGGACTGCAGCAGCACCTGGCCCAGCAGCCCGAGCACCCGGGGGGTGTGCCAGGGCAGGCCGCAGGTGTCCAACTGGGCGAGCACCTCGCGCAGTTCGGCCACCGCCTCGGGCATCCGGCCCTGCCGGGCGGCCGCGTCGGCGGTGTACTGGCGGGAGGTGGCGGCGCGGCGCTCGGAGCCGAGGGACTCGGCGGCCTTCCGGTAGGCGCCGGTGACGGCCTCGAAGCGGGCCACGACCTCGGCGGAGGGCTCCGGCAGGGCCTCGACGAGGTCCTGGTGGGCGGCGTAGGCGCGGGACTGCAGGACGATCAGGTAGTCGTCGTCCGTCATCCCGCCCTCGACGGCGGTGCCGCTGGTGGCCCGCAGCGCCTCGGCGGCGTTCAGGGCCTCGTCCAGGGCCGGCCAGTCGACGGGGTGACCGCCCTGGGCCTCGTCCTCGCCGAGGCCCACGATCAGCGCGCGGGTGCGCACCATCAGGGCCTGGCCGGGCATCCCGGCCCGCTCGAACAGCTCGGCGGCGGCGGCGAGTTCGGCGCGGCCGGCCTCGTGGTGGTCCTTGTCCAGCTCGTCGTGGGCGCGCTGCTCGACCAGTTCGGCCTCGAGCCGTTCGGGGCTGCCGAGCTGCGCGTCCTCGGGGTGGACGAAGCCCTCGGCCTGGGTGCGCTCGGCGATGCGGTGCCAGAGGCGGTCGGCGTCCGGGTGGCCGAGCAGGTCCAGCTCGCGGGCGCGCAGCACCAGGGCGGTGAAGTCCTCCGGCTCGGGCTCGACCTCGCGGCGCGGGGCGGGCGCGACGGCCGGGGCGGCGGCGACCTCGGGCGCGGCGGCGGCGCGCACGCCCAGGGCCAGCGGTTCGGCCAGCAGCGGGGTGCCGGCCAGGCGCTCGCGGCGGTCGGCGCTGACCGCGTCGGTGCCGTTGCGGGCGTCGAAGCGGGCGGCCAGGGCGTCGGCCTCGGTGCGGACGTGGGCGAGGAGGGTGTCGACCGTCCAGGCGGTGCCGGCCGGGCCGCTGACCGTCAGCTCGCCGTGGCCGGCGCCCGCGAGGGCGGCCAGCAGCACCTCGACGCCGGTCAGGAAGGAGAGCCGGGAGCCCGGCTCGCCCGTGACCGAGAACAGCTCGCGGTTCTCGGCGAGCAGTTCGAGGCCGCGCGGCTCGTTGCCGGACAGGGCGCAGAACTCGATGTGCCGGCCGATCGCGCCCAGCATCGCGGACTTGCCGCGGGCGTAGCGGTAGCCGGACAGGTGGGCGGAGCGGGCCTCGTCCAGTTTGCCGCGGCGCAGCAGCGGCAGCAGGGCGACGGACTGGCTGAGGTAGGGCTCCTCCTCGCAGGTGCTGCGGCCCGAGAGCACCGGGGCGAGGATCTCCAGGGCGCGGGCGTCGTCCCCGGCGCGCAGGAAGTGCCGGGCGCGGCTGCGGGTCTCGCAGGCGTGGCAGTCGCTCAGCTCGGTGCGGGGGCGGGCCGTCCACAGCTCGTAGGCGTTCTGCACCTCGATGCCGGTCTCGACGGCGAGGTGGTAGCGCCGGGCGTAGTACGGCTGGAGGTCGAAGCCGGCCGCGCGGTAGCGGTCGCGCATCTCGGTGTGCCAGCGCTCGATCGCGGCCAGCGGCACGTCCGGGGTGTCCAGCAGGGCGCTGGCCACCCACTTGAAGCGCCAGAACACCTGGTGCCGGGCCCATTCGCTGAACCCGTCCGGGTCCTGGTCCCAGAGCTTGAGGATGCGGGCGAAGACGACGGGGCTCTTGTTGCTCTCGCCGTCGTACTCGTATGCCTCCATCAGCTCCATGAGGGCCATGGAGCGGATCTCGGTGTCCTCGAACTGCTCGGCGGCGTCGACGAGTTCCTCGGCCGTGACCGTGCGGGTGCGGCCGTACGGGCGGGCGTCGTTCTCGCGCAGCGCGGCCATCACCGCCTCGGGGGTGTCCAGCATCACGCCTCCTTCTCGTCGGTTCCGGCGCTACCGGCGGCGCCGGCCGCCTCGTGGCCGAGCATGGCGTGGTCGAGCAGGCTGATGAAGGAGCGGTTGAGCAGGGCCGACTCGCTGGCCTTGAGCGGGCGGCGGGTCATCAGCACGGCCTGCCCGTACAGCGCCTCGACGGCGGTGACGGCCAGCTCGCGGCTGGTGACGGTGGCGGCGCGGCGCACCAGCGGGTTGAGGTGGTTGAGCACCAGCTGGGCGCGGGGCACCTCGGCCCGCAGGGAGCCGAGGATGTCCGCCCAGAGGCCGTCGGCCTCGTCGGCGAGCTGGGAGCGGGTGCGCTCGTGGCGGGCCTCGCGGTTGTCCAGCAGCAGGGCGGGGGCGTTGGTGGGGTGGAAGCTGCGAAGGGCGACGTCGCAGTCGAAGCGGCCGACGACCTCGCGGGCGATGGACAGGAAGGCGTTGGCGGCCAGTTCGGCGGCCGGGTCGACGGTGTCCAGGTGGGCGGTGACGGTGCCCGGGTCGAGGTCGGAGACGGAGACTCCGGGGCGGATCTCGGGCAGGCGGTGCACGAGGTCGCGGTCGTAGGTGTAGCCGCCGTTGACGACGCCGAGGCCGGCGGCGCCGGCGATCGGGGCGACCTGGCGGAACTCCTCGACGGTGCGGGTGACCAGCACCACCGGGTGGCTGCGGGCGAACTCGTCGAGGGTGACGTTGCCGTCGGTGGTCTCGAACGGCAGCCAGGGCAGCATCATCCGCAACAACTCGTCGTCGTAGCGGGCGAGTTCCTTGACGGCCAGGTGGTGGACGGACAGGAAGCGGTGCAGCAGGGCCGGGTCGCTGGCGGACAGGCCCGTCAGCCAGTCGCGGATGCGGACGCCGAGCGCGTCGCGCACGGCGGCGAGGGTCTCGTCCGCGTACAGGCCCTCGCGGGAGGCGGTGGGGCGCAGGCCGTCGGTGTCGACAACGCAGCGGACGAAGAACGCCCAGTCCGGGAGGAGTTCGGGCGCCTGGTCGGAGAGCAGCATGCCCTTGAGGTGCACCCGGTGGCCGTTGCGGCGCGAGGGCGGGGCGGCGTCGGGCAGGACGTAGGCGACGCCGCGCAGGCCGACGAGCGGCAGGTCGAGGTCGATGGTGTCCAGCGGGGTGAAGTCGAAGGTCTCGCGGCAGTACGCGGTGAGCGCCTCGCGCCGGGTGACCGGGGAGGTGTGGCGCTCGGCCCAGGGCGGGGTGCGGTTGATCCGGTGCTCGGTGCCGCCCGCGTCGACGACGGTGACGTCGTGGCGCAGCAGGCTGCCGAAGTCCCGGGCCAGGGAGATCACCCGGGCCGGGCGGGTCCACTCGGCGGCGTCGGCGCGCGGGGCGAGGGTGACGGTGGTGCCGGGCTCGGGCTTGGCCGAGGAGGGCAGGGTGCGGATGGTGTAGCTGCCGTCGGACATGCCGCGCCACTCGATGACGGGGGCGTCGGGGGAGCCGGCGTGGCGGGTGACGACGGTGATCTCGTCGGCGACGACGAAGCAGGCGAGCAGGCCGATGCCGAACTGGCCGATGAAGTCGCCGCGGGCCTTGGCCAGGCCGTCGCCGTCGAGGCGGCCGTCGGCGTCGCGCTTGGAGCTGCGGCCGATGGTGGCGAGGAAGGTGTGGACGTCCTGCTCGGTCAGGCCGATGCCGGTGTCGGTGATGCTCAGCTCGTCGTCGGCGCGGACGGTGATGCCCGCCGGGGCCTGCGGGTCGAGGGCGCGGCGGGCGGAGATCGCGTCCACCGCGTTCTGCATCAGCTCGCGCAGGTAGACGCGCGGGCTGGAGTAGAGGTGGTGGGAGAGCAGGTCCACCAGGCCGCGCAGGTCCACCTGGAAGGTGTGCGCACTCGTCGGGTTGTCGGTTGGGGACACCGGAGGCTCTTTCGGTCGCGGAAACGGGTGTCTGGAGTTCGAGGGCGCGGCGTCAGTACGCGGCGGCGCGGTCGCGGTGGGCCTTGAAAGCCTTGACCGGGTCTCCCGCGAGGTAGTGCCAGGGGGACTCGGTGACCGCGCCGTCCAGGGCGTCGAACAGCAGGCGGGCCGTCCGGGGCTGGTCGGCGAGGGAGAAGGCCATCGCGAAGGTGTTGAACGTCGACTGCCAGCCGCGGGTGGGCACGAAGTCCGGGTGGAGGACCGAACGGAACGCGGCCTCCTGGAGCTCGGCGAGCACCGTGGGGCTCGTCAAGTAGGCGTGGTCCTCGCCGTCGGGCAGGTCGATCCAGCGCTCCAGGTGGGCGAGGACCACCAGCTCGCCCAGCGGGCTGCCCTCGGGGGCGGCCAGCATGGCGGAGCGGGCGAACTCGTGCATCTCGTCGTGCGAGCCGCCCCACTTGGCGCACAGCTGCTGCAGGCGCTGGCGGTGGGAGGCCGGGTGCTCGGGGGCGCGGCGCACCGCGGCCTCGAAGCGGCAGGTGGCGATCTCCGGGCCGAGGGAGATGCCGCGGGCGCTGATCTGCAGGAAGTACCAGGGGGCCAGCCAGGACGGCTCGCGCTCGGCGACCTCCAGCAGCTGCTCCTCGGCGATCTCCAGGCGCTCGTGGAACAGCTTCCACTGGTCCTCGGAGACGTGCTTGGCGCGGGCGCTGCTGCGGGCCTCCCAGCCCCAGGTGATGTGCCGGGCGCCGGAGACGAGCAGGGCGAGGGTGTCGTCCGGGGCCTCGGCGACGGCGCGGGCGGACCACTCCTCGACGCGGGGCCGGTCGACGATCGTCATGACCAGCCAGGTCAGCTCGGCGCCGTCGGTGACGGCGGCCAGGGCGGGGCGCAGGGCGGCCCAGTCCCCGGCGGCGGCCTGGTCCAGCATGAGGCGCACGGCCTCGTCCCCGAAGGCGGGGTCGATCCGTGGCGCCGAACCCGTGGCCGCGCGGCTGCTCCCCGGCGCGGACGCGGACCCGGCTACGGGCGCGCCCGTGGGCGCGCCCGTGGGAGCCTCGGCGGCCCGCCGGCCGAAACCGAACAGCCCCGCTCGGCTCTGCGTTCCCTCCCCGCCGGAGCGGCGTCGGAACAGCGGCATGTCATGGCCCCCTCGAACATCATCGGCATCATTCGCATGGCCGAACAGCGGCCACCCAGACTGAGTACATATCACGCCCGGCCGACATCCGTTTGCGCAGCCCAGCGCCCATGGCCCGTCCTCCGGGCCGCGGTGGGTCCCGGGCAGGTCCGGGGGCCGTGGGGCCTCGGCCGTCCCAGACCGTGTCTTTCGGATCACGTCGGATGAGCGGGCGTCTCCCCCAGCCTTCGGCGACCGACGAGAAGCCGGCGAGGTGCGCGCACCCCCTTCGAGGGGGTCAGCGCAGCGTCAGCTGTACGACGGTAGAACGCTCTCGCGGAGATGAACTGCCCACGGAATGGGCGAGTTGTGAACGACCCGATCCGTCGTTCGCCCAATCTCCGCACTGTGCGGGCCGGTTGGGCGGGCGACCGTGGCATCTTGCTGCCTGACAGATTTCTGACACCCGTTCGTGGCCCGATCCACCCCGGGTATCCGTCAGTCTTGGTTGCGTGCACGTCATTCGACTCCAGTTGCGCGCACCGGACGGCGGTCCGCAGGAGCGGCGCACCCCCGCCCCCGGTGCGGTGAGCGGCGGGCTTGAGCGTGCGCTGCCCGGGCCTGTCCGGATCGATCACGCCCGTGTCCTGACCGGCCCGGGCACGGGGGGACGCCGTGCTGTTCGTCCTCGCGGAGGGAATGCTCGTCGCGGAGGGCTTCCGTGGCCGCCGCCTCTTCCGCTGGGAGCCCCGCCACAGCTGACTCCCCGCAGGCTCGGGGCCTCCTCCTTCTCCGCTCCTAAGCCCCGAGCACGGCGTCGGGCGTCTTCCCCTCCTGCGCCTGCTCGATCCGCTGCGCCAGCATCGCCGCGAACTTCCGCGCCGCCACCACGTCCCCCGCCCCGCCCTCGGTGCTCACGCTCGCCACCACCGTGCCCGAACGCCACACGATGCTGACCCCGTCGTTCCCGCCGCCCTGCCCCTGGAACGCCTGGCTCTCACTGCCCACCGTCGGCGTGTCCACCTTCTGGAACGACCCCGCCGCGTACGAGGCGTACGACTCCTTCAACCGCTCCTTCGCCGCATCCCGGCTCGGCAGCGTGTCCACCAGGAACCTCGCCACCTGGTCCCCCGACGAGTACCGCACCTGCCCGCTCAACGGCTTCCCGGCACACAGGTTCGTCCCCGCCGTACAGGTGATCTTGTGGTCGGCCGTATCAACCCGCCGCCGCTCCTCGTCCCACCCCGCCATCGCCTTGCCGTCCGGCAGCACCTGCCCGACCACCTTGTCGTCCAGCAGCACCGCCTCCAGATCCGCCCCCGGCGCAGCCGCCACCGGAGCCGCCGGCTTCGACGCCGCCGCCGACACCGACGCCGCCCCGGTCGGCACCGCCGCCCCCGCAGCACTCGCAGGCGCCTGCGAACCCCCCGTCACCACAGCCGAAGGCACCCCCGCCCCCGTGGCCGCCGATTCCCCCTTCGACCCCCCGGAAGAACAACCCCCCACCCCCCCACCCACCACAACCGCCACCACCACAGCCGCCACCCGCCGGCCACCCATCCCCATCACCCTGACTCCCTCCACC